>NZ_PCOT01000004.1 GCF_002979415.1 Microbacterium sp. MYb72 | reverse complement strand
AGGCGACCAGCAACGCGGCGACGCGTGCTCCGCTGACCACCTCGAAGGTCGGCCCGAGCGCCCCGTAGCCCGCGTGCGGGGCGCGGGTCGTCGAGCGAGCGGAGCGAGACGAAACGCGGTGAGGGTCGTGCGACTTCGGTCGGGGTCGTGCGAACGGGGCGCCAGAGCTCAGCGCGGGATGCGGAACGTGTCGTAGGGGATGCGCTGCACGAGGTCGAGCGCGATCTCCGCGGCATCCGCCTCGGTCAGCCGGTGCGTGGCGACGAGCGACGCGAGGTACGAGGCATCGGCCCTGCGTGCCATGTCGTGACGCGCGGGGATCGAGCAGAACGCCCTCGTGTCGTCGATGAAGCCCGAGGTCTTCGCGAAGCCCGCGCTGTCGGTGATGGCGCGGCGGTAGCGCTCCATCGCGTCGGGGGTGTCGAGGAACCACCACGGGGCGCCGACGTACACGCTCGGGTAGAAGCCGGCGAGGGGGGCGAGCTCGCGTGAGAACGCGGTCTCGTCGACCGTGAACAGCACGAGCCGCAGCGCGGTGCCCGTGCCGAAGTCGTTCAGCGCCTGACGCAGCGGCTCCGTGTACGTGGTGGGCAGCGGCAGGTCATGACCGGTGTCGGCGCCGTGGCGCGCGAGCGTCGGCGCGTGGTGGTTGCGGTGCACCCCCGGGTGCAGCTGCATCACCATGCCGTCGTCGGCCGACATCTCGATGAGCCGGTAGAGGATGTCGCGGCGGTAGGCGACGCCCTCCGCGGCGGTCGCACGGCCGCGGAAGCCGGCGACGTGGATGCGCGCGGCCTCGGCGGGGTCGAGCGGAACGGCCCATGCGTCGGCCACCCCCGTGTCGGTCGCGGTGCCGCCGACCGAGCGGAAGTAGGCGCGTCGGGCGCGCAGCGCCGCCAGCATCCCCTCGTAGGTGCCGCAGGGGATGCCGGATGCCGCGGCCAGCCGATCGACGGCGGCGAGCCATCCGGGCGCGGACGGGTCCATCACCCGATCCGCGCGGAACGTGGGCAGCACTCTGCCGTGGAAGCTGGGGTCGGCGGCGAGGGCGCGGTGCGCGGCGAGGTCGTCTGCGGGGTCGTCGGTGGTGGCGAGCACGTCGACGCCGAAGCGCTCGAACAGCGCGCGGGGGCGGAACTCGTCTTCGCGCAGGAGCTCGGCGACCTCGTCGTAGATCGCGTCCGCCGTGTCGGCGCTCAACCGTGCGGTGACCCCGAAGACCTCGCTGAGCTGGTACTCGAGCCAGTACTGCACGGGCGTCGCCCGGAAGAGACGCCAGTGCGCGGCGAGCACGCGCCAGGCCTCCCGAGGGTCGACGGCGGGCTCGCCGGAGGGCGCCTGCACGCGGCCGAGGGGGATGCCGGCCCCGTGCAGCACGCGGGTGACGTAGTGGTCGCCCGTGATGAGCAGGTCGGTGGGCGAGGCGAACGGTTCGTTCTCGGCGAGCAGGGCGGCGGGGACGTGACCGTGCGGGGAGCAGATCGGGGCGTCGGCGACGGAGGCGTAGAGCTCGCGGGCGATGTCTCGGGTGGCGGGATCGCTGGGGAACAGTCGATCCGGATGCATCTTCGTGGTCGGCATGCTGTCCTTCGGCGGTCGTGCGGGGGATGCGGGGATCCCTTCATCGACGGTACCTGTTCTCCCGTGCGGTTGGCAACCGTTTGCCATAGAATGTCGGAAGTCGACGCCGTCGTCGGCATCCGACCGGAGGAGAACGCATGCCGCACGGGCAGTCAGAGACCGAGGCGCCCACCATCGCGCACCTGGGCGTCGGCGCCTTCCACCGTGCCCATCAGGCCTGGTACACCGACCGCGCGGCTGAGGTCGGGGAGCGCTGGCGGATCGTCGCCTTCACCGGGCGCTCGGCGACCCAGGCCCGCCTCCTCGAGGCGAGGGGCGGCCGGTACACGCTCGTCACCAGGGGCGCCGAGGGAGACTGCTTCAGCGAGGTGCGCAGCATCCGCGCCGTCCACGACGGCGCCGAGAGAGCCCCCTGGGAGCAGACGCTCGCCGCCCCAGAGACGCACATCGTGACCCTCACCGTCACCGAGGCGGGCTACCTGCCCGGCGGCACCGCGTCGACCAGGCTCGCCGGCGGTCTCGCGGCCCGGCGCGCCTCGGGCGCGGGGCCGCTCACCGTCATCAGCTGCGACAACCTCGGCGGCAACGGAGACGTCGCCCGGGACGCCGTGTTCGACGCGGCGATGAGGATCGACCACACCCTCGCCGACTGGATCGACGAGCACGTCGTGTTCCTCTCCTCGATGGTCGATCGCATCACCCCCCGGACGACGGATGCCGACATCGACGAGGTCGAGCGCGCCACCGGCATCCGCGACGAGGGCACGGTCGTCACCGAGCCCTTCTCGGAATGGGTGATCGAAGACGGCTTCGCCGGGCCGCGTCCTGCGTGGGAACGCGTCGGCGTGCGGTTCACGCGCGACCTCGCACCCTACGAGCAGCGCAAGCTGCGGCTGCTCAACGGCGCGCACTCCCTGCTCGCCTACCACGGGCTGCTGCGAGGCATCGGCGACGTGGCCTCCGCCTTCGGCGACCCCGCCCTGCGCGACCTCGTGGAGGAGTACTGGACCGTCGCCGCGGAGAGCTGCGTGCTGCCCCGCGGTGAGGTCGAGGAGGCGATCGCCGCGACGCGCGTCCGGTTCGCCAACCCGCGCATCCGTCACCTGCTCGCGCAGATCGCGACGGACGGCGCCCACAAGCTGCCCGTCCGCATCGTCCCCGTGCTCGACCACGCGCTGCGATCGGGAGCGGATGCCGCGGCCCCGGCATCCGTCATCGCGGCCTGGGCCATCGCCGGCGGCCACTCGCCCGCCGAGATCGACGCTCTCCTGGACGGGGCGGGGAGAACCGCCGCCGCAATGCGCGCGGCGATCGGACGAGAACTCCGTAGGCTGGAAGAAGATCCCGTCGCAGCGGCGACGCGGGTCGAACCAGTGAGGAGCTAGGCATGGCAGACGACATCGCGGTCGGATCGCCCGCCGAGTCGGAGGCCGTGCGTGCGTCCGAGAGCGTGACGATCTACGACGTCGCCAAGCTCGCCGGCGTCAATCCGTCGACCGTGTCGCGCGCACTCAACCGGCCCGGTCGCGTGAACGCCGTGACCGAGCGCCGCATCCGCGCAGCAGCCGAGACCCTCAACTACCACGTCAACCCGATGGCGCGGGCGCTGCCGACCGGGCGCACCTCGATCGTCGGCCTCGTGGTCTCCGACATCACGAACCCGGTGTTCTTCGACGTCATCCGCGGCGCGGAGGCGGCGGCCACCCGGTCGGGCTACACGCTGGTGCTCACCGAGTCCGAGGAGTCGGACGAACGCGAGTACGAGCGCGCCCAGCGGATGCTGCGCATGGTCGACGGGATGCTGCTGGCCACCCCGCGCATGTCGGACGAGCAGATCACGGCGCTCGCACGGCAGAAGCCGGTCGCGGTCGTGAACCGCCTCGTCGACGATGTGCTGTCGGTGATCCCCGACGTGCAGCACGGCATCGCCGAGGCGGTCCGTCACCTCCGCGGGCTCGGCCACAGCCGCATCGCGTACGTGCCGGGTCCTCCGCTGTCGTGGATGGCCCGGCGCCGCGGCGAGCTGCTCGCCCAGCGCTGCGAGTGGGCGCACATCGAGCTCGCGACGCTCGACTCCGTCGCACCGACCGTCGCCGGGGGCCGCAGCGCCGCGGTGGCCGTGCGCGACAGCGGCGCCACCGCCGTGATCGCCTACAACGACCTCATCGCCATCGGCCTCATGCAGGAGCTCGTCGAGACCGGCATCCGCATCCCCGCCGACATCAGCGTCGTCGGCTTCGACGACATCTTCGGGGCCGACTTCACCTCGCCGCCCCTCACGACGATCAAGTCGCCGCTGCGCGAGGGTGGCGACTACGCCATGGCGGCGCTTCTCGGACGTGTGACGGACACCGAGGTCTCGGCCGACGGCTTCGACCTCGCGACCACGCTCGTCGTGCGCGGGTCGACGGGCCCCGCCGCCCGCTGATCCGTCACCCCCGGGGGAGACGCAGGAGGGGCGGATGCCGACGGCATCCGCCCCTCCTGCGTGCTCAGCAGGCGAGGGGGCCGACGTCCTCGGGGGTGAGGGGCTCGCGCTTCGCGTGGCCCCAGCCGAGCTCGTGCGCGCCCACGTCGGCCGCACCGGTGCGCTTGCGACCGTCGATGTCGTCTCGCACGAACGCCGAGTGGTCCTGGGTCCCCGCGTTCACCGCGGGGCTGCCGCTGCCGATGCGCAGCACGTCGGCGGCGTCGCGGGCGAGCAGCGGATCGACGCGCGTGAAGCCGGACGCAGGCAGGTCGCCGTCGGGCGCCGCACCCCACAGGATGTTGCCCGCCCACGTGAAGCCGGTGCCGGTGGGCACGCTCGCGAGGGTTCCGGCATCCCCCTGGATGATGTTGTCGACGATCACGCAGTCGGCCGGGGGGATCGGGCGATGCGTCTCACCGGAGATGCCGCCCGCGTTGCCCACGATCGTGTTGAGCGCCACGCGCACGCGGTCGACCGCGTCGTTCTTGTTGCGGGAGTTCGCCGGCTCCCCCTCGTAGTGGTCGCGCACGGTGCCCGCGCCGAGCACGACGGCGGTGTCGGCGGTCTCGCCGATGTAGTTGTTCACGATGACGTGGTCGTTGCCGTAGATGCGGATGCCGCGCTGGCCGCGGATGATGTGGTTCGACTCCACGCGCGTGCGGTTGCCGTGCCGCAGCACGATGCCGCCGCCGCTGTCGCGGAAGGTGTTGAAGCGCACGGTGTTGTCGCTGGACTTCACCGAGATCGCCTCAGGGTCGCCGTTCGTGCGCTCGAAGAGGTTGTACTCGACGATCGCATAGGCGCTGCTCAGCGCGCGCGGGCTGACGCCGAGGCGGATCGGCTCGCCGCCGTTGTCTCCGGGGAAGGAGTGGTCGGAGAAGTAATTGTGGTGGATGTGCACGTTCTCGGCCATCTCGGTCGAGTTCGCGCCCTCGATGCCGAGGAACAGCCCCAGCGTCGACTTGCTGTGGAAGTGGTTGTACTCGATCACCGTGTTGTCGGCGCGCACCATCATGAAGTGCATGCCCTCGATGTCGGCCAGGCGGAACTCGTTGCGGCTGAACGTGACGGCGTTGCAGGTCGGCAGGACCTCGATCATCGTCGACTGCGTGAACACGAAGCCGCTGATGACGAGGTCGTGCGTGCCGTCGAAGACGAAGCTCTGCGCTCCGGTGAGGGTGACGCCTCCGACGGTCGCCGCCATGATCGTGAGCGGCTTGTTGCCGCGTCCGCCCACTCCGGTGAGGTCGATGGGGGCGCCGTCCGGCACGGCGTAGGTGCCGTCGGCGAGGATGATCGTGCCGCCCTTGGTCATCGCGCGCACCGCGGTCTGCAGCTCGCCGATGCTCGACACGTGCGAGTACGGCCCGCGGCCGGGCAGCATCGGCGCGATGCGATCGCGGGCGGATGCCGCGGACGGCCGGCCGAGCACGGCGGCGCCCGCCTGCTGCGGGATGGTGACCGCCGCCGCGGCGCCGGCCACGGCGGACAGGATGAACGTTCGGCGTTTCATTTTTCCTCCTCGTCGAGGGATGGGGGGTGGAGGGTCGGGCCCCTCGGCGCGCGATCCCGAGGGGCGGAAGCGTGAGGGGTGAGGGGCCCGACCGGCTCAGGGGGCGTCGGTGAGGAACAGCTCGATCACCGGCACGGGGGAGTCGGGGCGCTGCACCGGCAGCTGCAGCGTGAGCGTCCCGTCGGGGAGGCCGCCCATGAGCGTGTTCTGCGCGACCCGGTTCGGGTCGATGTGCAGCGGCACCAGCTCGGAGGCGTCAGCCATCAGCTGCGCGTAGCCCACCTTGCCGGCGAGGCCGGGCAGGTGCAGGTGCTTGAACGGCCAGGAGAACAGGTGCACGTACAGGCGGTCGCCGCGGAGCGTGTACCGGGTGTCGCCGGGCGCCTGCCACGGAGCGGGGCCGGCGCCGTGCACGGAGCGGGCGTGATCGTCCATCCAGGAGGCGATCTCGTCGAAGGTGCGCTGCGCCGTCGCGTCGAGGCGACCTCGGCCGTCGGGCCCGACGTTGAGCAGCAGGTTGCCGTCTTTCGAGACACCGTCGATGAGCAGCTTGATCAGCGACTCCGGGCTCTTCGCGTCGAGGTTGTCGCGGTCGTACCCCCAGCTGCCGTCGAGGGTCTGGCAGGCCTCCCACGCGACGGGGACGCCGTCGCGCTCCATCGGCTTCAGGGGCTGGTACTGCTCGGGGGTGACGATGTCGCCGGGGATGCCGAGGCGGTCGTTCACGATGATGTTCGGCTGCAGCGCCCTGACCATGCTCAGCAGGTTCTCGGCATCCCAGTCCGCCGCCCCCTTGCCGCCCCAGTAGTCGGGGCGGTGGGTGTAGGAGAAGTCGAAGAACAGGTAGTCGATCTGCCCGTACCCGGTGAGGAGCTCGCGGACCTGCCCGTGCAGGTAGCGCTGGTAGTCGCGGATGTCGCGGTCGGCGGCTGCGGCCTTGAACTCCTCGTCGTCGCGCTGCGGGTGCGTGCCGTCGACGGGGAACGAGGGGTGGTGCCAGTCGATGAGGGAGTAGTAGAGACCGACGCGGAGCCCCTCGGCCCGGCAGGCGTCGACGAACTCGGCGACGGCGTCGCGACCGAACGGCGTGTTCATCGAGGTGTAGTCGGTGAGCGCGGAGTCCCACAGGCAGAAGCCGTCGTGGTGCTTCGCGGTGAGCACGACGTAGCCCGCGCCCGCGGCCTTCGCCGTGCGCGCCCAGGCCCGCGGGTCGTAGCGGTCGGGATCGAAGTGCGCGAAGTACGGCTCGTACTCGGCATCCGTCATGCGCTCGCGGTTCTTGACCCACTCGTGCCTGGCGGCCAGTGAGTACAGGCCCCAGTGCACGAACATCCCGAGGCGCGCCTCGGTGAACCAGGCGAGGTCGGCGGATGCCGTCATGACGATGCTCCTTCTGAGGGATCTGCGGGGGAGAGGAGGGCGTCGCGGAGCGCGGCGAGCTCGTCGGACGTGACGCCGTGGGCGCGGAGATAGTCGGCGGCCGATCCCCACTCCGCGTCGAGGGCGGCGAGGGTGTCGCGCATGACCTCGGCGGGGGACTCGGTCGCGAGCATCCACGCGTGGCGGGACCCGGGGTACTTCTCGGCGAGCCGCGCGGAGGTGGCCCTGCGGTGCTCGGCGGGGATGAGGTCGGCGGTGAGCGCGTAGTCGGCGACGACGGCCTCGCGGTCGGCGCCGACGGCCGAGAGCGCGAGCGCGATCGTGACGCCGGTGCGGTCCTTGCCCGCGGTGCAGTGCACGAGCGTCGGCTCGCCCTCGGCGATGATGCGCACGGCCTCCACGAGCTGCGCCGATGAGCGGGAGAGCAGGTGCGCGTAGATCTCGCCGAGGCTGTAGTCCTCGACGAAGAAGGAGCGGGTCGAGCCGAGGTAGAGCGGGAGCCGGGTGATCGCGACGCCGTCGACGGCGGTGGCGTCCTCGGAGACCTCGTCGTCGGCGCGGAGGTCGACGATGCGGCGGACGCGGGAGCGCACGACATCCGCCCCACCCGCGCCGACCGCGGCGAGGTGACCCGAGCGGAACAGGCGCCCGGCGCGGATCACCCCGCCGGATGCCGGGATGCCGCCGACGTCCCGGAAACCGGGCACGCCGTCGACCACGATCACGCCCACGGGTCAGCCCTTCAGAGCGCCGGACGTGAGTCCGCGGGCGAAGGAGCGCTGGAACAGCAGGAACACGATCACCGACGGCGCGAGCGCGAGCAGCGACGCGGCCATGACCACGCCGGGAGTGACCTCCGGCTCGATGCGCAGCGTGCGCAGCGCGAGGGGGAGCGTGTAGGTGTCGCTCGACGTCGAGACGAGCAGCGGCAGCAGGTACTGGTCCCAGATCATCGTGAAGCCGAACACGCCGATGACGCCGAGCGCGGGCTTGCACAGCGGGACGATGATCTGCGCGAAGACCCGCAGCTCGCTGGCTCCGTCGATGCGTGCGGCCTCCTCCAGCTCGAGCGGCACGTCCTTCATGAACTCCGTCATGACGAGGATCGAGAACGCCCAGGCGCCGATCGGGACGATCATGCCCGCGAGCGTGCCCATCAGGTTGATGTGCACGAGGGGGAGGTCGGCCAGGAGGATCGACAGCGGCAGGGCGAGGATCTCATCGGGCAGCATCATCGTGGCGAGGATCGCGACCATCGCCAGCGCCGAGAAGCGGAACTTCTTGCGGGCGAGGGCGTAGCCGGCGAGCACCGACACGACGACCTGCAGCAGCAGGCCGAAGCCGACAACGAAGAACGAGTTCATGAGGTAGCCGAGCACGCCGAAGTCGAAGGCGACCGCGAAGTTGTCCAGCGTGGGCCGGTTGGGGATGACGCTGAGCTCCGTCGGGTCGGAGACCTCGCTGAAGGCGCCGGAGAGCAGCGCGACGAGGGGGCCTGCGAACAGGACGACCACGACGGCGTACAGCAGCACCTTCACGCCGATTCCGACGACGGTGCGGCTCTCGGTGAGTCCGAGAGCGGTATCGGTTCCGGCGCTCATGCGTCCTTCTTCTTCCGCAGCAGCAGCTGCACGGTGAGCGTCAGCACGAGGGTCGCGAGGAACAGCAGCACTGCGCCCGCCGATCCGACCCCGAGCTTCTGCTGCTCCAGTCCGAGCTTGTAGAGGAGGGTCATGACGACCTCGGTGGCGCCGTTCGGGCCGCCGTTGGTCATCAGGTAGACCTCGGTGAACACCCGGAAGCCGCGGATGGCGGCGAGGATGAACAGGATCGTGAACACCGGACGGAGTCCGGGGAGGGTCACGTGGACGATCCGCTGCCAGCGGTTCGCGCCGTCGACCGTCGCGGCCTCGTACAGCCCGCGGTCGATGCCGGCGAGACCGGCGAGGATGATCATCATGTCGTAGGGGCCGCCGCGCCAGATGCCCATCAGCATGATCGACCACATGGCCGAGTCCGGGCTGTTGATGTACTCGCTGGGGGCGATGCCCATGATGCCGATGATCGAGTTCAGGAACCCGTCGGGAGACGGGTGGTACATGATGCGCCACAGCTCGGCGACCACGGCCATCGGGACGACCACGGGCAGGAACGCCGCGGATCGGATGAAGGAGAGCTTGCGGGTCTGGCCCTCCAGCAGGAGCGCGAGGAGGAAGCCGAGGATGAGGCATCCAGCGGTCTGCCCGAGGGCGAGCACGAGCGTGTTGATCGTCGCGTCGCGGAAGGCCGCGTCGGTGAGGATCGTCTCGTAGTTCTTGAACCCCACGAACTCGTTGCCGAGGTAGGGGCGGACGTTCTCGACCGACATGCCGACGGCCTGGAACATCGGGATGTAGCGGAAGATCAGGAACAGCAGCAGGGCGGGGGCGAGGAAGGCCCACGGGACCCACCACTGGCCCTGCACTCGATGGCGGCGGCGGCGCCGCCGGGCGGGCGGCGGGGACGCGATGGCCCCCGCCGCTGCCTGGGGTGCGTCGGCCGCGGTCGCGGCGTCGGCTGTGTGGATGGTCACTGCTTGAGGATTCCCTGCGTCAGGAGCTCGGCCGTCAGCTTGCCGTCGAGCTTGGTGAGTTCTTCTTCGACGTCGAGCGAGCAGTCGGCGAGCAGCGCGTTGATGGTGTCGGCGCTCATCTGGCGGACCGGGGTCCAGCTCGGGATGGTCGGCGCGTAGTGGCCGCTCTCCTGGTAGGCGGTCGCGAAGGTCTGCCAGCGGGGGTCGTCGCGCACGTCGGCGATGTCGACCTTCTCGTTCACCGGGAGCTGGATCGCGAAGGCATCCGTGCCCTCCATGCCGAACTTCTGGGCGTCGGGGCTGACGTACCAGTCGGCGAAGGCCGTCTGGCCCTTCTCGTTCTCGGAGCCGGCCATCAGGTAGACCGTGCCGCCCTCGGCGAGCACGGAGGAGTCCTTCGGACCCTTGGGGGCGGGGACGACGGTGTACTTGTCGGCGCCCAGCACCTTGTCGAAGCGGGGCATCATGTACGGGCCGGTCAGGTACATGCCCGCGACGCCGGACTCGAACGCCTCGTTGGTCGGCGGCGTGTCCATGCTGGGGGCGCCCGGCTGGACGACCCCGGCCTTGCACTGCAGGTCGCGGAACCAGGTCGCGGCCTCGATCGCCTCGTCGGAGCTCATCGACGGCAGCCATTCGTCGCCGGAGCCCGTGATGAAGTCGCCGCCCGCGGCCCACAGGAAGTTGGAGAAGTACCAGGAGGCGTAGCCGCGCTTGGTCGATCCGGGAACCGCGAGGCCGTAGGTGTCGGCCTGGCCGTTGCCGTCGGGGTCCTTCTCGGTGAAGGCCGTGGCGACCTCGAGCATCTCGTCCCAGTCGGTCGGCGCCTCGAGGCCGAGGTTCTGCAGCCAGTCGCTGCGGATCATGAGCGCGTTCGCCTGTGCCGAGTACGGGATGCCGTAGGTCTTGCCGTCGACGGCCTTGCCGGCCTCGAGCGCCTGCGCCGTCATGTCCTTGGAGTTCTTGATGTCCTTGAGGTCGATCTCGCGGAGGATGCCCTGGGACTGCATGGTGCCGAGCTGGCTGACGTCGTTGAGCACGATGTCGGGCAGGTCCTTCTGCCCTGCACGCTGGGCGAGCTTGATCTCGAAGTCGTCGAAGATCGCGGTGACCTCGGCCTTGTAGCCGGTGGCCTCCGTGAACGCCTCGACCTGCCGGATCGTCGCCGCCTCGCTGGGGCTTCCGGGGGTCGTGCGGGTCCAGATCTCGAGGACGGCATCCTCGTCCTGCGTGACGCCGGAACCGCCTTCGGGGGCGGCCGTGCTGGAGCAGCCGGCAAGGGCGAGCGTCACGACGCCCAGGATTGCGGCTGCTTTCATCTTTGTGTGCATGGGTTCTCCAGGGTTTGGCAAACGCTTGCCACTTTGCAAGACGTCGTTGGCGAATCTAACCTAGGGACGCGAGCACTGTCAATCATTGATCGGATGTTTCGCCTTCGAAGGAGAGCACATGGAGCGCATGCGAGCGCGGCTGGTGATGGAGGAGCGACGTCGAGACGACGTCTATCCGGCAGAGGTTCTGGCAGGTATCGACCGTACCGTGGACCTGGTCCGACCGTTCCTCACCGCAGAGGAGCTGGCGGCGGACCCCGAGGCGCTGCGCGATGTCGACGTGCTGCTCACGGGGTGGGGGGCGCCGGTGATCGACGCGGCCCTGCTGGAGCGTGCTCCGCGGCTGACGGCGGTGCTGCACGCGGCCGGATCGGTCAAGCACATCGTCACGGATGCCGCCTGGGCGCGAGGGATCACGGTGGTCTCGGCGGCCGCGGCGAACGCCGAGCCTGTCGCCGAGATGACGGCGGCGCAGATCGTGCTCGCCGCCCGCGGAGTGCCCGCAGCGCGGCGGGCTTACCGCGAGCTGCGGTCGAAGGATGCCGCGTCGCAGTTCGCCTCCGGAACGCGGAGCAGCGTGGTCGGGCTCGTGGCGCTCGGCGCGATCGGACGCCGTGTCGCGGAGCGGCTGCAGGGCACCGGCGTGCGGCTGCTGGCCGCCGATCCCTACGCCTCTCCCGCGGCGGCTGCGGAGCTGGGGATCGAGCTGGTCTCGATCGAGGAGCTGTTCTCGCGCTCGGAGGTCGTGAGCCTGCATGCCCCGCTGCTGCCGGCGACGACGGGCATGATCGGCGCGGCGCTGCTCGAGCGGATGCCGCAGGGCGCGACGCTCGTCAACACCGCTCGGGGCGGGCTGATCGACGAGGCCGCACTGGTCTCGGTGCTCTCGCGCCGGACCGACCTCACGGCGCTCCTGGACGTGACGGTCGACGAGCCGCCCGCGCCCGATTCGCCGCTCTGGGAGCTCGAGAACGTCGAGCTGACACCGCACGTCGCGGGCTCCATGGGCGCCGACCGCGGGGCGATGGGCGAGCTCGTGGGAGAGGAGCTGGCGCGCCTCGTCGCAGGGGAGCCCCTGCTGCACGCGATCGACGAGAGCGCTCTCGCGAGGATGGCCTGAACCGGCAAGCGGTTGCCAGGCCGCGAAACCTCTCGGAGTCTGTCGGTCATCCCAGTATGCTCGGGTCATGAGCACGCCGGAAAGCCCTTCCCCGGTCCGCCGGCCGCGGCATGCGCGCGGAGCGGCCCCGACCCTGCACGACGTCGCGCGCGAGGCCGGTGTCTCACTCGCCACCGCATCCCGTGTGCTCAACGGCTCAGAGCGCAAGGTCGCCGAGTCGTTCCGCGAGCGCGTCGAGCGGGCGGCGTCCGAACTCGGGTACACGGCGAACGTCTCCGCGCAGTCGACCGCCAGGGGAACCTCTCCCGTGATCGCCCTGCTCGTCGCCGACATCGCCGACCCGTACTTCGGACTCATCGCCTCCGGCGTCGCGCGCGGAGCGGACGAGCACGGTCTCGTCGTCACGATCGCGATCACCGAACGGGACCCCGAGCGCGAGGCCCGCATCGTGCGGGCGCTCCGCGGACAGCGCCCCCAGGGGCTCATCCTCGCGGCCTCCCGCACCACGGGGCCGCCCGACACGGGAACGGCGCGCGAGCTCGCAGAGTTCTCGCGCCTGGGCGGGCGGATCGTGACCTTCGGCGCCGGCGAGGGCGACGGACGCCACGTCGAGATCGACAACCGCAGCGGTGCGCGGGCGCTGGGCGAGCGCATGGCCCAGCTCGGCTACCGGTCAGCGATCCTGATCGGGGCCGCGGAGGGCGTGCTGACCTCCGACGAGCGCCTCGCGGGCTTCGAGACCGGGTTCGCCGCGGGTGGTGGCTCGGTCGACCGCGTGCTGCGCGGTGACTTCCGCCGCGAGTCGGGCACGGCCCTGATGGCCGCCCAGCTCGCCGCGGGCGTCGAACCCGGCACCCTGGTGTTCGGGATGAGCGACATCGTCGCGATCGGCGCGATGTCGGCGATCCGCGACGCCGGACGCGCCGTGGGCGAGGACATCGCGGTGTGCGGCTTCGACGACGTGCCGTCCAGCAGCGACGTCGCACCAGCCCTCACGACGGTCCGGGTGCCGCTCAGCGAGGTCGGCTACCAGGCGTTCCGGGCGACCGTCGACGCGGACTGGCAGCAGGCGCCGCTCCCGCTCGAGGTGATCGTGCGCGCGAGCACTCCCGGTCTCGCATGACCTCCGTCGTCCTGGCGCCCGACAGCTTCAAGGGCACGATCACGGCCGCGGACGCCGCGGACGCGCTCGCCGCGGGATGGGCCTCCGTCGATCCCGCCGCCTCCTTCGTGCACCGACCCATGGCCGACGGGGGAGAGGGCACGGTCGCCGCGTTCGCCGCGGCGGTGCCGGGCGCAGAGCGGATGCCGGTCACCGTCGACGGACCCGCGGGCGAACCGATCGGCACGGCCTGGCTGCTGCTGCCACCCACAGACGAGGCACCCGGCGGCACCGCGGTCGTCGACCTCGCCTCCACGTCGGGCATCGAGCTCCTCACGACGCTGCGCCCGTGGGATGCCGACACCACCGGACTCGGACAGGCGATCGCCGCGGCGCTCGACCACGGCGTCTCGCGGCTCGTCGTCGGCATCGGGTCCAGTGCGTCGACCGACGGCGGGATGGGGATGCTGACCGCTCTCGGAGCGCGGTTCCTCGACGCCGCGGGAGTACCCGTCGCCCGCGGGGCTCGGGGGCTCGCCGACCTCGCCTCCGTCGACCTCGCGGGTCTGCGGTCTGCGCCATCGACGCTCGTGCTCACCGACGTGACCAACCCGCTGACCGGTCCGCGCGGCGCCGCCGCCGTGTTCGGCCCGCAGAAGGGGCTCACGGCATCCGACATCCCCGTCGTGGACGCAGGGCTCGCGCGTCTCGCCGGGCTGCTGGGACTCGACGCGTCCATGCCCGGCGCGGGCGCGGCCGGAGGAACCGGCGCCGCACTCGTGGTGTGGGGCGCGGCTCTCGCCCCCGGTGCGGCGGAGGTCGCATCGCTCATCGGGCTCGCCGATGCGATCGCCCGCGCCGACGTGGTGATCACGGGCGAGGGGTCGTACGACGGGCAGTCCGGCGACGGCAAGGTGCCCTCGTACATCGCCGCCCTGGCCGCCGACGCGGGGGTTCGCGCGCTGCTCGCGGCCGGCCGCATCACCCCGGATGCCGACACCTCGCCGTTCGCGGCATCCGCCTCGTTGACGGCGCTCGCCGGATCGTCGGAGGCCGCTCTCGCCGACCCCGCTCGCTGGCTCGTCGAGGCCGGCGCCGCGCTCGCCCGCAGCATCCGCTGAGGCGTTCGTCTCGTCGCTGCGCTCCTCGCTCAGCGGTCGGGGGCAGCAGAGCGGGTCGTCGAGCGAGCGGAGCGAGACGAGACGCGGTGGGATCCGCGCGCCCTAGCCCCCGAGCGCGGCGGACACCACGGCGCGGGCCTCCGACTGCACCTCGGCGAGGTGCTCGGGGCCCAGGAGGCTCTCGGCGTACAGCTTGTAGACGTCTTCCGTGCCCGAGGGGCGGGCAGCGAACCAGGCGTGCTCGGTCTGCACCTTGAGGCCGCCGATCGCCGCGCCGTTGCCCGGTGCGTGCGACAGCTTCGCGGTGATGGGCTCGCCGGCGAGAGTCGACGCCGACACGGCCTCGGGGGCGAGCTTCGCCAGCGCGGCCTTCTGCTCGGGCGAGGCCGGCGCGTCGACGCGCTGGTACGCGGACGAGCCGAACGCCTCCTCCAGCTCGCGGTACCGCTCCGACGGGGTCTTGCCGGTCACGGCGATGATCTCGGCGGCGAGCAGGCACAGCAGGATGCCGTCCTTGTCGGTCGACCAGACGGTGCCGTCCTTGCGCAGGAACGAGGCTCCGGCCGACTCCTCCCCGCCGAACGCGACCGAGCCGTCGAGCAGGCCGGGCACGAACCACTTGAACCCGACCGGCACCTCCAGCAGGCGGCGACCCAGCGACTCGGCGACGCGGTCGATGATCATCGACGACACGAGCGTCTTGCCGATCGCGGCATCCCGCGGCCACTCGGCGCGGTGCGAGAACAGGTAGTCGATCGCGACCGCGAGGTAGTGGTTGGGGTTCATGAGACCGGCATCCGGGGTGACGATGCCGTGGCGGTCGGCATCCGCGTCGTTGCCCGTGAGCACGTCGTAGTCGCCCTTCTTGGCGACCAGGGAGGCCATGGCCGAGGGGGATGACGGATCCATGCGGATCTTCTCGTCCCAGTCCAGCGTCATGAAGCGCCACGTCGGGTCGACCTCGGGGTTCACGACGGTGAGGTCGAGGTCGTGCACCTCCTTGATGAGCGCCCAGTACTCGACGGATGCTCCGCCCAGCGGGTCCGCGCCGATCCGCACGCCCGCGCGGCGGATGGCGTCGACGTCGATGATGGTGGAGAGGTCGCGCACGTACGCGTCGCGGAAGTCGTACTCGCCGATCGTGTCCCCGTCGACGTCGGCGTAGCGGACGCGCTTGACGCCGTCGAGGCCGTTCGCGATGAGCTGGTTGGCGCGGTCGGCGATCCAGCCGGTCGCATCCGTGTCGGCGGGGCCGCCGTGCGGAGGGTTGTACTTGAAGCCGCCGTCGCGGGGCGGGTTGTGGCTCGGGGTGACCACGATGCCGTCGGCGCGGCCGGCGGCATCCGGAGCCAGGTCGCGGTTGTAGGTGAGGATCGCGTGACTGAGCGCCGGCGTCGGCACCCAGGAGTCGCGGGAGTCGACGCGCACGTCCACCCCGTTGGCGATGAGCACCTCGATGGCGCTGCGCTCGGCGGGGAGGGACAGTGCGTGGGTGTCGCGTCCGAGGAAGAGCGGGCCGGTGATGCCCTGGCCGGTGCGATAGTCGACGATCGCCTGGGTGGTCGCGAGGATGTGGTTCTCGTTGAAGCTGTTCGACAGCGAGGAGCCGCGGTGGCCGCTGGTGCCGAACACGACGCGCTCGGCGGCGACGCCGGGGTCCGGTACGCGATCGTAGTAGGCGGCGATCAGCTCGTCGACGTCGATGAGGTCACTTTCCTCCGCGGGGAGGCCGGCACGGCTCGTCATGCAGACAGTCTGCACCGAGCGGGCCGTTCGCGCACGTCTCATTTCCAGAGGTGTGAAGGTTTTCGTCGGCGGGAGTCTCACGCGCGACGCGGAAGGCTAAGGTGAAACGCGTGACTGAACGCCGCACCTACAGCTACCTCGGCCCCGCAGGAACGTTCACCGAAGCGGCGCTCGACCAGGTCCCCGAGGCGCGCGGCCAGGAATGGCGCCCCGTGCACAACGTCGGGGAAGCGCTCGACGACGTGCTGTCGGGGGTGTCGGATGCCGCGATGATCGCGATCGAGAACTCGATCGAGGGCGGCGTCTCCACCACGCAGGACGCGCTGGCCACGCTGCCAGGACTGCGGATCATCGGCGAGTACCTCGTCAGGGTGAACTTCGTGCTGGTGGCGCCCCGAGGCACCCGGCTCGAGGACGTCTCCGTCATCGCCGCCCACCCCGTCGCCTACGCCCAGTGCCACGGCTGGCTCGGCGAGCACCTGCCGCAGCACTCCCACGTGCCGGCCGCGAGCAACGTCGCCTCCGCGATCGGCGTGCTCGACGGCTCGCTCCCCGCCCAGGCGGCGATCGCACCTCCCGGCATCGTGAAGCACTACGACGTGGACGTGCTCGCCGATGGCATCGGCGACAACGCCCAGGCCGTCACCCGCTTCGTGCTCGTGACCCGCACGACGCGCTCGCCGGAGCCCACCGGGGCCGACAAGACCTCGCTCATCGTCGAGCTGCCCCACGACCACCCCGGTTCGCTGCTCGAGATGCTCGAGCAGTTCTCGACCCGCGGCATCAACCTGTCGCTGATCGAATCCCGCCCCATCGGCGACGAGCTCGGCCGCTACAGGTTCGTCATCGACGCCGACGGTCACATCGAGCACGAGCGCATGGCCGACGCGCTGCTCGGCATCCGCCGGTTCAGCCCCCGAGTGGTGTTCCTCGGCTCCTACCCCCGCGCCGACAGGCAGATCGTGCAGTACCCGGAGCGCTACTCCGACGACGTGTTCGTCGAGGCGCGCGACTGGCTGCGCGGCATCCTCTCCGGAGAGCCCGACGCCTGACCGCCCTCGCGTGCGGGCACGCGACGATGCCTCGCCGTGCGTCCCCTCCCGGCCCCCGTGGGCGTCCCACCGATGGTATGGATCAAAAATGTAGGTGCAGGGGGCCTTGGAGCGGCATCTCTGATCCATCCTGAGCAGCTCAGAAGCCAGGCGAGTCGGACTGCACAAACAGGTGAGCGGGCGGGTTGTCCACCTGGCCTGGGACAGGAGCTCGAACACCGCGACGGGAAAGCACCGTCGATGCGAGCATGCCGGAATGCGTCATCGAATCCCTCTCCCCGAACAGCTGGGGCCCGAGTTCAGCGTCCGGAGGGCCGCAGCCCTCGGCATCCGTAGGGGGAGAGCGGATGCCGCCGACCTCGTGCGTCCGTTCCACGGCGTGAGATCGGTTGCGCCTCCGGAATCGTTCCGGGCGAGAGTGGACTGCTACCTTCCGCGGATGCGCCCGGAGCAGCGCTTCGTCGGGAGGACGGCGGTGCGTCTGTGGGCGCTTCCGCTCTCAGAAGCCTGGTGCGTCGAGGAAGAGCTCGAGGTCGCGTCGCCGCAGGAGCACAGCCCTCCGCGAGCGGCGGGGGTCAGGGGGCGCCGGCTCGGCGCCGCACGGGCGCGGACCTGGCATCTCCGAGGGGCGCCCGTGGTCGATCCCGTCGCCGCGGTCTTCAGCTGCGCCGGAGAGCTCAGCGTGCGCGAGCTGGTGGTCCTGCTCGACGCGCTCGTCACAGGCTGCTCCCACTATCCGGGGCTCGACGAGGCCGGCAGACCCCGGCTCTTCCTGCACGAGGTCGAGACCCGGCTCGACGAGTGGGGACGGTTCCGCGGCAGCGGCACGGTGAGAAAGGCCCTCCGGCGCGCGCGAGAGGGGGTTGAATCGCCGAAGGAGACGGAGACGCGGCTGGTCATCGTGGATGTCGGTCTACCGGAACCGGAGGTGCAGTTCGTGGTGAGGGACGGATCCCGCTTCGTCGCCAGAGTGGATCTCGCGTACCCCGAGCTGAGGATCGCGATCGAGTACGAGGGCGACGGGCATCGCACCGACAAGGCGCAGTGGCGGAAGGACATCGCGCGACAGCGGGATCTCGAGGGCTGCGGGTGGCTCGTCATCCGCCTCACCCAGTCGGACCTCGATGATCCCGGCGTCTTTCTCGCGTGCCTCCGTCGGGCTCTCTCTTCTCGCATGATCACCCGATGATGGATCAGAAATGCTGTGGAGAGGCTCCCTGGAGAGTCATTTCTGATCCATAGCGCGATCGATCGTCCATAGTGCGATCGATCCCGGGCGGGGTCAGTGCTCGCGGAACAGCGGCCAGGCGCTGCCCGGCGCCATGCGGGAGTGCAGAGCGCCCTTCGCCGACGCCAGGCTGGGGTAGCTGCCTGTTGCGGCATCCGACCCTGCCATCACGACCGTGTAGCCGTCGTCGTCGTGGCGGATGCTGCCGACGACTCCGTTCGTGCCGTAGGCGACCCAGAGAGCGAGGGTCTTCGTGGTACTCATCATCGAACTCCTTCCGTTGCGGGCGACGCTACGCCTGTCCCGCACAGAAGACCACCCTCGCGCGGCGATTCACATCGCGGCGGCGATGAGCTCCAGCGTCTGCGCGCGGCCAGGGGAGGAGTCGCGGGGCTCCGCGTCGTACGACGCGGCGACCGGAGACAGCATGACCTCGTCGACGCCGTACCGCTCCGCGAACCCGCGCACCTCGGCGGCGACCGACTCCCCGGTGCCGACGAACCAGCGCTCGCGGGCGGCCGACACGACCTGCTCGGTGGCGGCATCCGCCTCCGCCGAGGCGGCGACGGCCTGCTCGACGGTCTCCAGCGCGACCAGCGGCTTGTTCAGACGCAGCCGCGCCATCATGCGCAGCTGGGGGAGAGCGCGGGCCTCCGCCTCGTCCTGCGTCGGCGCGGCCACGGCGTTCACGGTGAGGAAGGTGCGCGGCTCTGGGTGCTCCTCGCTCGGGCGGTAGCCGGTGCGGTACAGGTCGAGGGCGCGCTCCAGCCCCTGGCCGGAGAAGTGGTTGGCGAACACGTACGGCAGGCCGTGGGATGCCGCCAGCTGCGCCGAGTAGTCGCTCGAGCCGAGCAGCCACATCTCGGGGGAGCCGGTGGCGGCGGGCGTCGCGTGCACCGTGTACTCGCCGCCGGACGTGAAGCGGACGGTGGCGCCGTCTCCGGAGAGGAGCGCCGCGATGTCCTGCACGTGCCGGGGGAACTGCTCGACGTCGCTCGTGGTGCCGGAGCCGCGGAGCAGCTGAGTGATGACGGGGTCGCTGCCCGGCGCCCGGCCGAGACCGAGGTCGATGCGTCCGGGGGCGATGGCCTCCAGCGCGGCGAACTGCTCCGCGACGATGAGCGGGGCGTGGTTCGGGAGCATCACGCCGCCGGAACCCAGCCGGATGCTCGTGGTGCGGGTCGCGGCGGCGGCGATCAGCACCGGCGGAGTCGTGGATGCCACGGCCGGCATGTTGTGGTGCTCGGCGAACCAGTAGCGGCGGTACCCCAGCCGATCGGCGGTCTGCGCGAGGCTGAGGGAGGCGGCGATGGCCTCCGCGCTGGTCTGCCCGGAGCGGACCGGGACGAGGTCGAGGACGGAGAGAGCGGTCACCCAGGCTCCAACCGCTGCTCGCGCGAGGGCATTCCCAGTACCGTGGTGGGCATGGGCGTCGAATTCTTCTACATCCTCGTCGGCAGCGTCGTCGTGGCGGCGATCGCGCGATGGCGGGGGTGGCCGGCGCCGCTGCTGGTCACGGTGGTCGCGCTCGCGGCATCCTTCCTCCCTTTCGTCCCCGATCTGCAGACCGACGGGCACCTGCTGCTGAACCTCGTGCTGCCGCCGCTGCTGTACTCGGCGGCGCTCGACGTCTCGTTCGTGGGCTTCAAGCGCAGCCTGCCGCAGATCCAGCGCCTCGGGATCTGGCTCGTGCTGCTCACGACGCTCGCGGTCGGCGTGGTGGCGTGGCTGATCCTGCCCTCGCTGACCCTGCCTGGTGCGCTGCTGCTCGGCGCGATCGTGGCCCCGCCCGACGCGGTGTCGGCCGCGGCGATCGGCCGCAAGCTCGGACTGCCCCGGCGCATCATGAACGTGCTCTCCGGCGAGAGCCTCATCAACGACGCCACCTCGCTCACCCTGTACCGGGTGTTCGCCTCGCTCCTCGTCAGCGCCACCGTCACCATCACCGTGTGGGACGGCATCTGGCAGTTCATCGTCGCCGTCGTGGTCGGCGTCGTCATCGGCCTGATCTTCGGCATCGTGCTGCACCAGCTGCGGATGCGGATCGACGACGCGGTCGTGATCGGCACCTTCGGGCTGCTCGCCCCGTTCGGCGCGTACGCGATCGCGGAGCACCTCGGCGGCTCCGGCGTGCTCGCCGTCGTGGCGATGGGCATCTACGTCGGCTTCAACGCCCCGCGCACCGACTACACCACGCGGCAGCAGGAGAAGCCGCTGTGGCTCTCGGCCGACCTGCTGCTGGAGAGCTTCGTGTTCGCCTACATCGGGCTGCAGTTCCCCCGCGTGCTCCGCGACCTCAGCGGAGAGTCTGTCGGACACATCCTGTGGCTGTCGGCGGCGGTGCTGGTGGTCGTGCTGCTGGTGCGTCCGCTCTATGTGTACCCCGCGAACGCGTGGGCGAACCGCCTCGACCGCAAACGCCTCGAGCGGTGGGACCGCGGGGTCGAGTCCGGCGAGTTCGAGAAGCGGCGGGGCCACTCGCGGCGGTGGCGCGATCAGGATCCCGATGAGCTGCGCGAGCAGATCGTGAAGGAGCGGATGGCGGGGCTCCAGCTCACCTGGAAGGACAACGCCGTCATCTCCTGGGCGGGCATGCGCGGCGTCGTCACGCTGGCGACCGCCCTCGCGGCGGCCGACCTCGCGACGCTCGCCCCCGAGGCCTCGCACGCGATCGTCGTCGTCGCCTTCATCGTCACCGTCGGCACGCTCCTGCTGCAGGGGCTCACGCTGCCGGTGCTGATCCGGCGCCTCGGCATCGGGAGCGACTCGGAGCACGAGGAGGACGCGCAGGCGCTCGCCGCCGTGCAGGCGAAGACCCGCGAGGCGGGCAAGGAGTTCATCGCCGCCAAGCGCGTGGAGTGGGAGGCGAAGCACGGCTCCCTCGACCTCAGCGTCTTCGATGCCTTCGCCAAGCGGATGACCCGCGTGGAGAAGGACGCCGATGAGGCGCAGCAGGTGGAGGATGCCGCGGCCCGACCCTCGTACGAAGACCTCGTCTCCCTGTTCAGGGGGTGGCTGCACGTGCGTCGGGAGATCGTTCTCGCCGAGCGCGATGCCGGCAACCTCGACGAGGAGGTCATGCGCGAGCTGCTCGCGGCGATGGATGCCGAGGAGCTGGCGCTCGACACCCGCGGCGCGATGCGCCAGCAGGAGCGGTAGCGCGGCGGCATCCGCTCTTCCCGTTCACGACTCCTCAAAGAACGGGTTCGCGCCCGAGGACGCCCCTGTGGTTCCGGGGCGGGCGCTTGCGTGGTCTGCGGTTCGTGAGGAGTTGTGAACCGCTCAGATGCGAGAGCGCCCCACCCCGCGGACGGGATGGGGCGCTCTCGCGTGCGGTGGGCGAGCGGTCAGTTCGCGGCGACCGGCTGCTTGTCCGACGCGGCATCCGCCTCGGGGGAGTCGTCGCCCGAGTCGTCGGCGAAGGGCAGGCCCTCGCGCGGCGCGTTGTAGAGCTCCTCGTCGAGGATGCCCTCGCGCTTGGCGACGATGGTCGGCACGAGCGCCTGACCGGCGACGTTCACCGCGGTGCGGCCCATGTCGAGGATCGGGTCGATCGCGATGAGCAGGCCGACGCCGGCGAGAGGCAGGCCGAGCGTGGAGAGCGTCAGCGTGAGCATCACGATGGCGCCGGTGGTCCCTGCGGTCGCGGCCGAGCCCACCACCGAGACCACGATGATCATGATGTACTGCCACCACTCCAGCTGGATGCCGAAGAACTGCGCCACGAAGATCGCGGCGATGGCCGGGTAGATCGCGGCGCAGCCGTCCATCTTGGTGGTCGCGCCCAGCGGCACGGCGAAGGACGCGTAGGAGCGCGGCACGCCGAGGTTGCGCTCGGTCACGCGCTCGGTGAGCGGGAGGGTGCCGATCGACGAGCGGCTGACGAAGGCCAGCTGCACGGCCGGCCACACGCCCGAGAAGTACTGCCTGATCGACAGGCCGTTGGTCTTGACGATGATCGGGTAGACCACGAAGAGCACGAGGGCGAGGCCGATGTAGATCGCGATGGCGAACCATCCGAGCGAGGCCAGCTTCTCCCAGCCGTACTTGACGACGGCGGCGCCGATGAGGCCGAAGGTGCCGAGCGGGGCGATGCGGATGATCCACCACAGCACGCGCTGGATGACCTTGAGCAGCGACTCGGTGAAGGCGAGGAAGGGCTCTGCCTTCTTGCCCGCCTTGAGCGCGGCGATGCCCACGGCCACGGCGACGACGATGATCTGCAGCACGTTGAAGCCGATGCTGGAGGTCGCACTGCCCGACTCCGCGTCGACCGAGGTGCTCACGGTGAGGCCGAGGAAGTTCTGCGGGATGAGGCCTGTGAGGAAGTTCCACCAGGTGCCGACCGTGTACGGGTCGCCCTCCTGCAGGCCCTCGCCCGCGCGGGAACCGGGCTGGATGATGAGGCCGAGGCCGATGCCGATCACCACGGCGATGAACGCCGTGTAGGCGAACCAGAGGAGCGTCTGCCCTGCCAGGCGCGCGGCGTTCTGCACGCGGCGCAGGTTCGAGATGCTCGCGACGATCGCGGTGAAGATCAGCGGGATGACGGCGGCGCGCAGCAGCGTCACGTACGAGCCGCCGATCGTGTCGAGGGTCGCGGAGAGGCCGTTCGGCGCCTCGGCGGTGGCGCCGAGGTTGCGGGCGACGAGGCCTGCGACGATGCCGAGGACGAGGGCGGCGATGATCTGGAAGCCGAACGAGGTCAGCAGCTTCCGTACGGGACCGCGGGTGTCGGGCGCCTTCGCGGCGCGGGCGGTGGTGCTCATGTGGGGGGACTCCAGGAATGACTGCGTGCCGAGTGCACGCCATAGCCTCAACGCTAGGAGCGCCTGTGAATTCCCTGGGTGGATGTGACGAAGCATGACGGATGCCGGCGGCATCCGTCGTGCCCGAGTCAGGTCGTGCACTCCTCGAAGTTGTCCTTGAGGATCTTGACGGTGAGGTCGCGGTCCTCGACGCTGGACGCCTGGTCCTTGCCCTGCGCGATGTAGCTGAGGGTCTCGTTGCTGAGCTTCGAATCCAGCAGGTAGCCGGCGAAGCAGGCCGCGGCATCCGCGTTCACCTGATCGCTCATGCTCTGCGAGGTGTAGTAGTCGATCAGCCCGTCGGTCAACTGCTTCTCGGTCGGTCGGCTCGCACCGCAGGCGGCGAGGGAGAGGGCGAGGGCGGCGACGGGCAGCGCCATCAGCACGCGTGCGGGGGTGCGCAACTTCCGGTCCGGATTCATGGCCTCCACCGTACGCGTTCCGGCGCCGGATCAGAGGGCGGCGGGCGGAGAGAACTGCCCATACCCCGGGGACGGCGCCTGTGGCACCATGTGGTCATGTTCATGGTGACGACGAACGACATCCCCGGCTACCGCATCACCAACGTGCTCGGTGAGGTCATGGGCATCACGGTCCGCTCGACCGACTTCGGCCAGGGGTTCACGGCGGGTTTCCGGGCGCTCGGCGGCGGGGAGATCCCCGAGTACACGCAGATGATGTACGAGAGCCGCCAGGTCGTGATGAGCCGCATGTGGGCCGAGGCGCAGCAGCGCGGCGGCAACGCGATCGTCGCCATGCGCTTCGACGCCGGGTCGATCGGCACCTTCAGCGAGATCTGCGCCTACGGGACTGCCGTGGTGGTGGAGCCGGTGGGGGCGCCGCCCGCACCGCCCGTCGTCCCGCAGCAGCCGGCGGTGTGACTCAGGCCATCACGAGCAGCTCGCCGACCTCGCACTGCAGCGCCTCGCAGATCGCCCGCAGCGTCGAGTAGCGGATGGCGCGTGCACGGTCGTTCTTGAGGACCGACAGGTTGACGATGCTGACGCCGACCTGCGCGCTCAGCTCGGTGAGGGTCATGCCGCGATCGGCGAGCAGCTCATCGAGTCGGCAGTGGATGCCGGTGAACTCGCCGTCGCTCTCGGCCGGGGTCACACCAGCCCCTCCGTCTCCTTCTCCAGCTGCTCCTTCTCGCCCTGCAGTCGACTGCCGTGGCGGAAGATCGCGGCGAGGGCGAAGCATCCGACGCCCACGGCGAAGGGCCAGACCGGCACGCTGAGCTCGAAGGGGATGAAGGCGTCGTCCGTCTGCGGTAGAGCCTGTGCGGCGACGGTCATCCCGACCTGGCGGAGGATGCCGCCGATCACCGCCGTCGACATGACGATGATCGCGGTCGCGACGAAGACCCGGGGGACGGTCGCGTCGAACGGGGCGCCGAGCGCGGCGCGCTGCGCGGCCACGTGGATCGCCCATGCGATCGAGGCGGAGCAGACCAGCAGCAGCACGCCGGAGATGAGCATCAGGATCTGCGCGCCCACGGGCGGGTTCACCACAGCGCCGTAGCAGTCCAGCTCCGTCCCGCCCTCGGCGCCTGCGAAGTCGCAGTTGTCCGGCGTGGAGGCCTTCGCACGGTCGAGCACCGGCTGGTCGAGGGAGATCGTCTTCATGGTGAGCGCCTGGAAGACGGCGAGGAGCACGCCGACCCCGCACAGGAAGACCCAGCCGAGGCTGAGCCGGTCGACCACGTCGAGGACGAGGGTCTTGCGGCGCCGGCGGTGGGAGCTCGCGACGCTCATCGCGACGACCGCTCCGACGATCAGGAAGCCGATGAGCAGGGTCAGCAGACCCGCGCCCAGATTCTCCGCGGTGAACGTCATCAGACCAGCCCTCTCTGCGCCCGGCGGGACACCCTCCCGCCATAACGATTATCGATATTATCGATTTTCGTTAAGGTATCGGATGCCGGTCCTCCCGTCAACGGACGCCCCGCGCGACGGCATCCGCTCCGCCCCGTCACCGACCGCCACGGGCGGTATGCCCACGGCGAACACGGGCATACCGGCTCGATGTGGTGGTTACTCTCGATGTACAAGCGCTTCACGCGTCTTCGCCCCGTGCGAATAAGGAGTCACAGCATGTTCGAGAGATTCACGGACCGAGCCCGTCGAGTGGTCGTCCTCGCCCAAGAAGAGGCGAAGATGCTCAACCACAACTACATCGGCACCGAGCACATCCTGCTCGGCCTCATCCACGAGGGCGAGGGCGTCGCCGCCAAGGCGCTCGAAAGCCTGGGCATCTCCCTTGACGCCGTCCGCGAGCAGGTCCAGGACATCATCGGCCAGGGTCAGCAGCAGCCGACCGGGCACATCCCGTTCACGCCGCGCGCCAAGAAGGTGCTCGAGCTCAGCCTCCGCGAGGCCCTGCAGCTCGGCCACAACTACATCGGCACCGAGCACATCCTGCTCGGCCTCATCCGCGAGGGCGAGGGCGTCGCCGCTCAGGTGCTCGTCAAGCTCGGCGCCGACCTGAACAAGGTGCGCCAGCAGGTCATCCAGCTGCTGTCCGGCGCCCCCGGTCGTGAGCCCGCCGCCGTCGGCGCGCAGACCAACGACTCGCAGGCCAGCGCCCAGGGCGGGTCGGCGGTGCTCGACCAGTTCGGCCGCAACCTCACGCAGGCCGCGCGCGACAACAAGCTCGACCCGGTCATCGGGCGCGAGAAGGAGGCGGAGCGGGTCATGCAGATCCTCTCTCGTCGCTCCAAGAACAACCCCGTCCTCATCGGCGAGCCCGGCGTCGGCAAGACCGCCGTCGTCGAGGGACTGGCGCAGGCCATCGTCAAGGGCGATGTCCCCGAGACGCTGAAGGACAAGCAGCTCTACTCGCTCGACCTCGGCTCGCTCATCGCCGGTTCCCGCTACCGCGGCGACTTCGAGGAGCGCCTGAAGAAGGTCACCAAGGAGATCCGCACGCGCGGCGACATCATCGTCTTCATCGACGAGATCCACACCCTCGTGGGTGCGGGTGCCGCCGAGGGCGCGATCGACGCCGCGTCGATCCTCAAGCCGCTCCTCGCCCGTGGAGAGCTCCAGACCATCGGCGCCACCACGCTCGACGAGTACCGCAAGCACTTCGAGAAGGATGCTGCGCTCGAGCGCCGCTTCCAGCCGGTGCAGGTCAACGAGCCGACGCTGCCGCACACGATCAACATCCTCAAGGGTCTGCGCGACCGCTACGAGGCGCACCACAAGGTGCAGATCACCGACGGCGCACTCGTGGCCGCGGCGAACCTCGCCGACCGGTACGTGTCCGACCGCTTCCTGCCCGACAAGGCGATCGACCTGATCGACGAGGCCGGCGCGCGTCTGCGCCTCAGCATCCTGTCGTCGCCGCCCGAGCTGCGCGAGTTCGACGAGAAGATCGCCGCTGTCCGCGAGCAGAAGGAGCTGGCCTCCGAGGAGCAGGACTTCGAGAAGGCTGCCTCGCTGCGCGACGAGGAGAAGAGCCTCCTCGCGGAGCGCCTGCGCCTCGAGAAGCAGTGGCGTTCGGGTGACGTCGCGACCTCTGCGGTCGTCGACGAGGGCCTGATCGCCGAGGTGCTCGCACAGGCCACCGGCATCCCCGTCTTCAAGCTCACCGAAGAGGAGTCCTCGCGTCTCGTCTTCATGGAGAAGGCCCTGCACCAGCGCGTCATCGGTCAGGAGGAGGCGATCGCCGCCCTCTCCAAGACGATCCGCCGCCAGCGCGCCGGCCTCAAGGACCCGAAGCGTCCCTCCGGCTCGTTCATCTTCGCCGGCCCCACGGGCGTCGGAAAGACCGAGCTCGCGAAGGCGCTCGCCGAGTTCCTGTTCGACGACGAAGCCGCCCTGATCTCGCTCGACATGAGCGAGTTCGGCGAGAAGCACACCGTCTCGCGTCTGTTCGGAGCCCCTCCCGGGTTCGTCGGATTCGAAGAGGGCGGCCAGCTCACCGAGAAGGTGCGTCGCAAGCCGTTCAGCGTGGTCCTGTTCGACGAGATCGAGAAGGCCCACCCGGACATCTTCAACTCGCTCCTGCAGATCCTCGAAGAGGGTCGCCTCACCGACGGTCAGGGTCGGATCGTGGACTTCAAGAACACGGTCATCATCATGACCACCAACCTCGGTGCACGCGACATCGCGGGCGGTCCCGTCGGCTTCCAGATCGAGGGCAGCAACGCCACGACCTACGAGCGCATGAAGGGCAAGGTCAACGAGGAGCTGAAGCGTCACTTCAAGCCCGAGTTCCTGAACCGCGTCGACGACATCATCGTGTTCCCGCAGCTCAACAAGGAGGAGCTGGTGCAGATCGTCGATCTGTTCACCAAGCGCCTCGGCGAGCGGCTGCTCGACCGCGACATGACGATCGAGCTGTCGCAGGCCGCGAAGGAGCGTCTCATCGAGATCGGCTTCGACCCGGCCCTCGGCGCCCGTCCGCTGCGTCGCGCGATGCAGCACGAGATCGAGGACCGTCTGTCGGAGAAGATCCTGCACGGCGAGCTCAACTCCGGCGACCACGTCAAGGTGGATGCCGCGGACGGCGAGTTCCAGTTCGAGCACGGCCCGCGCGGCGAGAAGGTCGCGGTCGGTGTGACCACCGGCGGCGAGATCACGGCCACCCCCGACCTGGCGGTCGCCAGCGGGGAGTGACCTCCCGATGAACGAAGGGGCGGATGCTGCGGCATCCGCCCCTTCGTCGTCCCCGGGACGGCCCGTGGAACTCCGACAGCGGGCGGGAAAACGGAGAGGAACAGGGCACCGTGCGGCGTGCCGCGAGGAGACACGCCGGTGTGCGCGCATCCGGTCCGAGTTTTCCAAGCGGGCGGGCCGAGGTGTGCGACACCGTGTCGTGCGGGCGGGGGCCGGATTCGTGCGGAGGGTGGAAGTCGTGGCGTCGGCCAGCGGCTAGCATCGCAGGGACCTTGATCGAGCAGGAGGGTGCGATGGCGCACTGGGAACCGCGCGCAGCGGACGGACGCATCTTCTCCGGCGGCTGGCGCGAGCCCGGCGGCGGCACGGCGGCGGTGATCTCTCCCGGCGACGGCCTGCCCGTCGGCACCGTGGGCATCGCCGACGAGGCGGATGTCGAGCGCGCAGGTCTCCTCGCCGTCGACGCGCAGCGCGAGTGGGCGCGGTCGTCGTACCGCGTCAGAGCGGGCGTGCTCAGCCGGGCCGCCGAGGCGCTGCGCGAGATCCGCGCCGACGTCGAGCGCCTGCTCGTGCGCGAGAGCGGCTCCCTGCCGAGCAAGGCGAGCCACGAGGTGAGCAAGGCGATCGACGAGCTCGTCGAGGCCGCGAGCCTGGTGACGATGTCGCAGGGCGACGTTCTCCCCGTCGACGACCCCACGACCCTCGGCATCGCCCGCCGCATCCCCGTCGGGGTGGTCGGCGTGATCGCGCCGTGGAACGCCCCGCTCATGCTCGCGATCCGTTCCGTGGCGCCGGCGATCGCCCTCGGCAACGCCGTGATCGTGAAGCCCGACGTCAAGACCGCGTTCTCGGGCGGCGCCGTGATGGCCGAGATCTTCGAGAGGGCGGGGCTGCCGGACGGCATCCTGCACATCCTCCCCGGTGGACCCGAGACCGGCGAGGCCGTCGTGCGCTCCCCGCACACGAACGTCATCTCCTTCACCGGGTCGTCCGCCGCCGGTCGCCGGGTCGGCGAGGTCGCCGGTGGCCTGCTCAAGCGGGTCATCCTGGAGCTCGGCGGCAACAACGCGTTCATCGTGATGGCGGATGCCGACCTCGACCTGGCCGTCGCCAGTGGCATCGGCGGCTCCTTCCGCCACCAGGGGCAGATCTGCATGGCGACCGGTCGGCACCTCGTGCACGAGAGCATCGCCGACGAGTACGTCGAGCGGCTGCGGGCCGCGGCATCCGCCCTGCGCCTCGGCGACCCGCTCACCGACGGAACGACCCTCGGTCCGCTCATCACCACCGCCCAGGCGGAGCGCGTGCAGGGCATCGTCGACCAGGCCGTCGCCGACGGCGCGCGGGTCGTGCACGGCGGCACCCACGAGGGCGTCTTCTTCGCCCCGACGGTGCTGGACGGAGTGGATGCCGCGAACGCGGCGTTCCAGAGCGAGATCTTCGGCCCCGTCGCGCCGGTGACCCGGTTCGCCACGGAGGCGGAGGCACTGGCCCTCGCGAACGCGAGCGACTACGGCCTGTCCGCCGCGATCCACACGCGCGACATCGCCCGCGGTCTCGGCTTCGCCTCCCGGCTGCGCGCCGGCATGGTCGCGCTCAACGGGCAGACGATCTACGACGCCGCGCACATCCCCATGGGCGGGATCGGCGCCTCCGGCAACGGCGGGCGGCACGGCGGCCACTGGAACCTGGACGAGTTCACCTACTGGCAGTGGGTGACGGTCCCGACGATCTCAGACTGAGACCCGGTCTGCGGACGGAGAGGGCGAGTCGCGCCGAGGGGGTCGACTCGCCCTCTTCCGTCGTTCCCGCGAGGGGCGTTTCGTCTCGCTGCGCTCGCTCGACGACCGGGGGCGCGCGCTCGACGACCGAGGGGGCGGATGTGCGACATCGTGTCGGAGTCCGGGCCCGACTTTCGCGCCGCGGTCACGTATCGGGCGGGATTCCGCGAAATCTAGCCTGGGATTCCCGCAGTCGAGGAGGAGTCCGTGTCCGCATCCGTCAAGAGCCCCCGTGCCCCGCTGTCGCCGCTCGGCGACGACGCCTGGCCCGACTCCGTCGAGGTCCTGATCATGGGCGGCGGCCCTGTGGGCATGTCGTGCGCGATCCTTCTCGCCCAGCGCGGCATCGACGTGCTGCTCGTCGAGCGCCGCGACTTCGTGTTCCGCTTCCCCCGCGCGCACCTGCTCAACCCGCGCACCATGGAGGCGTTCCACGACATGCACGTGGCCGACGACATCTACGCCTCCACCCCCACGCACGACCGCTGGCGAAAGGCCGTCTGGTACACGACCGCGACCGGCCCCGGACGCTTCGACGGCATGAAGATCGGCGAGGTCCCCGCCTGGGGCGGCGGACCGGATGCCGAGCGCTACCGCTCCTCGAGCCCCCGGGCCTTCGCCAACATGCCGCAGCTGCGACTGGACCCTCTCATCCACCGCCACGCCGTGGCCGCGGCCCCCGGTCGCATCCGCAGCAGGCAGGAGGTCGTCGGCATCGAGCAGGATGCGGAAGCCGCCGTCGTCTCGGTCCGCGATCTGGAGTCGGGGGAGCTGCGCACCGTGCGCGCCCGCTACGTCATCGCGGCGGACGGCGGGCGCGACAGCGCGGCCCTGCTCGGCGTCGAGATGGAGGGCCCGCGCGACATGCGCGAGGTCGTCAACTACCACGTCAGCATGGACCTCTCCGCGTGGTCGGAGCCCGATGCGCTGCTCGGCCACTTCATGCACCCCGCCGGGGGAGCGCGCCGCCGGGGCACGATCCAGGCACTCGGCCCGACGCACTACAACCGCGACGCGGAGGAGTGGCTGGTCTCCGTCGCCGCCTGGATGGTCGAGGGCGACCCCGACGACGAGGCGGCGCTGTTCGCGTCGATCCGCCGCATGCTCGGCCTCGCCGACGATCACGAGATCACCATGCACTCGATGACGCGCTGGAGCTACGACGCGCTCGTCGCGAAGCGGTTCCGCGAGGGGCGCGTGTTCCTCGCCGGCGACGCCGCGCACAAGCATCCTCCGACCGGCGGGCTCGGCCTCAACAGCGGCATCCAGGACGCGCAGAACCTGTGCTGGAAGCTGGCAGCGGTGCTCGACGGTCAGGCGACGGATGCTCTGCTCGACAGCTATCAGGCCGAGCGGAGGCCCACGGTCGCCTGGTACACGGCGCACTCGCTCGAGAACGCGAACCGGCATCCTCCGATCGCTGAGGCACTGGGCTTCACCGACGACGAGGCCGAGGGCTTCCGCAGCCTCGAGGTCTTCGTGAGCGACACCCCCGAGGGGGTGGCGATGCGCGAGCGCGTGGCCGCGGAGGTCGGGCACAACGCCCACGACTACAGCCAGCTGGGCGTCGAGGCCGGGTACCACTACTGGGCGGGGGCGCTCGTGCCCGACGGCACCCCGGTGCCCGGCGACCCGTCCGACCCGGTGACGTTCCACGCGACATCGCGCCCTGGACACCACCTTCCGCACGTGTGGCTCGCGGGGCGGGAGCGGGTCTCCTCGCACGACCTGATCGCGCCCGTCGGCCTGACGCTGCTCACCTCGGCATCCGCCGCTGAGCGGTGGACGGATGCCGTGGCCGCCGTCGAGACGAGCATGCCGATCACCGTCGCCGTGGTCGACGACGCCGACGAGGGCTGGGCCGTCGCCCGGCAGGTCGACGCCGACGGCGCCCTCCTCGTGCGGCCCGACCGCAAGGTCGCCTGGCGTGCGTCGGCTCTTCCCGAGGACGCGGCATCCGCCCTCTCGTCCGCGCTCGCCGTGATCCTCCGCGGCGGCGATGCCCCCGCCGACGACCCCGCCGAGCCCTATCTGCGGCGCATCCGCGCCGCGGCCGACGTCCTCGTGCGCTGAGCCCCCAGCGGCGATCCGACACCGTGTCGGATCGCCGCGGAGGAGTTTCCCGCAGACCGCCGATCCCCGCCGCTCGCCGCTTCCGTAGCGTCGGAAGCGCGACGCGAACCCGCACCACCCTTCTGAAGGAGCCCCCGTGATCATCGACGTCCACGGCCACATGACCGCCCCGGATTCCTACTACGCGTGGAAGGCGTCGCTGCTGGCGGCCCGCGGGTCGCACGGCGGCAAGCCCCCTGTGATCAGCGACGACGAGCTCATCGCCTCGTACCACGCGCCGCACCCGAGCTTCGGCCACGTGTCGCACCTCGACCACATCGACGGTGCGGGCATCGACCTGCAGCTGCTGTCGCCTCGCCCGTTCCACGCCATGCACTCGGAGCGTCCGACGAAGATCGTCGAGTGGTTCACGGCCGAGACGAACAACATCATCCACCGCACCACCGAGCTGTTCCCCGGACGCTTCCGCGGCATCGCCGGCATCCCGCAGAGCCCGTACCTCACGGTCGAGCAGTGGCTGCCCGAGCTGCGCCGCGCGGTCACCGAGCTCGGCTTCGTCGGCGCCATGGTCAACTCCGACCCGTACGAGGGCACCGAGGTGCCGCCGGCGATGGGCGAGCGCTACTGGTACCCGCTGTACGAGGCGCTGTGCGAGCTCGACGTCCCGATGCTGCTGCACTCGGCAGGGTGCAAGTACCCTGCTCGCGAGCCGTACAGCCTGCACTTCATCCAGGAGGAGACGGTCTCGGTCTGGAGCATGATCCAGGCGAACGTGTTCGCGGACTTCCCCGACCTCAAGGTCATCGTCGCCCACGGCGGCGGGGCGATCCCGTACCAGATGGGCCGCTTCCTCCCCTCTGTGGTGCGAACGGGGGTCTCGTACCTCGACAAGCTCCGCAACTTCTACTTCGACTCCTGCCTCTACACGCAGGACAGCCTGGAGCTGCTCATGAAGGCCGTCGGCACCGACCGCGTGCTGTTCGGCTCGGAGAAGCCGGGCACCGGTTCGCAGATCGACCCCGCGACCGGTCGCTGGTTCGACGACATCCATCTGCTCATCGACGACATCGAGTGGCTCGACGCCGACCGTCGAGCCGACGTGCTCGAGAACAACGCCCGCAGCCTCTTCCGGCTCTGAGCATCCGCACTTCGAGAAGGGATCCATCATGACCGAGATCGTCGCCGGATTCGGCACCTCGCACGGACCGCAGCTGAAGGCCGCGCCGCCCGCGGCGTGGGAGACGCGCGGCACCGCCGACCGCCGCAGCAAGGGCCTCAAGTTCCGCGGGGGCACCTACTCCTTCGAGGAGCTCGCGGCACTCCGCGAGGACTTCTCCGCCGAGATCACGCACGACGTGATGCAGCGCCGATGGGACAGCTGCCAGGCGTCGATGGACGACCTGTCGCGCTTCATCCACGAGCAGAAGGTCGACGTGCTCGTCATCATCTCCAGCGACCACAAGGAGACCTACGGAGACGAGTGGCTCGCGCCGTTCTCGGTCTTCTGGGGCGATGAGGTCGCGCACGTGCCCTACACGCAGGCGCAGCTCGACGAGATGGCGCCCGGTCTCGCCGAGGCGGCCCTGGGCGATGTCCCCGACCGCACCGTCATGCGTCCGACCCACCGCGGTCTCGGCAAGCACATCATCCAGTCCACGCAGGCAGACGACTTCGACACCGGCGCCACCGAGGTGATCCCCGCGGGCCGCTACGAGAACCACACGATCCCGCACGGCTTCGGCTTCATCTACCAGCGCTTCATGGGCCAGGAGTCCACGATCCCGATGGTGCCGATCTTCATCAACACCTTCTGGGAGCCGAACCCGCCGAGCGCCAAGCGCTGCTACGACTTCGGCCGCGCCGTCGGCCGCGCCATCCAGTCGTTCCCCGGTGACCTCCGCGTGGGCGTCGTCGCCTCGGGCGGCCTCAGCCACTTCGTGATCGACGAGAAGCTCGACGGCGAGTTCATCCAGGCCATGAAGGACCACGACGCCGACTACCTGACGTCGGTCCCCGCCGGCGAGATGATGTCGGGCGCGTCCGAGCTGCGCAACTGGATCGCCGTCGCCGGCATCGCCGACGAGGTCGGGCTGAACGTCACGCGCGTCGACTACGAGCCCTGCTACCGCACCGAGGCGGGCACCGGCAACGCCATGGGGTTCCTGACCTGGGAGCGCGCCTGAGATGACCGCATCCTCGGAGATCGTCGCGGCGCTGCGGATGCTCGACAGCTGCGCCGTCTCGGACGCCCTGGACACCCTGGGGCTGCCGGGGGCGGTGACGTCGCTGCATCCGATGTGGCCGGCGGGCCGCACGGTCGCCGGTCGGGTGCGCACGGTGACCGCCGCGCCCAAGGCCGCGGCGGGGCCGGCGACCCACATCGCCACCCCGCTCGTCGCCATCGCCGAGCCCGATGACGTCGTCGTCATCGACAACCACGCCCGCACGGACGTGTCGTGCTGGGGCGGCCTCCTGGCGGAGGCCGCCGTGCAGCGCGGCGTCGCCGGGGTGATCGTCGACGGCGCCTGCCGTGACGTGCAGGAGAGCGAGGCCCTCGGGCTCCCGGTCTTCGCCCGCGCGGCCGTGCCCGTGAGCGCGCGCGGCCGCATCGTGCAGCAGGCGATGGACGAGCGCGTCCAGATCGCCGGCGTCTCCGTCGCCTCGTTCGACTACGTGATCGCCGACGTCAACGGGGTCGTGTTCGTCACGGCATCCGACGCCGAGCGCGTGATCCCCCTCGCCCAGCGCATCGTCGACCGCGAGGCGCGCATGGCGGATGCCGTGCGCAGCGGCCGCGACGTGAGCGAGGTCATGCACGACTCCCAGTTCCCCACCGTCACCGCGGAGTGAGAAGAATGACCGACACCCTCATCGACCGGTTCGCCGCTCTCGGCACCGCCACCGTCTCCGACGCGCTCGATCGGCACGCGCGCCCCGGCAGCCTGCTCGGCATCGCGCCCCTCGCCGACGGCCAGCGCATGACCGGTCGCGCCTTCACCGTCCGCTACGTCAGCGCGCAGGTGCCCGCCGGCACCGTCGGCGACTTCATCGACCAGGTCGAGCCGGGGCAGGTCGTCGTGCTCGACAACGACGGACGCGTGGACTGCACGGTGTGGGGCGACATACTCACCGCCGTCGCGCACCACCGCGGCATCTCCGGCACCGTGATCGAGGGCGTCTGCCGCGACACGCACCGCGCCCTGTCGATCGGCTATCCGATCTACAGCCGCGGACGCTTCATGCGCACCGGCAAGGACCGCGTCGAGGTCGCCGAGGAGCAGGGGCCCGTCACGATCGGCGGGGTCACCGTGCGGCCGGGCGACATCCTGATCGGCGACTCGGACGGCGTCGTCGCGATCCCGCAGGACATCGAGGATGCCGTGCTGGAGACCGCGGAGATGATCCACGCCCGCGAGGAGTCCATCCTCGCCGCGGCCCTCGGCGGCGCCTCGATCGCCGAGGCGCGGGCGCGGTTCGGCTATCACGACCTCCAGCGGGCCGAGCAGTGATCGATCCGGACGCGGATGCCGCAGAGCTGCTGCGCCTCGGCACCGCCACCCTGTACGAGGCCTCGCGCAGCGACTGCTTCCTCGACGCGGCGTTCCGCCCGGCGTGGGACGGCGCGCAGCTCGTCGGCAGGGCCGTGCCCGTCTCGGCCCAGGCGGGCGACAACCTCGCACTGCACCACGGCATCGCGGCCGCCGGCGACGGCGACGTGCTCGTGGTCGACGGCGGGGGCGCCCCCTTCGGCTACTGGGGAGAGGTCATGGCGGTCGCGGCGCAGGCGCGCGGCATCCGTGGGCTGGTGATCGACGGCGGCGTGCGCGACACCGTGCAGCTCGCCGCGCTCGGGTTCCCCGCGTTCAGCACCGCGATCTCCATCCGCGGCACGATCAAGCAGTGGCCGGGAACGGTCGGGCTGCCGATCACGCTGCGCGGTCGCGTCATCCGCCGCGGCGACGTGATCGTCGCCGACCGCGACGGCGTCATCGCCCTCCCGGTCGACCGCTACGACGAGGTGCTCGCGGCATCCCGAGAGCGCGCGGAGAAGGAGGACGCCTACATGGCTCGCCTCCGCGAGGGCGAGCTGACCCTCGACGTGTACGACTTCCGGCGCCTCGGCGCGCCCATCACCCCGGCCTGAGAGCGCGCCGGTCACCCCGGCCCGAGAGGGAGAACATGACCCAGGAACTGGACGCCGACGTCCTCATCATCGGAGCGGGCCCCGTCGGCCTCGTCGCCGCCCTCGACCTGTCGGCCCGCGGCGTCTCGGTGATCGTCGTCGAGCAGCGCGAGTACCTCGAACCGCCGAACGTGAAGTGCAACCACGTCGCCTCGCGCACCATGGAGGCCTTCCGCCGCCTCGGCCTCGCCGCCGAGATCCGCGCGGCCGGGCTCCCCGCCGACTACCCGCAGGACGTCGCCTTCCGCACCGCCCTCACGGGGCGCGAACTCGCCCGCATCCCGATCCCCGCGAGCGGAGAGCGGTACACATCGACCATCGGGCCCGACACCTCGTGGAACACCCCCGAACCCCCGCACCGCATCAACCAGACCTTCCTGGAGCCGATCCTCGCGCGGCACGCGGCGGAAGCCCCCGGCGTCACGCTGCTCAACCGGACCCTGTTCCACACGCTCTCCCAGGACGAGGAGTCCGTGTTGATCGTCGTCTCCGACCTCGGCGGCGCGAACGAGCGCACCCTCCGCGGACGCCACCTCATCGGCGCCGACGGCGGACGCTCGAACGTGCGCAAGCAGATCGGCGCGACGCTCAGCGGCGACCCGGTGCTGCAGCACGTGCAGTCCACCTGCATCCGCTCCGCCGACCTGTACCGGCGCATGACCGCGGACGAGCCGCGCGCCTGGGGGTACTACACCTTCAACGCGCGCCGCCTCGGCCACGTGTACGCGATCGACGGTCGTGAGACCTTCCTCGTGCACACGTACCTGTCGCCCGACGAGGCCGCAGCGGAGGGATCGGTGGACAGGGATGCCGCGATCCGCGCGATCCTCGGCGTCGACGAGGACTTCGCGTACGAGGCCGTCTCGAAGGAGGACTGGGTGGCGCGGCGCCTGCTCGCCGACCGGTTCCGCGACCGCCGCGTGTTCCTCGCCGGAGACGCCACGCACCTGTGGGTGCCGTTCGCCGGCTTCGGCATGAACGCCGGGATCGCCGACGCGCTCAACCTCACGTGGGCGCTCGGCGCGCACCTGAACGGATGGGCGGATGCCGGCATCCTCGACGCGTACGAGGCCGAGCGCCGCCCGATCACCGAGCAGGTCTCGCACTTCGCGATGAACCACCAGCGGAAGCTCGCGAAGCCCTCGCTGCCCGACGCCCTGGAGGACGACACGGAGGAGGGCGCCGCGGCGCGGGCGTCCTTCGGCGCTGCCGTGCATGCGCTGAACGAGCCGCAGTTCGCCGCCGCGGGGCTCAACTACGGCTACGTCTACGACGCCTCGCCGATCATCGACTACGACGGCGAGGAGGCCCCCGGGTACTCGATGGGCGCGTACACGCCGTCGACCGTGCCCGGATGCCGTGCCCCGCACTTCCGCCTCGCCGACGGGACCTCGTTCTACGACCTGCTCACCAGCGGCTACACGCTCGTCGCCCGGCCGGGGGCCGACGGCTCCGCGCTCGCCGCCCTCGCCGCTGAGGCGGAGCGCCGCGGCATCCCGTTCGCCGTCGTCGACGGGTCCACCGCTCCCACCGAGTACCGTTTCCCGCTCACGCTCGTGCGGCAGGACCAGCACGTGGTGTGGCGCGGCGAGGGAGCGGATGCCGCGGCATCCGCCGAGCTGTGGGATCTCCTCCGCGGCGCGGTCGCCGCGCGCTCGGGACTCGACGCATGCTCGGGAGGAGAAGTCTTGTTCGGGAGGAGTCTTGGCGGGGATTCCTCCTCCCGAGCGTGAGTTCTCCTCCCGAGGGTGCGTTCTCCTCCCGAGCGTGTGATGGGGGTCTTGCCGCGGTGCTGGATGTGCTTTCGCGTGCTCGGGAGGAGAAATCCTGTTCGGGAGGAGTGCTGGCGGGGATTCCTCCTCCCGAGGGTGCGTTCTCCTCCCGAACGTGGGACGGGGGCTCGCCTCGGGTTTGGAAGTGCTTTCGCGTGTCGGGAGGAGAAGTCTTGTTCGGGAGGAGTCTTGGCGGGGATTCCTCCTCCCAAGCGTGAGTTCTCCTCCCGAGCGTGAGTTCTCCTCCCGAACGTGGGACGGGGCTCGCCTCGGGTTTGGAAGTGCTTTCGCGTGTCGGGAGGAGAAGTCTTGTTCGGGAGGAGTCTTGGCGGGGATTCCTCCTCCCAAGCGTGAGTTCTCCTCCCGAGCGTGAGTTCTCCTCCCGAGCGTGAGTTCTCCTCCCGAGCGTGCGATCTCCTCCCGAACGGGAGGCGCCGAGGCGGAGCGGTCAGCGGCGGATGACCTTCGTCGCGGCCATCGCCTTCAGCCCCTCGACGCCGAACTCGAGGCCGTAGCCCGAGGCCTTCGTGCCGCCGAAGGGGATGGAGGGGTCGACGCCGCCGTGCTGGTTGATCCACACGGTGCCGGCGTCGAGGCGCTCGGCGACCGCTGCGGCGGCATCCGCATCCGCTCCCCAGACCGAGGCGCCGAGTCCCTGCTCGGTGCCGTTGGCGCGGCGGATCGCGTCGTCCACGTCGGAGTAGCGGATGACGGGGAGCACCGGGCCGAACTGCTCCTCGGCGACGACCGCGGCATCGTCGTCGACGTCGGCGACGATGGTCGGGCGGTAGAAGAGCGGTCCGAGCTCGGGTGCGGGCTCGCCGCCGGTGACGATGCGGGCCCCGCGGTCGCGGGCGTCGTCGACGAGCCGCGCGACGATGTCGAACTGCGCGGGGTTCTGCACAGGGCCGAGCCTGTTCGACTTGTCATGGCCCGAGCCGATCGGCGCCGCCTCGGCCCTGGCGGCGAGGGCGGCGACGGTCTCCTCGTACACGGAGTCGTGCACGTAGAGGCGCTTGAGGGCGGCGCACACCTGCCCGGTGTTCATGAACGCGCCCCAGAACAGGGTGTCGGCGACGGCCTCGACATCCGTTCCCGGCAGCACGATGCCCGCGTCGTTGCCGCCGAGCTCCAGAGTGAGGCGCGCGAGGTTCGCCGCGGAGCTCTCGACGATGCGCCGCCCGGTGGCGGTCGATCCGGTGAACACGATCTTCGCGATGTCGGGATGCGAGGCGAGGGCGGCTCCCACCTCGCGGTCGCCGGAGACCGCCGTGACGACCCCGGCCGGAAGGTGGCGGTTCAGGATCTCGACGAGGGCGAGGACGCTGAGCGGGGTGTTCTCCGAGGGCTTGATGACCACGGTGTTGCCCATCCGCAGCGCGGGGGCGAGGTGCCACACCGCGATCATGACCGGGAAGTTCCACGGACCGATCGAGGCGACAACGCCGAGAGGCACGTAGTGCAGCTCGGCCCCCGCGCCCAGCTGCTGCGGTTCGAGCACGGTGTCCGCCGCGCCGCGGAGCCAGTGCGCCGCACCGTGCGCCTCTCCGGCTCCGGCGACCTTGCCCTGCTCGTGCGTGATGATCTCGCCGAGCTCGTCGGCGTGCGCGTCGATGTCGTCGGCGGCGAGGCGCATCAGCCGCGCGCGCTCGGCGTGCCCGAGGGCGGCCCAGGCGGGCTGTGCTGCGGATGCCGCGGCGATCGCCGCATCGAGATCGGCGACGGTCTGCACCGGGGCGTGGCCGATGACCTCGCGGGTGGCGGCGTCGAGGATCGGGCGGCCGAGGGCGGGGTCGGCGCTGACGGTGGTGAGGAGGGCGTTCATGTCTGGTTCCTTCCCCCGGCGGTCGCCGGGTGGGGCGTGCGGATGGGGTCAGCGGAGCCCGGCGAGCGTCGCCACTCGCAGGGCGGTGTGCAGTTCGCGGCGGACGAAGCCGTCGGCGAGATCGACGTCGGCGATGGCGCGGACGCGGTCGAGTCGGTAGTACAGCGTGCTGCGGTGCACGTGCAGCTCCTGGGCGGTGCGCTGCGCGTCGCAGCCGAAGTCGAGGTAGGCCTCCAGGGTCTGGGCGAGATCGGGACCGGACTGCGCGTCGAGGATGCGCCGCACCGGCTCGGGGAGGTCGCCGAGCGCGAGTTTCTCCAGCGGGAGCTGCAGCAGCACCCTGTCGAGTCCGAGGTCGCTCCAGTGCACGACGCGTCCCCTGGTCGGATCGATCGCGGCCCCTCGTGCGGCGATGCGCGCTTCGCGTCGGGAGCGGTGCGCCTCGGCGAGCGGTGCGTGCGCGCCGCCGACCCCTGCGCGAAGGCCGGTGAACGCCGGCTGCGCGAGGAGGGCGGTGAGGCGCTCGTGGTCGATCTCGTAGGGGACGACGAGCACGGCCTCGCCGTCGACCACCGTGCCGACGGCCTTCAGGGTGGGGAAGACGGGGATGCCGGAGAGCGCACGGTCGAGCACGAGCCGCAGGGCTGCGGAGCCCGGATCGACGGTGGGCGGCGCCGAGATCGTGATGACGGTGTAGTGCGGCACGGGGGAGATGAGGCCGCCCGTGAGCAGCTCGTCGGCGGCTCTCGTGCGCTGCTCGGCGTCGCCGTCGAGGAGCGCGGTGAGGAGTCGGAGCGCACGGTCCTCGTCTTCCCTGTTGCCGAGAGCCATGGCGGCGAGGGTCACGCCGATGCGGTCGCGGGAGGAGCGGATGACGTCGTCTTCGGCGAGCTCCTCGTCTGGTGTCTCCTCGGGGATCGTCGAGGAGACGTAGCCGACGAGATGTCCGTCGTGCCGCACGGGGGCGACGTGCCTGGTCAGACCGCCGTCCATCGGGGGGATGCGGACGGGGCCGTCGGCGTGGCCGACGCGGTACTCGCGGATCGACTCGCGCGCACGGGAGGAGCCCTTGTGCGCGAGGATGATCGCCAGCCTGGCGTGGTCGACGTCGCGGTCGTGCACGCTGAAGGCGATGACGTTGAAATCGACGTCGAACACGATGATGGGTCGTCCGAGTCGGTCGGCGTACGCCTGGACCTGTCCTTCGAGATTCATCGTCCACCTCTCCGTGCGCCGCGATGCGCATCTCTTCCGTTCCTCCGCGCCGTGGATCGGATGCCGGAGAACCGGCCGACTTGTCGCGCAGCGGAGATTAGATCTATATTCATTATAGTCAATTACACGAGAGGCGACCAGTATGGCGAAGATGACAGGCGGCGACGCGCTCACCCAGGCTCTGATCAGCGAGGGGACCGACACGGTGTTCGGCATCCCCGGAGTCCAGCTCGACGGCCTCACCGACGGCATGTACCGCCGCCAGGACGAGGTGCACCTGATGGTGCCGCGGCACGAGCAGAGCACCACCTACATGGCAGACGGCTATCACCGTGTCACCGGGCGCCCCGGCGTCGCGATGGTGGTCCCCGGGCCCGGCGTCCTCAACGCGGGTGCGGGCATGGCCACCGCCTACGCGTGCTCCTCGCAGGTCATGCTGCTCGCCGGCACCATCCCGTCGACGCTCGTCGGCTCGGGTCTCGGCGCCCTGCACGAGATCCCGAAGCAGAGCGAGACCATCGAGGGCCTCACCAAGTGGACGGCACGGCCGACGCGCGCCGAGGAGATCCCCGAGCTCGTGCACGAGGGCTTCCGCCAGATGCGCACGGGGCGACCCCGTCCCGTCGCGCTCGAGCTCGGCCCCGACCTCCTGCACGCCGAGATCGACGTCGAGGTGGGGGAGCCGTTCGCCGTCGAGGCGCCGGTCGCACCGGAAGACGGGGTGGCCGAGATCGCCGCGCTGCTGCGTGCGAGCCGCCGACCGGTCATCCACGTGGGCGGCGGCGTCCGCGGGCAGCGCGCCTTCGAGCTGCTGTCGCGCCTCGCCGAGATGCTCGACGCGCCCGTCGTGATGAGCGAGAACGGCCGCGGAGCCATCGACGCGCGTGACCCGCACGCGCTCCCCGCGTTCTCCCTGTGGGAGCTGCGCGAGTCGGCGGATGCCGTCGTCTCCTTCGGCAGCCGCTTCCTCACCCCGTTCGGTCAGCAGCTGAACGTCGGCGAGGCCCGCCTCGCGCTCGTGAACGTCGATCCCGAGGACCTGCGGGCTCCGCGTCGCCCCGACATCTCCGTGAACGCCGACGCCACCGCCGTGCTCGCGGCCCTCGTCGAGCGGCTGCAGCCGCAGGAGGGCTGGGGTGCGGAGATCGCCCGCCTCCGTGCGGAGGGTGAGGCCCGCGTCCGCGAGCAGGTCGCTCCGCAGATGGCGTTCGTCGATGCGATCCGCGCCGCGCTGCCGGCCGACGGCATCTTCGTGAACGAGCTCACCCAGATCGGCTACGTCTCCACCTACGGCTTCCCGGTGCAGGCGCCGCGCTCCTACGTGTGGCCGGGCTATCAGGGCACGCTCGGCTACGCCATGCCCACGGCGCTGGGCGCCGCGGTCGGCGCGGGCAACCGCCCCGTGGTCGTCGTCACCGGCGACGGCGGCATCGGCTGGTCGCTGCAGGAGTTCGCCACAGCAAAGAAGTACGGCATCCCGCTCATCACGGTGCTGTTCGAGGACAGCAGGTTCGGAAACGTGTGGCGCATCCAGCGCGACACCTACGGGGGGCGCTTCATCGGCTCCGACCTCACGAACCCAGACTTCGAGCTGCTCGCGATGGCGTTCGGCATCGACTTCTCGCTCGCACAGGATGCGGATGCCGTGCAGCGGGCGATCGGCGAGGCGATCCTGAACGGGCGGCCCGCCGTCATCAAGGTGCCCGTCGACGTGTTCCCGTCGCCGTGGGGATTCATCCACGAGCGCAAGCACTGATCCCTGACGGCGGGGTCCGGTCGCGCCGGTCCCCGCCGTCTCCGGGGCGTCATGGACGCTCCGGAACAGAGGGTGATCAATATAATCGATCGCCGGGTGCGCGCTCCGTCTGCGTGCGTCTACTGTGTAGACACGCGTGCGCTCGGTGCGTCGTCACGGGAAACGAAGGGGGTGCGCGGTGTCGCAGATCACGAATGCCGCCGTCGCGGTGCAGGTCGCCCGCGCGCTGGAGCAGGAGATCACGACGGAGGCCTGGAAGCCCGGTCACTTCATCGGGCGGCGGCAGGAGCTCTCCGCACGGTTCGGCGTCGCCCCGGCCACCCTCGGCGAGGCCATCCAGCTGCTGCGCTCGCGGGGCATCGTCGACGCCAAGCCCGGCCCCGGCGGCGGCATCTTCGTCGCCGACCGCTCGCCGTTCACCCAGCTCAGCGACCAGCTGCTGCGGCTGCGGGAGAGCACGGCGACCGTGACGAACTGCCTGCGGGTCCTCGACGCGCTGGACAGCACGATCCTGCACGACGCCGTGGAGTTCGCCACGGATGCCGACATCGCCGAGGTGCAGCGCTGCGCCGACGCGCTGAAGGCCGCGTGGGGCACGCCGGAGGCGTCGAACGCCAACTGGGCGCTGCACGCGCGCATCGCGCGCATCACTCCGAACGAGCTGCTCCGGAGCCTCTACACGAACCTCGTCGACTACATCATCGTGGAGGAGCTGGAGGGCGCGACGGCGCCGACCACGCCCGAGCGGCTGCAGACCCATCTCGACTTCGCCGCCGCCGTCGCCCGTCGCGATCATGCGCTCGCCTCGTCGGCGGTCGAGCGTCACCGCGGCTCGTCGATGGCGGCCGTCCTGTCCTGATATCCCGGGCTTCCCGAGCCTGAGATCCGCCCCTGGAGGGTTGACAGGGGAGGTCCGTTTCAATAATGTTCATATTCAATATTGATAATTGCCCTCGCCCCGAGGAGGCGCCCCTATGACTCTCGAGTTCCGCAGCGTGATCGACAAGATGCTGGCCGCTCCCAACCGTCCCGCCCGCGTCTCCCTGCCCCCCATCCGGCTCTCCCAGAACGAGATGCCCTGGGAGCCGGCGCCGGTGATCGTCGACGCCATGGAGAAGGCGGCCCGCTCGACGCACCGCTACCCCGACTACCACCGCACCGCCGCCCGTGCGGCCGTCGCCGACGCCATGGGGCTCGACGTCGAGCGCATCGCGATCGACAACGGCTCCGGGTCCCTGCTGCACGGGCTGGCCCGCCTCGTGTGCGAGCCCGGAGTGCACGGCGTCTACTGCTGGCCCTCCTTCGAGGCCTACCCCGCGGCCCTCGCGCTCGCCGGTGCGCAGAGCACCCCCGTGGCACTCGCCGAGGACGGCGCGATGGACGTCGCGGCCATGGCCGCCGCGATCACGCCCGAGACGCGCATCGCGTACCTCTGCAACCCGAACAACCCCACCGGCGGGTTCGTCGACGCCGACGGCATCCGCTCCTTCCTCCGCGACGTGCCGTCGACCGTCCTCGTCGTGCTCGACGAGGCGTACCGCGAGTTCGTCACCGTCGAGCCCCTCGAGGCGACGACCGCACTGCTCGACGAGTTCCCCAACCTCGTCATCCTGCGCACACTGTCGAAGTCGCACGGGCTCGCCGGCATCCGCGCAGGGTACGCGGCCGCCTCCCCTCGTATCGCCGAGGCGCTGCGCCGCACCTCCGTCGGCTTCGCGCTGAACAGCGTCGCCGAGGCCGCGGTCATCGCCGCGTTCAGCCCAGCGGGGGAGGCCGTCGCCGCCGAGCGCATCGCGGTGATCGTCGCGGAGCGGGAGCGGATGCAGGAGGCGCTGCGCGCCGGCGGGGTCTCGTTCCTGCCGAGCCAGTCGAACTTCCTGTTCGCGCACGGCGACGCCGACGAGCTGCTGGAGCGCTTCGAGGCGCAGGGCGTGCTCGCCCGGCCCTTCCCGCACGCGGGGGGCGTTCGCGTCACCGTCGGCCTCCCGGCCGAGAACGACGCCGCACTCGCCGCCCTGCTCTGACCCTCGCGGCTCGATGCCGACCCCCGTCCGACACAGTGTCGGAGGCGGGGGAGAGGACTTCGGAGCCGCCGCCGAAGAACCGTCCACCCGACGGTTCGTACGCTGACAGACATCACGAACGCCGCGGTTCGGACCCGAACCGGACCGCGGCGCAGACCCGCACAGTGTGCGCGAAGGGAACGGCAGTGACTGCGACGATCGATTTCGAGCGCGACCGGCGTGCATCGCAGCGCCGGGCGGTCACCGGCGGCACGCTGTGGGCCGTCTTCATCGCCGCGCTCACCCTGATCTTCGTGTTCCCGGTGTCGATGATCGTGATCGGCGCCTTCCGCGACGGACTCCCGTCCGACAACATCCCGTTCACGATCGGCGGCCTCGTCGAGGCGTTCCAGGACCCGACGACCTGGTCGACGATGGGGAACTCCGTGATCCTCGTGCTCGTCTGCGGCACGATCTCGGTCGCCGGCGGCGGGCTGTTCGCCTGGGTCGCCGCGAACACCAACGTCCCCGGCCGCAAGCTCCTCACCCCGCTCATGGCCGTGAACCTCTTCGTGCCGCCGCTGTTCCACACGCTCGGCTGGATCATGCTCGGCAACGCGCAGAACGGCCTCATCAACCAGTTCGCCCGGATGCTCGGCGCCACCGAGCCGTTCATGAACATCCAGGGCTGGGGCGGCCTGATCCTGCTGATGTCGCTCGGCTACATGCCCTTCGCGTACCTGCTCATGCTCGGCGCGTTCAAGAACCGCGACCAGTCCCTCGACGAGGCGGCCGCGATCAGCGGCGCCGGCGCGGTGCGGACGTTCTTCACGATCACGCTCCCCTCGGTCGGGCCGGCGATCACGGGCGCGGCCATCCTCATCGCCGTCCTCGTGTTCCAGGCGTTCGACAGCCCCCAGCTGATCGGCCGTCAGGCGAACATCTTCGTGTTCTCCACGCAGATCTACCACTACGTGCGCGACCAGGCCCCGGCCGAGTACACCAAGGCGTTCGCGCTCTCCCTCGTGCTCATCGTGCTCGTCCTCGCCCTCTTCGTCGCCCAGCGGTGGCTGCTGCGCGGTCGCAGCTTCACGACCCTCACCGGCAAGACGTCTCGTCGCGAGCCGCAGGAACTGGGCCCGGTGCGCTGGGTGTTCACCGCCCTGATCGTCGTGTTCATGCTGCTCAACCTCGTGCTGCCGCTGTTCGCGATGATCCTCGGCAGCCTGCAGCCGATCTTCGGGGTCATGAGCACCGGCCTGACCTTCGACAACTACGTCGAGATGCTCACCGACCCCGTGTTCAGCTCGAGCCTCGCGCTCACGGCATGGCTGGCCGTGATCGGCGGGTTCGGCTCCATCGCGATCGCCATGCTCACCGCGTACGTCACGGCACGCCGCACCGGCTTCATCCGCTCGTACACGTCGTTCGCGGTGTGGATCCCGTGGGCGCTCCCCGGCATCGTGCTGGCGCTCGCCTACATGTTCGCGGTGCTCTACGTGCCGGCGTTCCGCGGTCTCTACGGCTCGGCCTTCCTCATGACGCTCGTGCTCATCGTGGCGACCATCCCGGTGTCCAGCCGGATCGCGGAAGGCGCTCTCGCGCAGCTGTCGCCGGAGCTGGAGGAGGCGGGTCGCACCTCGGGCGCCGGATCCTGGCGGGTGCTGCTGTCGATCGTGCTGCGCCTGGTCATCCCCAGCTTCCTGTCGGGCTGGTTCCTCTCGGCGCTGTTCATCTCCGGCAACCTCGCCGTGCCGATGCTGCTCGCCCCGCCCGGACTCCAGCCGGTCTCGCTGACCGCGTTCCAGCAGTTCCTCCAGGGCAACATGTCGCAGGGCGCCGCCCTCTTCATGATCATCCTCGTCGCGGCCATGGCCGTGCTCGCGATCGCCGCGCTCTCCCTGAAGCTCGGCACGCGACTGCGCGGACGCACAGGCGCCGCGCCCGCAGTCCCCCTCACCCGCATCACACCCTGACACACCCGAGAGGCAGAATAATGACGTTCTCCCGCAAGACAGCACGGCTCACCACGGCTCTCATCGCCGTCGGTGCGCTCACCGCCCTGACCGCCTGCTCGTCGGGCGGAGCCGCCGCCAAGCCCGACAAGCCGATCGAGGTGCCCGGCGCGACCGCCGACGGCAACGCGTACATGAACGAGCTGTACGACAAGGCGGTCGCCGACGGCAAGACCGACATCGTCCTGTACGGCCCCAGCGTCTCGGCGCAGAAGGACCTGTTCAAGGTCTTCACCGACCGATTCCCCGGCATCAAGATGGTCCAGCAGGACCAGCCCGATGCGCAGAGCATCACCAAGATCGAGGCCGAGGCCCAGAGCAGCAGCAAGATCGCCGACATCTACGACGGCGGAGAGTCGCCGCAGGTCGCCGCCGAAGACGGCATCTGCACCCAGGCCGACGTGCGCACGGCGCCAGACGGCTTCGAGATCCCCGGCGACTTCGACGGCCGGCTGACCTACTACGCGATGCGCTACTTCGTCTTCGTCTACAACACCGACATGGTCAAGGAGGACGAGGCGCCGAAGAACTGGGACGACCTGCTCGACCCGAAGTGGAAGGGCAAGATCACCGTCGGCGACCCGACGGTGCCCGGCGGCATCCGCTACATCCTCACCTCGCTCATGGTCCCCGAGAGCGAAGACACCTGGGGCAAGCCGTACATCGAGAAGCTCGCCGCGCAGGACGTGCAGTTCGCGCAGTCCGAGCCGAACGTGCCCGCGGACGTCGCGAGCGGCCGGTTCCCGATCGGCATCGCCGTGTACCAGGGCTTCTACGAGGACGTGAAGGAGAAGGGCGGCCCGATCGCCGCGGTCTTCCCGCTCGACGACGGCGGCAACTTCATGTCGCGCACCGGCATGTGCATCATCGACAAGAGCCCGCACCCCGACGCCGCGCAGCTCTACATCAACTGGCTCTACTCGCCCGAGGGTCAGCAGGCGCTCGCTGAGAAGAACCGCTCCTACGGCTGGACCCCTGAGGCCCCCGGCCCCGAGGGAACGCCGCCGCTGAACGAGCTCAAGCGCGTCCCGTTCGCGAACTCCGACCCCGAGTTCAACCAGCCCTACTTCGACTTCATCACCGAGCAGTTCACGAAGTAGCACCCCTTTCCCGAATCTCCTGCGAGAAGGCGAGACACCCATGACCGAGGTCCTGGTTTCCGGACTCACCAAGCGGTACGGCGGCAAGTCGGCACTGCACGGACTCGATCTCACGATCGGCTCCGGCGAATTCGTCACCCTGCTCGGCCCCTCGGGCTGCGGCAAGACGACGACGCTGCGCTGCCTGGCCGGGTTGGAGCGTCCGACCACGGGCCGCATCACCATGGGCGATCGCATCGTGGTCGACACCGACCGCAAGACGTTCGTCCCCGCGGACAAGCGTCAGGTCGGAATGGTGTTCCAGAGCTACGCGCTCTGGCCGCACATGAGCGTGGCGGAGAACGTCGCCTACCCGCTCAGGGTGGCCAGGCTCGGAGCGCAGGACCGCCAGAAGCGGATGCGCGAGATGCTCGCCGCCGTCGGCCTCGCGGAGTTCGAGAAGCGTCCGGTCACCGCCCTGTCGGGCGGTCAGCAGCAGCGCGTCGCACTGGCGCGTGCTCTGGCCGCCCGGCCGGGCATCATCTTCTATGACGAGCCCCTGTCGAACCTCGACTCCAAGCTCCGCTACCAGATGGGCCAGCAGGTGCGGGCGCTGCACAACCAGTTCGAGACCACCTCCGTCTACGTCACGCACGATCAGGAGGAGGCGATCACGCTCTCCGACCGCATCATCGTGATGAGCGAGGGCGAGATCGTCCAGGACGGCGCCCCGGCGGAGCTCTACGACCGCCCGCAGTCGGCCTACGTCGCCGACTTCATGGGCTTCCAGAACATCCTCCCCGGATCCGTGGTCGCCGTGAGCGGCGGCGTTGCGGATGTCCGCGTCGACGGCACTTCCCTCGTCGTCGCCGGCACCGCGACCTCCTCCGTCGCGGTCGGCGACCGCGCCGACATCGCCTTCCGTGCCGCCCACGTCAGGACGACGGACGACACGGCATCCGGTGCGGGGCGCTTCACCGGAACCGTGGAGCGCACCACCTACCTCGGCAGCGCGGTGAACCTCCTCGTCCGGGTCGACGGCCTGCCCCTGCGCGTCCGCGTCGAGACCTCGGACCTGAGCCCGGATGCCGTGCCGCAGGCCGGCGACGAGCTGCGGTTCGCGGTCAACCCCGCCCGCGCCGTCGTCATCAGCCGCCAGGCGTCGGAGGACGACTACCTGACCATCGAGACGAACGCGATCGTCTCCCCGCGCTGAGGCGCCCCCGACCTTCAGAGAGGAAGAACATGAGTGATCTGCCCACCCCCCGATCCGACGCGCCGCGCATCCGCGAGCTCGCCGAGATCGGCGGACGCTCCGACAGCCGCGACGTGCTCTCGCACGCCACCAAGCAGGCGAAGGAGGACTACGACGACTACTTCATCGTCGACATCGACGCGCACGTCTCGGAGGACCACTTCTGGGGCGAGGTGCTCGACCTCATCGACAACGACGTATGGCGCGATCTGGGCCTCAGCCAGTTCCACGGCTTCGGCGGCAACAACGCGCTGCTGAACATCCAGCCCGGCATGTCGCACCAGAGCGTCGGCGGCCGCATCGGCCACCAGGGGCGCAAGGAGCCGGTGGACCCCGGCGAGGGACATCCGTTCGTCACGGCGGCCCGCCGCGGCATGGACGCCATGGGCCTCGACTTCCAGGTCGTGTTCCCCAGCGCGATGCTCATGCTCGGCATGCACCCGCAGGACGAGGTCGAGGTGGTGCTCGGCCGCGCGTTCAACCGCTGGCTGACCGAGGTCATCCTGCCGCCGAACCCGCGTCTGAAGGGCATGCTCTATCTGCCGTACAACACGCCGGAGGTGTGCGAGGAGCTCGTCGAGAAGTACGCCGACGACCCGGGCATCATCGGCTACACGGTGTGCTCGACCCGCAACAACCCGGTGCACTCCGATGTCTACACGCGCCTCTACAAGCTCATCGAGGACAGCGGCAAGCCGCTCGCGTTCCACTCCGGCTACCACTGGGGCGACCCGTCGTTCTCGCAGCTGAACCGGTTCCTGTCGATGCACGCGCTGTCGTTCACGCACTACAACCAGATCCACGTCACCAACTGGATCATCAACGCGATGCCCGAGCGCTTCCCGAAGCTCAAGATGGTGTGGGTCGAGAGCGGTCTCGCGTGGATCCCCTTCCTCATGCAGCGCCTGGACCACGAGGTGCTCATGCGGCCGAGCGAGGCGCCGGGACTGAAGCGGCTGCCGAGCGAGTACATGAAGGAGATGTGGTACACGACGCAGCCCATGGAGCGCACCAACATGGAGCTGCTCGAGGCCACAATGAAGTCGTTCAACGCCGAGACGCAGCTGCTGTACTCCTCGGACTGGCCGCACTGGGACTGGGATGCCCCGTCGACCATCACGCGGCTGCCGTTCCTCTCGGAGCAGGCCAAGCGCAACATCCTCGGGTTGAACGCGGCGCGCGTGTTCAACCTCCCCACCGACCGACAGAAGCCATCCGCCGAGCAGGTGCTCGCGGAGCGACCAGGGATCTCGTGACATGACCACTGACACCACCACCGCCGTCTCCTCCGTCGCCGCAGAGCTCGACGGGCTCGTCGCCCGGCTCGGGGAGCTCACCGCTCGGATCGCGCAGGAGGAGCGCGGCGCCGAGGTCTCCGACGAGCACATCGCCGACGTCCTCTACGCCGCCGCCCGCCTGTTCTCCGCCAAGACCGACCGCGTGGGCAAGATCTCCTGGCCCATCCGCGAAGACGCGCTGAACGCCACCGAGACCGTCGTGCTCGTCACGGCGCTGCTCGACGCCGCCGACGTGAACCTCTTCGACATGGCGATCTGGTACCGGAGGGCCGAATGAGCGCCCGAGTGGTCCGCAGAGACGTCAGGGTCGCCAGCCTCGGCGACCTCAAGGAGCGCGAGCGCATCGTCGTCGACGTGGAAGGCACCGAGCTCGGCGTCTACTTCCACGCCGATCAGGTGCGCGCCTGGTACAACGTCTGCCCTCATCAGGGCGGCCCGGTGTGCCAGGGCAAGATCATGCCGCGCACCGTGCAGCTGGTCAGGGGAGAGGACGGCCTCAAGAGCGGCGGCCCCGGGTTCCACCCGACCGACCGCAACATCGTGTGCCCCTGGCACGGCTTCGAGTTCGACATCCTCACCGGCAAGCACCCCGCCGATCAGAGGGTGGGGCTGCGCCCGGTCCCCGTACGGGTAGACGGCGACGACGTGATCGTCACCGTCTAGCAGGATCCCGAGAGGGGCGGATGCCGCGGCATCCGCCCCTCCTTCGTGCCCCCGTGTCGGGGCGGGCACGGATTCGCGGTTCAGCGTCCGTGCGGGCGCGTGGTTCTAGGCTTGTGGTGTGAGCGAGTACATCGTCCGGCCGGCGCGCAGCGCCGATGTGATCGGCATCCGCAATCTGCTGCAGCCGATGGTCGAGCAGCGGATCCTCCTGGGCAAGGACCTGGCGGTGCTCTACGGCGCCGTGCAGGAGTTCGTCGTCGCCGAGTCCGACGGCGTGCTGATCGGATGCGGTGCGCTGCACGTGTTCTGGGAAGACCTCGGCGAGGTCCGCACCCTGATGGTGAACGACGAGTGGCTGCACCACGGCGTCGGCCGCGCGATCGTCGATCGCCTCGAAGACAACGCCAGGACGCTCGGACTCTCGCGGCTGTTCTGCCTGACCTTCGAGGTGGAGTTCTTCGGGCGCCACGGGTTCACTCCGATCGGCGAGCAGGTCGTCGACCCCGATGTGTACTCGCAGCTGCTCCGCAGCGGCGACGCCGGCGTCGAGGAGTTCCTGGATCTCGCCCACGTCAAGCCGAACACGCTCGGCAACACCAGGATGCTCAAGAGCCTCGGTTAGCCTGGAGGAATGCCCCGTCAGTCCGCAGCCGTCTACCGTCGTCGGCGGCTCGTCCTGCTCCTCGGGGCGATCCTGCTCATCGCCGTGATCGGCGTCGCCGCGTGGCTGCTGATCGCCCGGCCGTGGGCGGGCGCCGCCGAGAAGCCCGCACCGACGGCATCGTCGTCGGCGACCGCGACCCCGACGGACGCCGCCGAGACCCCGAGTGGCGAACCCACGGCTTCCGAGACTCCGGGTGTCGTCGCGTGCGAGGCGAAGGACATCGTCGTCGAGGCGGTGACGGATGCCGAGAGCTACCAGCCCGGCGTGCTGCCGCAGCTCTCGATCCGCCTCACCAACAACGGCGCGGCCGATTGCACGATGGACGTCGGCTCGACGACCCAGGTCTTCACGGTCTCCAGCGGCGACGACGTGTGGTGGCGATCGACGGACTGCCAGGAGAATCCGAGCAGCATGATCGCGACGCTCGCCGCGGGCGCGACCGTCGAGAGCAAGACGCCCGTCGCGTGGGATCGCACCCGGTCGAGTGTGGAGACGTGCGGATCGGAGAACCGTCCGCGTGCCCCCGGCGGAGGGGCCTCGTACCACGTCGACGTGCAGATCGGCGGCTTCCCGGCCGCGGGATCGAAGCAGATCCTGCTCTATTGAGCGCGAATACAGCAGTGAACTCAGAATTCGTGCAGACAGCACGGATTCTTTGGGATACCATTGACTTGACTCTCGGGAACATGCGGCATCACATGCCATCCCCAGTGGCGTCGACTTACAGCGTCCCCAGCGCTTCGACACTTGCCGCTCGAGAGTTCGAGGGCCCTCTCGAGTACCCCAGTCCCCAATGTGGGACTCGAGAGGGCCCCAATCGTATCCGCGGGGCCTCGCCCGCCGCGTGACACAGGGCCGTGAAAATTCGCGCGGTGCCCGATGCGGCGCCGCGCTCGCCTCGGAGGCGGAGCGCCGCGGCATCCCGCGCGCCTCCATGCGCCGTGCGTCTCGCTGCGCCGTGCGACCCATGCCTCGTGCGCCTCGCTGCGCCGTGCGCCTCCAGAACTCCGGAGATTCGCCGGGATCGTCGCCCGTAGCAGCGGATCCGGCCGTGCGCTCGCTCGGATCTCCGGAGTTCTGGAGGTCGGCGTGCCGTGCCCAGCCACCGGAGCGCGTTCAGGTCGAGCGCTTCTCGTCGGTGGAGCCGAATAGGCTGGAGTCATGGCAGCGAAGAAGGCGAAGCCCGCCAAGAAGAAGCCGGCGCCGGAGGACTTCCGGTCGGATGCTCTGGCGCAGGCCCTGGAGAAGCAGGACGTCGCGGCCGTCGCGCTGGCCCTTCGGCACGGCACCACGGTCGTGCCCCTCATCACGCCGGGTGCGCGAGACAACCCCCTCGACAGCGGCGAGGTGTGGACCTACCGCGACCCGAAGAGCGGCGACCTCGCGCTGCTGCTGTTCAGCGACGCGAAGAACAAGCCCGCGAACCTGCCCCCGGGCGTGGGGATCTACTCGGCCGACTGGTTGCGGAAGTTCCTCGTCACGCACCCGATCACGACGGTGTTCCTCGACATCGCCGGCCCGCATCCGATGCAGGCCTCGCCGGAGGAACTGCTGAAGGCCCTCGACGCCTGAGCTGCGGCTGAGGGACGTTTCGCCTGGTCACGGTGCTCCTCGCTCAACGACCGAGGGCGCGGTGCGGGAGCGAGACCGAGGGACGTGTCGTCTCGTCGCTGCGCTCCTCGCTCAACGACCGAGGGTGTGGCTCCGAGGTCCGCGGTTCTGGTCGTTGAGCGGGCGGGGCGAGACGACACGCTTCATGCTCCGCTCGCCGCTCAGAACGGCGGGATGTCGCGCTCGTCGCGTCGAGCGGCACTGCGCGCGCGGATGTCGCCGAGCGCCGCACGGAGCGTCTTCGAGCGATCGTCGATCACCTGCTCGTAGCCCAGTCGTGCGGCCTCCGACCGACGCTGCGCGGCCTGCGTCACCGGTCGCACCTCGCCGGCCAGGCTGAGTTCGCCCACCGCGGCCACCGTGCGCGGCACCGAGCTGTGCTGGATCGACCCCGCCACCGCGATCGCGATCGCGAGGTCTGCTGCCGGCTCGGTGAACCGCACCCCGCCGACCGTCGACACGTACACGTCGAGAGAGCTCGTCGGGATGCCGGCGCGCCTCTCGAGGATGGCCAGCACCATCGCGACGCGGGAGGCGTCGAGTCCGTGCACCACCCGGCGCGGGTTGGGCGCCGAGGAGCTGACGGTGAGCGCCTGCACCTCCACCGGCATCGCGCGGCGGCCTTCGAGGGCGATCGCCACGCACGTGCCCGGCTCGGTCGCCCCCTGCGACAGGAACAGACCTGAGGGGTCTGGCACCTCGGAGATCCCGTCTCCGGTCATCTCGAAGCAGCCCACCTCGTCGGTCGGACCGAAACGGTTCTTGAGCGCGCGGAGGAACCGCAGCGAGGTCTGCCGGTCGCCCTCGAAGTGGCAGACGACGTCGACCAGGTGCTCGAGCACGCGGGGACCGGCGACCTGTCCGTCTTTCGTGACGTGGCCCACGATGATGATCGGCAGGCTGCGCTCCTTGGCGACTCTGATGAGCGTCGCCGCGACCTCACGCACCTGACTCGGCTGACCGGCCGCGCCGTCGCTCAGCGACGACGACACCGTCTGCACCGAGTCGACGATCACGAGCTGCGGGCGCACATCGTCGATGTGCCCGAGGATCGTCGCGAGGTCGGTCTCGCTCGCCAGGTACAGCTCGTCGTGCAGGGCGCCGGTCCGCTCCGCGCGCAGCCGCACCTGCGCCGGCGACTCCTCGGCGCTCGCGTAGAGCACGCGGCGGTCTGCCCGTGCGGCCTGAGCCGCGACCTCGAGCAGGAGCGTGGACTTGCCGACACCGGGCTCGCCGCTGAGCAGGATCGCCGCACCGGGCACGATGCCGCCGCCCAGCACACGGTCGAACTCGCCGACTCCGCTCGTGCGGCGAGGCGCATCCGTCGTCGTGATCTGGGTGATCGGGCGGGCCGCGCGATCGGCAGAAGGGGCCAGGGCCGTCACCCGATTGAGGATGCCGGTCTGGGCGCCCTGCTCCTGCACGGTGCCCCACTGCTGGCACTCGCCGCAGCGCCCGACCCACTTGGCGGTGGTCCACCCGCACTCCGTGCAGACGTACGCGGGAGGAGCGGGTTTTCGGGCGGCCATGGGTCAAGGCTATCCGCGGCATCCGACACCGGGGCCACGGCGGATGCCGCGGGCGTCTGCGTGACCGCCCCGGCATGACGAGGTCGGGCCGGATGCGCGCCGGAGCGACCGCCTCTGCGCGACGAGGCGGGGCTGCGCCTGTGCCGGAGCCACTGGCTCAACGAGTGGCGAGGCTGGCCCGACACGTGCCGGAGCGACCGGCTCCGCGCGATCGGCTCCGTGCGACGAGTCGGGGCCGGACGCGTGCCGGAGTATCCGTTTCCTACGCCTCCTCGACCGGTCGTGCCGATGCTCATACGGCCCCGCTATCGGCGGCATCCGACATCCCTATCGCGATCGGGCATTATTCACGGCCCTATTCTCACGGCGGCCCCGAGCGGCGGAACATAATGGAGACATGGCCAGCGCCGGGCCCGTCTGCGGGCCGATCTCCAGCTTCTCCCGGGTGCAGATCCTGCATCTGGTGCAGAGTCGAGCCGACCGCTCGATCGGCGAGCTGTGCGAGGCCACCGGGCTCCACGCCAACACCGTGCGCGAGCACCTGCAGCGTCTGATCGACGGCGGCTACGTGATCGCCGAGGTCGAGCGCCGCTCCACCCGCGGCCGTCCTCGCACCCTCTACAGCGCCGCGACGGGAGCCCCCGGGGCCTCCAGCGCCGTCGCCCGCGACAAGGCGAAGGCCGCGGCAGCGCGAGGAGACCTCATGCGCAGGATGCTGCCGGCCGCGGCATCCGATCTCGGACGCGAGGCCGACTACCAGCTCGACGCGCTGATCGAGCACCTGGAGGAGAGCGGATTCGAGCCCGTCGTCGACGACGAGCGCCTGACCGTCGATCTCTCGCCCTGCCCTCACGCGGCGGCGCGGCCGGAGGATCGTCCCGTGCTGTGCCAGGTCCATCTGAGCCTGATGCAGGGAGTGCTCGCCGAGGTCGGCGGGCCGCTCACCGCGGAGTGCGTGCGCGGCGAGCAGTCGGAGTGCACGGTGCAGCTGGGCGACGCGCGAGTGCCGTCGATCGAAGTGCGAGGAGCGACACATGGAATGGCTTGATCCGCTGGCGCTGAGCCGATGGCAGTTCGGCCTCACCACCGTCTACCACTACCTGTTCGTGCCGCTGACGATCGGCATGGCGCTGGTCGCGGCGATCTTCCAGACCGCGTGGGTGCGCACCGGCAAGGTCCAGTACCTGCACCTGACCCGCTTCTTCGGCAAGATCTTCCTGATCAACTTCGCCATGGGCGTGGTCACCGGCATCGTGCAGGAGTTCCAGTTCGGCATGAACTGGTCGGACTACTCCCGCTTCGTCGGCGACGTGTTCGGCGCCCCGCTGGCCTTCGAGGGGCTGCTCGCCTTCTTCTTCGAGGCGACCTTCATCGGGCTGTGGATCTTCGGCTGGGACAAGCTCCCGCAGAAGCTGCACCTTGCCACCATCTGGTGCGTCTCGATCGGCAGCATCCTGTCGGCGTACTTCATCATCGCCGCCAACGCGTTCATGCAGAACCCGGTCGGCTACACCTTCAACCCCGAGACGAACCGGGCGGAGCTCACCGACTTCTGGGCGCTGCTGACCAACCCGGTCGCGCTCGCCGCTTTCCCGCACACGATCTTCGGCGCCCTGATGTTCGCCGCCGGCGTCGTGATCTCGGTCTCGGCCTGGCACCTCGCACGCGGCCAGCACTTCGACACCATGCGCATCTCGCTCAAGTTCGGTCTGTGGGCGATGATCGTCTCGACCGCCGGTGTCGTGCTCACCGGCGACCAGCTGGGTCTCGCGATGTACGCCGCGCAGCCGATGAAGATGGCGGCGGCCGAGGCCACGTTCAACACGGTCTGCGGCCCTGACGCCTCGTTCAGCCTGTTCACGCTGGGCACCCCGGACGGCAGCTCCGAGCTGTTCTCCATCCGCGTGCCGTACCTGCTGTCGCTGCTGTCGACGCACACGTTCGACGCCTGCGTGCACGGCATCAACGACCTCAACGCCGAGTACGCGACGACCTTCGCCGACACCGGGCTGACCGAGTTCGCCCCGATCCTGTGGGTCACGTACTGGGCGTTCCGCTGGATGATCGGCCTCGGCATGGCCGCAGCGCTCGTCGCCGTCGTCGGCCTCTGGCTGACCCGCAAGGGCGCCAAGAAGCCCCCGGCCCCCTGGATGTGGAAGCTTGCGATCTGGTCGTTCCCCCTCGCGCTCGTCGCCAACATCATGGGCTGGGTCTTCACCGAGATGGGCAGGCAGCCCTGGATCGTGTTCGGGCTCATGACCACGCAGGACGGCGTCTCGCCGGGCGTCTCGGGCGTCGAGGTGCTCATCTCCCTGATCGCGTTCACGGCGATCTACGCGGCGCTCGCCGTCGTCGAGATCCGACTCATCGTGAAGGCCGCGCAGAAGGGCCCCGACACCACAGAGCAGCCCCACGAGGAGACGGCCCAGCTGTCGTCTGTCGTCTACTGAGAGAAAGGAGAAGACCGTGGAATACCTCTGGTTCTGGATCGTCGCCTTCTTCTTCGTCGGCTACTTCGTGCTCGACGGATTCGACTTCGGCGTGGGCATGTCGCTGCCGTTCCTCGGCAAGGACGACGTCTCCCGCCGTCAGGTGATCAACACCATCGGCCCCGTGTGGGATCTCAACGAGACCTGGGTCATCGTCGCCGGCGCCTGCCTGTTCGCGTCGTTCCCCGAGTGGTACGCGACGCTGTTCAGCGGCTTCTACCTCCCGCTCCTGCTGATCCTGCTCGCGCTCATCCTCCGCGGGGTCTCGTTCGAGTACCGGCACCAGCGCGACTCGCTGAAGTGGAAGCGCGGCTTCGACCGGATGATCGTGATCGGCTCCGTCGTCCCCGCGCTCCTGTGGGGTGTGGCCTTCGGCAACATCGTGCAGGGCGTCGCCCTCGATGAGAACCACATCTTCGTCGGCGGCCTGCTGTCGCTGCTGAACCCGTACGCGCTGCTCGTCGGCGTGACCACGCTGCTGCTGTTCTTCCTGCACGGTGTGCTGTTCGTCGCCCTGAAGACCGACGCGCAGGTGCATGAGGACGCGCGTCGTCTGGTCCGCCTCGCGGCGGTGCCCACGATCCTCGCCGCGGCCGGCACGGTCGTCTGGACGATCGTCATGGCGGCGGAGCGGGAGGCGCCGCTGCTGTGGATGGTGATCGGATGCGGCGCTCTCGCCGCGGTCGCTCTCATCGGAGCGGTCGCCTTCTCGCTCCGCGGACGCGACGGCTGGGCGTTCGCCGCCGCCGCGGTGACCGTGGCCGGTGCGGTCGTGATGCTGTTCGGCGCGCTGTTCCCGTACGTGATGCGGTCGACCATCGACCCGGCGTACAGCCTCACGATCGAGAACGCGTCGAGCACCCCGTACACGCTGCAGATCATGAGCTGGACGGCTCTGGTCGCGATGCCGCTCGTGCTGCTCTACCAGGGCTGGACGTACTGGGTGTTCCGCAAGCGCGTGCGGCGCAGTCACATCGAGGCGGCTCCGGCGCACGCGTGAAGCCCCTCGACCCCCGTCTGCTGCGGTACGCGAGTGCCGCACGGGTGTTCGTCGCGGCCTCCGCGCTGATCGGCGTGGCGCAGACGGCGGTCACGGTCGCGTTCGCGTGGATGCTGACGGATGCCGTCACCGGCGCCGTCGCGGGGCGCGACGTGACGGCGTCGATCCTGTGGTTGCTCGGGCTCGCCGGCATCCGCGGACTGCTGATCGCCGCGTCGGACGCCGCGGGCACACGCGCGGCGGCGGCGACGGGTGCGCAGCTGCGGGCCGCGCTGATCTCCGCGGTCGGGCGGCTCGGACCAGGGTGGCTCGCACAGCGCAACCGCGCCTCTCTCGCGGTCACCGCGGGGCACGGGCTCGAGGCTCTGGACGCGTACTTCGCGCGGTACATCCCGCAGCTCGTGCTGACGGTGATCGCGACCCCGGTGCTCGTCGCCGTCATGTGGTGGCAGGACTGGCTCAGCGGCCTCACCGCGATCATCACGCTCCCGCTGATCCCGCTGTTCCTCGTGCTCATCGGCATGGCGACGCGCACCGTGCAGCGCCGCCAGTGGCAGACGCTCCAGACCCTCGCCGTGCGGTTCGCCGACACCGTGCAGGGGCTGTCGACGCTGCGGCTGTTCGGACGCGACCGGCGTGCGGCCGACCGCATCGAGGCGACGGCCGACGACTACCGCCGCGAGACCATGAAGGTGCTGCGGTTCTCCTTCCTCTCGGGTTTCGCGATGGAGCTGCTCGCGTCGCTGGCCGTGGCCCTGATCGCGGTGTCGATCGGGTTCCGGCTGCTCGCGGGCGACCTGTCGCTCGAGGTCGGACTGTTCGTGCTGCTCCTCGCGCCCGAGGCGTTCCTGCCGATCCGTCAGGTCGGCGTGCAGTTCCACGCCGCGGCCGAGGGCGTCGCCGCCACGGAGGACGTGTTCGAGGTGCTCGACGCGGCCGGTGCTGCGGGAGCCGGTGCTGCGGGGGCCGGTGCCGCGACAGCCGGTGCGTCGGTCGCCGGCGCGTCGGTCGTCGGCGCTGCGGTGGGGGCGCGCCAGAACTCCGGAGAACCGGGAGCATATGCGGGGGGAGACCCTCGCCCGGTTCACAACTCCTCACAAACCTGGCTGGATCGACGCGGAGACGGCCCGGAGAGCGGCGAACGGGCCGTTCTTGAGGAGTTACGGACCGCCGCGCCCGCGCACCTCGTCGTCGAGAACCTGCGCGTGCGCGATCTCGCGCCCGTCTCCTTCGCCGCAGAGCCAGGAACCATCACGCTCATCGAGGGGCCGAGCGGAGCGGGCAAGTCGAGCCTGCTCGCGGCGCTCCGCGGAGCGGTCCCGTTCGACGGCTCTGCGGCGTTCGGGGGCGCGGACGTCCGTCACCTGAGCCCCGCCGACTGGCTCGCCTGGTCGGGGCAGCGGCCGCAGCTGAGCCGCGGGACCATCGCCGCGAACGTGGCCCTCGGCGATCGGGAGCCGGATGCCGACGGCATCCGCTCCGCCCTCGCCGCGGCCTGCGCCGGAGCGCTCGACCCCGACCGGGAGCTCGGCGTGCAGGGCAGCGGGCTCTCCGGAGGGCAGGCGCAGCGGGTGGCCGTGGCCAGGGCGCTGTATCGGCACGCACGCGGCGCCCACCGGGTCCTCGCGCTCGACGAGCCCTCCAGCGCCCTCGACCCCGACACGGAGGCTCGGCTGTGGACGAGCCTGCGCGAGCGCGCGGATGCCGGGGCGACGATCCTGCTCGTCTCGCACCGTCGATCGGCCCGCGACATCGCCGACCGCGTCGTCGACCTGGGGGTGGACGCATGACCGGCGCCTCCGTGTCCGCGATCCTGCGGCGGGCCCAGCCGCCGTTCCTCCGATTCCTCCCCGGCCTCTTCTGGGGCGTGCTGTCGGCGGCAGCCGCGGTGAGCCTGCTCGCGGTGAGCGGCTGGCTGATCGTCAGCGCCTCGATCGTGGACTCGCTGGTGCCGCTGTCGATCGCGGTGGTCGGCGTGCGCTTCTTCGCGGTCTCCCGCGCGGTGACGCGCTACCTCGAACGTCTGACCGGGCACGATGCGGCCCTGCGCCAGCTCGCCCGCACCCGTTCGGATCTGGTGCGGCGATTGATCCCGTTGTCGCCCGCTGGCCTCGGCGGCACCGATCACGGCCGGGTGCTCTCCGCGCTAGTCGACGACGTCGAGAACCTGCAGAATCTCCCGCTGCGCGTGGTCCAGCCGTTGGCGGTCGCCGGGGTGGTCGCGGTCGGCGCCGTCGGGGTCGTGGCGATCATCTCGCCGCCCGCCGCGCTCGCGCTCGCCGCGTGCCTGCTGATCGCGGCGGGCGCCGCCGTGGGGCTCGGATGGCTGTTCGGCTCGCGTGCGGAGGCGTCGCTGTCGTCGCGTCGAGCGGATCTGTCGGCCGCCCTGGTCGACTACTTCGGCGACCTCGACGTGCTGATCGCCTACAGCGCGGAGGAGCAGGCGCGCGGGCGCATCGCGGATGCCGATCGGGCCCTGCGCCGTGCGGTCGGTCGTGCGTCCCTCGCTCAGGCGATCGCGGCCGGCGTGGTGTCGGTCGCGGCGGGAGCGGCATCCGCGTGGGCGCTGGCGGTCGCGGCTCCCGGCATCCTCTCCGGAGCGATCGACGGGCCGTGGCTGGCCGTCGTCGTCCTGGTGCCGATGGTGGTGTTCGAGATCTTCGGGGCGGTGCCGATCGCCGCGTCGTCGTGGCGGAGCGTCAGGGCGAGCGCCCAGCGCATCGCCGACGTCCTCCCGGACGAGGCGCCGCGAGAGCTCCGCGCAGACGACGGAGCGGATGCCGACTTCGGCGGGGTGCCGACGCTGAGGCTCCGCGGAGCTCGCGCGCACTGGCCGGGCGGGGCCGTCGCGCTCGCGGGGGTCGACCTCGATCTCGCCCCGGGGGAGCGGGTGCTCGTCTCGGGCCCGAGCGGTGCGGGCAAGAGCTCTCTGGCCGCCGTGCTCGTCGGCTTCCTCCGCATCGAGGGCGAGTATGCCCTCGACGGCATGGACGCCTCGTCGCTCTCGGGTCCGGCGCTGCGCCGGACCATCGGCCTGTGCGAGCAGAGCCCGCAGCTGTTCGACGAAGACCTCAGGCAGAACCTGCTGTTCGCGAGGGACACGGCGACGGATGCCGAGCTGCTCGACGTCCTCGACAGGGTCGGTCTCGGAGCGTGGGTGGCCGAGCGCGGAGGGCTCGACGCTCGGGTCGGGGACCGCGGTGCGCTGGTGTCCGGCGGTCAGGCCCAGCGGATCGCGCTCGCGCGAGCGCTGCTCCGCGGCTTCCCGGTGCTCGTGCTGGATGAGCCGACCGCTGGCGTGGACCCCGCGGCATCCGATGCGCTGCTGCGAGACCTGCTGCACGCCGCGGGGGAGCAGTCGGTGCTGCTCATCTCGCACGTCGCCCCGCCGGTGGGCACGGTGGACCGCGTCGTCCGGCTCGAGGGCGGCCGCACGGTCTGAGGTCGCACGAAGCGTGACAGAAGACTCGGGACGGGTCAGGGGGCGAGGTCGGCGCGGGGCTCCATGACGACGCCCATCGCCTCGAAGGCGCGGCGGCGCTCCTCGATGCGGCGGTGCAGCTCGACCTGCGCCTCCTCCACGACCGAAGCATCCAGGTCGACGGTCCGCGGATGCGGGTCACCGTGGTTCGCCGCGATGTAGGCGTCGAGCTCTGGGCCCGAGGTCCACGACGTGATCAGGGCGAAGCGCGGGGCGACGCCGCGATGCCACACCGCATGCCAGAAGCGCTGGGTGTCGACGATGATCCGGGAGCCCTCGCGGAGCGGCAGGCGGATCTCGGTGGCGGGGTCGAAGCGGTCGGAGCGCAGGATGAGCAGGGAGTCGGCGTCGTCAGAGAGGTTGAAGAAACCGCGGACCACCCAGCCGGTGCCCTCGTCGTTGAGGCGGTTGTTGTCGTCCTGATGGAGGTTGTAGATCGCGTCGGCGTACTCGTTGGGCTGCAGCTCGATCACGCGGCACCGTCCGACGCCGGCGCCGGGCTCGATGGCGCGGCGGTGCAGCACGGGAGCGAGGGCGACCTGCGAGGCGACCCACACCCCGTCCTTGTCGGGACGTGGAGGGGTGTGGTTCCAGAAACCGTTGCACTCGACGTCGCCGGCGAAGCTCGCGAGCGGGGCGAAGCGCGTGATCCCCGACGAGCGCCACGGCACGTACTCGAGATCGAGCCACTCGGCGGGGTCGGACGACTGGTCGTGGTCGTCGAGCACGACGTAGCCGGTCTCGGCCAGTGCCTCAGACGTGATGTACCCCATGCCGCGTCCTCCTCGGTTCTCGCTTAGGCAATCCTAACTCGGGGCATCCGTCGCTCGCAGGCGCCGATAGCCTGGAAAAATGACTCAGCCGCAGGGCGCCCACCTCGTGGGCAGCGTGAACTACGACGATGCCGAGACCACGATGCGCACGGCATCCGCGATCCTCGGACGGCGGCTGCGCCGTCTGCCCGACGGGGAGGTCGGCACGAGGTTCCACTGGATCATGTTCCAGCCCGACGTGCTCGGCCAGGCTGAGGGCATCGAGCGGGTAGGCGACGAGCCGATCCCGTTCCGTGCAGGGATCGACGCCAGGCCGCTGCGGATCGCCCAGGGAACGGATGCCGCCGGCATCCGCCTGCCCGCCCTCGGCTACGCGTCTGCGGCGATCGACTCCTACGTGGTGTTCTCTCGTCTCCGCGCGGCGGGGGAGCTCGCCGAGGGGGCCCGGTTCCAGGTGTCGCTGCCGACCCCGCTCGCGGTGATCTCCTCGTTCTTCTCCGGCGACGACCGGGCGGCGATCGAGCCCGTGTACACGGCGGCGATCCTGGGCGAGGTCGACGAGATCCTCGCGGCGATCCCGCACGACGACCTGGCGATCCAGTGGGACGTCGCGAGCGAGATGGGCATCATCGAGCGCGCGGCCGGCTACGGCAAGGTCATAGAGGCGTGGTGGCCGGGCGACGCCTTCGACGGTCTCGTGTCGCGACTGGCTGCGCTGGTGGATGCCGTGCCCGCCGACGTCGAGGTCGGCGTGCACCTCTGCTACGGCGACGCGGGGGAGAAGCACTTCGTGGAGCCGACGGATGCCGCGAACCTCGTGCGCTACGCGAACGCCGTGACCGCGGCATCCGCGCGGGATCTGACCTGGCTGCACCTGCCCGTGCCGATCGAGCGTGACGACGAGGCGTACTTCGCACCGCTCGCCGGCCTGTCGTACGACGGCGAGCTGTACCTCGGGCTCGTGCACCGCGAGGACGGCGTCCAGGGTGCCGAGCGCCGCATAGCCGCCGCACGCCCCTTCACCCCCGAGTTCGGCGTGGCGACGGAGTGCGGCATCGGCCGCGCCCCCGCAGGAACGACCGAGGACATCCTGCGCACCCACGCGGAGCTCGCCGCCACCTGGTGAGCCGGGTCGCGTCGCGTCGCGTCGCGTCGTGCCGTGTCGACTTCACGTGAAGTCGCCGAGTGCACGGCTCGTTGGCGCGAACGTCCCATGCACTCGGCGAGAGCACGAGAAGTCGACGGGCGGTGGATCGCTCGATTCGCGCCGGGGCGGCGTCTCGCGTAAGCTAGTCCGCGGTGACGTGTCCGAGCGGCCGAAGGTGCAACTCTCGAAAAGTTGTGTAGGGTAACCCCCTACCGTGGGTTCAAATCCCACCGTCACCGCCAATGAAGAAAGACCTCCACGAAGTGGGGGTCTTTCTTCATTTTCCGAACGCTGCGGGATTGGGAGGGCGCCACCCGAGGGCGCCCCCGGTGTCGGTGCATCGAGGTAGCGTCGGGACTGCACCGCCGCCGTCTCGGAAGAGGTCTCCCATGCCCGGAATGTCACCCCTAGAGGTCAGTGAGAATGATCTCGATGACCTGCGCCGGCGACTTCGCGGGACGCGCTGGCCGGAGCCGTGGCCTGTGCAGGGCTGGGATGCGGGCACTGATCAGGATGAGCTCCGCCGGCTCGTCGGAGTATGGCTGAACGACTTCGACTGGCGCGTTCAGCAAGAGCGCATCGACGCGCTGCCCTGGCGACGTGCAGACATCGACGGCGCGTCCGTCGCGTATCTTCGCTTCGATCCCGAGCCCGGAGGTTCCGGCGTCCCCGTGCTGCTCACGAACGGCTGGCCGAGCACGGCGCTCGAGCTCGTCGACGTCGCGCGACGCCTGGCGACGCCGTCTCTCTTCGGGGGAGACCCTGCAGACGCCGCCCCCGTGATCGTGCCGGCGCTTCCCGGTCTCCCGTTCTCGCCGCAGCGTCCCAGGCTCGGCGAGCAGACGCACGAACTCTGGCACGCGCTGATGACGCGGCATCTCGGCTTTCCCCGCTACCTCGCCCACGGCGGCGATCTCGGGGCGGGGATCACCTCTCGACTCGCGCAGGCGCATCCCGACGAGGTGGTCGGCATCCATCTGCTGGCGGTGGCCCCTCCGGCGCACATCGATGAGGAGACGATCACGCCCGAAGAGGAAGCCCATCTCGAACGGGTGCAGGAGTGGCTGAGGACTGAGGGCGGATATCAGCATCAGCAGCAGACCCGCCCGCTGACGTTGGCGCCCGCGGTGTCGGACTCCCCGGTCGGACTGCTGTCGTGGATCCTGGAGAAGCATCGTGCGTGGAGCGACTGCGATGGGGATGTCTCCTCCCGGTTCAGCAACGACTACCTGCTGACGCTCGCGTCGGTGTACTGGTTGACCAACTCGATCGGCACGTCGTTCCGGGCCTACTACGAGCATGCGTCGGGGTTGACGTCGCGCGTCGAGCGGGTGCGGGTGCCGACCGCCGTCGCTCTCTTCCCGCACGACATCGCCTCGCCGCCTCGACGGTGGATCGAGCGCACCTACGACCTCGTGCGATACACGCGGATGCCGCGGGGCGGCCACTTCGCACCGCACGAGGAGCCAGCCCTCCTCGCCGATGACATCGCGGCGTTCGCCCGCTCGCTGCCGCACCCTCCGATCACGGAGTGACGCTGACGCAGGCTCTCGGTGATGTGCTCCCCGCCCGAACTCTGCTTGTCAGTTGAGCGCGCTATGCCGGTACCACGCCGTGGAAACCGCCTGGCACACTTGAGTCATGACAGACGAGGGACAGGTCGGGAGCGGCGACCGGTGCGAGGTCGTGTCCGGCACGCATCGAGGCAAGGCGGGTGTCGTGGAGGACGTCAACACCAGCAGGACGGGTGCCGTCACCATCACGGTGGTGCGGCCCGACGGCCTGCGATTCAAGACTCTCGCGAAGAACGTCCGAATCCTCTGACGTCAGCAAGGGCGTTCGATCCGAGGCCTCTCACGCGAAGTCCTCGGCGATCATCCAGCGATCTCGCACACGGAAGGCGGGGATCGTCTGCCGCCGCGCCTTGTTAGTCGCCGAAGCTCCGGTGATCCCCGCTGCCCTCGCCCAGTCGGCGAGCGGGATGAACCGGGGGCTCGAGATCAGCGCGATGCGCTTGTGCAGTGATTCGAGGACGAGCAGGACGAGCAGTCGGGTCATGCCCTCGGAGGAGTCCTTCCTCGAGTACTCCTCGAGTTGGGGGTAGTAGTCGAGATGACGGTTGCGTGCACGAACGATGACCGGAGGCAGGCCGATGTCCTGGAGCTGCTTGTTGATCAGCACGCGTCCGATTCGTCCGTTGCCGTCAACGAAGGGATGGATGATCTCGAACTCGCAGTGGAACCAGGCGATCCTCTCGAGAGGAGACATCGATTCGTCGGTCTCGTACCGGGTCACGGCGTCGTCGACCAACTGGGGTACGAAGGCGGGGTTCGCTCCCAGGTGGCCACCGACCCGCACCCATTCATCGTCTCGTCGGAAGCGGCCGGCGACGTCGTCTCGGATGCCTGCGAGCAGCATGCCATGCCATCGAAGCATCAGCGCACGGGTGAACGGCTCACCACCACGGAGGAGATCCTCGGTCACCGCGGCGAGGTTCCTCGTCTCGTAGACCTCGCGGAGGTCTCGGCGTGCGACGGGCGTGAGCCCGGCGAGGATCCGCTCGGTGTCGTCGAGCGTGAGCGTGGAGTTCTCGATCGCGTTCGACTGCTGCACCGACTCGGCCAGTTCGGCGAGCGTGATCTCGACGAGAGCCTGGGGGTGCCGGGCGGCGAGGAGCCGGTACTCCTCGGCCGTGGCGTCGAGTCGTTCCCACGTCGCTCGATTGATCACACCGTCATCCCCTCGGTTGCGTCATACTTATCGTGAATTATTGCAGGATACGCTCGCAATTCACGCATTCACACGGCCGGCACCACCCGCTCGTCGAAGTCGATGTGGTGGCCCTGCAACCACATCATCGCCTCGCCGCCGTCCTTCGCCGCGGCGCGGAACTTGCCGGGGAGGATCAGGTCGCGGAGCACGCGCATGACCGGCCCCGCGGCCTTGTCGGACGATGAACGGTGCCCGATCTCGACGATCTTCTCGACGCGGGTCTGACGCAGCGACTGGAACGTCGCGAGCGCCGATGCGGTGGTCGGGCAGTCGCGCAGGCACTGGGCGAGGACCACGGCATCCTCCAGCGACATGGACGCGCCCTGACCGGCTGCGGGTGAGGTGGCGTGAGCGGCGTCGCCGATGAGGGCCATGCGGGATCCGTCGTGCCACCTCTTCACCACGGGCATGTCGTAGGTCGCCCAGCCCTGGATCGGCCCCGGTGCCGCGTCGATGATCGAGGAGGACGGGCCGGCATCCCCGTCCATCAGCTCGTGCAGCCAGGTCCGCCACTGCCCGTCGCTCATCCCGGACAGCTGTCCGCGGGCGGGCTCGTCCTTCATCGGCGGGTTCGCGAACCAGAGCGTTCCTCCGTCGGGGGTGTTCATCCAGGCGAAGAAGCACCTCGTGCCGAACTGCATCCGGAAGTCCTGCGGTGGCGCATCCACCGTGAAGTCCGGGATGTACCCGCCGGTGTTGAGCACCGGCACGTAGCGAGGCGCGGGAGCCGTGGGATCGATGAGGCGCCGCACGGTGGAGTGGATGCCGTCGGCTCCGATGAGGATGTCGCCGGTGGCTTCGGTGCCGTCCGCGAAGCGCGCGATGACGCCGTCGCCCGCGTCGCGCGCGTCGATCAGGCGCTTGTCGTGGTGGACGGGGATGCCGTGGTGACGCGCAGCCTCGGCCAGTGCGACGAACAGCCGCGCCCGGGGCATCATGAGCGAGGTGAGTCCGTCGGGGCGGCGGAAGGCCATCGGCATCTGCCCGAGCGAGCGCCCTCGTCCGTTCACGAAGCTGATCGTGTCGACGGGGTAGCCGATCTCGGCGACCCAGCTCTCGAGCCCGACGGCGCGCAGCGCATCGAGGCCGTTCGCCTGGAAGTTGATCCACGACCCGCGCTGGTCGGCGTCCGGCGGGAGCTGCTCGAACACCTCCGCCTCCATGCCGATCCTCCGCAGTGCGACGGCGAGCGTGGGGCCGGCGATGCCGCCACCGATGATGAGCGCCTTGGTCATGACTCTTCCTCCTTGGTATCTTGATCGTCAAGCAATCATGAGCGAAGGAAGCCTTGAATGTCAAGTAGTTTGAGTGTCAAGGAACAACAGGTCGGCGCCGCCATGCAGAAGTATCAGGCCGCCGTCGACGACTTCGACCGCCAGATGGCGCGGCTGCTCGGTGTCAACGGCACGGACCTGCGCTGCCTCGAAGTGCTCATCGGCGCGCAGGAGGAGATCACCCCGCGGATCATCGCCGACCGATTGGGGCTCACGACGGGGAGCGTGACGACCATGCTCGACCGCCTGGAGCGAGCCGGATACGTTCAGCGCACCCCGCACCCGGATGACCGGCGCAAGGTCGTCGTCGAGGCCACGGATGCCGCGCGCCGGCGCACCTGGGAGATGATCGGTCCGCTGGTCGAGGAGAGCACGGATGCCGTCACCCGCGACTTCACCGATGCCGAGCTCGATGCCGTGGAGAGGTTCCTCACCCGCGCGACGGCGCTGCAGGAGCGCCACACGTCGCGGCTTCGCGGACGCGACTGAGGTCGAACACCGACTGTTCCCGCGCGATTCACGCGACTGCGCTCGCGCAGACCCCCGCGGAAGCGCACAATGTCAGCAACGACCGAGACGAACGCGCTGCCGCGACCTCCGCGACCGCTGAAAGGGAGCGGCTCATGACGGACACGTGCGAGCGCGTGACGGATCCCGTCTTCGCGGGTGCCCGATGATCGTCGACTGCGCCCGCTACCTGCACGGGCGGCGTCAGGGCGAGGGACCGCTGGGCGTGCGGGAGGCCGCCGCGCTGGGAGACCAGGACGGTTTCGTGTGGTTGGGTCTGTTCGAGCCGGAACCCGACGAGCTCGCCGAGGTGAGGGAGGCGTTCGGCCTGCACGAGCTGGCGATCGAAGACACGCAGACCTTCCACATGCGTCCGAAGATCGAGACGTACACGGAGAACGACACGCGGCTGGTGATCGTCCGCACGGCGCGCTACGACGATGCGGCCGAGGAGGTCGAGTTCGGCGAGATCAGCGTGTTCGTCGCGCCGACCTTCGTCATCACCGTCCGGCAGGGCGTGGCGAGCGAGCTGCACGGTGCGCGTCAGCGTCTCGAACTCCAGCCCGACCTGCTCGCCGCGGGCACGGATGCCGTGCTCTGGGCGATCTTCGACCAGGTCGTCGACGGATACGCCCCCGTCGTGGCGGGGCTCGAGCACGACATCGACCAGATCGAGGCGACCGTCTTCTCCGGCAGCGCGGCGCCGACGGAGCGGATCTACTCGCTGCGCCGCGAGGCGACCGACTTCTACCGTGCGGTGCATCCGCTGCTCGGAGTGGTGGCCTCCGTCGAGCGCTCGTCCCGTCAGGCCGCGCTTCAGCCGTATCTGCGCGACGTCCACGATCATCTGACTCTCATCAATGAGGAGGTCGCGGCGCAGCGGGATCTGCTCGGTACCGTCCTCGAGGCCAACCTCTCCGTGATCACGGTCCAGCAGACCGCCGTCGGGGTGCGGCAGAACGCGACAATGGAGCGCCTCACCGTGCTCGCCACCGTGTTCCTGCCGTTGACGTTCATCACCGGCTTCTTCGGGCAGAACTTCAGCTGGCTCGGCGACCACACCGCCGGGTTCGTGCCGTTCCTCGTCTACGGGATCGGCGGGCTGCTCATTCCGCTGGGAGTTCTCTACTTCTGGCTGCGTCATCCCGGCGGGCGCAAAGACTGATCTCTCATCCCACGGCGGATTCCGAAGGTCGGGCAACCGCTTTCTGAACGACTTCGAATCGATCTACTCGGGGAACAAGCGAATTCGAAGGCTTTTCCTCTTTCCCTGAGGCGCACGGAGGAGTATCGTCACCCAGGTCACGAGTTCGCGATGCCCCCCGCACGCGGCTCGTCAGGCTTCTCGACACTGGGGACGCTCGAGAAACGAAGCGGGGTGGCGGCTTTCTGGGGAGGAGCCGCCTCCCGCCTCATCCTTCCGCGCGATCGCTGTCATGCGGCGCCGCAGTTCTCCGGCTGTTCACCGGCCACGAGTACCATGTGTCGCGCTGCGGCCCGGGCTCCCCGCGCCGCCCGATCGGATGGTGAGGACCCCATGGCCAAGAAGACCAAGGCGCAGAAGTCGGCAGAAGCGGCGCTCGATGCGGCCGCCGCCGCCGCGAAGGACGCGAAGAAGCTGAGCAAGGCCCTCCCGAAGAAGGACGGCAAGAAGCTGCGCGCGCTGGTCGATGAGGCGAAGGATGCCGCGCAGCCGTCCAAGAAGAAGCTCGTGAAGAAGCCCCGCAAGGTCGAGAAGGCCGCGGTCGAGGCCACCGCGCGCCTGGAGAAGGCGACCGCGAAGATCGAGAAGAAGACGTCGTCGACGACGGCAGCGGTCCAGACGAAGACAGCGGCGACGAAGCCTGTCGAGAAGAAGTCGGCCGAGAAGAAGGTGGCAGAGAAGAAGCCGGTCGAGAAGAAGCCGGTCGAGAAGAAGGCGGCGTCCTCGAAGAAGGATGTTGTCGACAAGAAGCTGATCTCAGCGAAGAAGGCTGCGGTCGAGGCGACGGTGAAGAAGCCCGCAGAGAAGACGGCTGCCACCAAGAAGCCCGCCGACAAGAAGTCAGATGCAGTCACGCACTCGGAGGCCCCCGCGACCGAGAAGGCCGTGGAATCGGCATCCGCAAGCCCGGCCCCGACCGCGAAGGCGACGCCCGCGGCGAAGAGCGCGGTCGAGAAGAAGCTCGCCGCGAAGACCACCACGTCGTCGTCGGCGAAGGCCCCGGCCGAGGCCCCCGCGAACGCTCCGGCCACGCCCGCGCCCGCTCGGCGGGCGACCCCGAAGGGCGCGGCATCCGTCGACCTCGATGCGCTCACCGTCACTGCTCTGCGCGCCCGCGCCCGCGCGGCCGGTCGCACGGGCTACTCGCGCCTGACCAAGGCGCAGCTGATCGCGCTGCTCTCCTCCTGACGGAGCGAGAGCGAGACCACCCGACAGCGCCAGCAGACAGCGACAGACCGACAGTGCCAGACGTGCAGCAGGGCTACGACCGCACCGCCCAGGCGCCGGATCCCCGGACGCTCATCGACATCCTCCGTGACACCGCCGCCCGGCATCCCGATGCCTCCGCCATCGAAGACGCGGCCGGCGCCATCAGCTACGCCGAGCTCATCGCACGCATCAACGTGACGGCCGCGCGTCTGCACGACCAGGGTGTGCGCCGCGGCGACCGCGTGGGCGTGCGGATGCCGTCGGGCGAGCGTGCGCTGTACATCTCGATCCTGTCGATCCTCGCGGCGGGCGCGGCCTACGTGCCCGTGGACGCGGATGATCCGCAGGAGCGCGCCGACCTCGTGTTCGGCGAGGCGCGGGTGCGCGGTGTGATCGGCGCCGGGGGCGTGTTCACGCCGGCGGATGCGGCGGAGGAGAGCGGCCTGTTCGAGGGGGCCGACCCACACCCCAGCACCTCGGCCGTTCCGATCGTCGCCCCGCCCACCCCTGATGACGACGCGTGGATCATCTTCACCTCGGGCTCGACCGGCACTCCGAAGGGCGTGGCCGTCTCGCACCGATCGGCCGCGGCCTTCGTCGACGCCGAAGCCCGGCTGTTCCTGCAGGACGCGCCCCTCGGCCCCGGCGATCGCGTGCTCGCGGGGCTCTCGGTCGCCTTCGACGCCTCGTGCGAGGAGATGTGGCTGGCGTGGCGGCACGGCGCCTGCCTGGTGCCCGCGCCGCGAGCCCTGGTGCGCTCCGGTGAGGACCTCGGTCCCTGGCTGATCGGTCACGGCATCACCGTGGTCTCCACGGTCCCGACGCTGGCGGCGCTGTGGCCGCAGGACACGGTCGAGAACGTGAGGCTGCTCATCTTCGGCGGCGAATCGTGCCCGCCCGAGCTCGTCGCCCGACTGGTCGGTGACGGCCGCGAGCTGTGGAACACCTACGGCCCCACGGAGGCGACCGTCGTCGCCTGTGCGACGATCATGCACGGCGACGGCCCCGTGCGCATCGGCCTGCCGCTCGACGGCTGGGCGCTCGCGGTCGTCGACGCCGACGGTCGGCTCGTCGCCGACGGCGAGGCCGGAGAGCTCATCATCGGGGGAGTGGGCCTCGCCCGCTATCTCGACCCGGCCAAGGATGCCGAGAAGTACGCTCCGATGCCCACCCTCGGATGGGACCGCGCCTACCGCTCCGGCGACATGGTGCGCGCCGACGCGGAGGGTCTGATCTTCCAGGGGCGCGTCGACGATCAGGTCAAGATCGGCGGACGCCGCATCGAGCTCGGCGAGGTCGAGGCGGCGCTCCAAGCCATCGACGATGTCACCGCGGCAGCGGTCGCCGTGCGCAGGACGGATGCCGGCATCGCCCTGCTCGTGGGCTACGTCGTCCCCGCCGACGGCTTCGATCGGCAGCGCGCCCGCGCTCAGCTCGCCGAAGCCCTCCCCGCCCCGCTCATCCCGCTCCTCGCGGTGGTCGACGACCTGCCCGTCCGCACCTCGGGCAAGGTGGACAAGGCCGCTCTGCCCTGGCCTCTCATCGATCAGGTTGCCGCGGACTCGACCCTGTCCGGCACGGCCGCGTGGCTCGCCGAGCAGTGGTTCTCGGTGCTCGGCATGCGTCCGACCGAGGAGAACGCCGACTTCTTCCAGCTCGGCGGCGGATCACTCGCCGCGGCGCAGCTGGTCTCGCGCATCCGCACGCGCGCCCCCGAGTTCACGATGGCCGACGTGTACGACCTGCCGCGGCTGCGGCAGATGGCGGATGCCGTCGACGAGGTCGCCACCGACCAGGAGATCCGCACGGCGACCGCTGCGGCCCCCACGCCGCGGCGCATGCAGTGGGTGCAGACGCTGCTCGGCATCCCGCTGTTCATGCTCTCCGGGGCTCGCTGGATCACCTGGCTGCTGACGGCGAGCTGGCTGCTGCAGCTCGTGCCGGGGTTCGACTTCCTCCCCACCGCACCGGGCTGGGCGATCCTCCTCGGCCTCCTCGTGTTCGTGACCCCGTTCGGACGGATGGCCCTGTCGGCCCTCGTCGCCCGGCTCCTGCTGGTCGGGGTGCGCGGCGGCGACTACCCCCGCGGCGGCGGCGTGCATCTGCGGCTGTGGCTCGCCGAGCAGGTGTCGCATCAGGTCGATGCGGTCGGGCTCGCGGGCGCCCCCTGGGTGATCTTCTACGCCCGTGCTCTCGGCGCCCGCATCGGCAAGGGCGTCGACCTCCATTCGCTCCCCCCGGTGACGGGGATGCTGCACATCGGCGAGGGCGCGGCCATCGAGCCGGAGGTCGACCTCGCCGGCTACTGGATCGACGGCGACACCGTGCGCATCGGCGAGATCCGGATCGGCGCCGACGCCACCGTGGGTGCACGCAGCACGCTCGCACCCGGCACGAAGATCGGGCGCGGGGCCGAGATCGCCCCTGGCTCCGCGGTGTTCGGGCGGGTGCGCGCCAGGCAGCGCTGGGCCGGTTCACCCGCAGCACGGGTAGGCGGCAAGAGCATGCCGTTCGCTCCGGAGGCTCCCCCGAAGCGCCGCCGGTGGCTGTGGGCATACGGCGGCTCCTCCGCGCTGCTGGGGCTGCTGCCGTTCCTCGCCTTCGCGGTCGGCGGCCTCGTGCTGGCGGCCGGCATCCGCGGCTCGGAATCGCTGGCCGCGGCGATCGGGCCGCTCGCGCTGTGGCTCGTGCCGGCCGTGCTCGTGACCGGTCTGGTCTTCGCGGCGGCGGTGCTGCTCATCGTGCGGGTGCTCTCGATCGGGCTGACCGAGGGCGTGCACCCCGTGCGCGGACGGGTGGCCTGGCAGGCCTGGACCACCGAGCGCCTGCTCGACTCCGCCCGCACCCTCCTCTTCCCGATCTACTCCAGCCTGTTCACCCCGATCTGGCTGCGGATGCTCGGCGCGCAGGTCGGCCGGGAGGTCGAGGCGTCGACGGTGCTGCTGATCCCCCGCATGACCGTGATCGACGACGGCGCCTTCCTCGCCGACGACACCATGGTCGGCACCTACGAGCTCAACGGCGGATGGATGCGCATCGCGAAGGCGCGCATCGGCAAGCGCGCCTTCCTCGGCAACTCCGGACTGGCAGCCGCAGGCCACCGCGTGCCGAAGGACGGCCTGATCGCCGTGCTCTCCGTCGCTCCGGAGCGGGCGAAGGCGGGCTCGTCCTGGCTCGGATCGCCGGCCGTGCGGTTGCGTCGCGTCGTGAACGACTCCGACCTCGAGCGCACCTACCGCCCGCGGCAGTCGCTGCGGTGGGCGCGCGGCCTGTGGGAGCTCGGCCGCGTCCTCCCGGTGTTCGTCACGTGCGGCCTCGGACTCGCCGTGCTGCTCGGCCTCGCCTGGATCACCGAGACCTGGGGACTGCCGATCGCGATCCTGCTGTCCGGCGCCGTCCTGCTCGCGGCCGGAGCGTTCGCGGCCGCCATCACGACCGCGGCGAAATGGATCTTCGTCGGACCGATCAGAGCGGGCGAGCATCCGCTCTGGTCCAGCTTCGTGTGGCGCACCGAGGTCGCCGACACCTTCACCGAGATGGTCGCGGCGCCCTGGTTCGCCACCGCGGCAGCGGGAACCCCAGCCCTCGTCGTCTGGCTGCGCAGCCTCGGCGCGAAGATCGGCCACGGCGTCTGGACCGACAGCTACTGGCTCCCCGAGCCCGACCTCGTGAGCCTCGGCGACGGGGCGACGGTGAACCGCGGTTGTGTGGTTCAGACCCATCTGTTCCATGATCGTGTGATGAGCATCGACACGGTCACCCTCGAATCGGGTGCCACCCTCGGCCCGCACTCGGTCGTGCTGCCCGCGGCGACCATCGCCGCCGACGCGACCGTGGGGCCGGCATCCCTCGTCATGCGGGGCGAGACGGTACCCGCCGGGAGTCGCTGGAGCGGCAACCCGATCGGCCCGTGGCGGGCCGTGACGGTGCGCGCCTACCAGGCGGCGGACGGATGAACGTCGACCCGTACACCCCGCACTCCGGCGACCCGCGCATCCGCGTCGAGCACTACGACCTCGATCTCGACTACAAGCTGTCGACGAATCGACTCACCGCCACCGCGGTGATCGACGTGCGCATCGAGCAGGACACCGCGGCCTTCGCGCTCGACCTCGTCGGTCTGCGCGTCAGGAAGGTCCGCGTCGACGGGCAGTCGCGGACGAACTTCACCCAGACCGATCGCAAGGTCAAGGTCGCGCTGGGCGGCACGGTGCCCGCCGGCGATGTCGTGCGGGCGACGATCGAGTACGCCGGTGCGCCCAAGCCGCGGCACACGCGATGGGGCGCCCTCGGGTGGGAGGAGCTCGAAGACGGGCTGCTGATCGCCTCGCAGCCGACGGGTGCCGCCACCTGGTTCCCCTGCAACGACGTGCCGTACGACAAGGCGACCTATGCGGTGCGGGTGACGACGGACCCCGGGTACACCGTGGTGGGCTCCGTGCCGCCGTCGCGCTCGGTGTCGCGGGGGCGGGGCGTGTGGGTGTTCGACATCCCCGTGCCCACCGCGACCTACCTGATGACCCTGCAGATCGGCCAGTACACCGAGGAGCGGATGCCGCTCGGCGACGTGCCGGGGCGGTTGTTCTATCCCCGGGCGCTGGCTGCCCGCGTGCACGCGGACTTCGACGGCCTCGCGGCGATGATGTCGACCTTCGAGCGGTCGTTCGGACCGTATCCCTTCGGCGAGTACACGGTGGTGGTCACCCCCGATGAGCTGGAGATCCCCCTCGAAGCCCAGGCGATGGCGATCTTCGGCGCGAACCACATCGACGGCGAGCACGGACTGGAGCGCCTCGTCGCGCACGAGCTCGCGCACCAGTGGTTCGGCAACAGCGTCGGACTGCGCCGCTGGCGCGACATCTGGCTCAACGAGGGCTTCGCCTGCTACGCCGAATGGATCTGGTCGGAGGCATCGGGCGGTCCGAGCGCGCAGTCCAAGGCGCTCGCCCATCACGCTCGCCTCGCCGAGCTGGAGCAGGACGTCGTGCTCGCCGACCCCGGGGCCGACGCGATGTTCGACGACCGCGTGTACAAGCGGGGCGCCCTCGCCCTGCAGGCGCTGCGGCTGACGATCGGCGATGAGGCGTTCTTCGGCGTGCTGCGCGCGTGGACCTCGGCGCGCGCCTACGCCACCGCCGTCACGGCCGACTTCGTCGCGCTCGCCGAGTCGGCGAGCGGGATGCCGCTGGCCGGCCTGTTCGAGTCGTGGCTGAGCGACACGGCGCTGCCGGCTCTGCCTCCGGGGCCGGCGGGAGAGACCGCGGCTCCGCTCACCGGTCCGATCCTCGGCCTGGATCGTTCGCGTCGCTGATCCCGTCGTCTCCGTACGGCGCGTGCGGGTGCGCGGGGCGGCGCGGATGCGCGGGTTTGCGGCGGGCCCCGACTCGGGTTACAGTTCCGGTGTGTCCCTGACGTGTCGTTGTTGTCGCTGAGCGCTCCGCTCGCCTCCACCGACCCCACACAACAGCGCGCGTCAGCCGCGTGCCCCTGAACGTCAGGAAACTCCCGTGCGCTACGCCCAGCACATCGCCGAACTCGTCGGCCACACGCCCCTCGTCCGCCTGAACGCCGTCGCGGCCGGCATCCGTCCGACCGTGCTCGCGAAGGTCGAGTACTTCAACCCCGGCAGCTCCGCCAAGGACCGCATCGCCGCGTCGATCATCGACGCCGCCGAGCGCGAGGGCATGCTGAAGCCCGGAGGCACGATCGTCGAGGCCACGAGCGGCAACACCGGCGTCGGCCTCGCGCTCGTCGCCCTGCAGCGCGGATACCGGATGGTGTTCGTCGTCCCCGACAAGTTCGCCGGTGCCAAGGTCGCCACCCTGCGCGGCTACGGAGCCGAGGTCGTGGTGACGCCGACCAGCGTCGAACCCACCGATCCGCGCTCGTACTACAGCGTGGCCGCCCGGCTGGCCGCGGAGATCCCCGGGGCCTTCAACCCCAACCAGTTCGCGAACCAGAACGGTCCGCGCGGGCACTTCGAGACCACCGGTCCGGAGATCTGGAGCGACACCGACGGCCGTGTCACCCACTTCGTCGCCGGCATCGGCACCGGCGGCACCATCACCGGCACCGGCCGCTACCTCAAGCAGGCGAGCGACGGGCGGGTCAGGGTCATCGGCGCCGACCCTGAGGGCTCGATCTACTCGGGCGGGCCGATCCACGGCTACCACGTGGAGGGCGTGGGGGAGGACTTCATGCCCTCGACGTTCGACCCCTCCGTCGTCGACGGGTACGAGCGGATCTCGGACGCCGAGTCCTTCGCGATGACCCGTCGCCTCGCCGCCGAGGAGGGGCTGTTCGTCGGCGGCTCCAGCGGCATGGCGGTCGTCGCCGCGCTCCGCACGGCATCCGCCCTCACCGAAGACGACGTGGTCGTCGTGCTGCTCCCCGATCACGGGCGCGGCTACCTCGACAAGCTCTACGACGACGAGTGGCTCGCCGAGCGCGGCTACGCGGTGCCGGAGGCCACGGTCGACCCCGTCGTCGCCGAGGTGCGGGCCTTCCTCGACAGCGCCGGCTAACAGGTCTCGAACGCGTAATCCTCGTCATCCGGCGTGACGAGGTCGCGGTCGCGCAGCACCATCGACGCCGGGGACTCCTCGTCGGCGCACATCTCGGCGAACGGTCGCGGCAGCTCGTCGGCGTACTCGATGTCGATGACGTGCTCGCCGTACACCTCCGTGTAGCGCGGGCACTCCCGGTACACGGCGCACTCCTCGGTCACCGCGAAGTCGAACCCCGCCTTCTCGTGCAGGACCGCGGCATCCTCTGCCGCGTTCTTCTGCCCGGCGGCGAGGCCGGCGGCGTGCGCGCGGTCGACGAGCAGCGCCGCGAGTGCGAGGTTGTCGTCGAGGGAGAGTGCGCCGTCGGAGCGCGTGTACGAGTCGAGGTTGTCGAACTCGACGGCGTCGAAGCCGGCATCCGCGCATCCGTCGATCCACGGTCCGACCGTCGCCGCGATGCGCTCGCGCCGGTCGGCCGTCGAGGTGTCGAGCAGCGCCTCGTCGGGCCAGTCCGGGTCGTACACGACGTCGCCGTCGCGCTGCAGCAGCAGATCCTGCGCCCAGGACTCGAGCTCTCCCGGTTGGGTCTGGAAGCCGTTCACGTAGCAGATGGAGTACACCCCGTCTGCGGGGTCGGCGGAGCGGTCGCGGCCCACGATGCCCACTCCGTCGGCGGGCGGATACGCGCCGCCGAGCTGGTAGTCGGGCACAGCACCGGATGGCGGGAGGGCGATGTCGCCGGATGCGTCCGTCGAGCATGCGGTCAGGGCGAGGAGAAGAGCGAGGGCGGCCGTCGCCGCCAGGCGGCGGGTCAGCTCCCCGCCCCGTACAGCGCGCCGATCTCCTTCGAGCCCATGCCCTGGCTATAGGTCGGATGCTGCGGCCAGCCCTCGGGGGAGTCCTCCCACTCCTCCTGGCGGCCATACGGAAGAAGGTCGACCAGGCCCTGCAGATGACTGAGGCGCTCGGTGCCTCGACCCTCCGTGTGCCACGTCCGGTAGACCGTGTCTCCGTCGCGCAGGAAGACGTTCACGCCGAAGCCGGCGTTCGGCGGGGCGTCCATGTCGACGCCGAACGAGCTGTCGGCGCTCGAGAACCACTGCATCCGGTTGCCCACACGCTCGCGGTAGGCGAGGAGCTCCTCGATCGGGCCGTTGCTGACGATCACGAAGCGCGCGTCGTAGTACCGGTCCAGCACGTCGAGCCGCGTGAACTGCGAGGTGAATCCGGTGCAGCCCGGGCACTGCCACTCGTTGCCGTCCGACCACATGTGGTTGTAGACGATCAGCTGAGAGGCCCCGTCGAACACATCGGCGAGGCGCACGGGGCCGTCGGCGCCGCCGAGCGTGTACTCGGGCAGCTCGACCATCGGCAGGCGACGACGCTGCGCCGCGATCGCATCGAGCTCGCGGGTCGCGGCCTTCTCCCGCACGCGCAGCGCATCGAGTTCACGACGCCAGGTGGCGGCGTCGACGACAGGGGGCAGAGGGGCGGTGCTCACGATGATCCTCCGGTTTCGTGGCGGTGCCCCCAGTCTGCGCCGGGCCACCGACACGGTCAACGGGGTGCGTCGGCGGCGTCCGCCGCCTGCGCCTCCTCGGCGGGGTTGCGGCGGATCCCGATCCACGACACGACGCCGCCGAGCACGAGCAGGCTCGCCGTCACCCAGGCCGCGCTGTGGAATCCGGCGAGGTCCAGCGTGCCGCCCACGATCGTCGAGAGCATCGCGACGACGAGCAGGCCGGCGACCCTGGCGACGGCGTTGTTGACGGCCGACGCGATGCCGGAGTGCGCCTCGTCGATCGCGCCGAGGATCGCCGCGGTCAGCGGAGCCACCGTCAGCGAGAGACCGAGGCCCATCACGATCATGGCCGGAAGCACCTGCCACCAGTAGTCGAAGTGCTCCGAGACGAGCAGCAGCATCACTGCGCCGACGGCCATCACCAGCGGGCCGACCGTCATGAAGATGCGGGGGCCGAGGCGTCCGGCCCAGGCGCCGGCGCGCGAGCTGACCAGGATCATCAGGATCGTCATCGGCAGGCTCGCGAGCCCGGCGGCGGTGGCCGTGAGACCTGCGCCCTGCTGCAGGTACACGCCGACGACGAAGCCGTTGAGCGACAGGGCGGCGTAGACGAACAGCGTCGCCAGGTTGCCCCAGGCGAAGTCCCGCACGCGGAACAGCGACATCGGCAGCAGCGGCGACGCCGAGTGATCCTGCCGCCAGAGGAACAGCGCGAACAGCAGGATGCCGGCGATGCCCGGGCCCCAGATCACCGGAGAGGCCCAGCCCCTGGTCGGCTGCTCGATGAGCGCGAACACCACGGAACCCAGTCCCAGCGCGCACAGCGCCCCGCTCCACCAGTCCACTCGGACGCCGCTCCGGCGCTCGTCGAGCTTCAGCCGCGAGAGGAGGAAGAGCGTCACCGCGATCGGGAGCACGTTGATGAGGAAGACGAGGCGCCAGGACAGGAAGTCGACGAAGAGGCCGCCGAGCAGCGGGCCGACCAGCTGCGCCGCCGTGGTGAAGGCCGTCCACACGCCGATCGCGCGCGACTGCACGTCGGCGCGCATCGTCGCGGTGATGAGCGCCAGGGAGCTCGGCACGAGCAGTGCTCCTGCGGCGCCCTGCCCCGCGCGGGCGATGATCAGCACCAGCGGGTCGGGGGCGACGGCGACGGCGACGGATGCCACGCCGAAGGCGATGAGGCCGATCCGCATCACGAGCACGCGGCCGTAGGCGTCGGACAGCGACCCGGCCAGCAGGATCAGTGCGCTGAGTGTGATGAGGTACGCGTCGACGACCCATTGCTGGGTGGTGATGCCTCCGCCCAGCTCCCGGCTGATCGCGGGGAGCGCGACGTTGACGACGGTGCCGTCGAGGAAGGTCACGAAGGACGCGAGGATCGCGATCGTGATGACGAGCCGCTGCAGAGGGGCGAAGGATGACACAGCCCGACACTACTGCCGAAGAGGGAGGGGTGGATCGGAAACGCCTCCCCGCGTGCGTGCGGGAAGGCGTTTCCGATACGTGGTGGGCCCGTGGGGCCGCGCGACTACTCCTTGAAGCCGCCCCGCAGGTTCTCGCCGGCCTTCTTGGCGGCGTCCTTGACGTCGTCTGCAGCCTGCTTCGCCGACGCCTTGACCTGGTCGGCGCGGCCCTCGGCCTCGAGCTTCTCGTTGTCGGTGACCTTGCCCACGCCCTCCTTGACCTTTCCGGCCAGCTTCTCGGCGGCGTTCTTGATGTCGTCTGCTGCGCTCATGCGCTCTTCCTCTCGTCGACGGATCGCTCGAAGAGGCCACGTTCGCATCCGAGCGCGAGCAGGGCCACGGGGTTGACATCCGGCTTCTCGCATGACAGCGGAAACCGCCCATCGACGTGCGATGCGGCGGGGACTACTCTGGCGTCAGGCGGGCTGTCCTGCCCGCTGACCCCCAGAGGAGAGCGGTGTGCGATGGACTCGATGATGATGGGCGCCATGTCGAAGAACATGATGTCGATGCCCGACATGGCGATGATGGACATGTCCGTCATGCAGGCGTGCATGGACGCGTGTTCGGCCTGTGAGCAGGCCTGCACCGTGTGCTCCACGCAGATGATGGACTGCGCGCCGTCGTGCATGAACTGCGCCGACATGTGCAACACGATGATGCGGTCGATGATGCGGATGCAGGGCATGACCCCCGCGTCGATGATGTCGATGCTCGACGCCTGCATGGCGATGTGCCAGACCTGCATGGACATGTGCATGATGCACGCCGACGACAGCGAGGTCTGCAAGATGTGCGCTCAGGCGTGCAAGGCCTGCATGGACGCCTGCATGGCCATGAAGGACATGATGATGGCGGCCGCCTGATCCGGAACGGATCCGCGCCGCCTCAGACCGAGGCGACGTTGAACTGCGTCCGCCCGACGGCCAGCACGCCGTAGCGCGCGTGCAGGGCGACCGGCGTTCCCGCTGCGGCTTCGAGCGCGGCGCCGGTGGCGTTCCACAGCGAGTGCGCGTCGCCGTCGAGCGTGCGCACCACGAGCTCGCCGGAGTCGGCATCCGACTGCTCGACGATCGCGTCGACCCACTCGGCCGGCGTCGCCGAGGCGAGTCGGGCCTGGATCAGGTGCAGACCGTGCCCCGACGCGAACGAGGAGCAGACGTCTCCGTGCTGGCACATGCACGCCGCACGCTCACGCACCGGGAGGGGCGAAAGGCGGTTCAGCGGCGTGGACACGGGGTTCTCCTGTCGATCGGATGGCGTTCCCGCAAGAGTAGGCGCGGGATCACGGCGAGGGAACCGGCGCCGACACGAGACGAAACAAACGGGTGTAAGCTCGCCGGGTGCTGTTGTCGATGAGCGCCGGTCAGGCGCGGAACGGAGCCGCAGGCGCATTCAGCGCCGCGGGCAGAGGCTGACGATCAGCCGGAGGCGGAACCCCCGTCCCCGGTGCTGAGACGTACCCACCTCACCCCTTCCACGAAAGCACTGTTCTGTCATGCGTCCCATCGACGAGCGCGCCATCCGCGCATCCTTCATCAACGCCTCCCGCAAGGAGGTCTCCGACCTCACGCTGCCTCCGGGCTTCGCCGACATCGACTTCGATCGGCTCGACTACCTCGGCTGGGTCGATCCGAAGCAGCCCCGCCGCGCCTATGTGATCGCCTGGCGCGACGAGCAGGCGGTCGGCGTGTTCCTGCAGCGCGCCGAGCAGCGGGTCGCCTCACGCGCCCAGTGCTCCTGGTGCGACGACGTCACCCTCCGCAACGACGTGCAGCTGTTCGTCGCGCGCAAGGCAGGACCTGCCGGGCGCAAGGGCGACTCGATCGGCACGCTCATCTGCGCCGAGTTCGGATGCTCGCGCAACGTGCGCGTGCTCCCGCCCCTCGCGTACCAGGGCTACGATCGCGAGCTCGCCAGAGACCTGCGGATCCTGCGGCTGGAGGAGCACGTGCTCGCATTCCTCCGGGGGGTCGAGGACTCCGCCTGAGGTCCTGCGCGGGCGGGGCCCATGCCCTGCCCGCCAGAACTCCGGAGATCCGGGATCGGCGACGGCGAGTCATCGCTCTGCGCGCTGATCCCGCCCGGATCTCCGGAGTTCTGGCGCGCTGCGTGGGCCGACAGTCTCCGGAGACCTCGGTGGTGTCAGTCGATGCCGCCGGTGGCGCCGCGGACGTGCGCCCACGCAGGTTCGGCGAGGGCGGACGAGAGGCGGGCGTACTCGTCGAAGCTGCGCGCCCCCGGCCAGTCGTCCGGGAGCATCGAGGGCGGCAGCCCCGGATCGACGTACGGCAGCACGCGCCAGGTGTCGACGAGCTGCACGTAGGCGGCGAAGGGCGCGGCGGGGAGGGCGGAGAGCGACTCCTGGAACGCGAGGTGCTCGCGGCGCAGCGCGTCGAGATCCCACCACTTCGCCGCGGCCTCCACGACGGGCACGGCCGTGGTGGGCGCACCCGCGGGGAACAGGGTCACCCACTGCCGGGCGCCCAGGTCGTCGAGGATGCGCTCGACCTCGTCCTGCAGGTGGCCGGGGCAGATCCACAGCGCAGGGGAGACCACGCCGGCCCCGATCCACTGCAGCCGCTTGCGCAGCTGGTGGCGCACGCTGCGCTCGCTCTCCGGGATCGAGAACGACACGAGACACCAGGTGTCGGCATCCGTCATCGTGCGCATCCGGAAGATGCGTCGATCACCCGCCTCCAGCATCGGCAGTGCGGCGGGGCTCAGTCGATACCCCGCTGTGCCGTCGCGCTCCGCGAGCAGCAGGCCCTTCTGCTTGAGCCGGGTGATGCCGGTGCGCGCCAGGGCGGACGGGATGCCGAGGTCCCCGGCGAGCGAGACGAGATCGGCCGCGGAGATCCAGCCGTCCAGGCGGCGCAGGTACAGGCCGACGATCGTCCGCAGCAGCGAGGCCGTGCTGCCGGGGCGGGCGTCGATGTCATCGAGCACCGGGAGCTGATCAGCGGCCATGCGACTCCAGGGCGTCGCGCACCGCGAGGACCCCCGTGATCGTCTCGACGTGCGAGGTGCTCAGCGGTGAGAGCCCGAGGCGGATGCCGTCGGGGAAACGGAAGTCGGGGATGATGCCGTCGGCCCACAGCCGCTGCGTGACCTCACGGAAGTCCGGGTGGCCGATCGTCACGTGCCCGCCGCGGAGGTCCGCATCGCGCGGGCTCAGCAGGCGCACCCCGAGCGGGGCCAGCACCTCGTCGTAGGCCGTCACCGCGAGATCGGTCAACGACTGCGACTTGGCGCGGACGCCCTCGATCGTCGCCTGCTCGATGAGGTCGAGCATGCCCCGCATGGCCAGCATCGACGTCACCGGAGGGGTGCCGCTCAGCAGCTGGCGGATGTCGCCAGCCGGCACGTACTCCGGCCCCATCGCGAAGATGTCGGCAGCGCTCCACCACCCCTGGATCGGCTGCCGCAGCACCCCCTGCAGCGACCGGCGCAGATAGGCGAAGGCCGGCGAACCGGGACCGCCGTTGAGGTACTTGTAGGTGCAGCCGACCGCGAGGTCGACGCCCCACTCGTCGAGCTGCATCGGGATCACGCCGACCGAGTGGCAGAGGTCCCACATCATCAGGGCGCCCGCCTCGTGCACGGCCGCGGTGATCGACGGCATGTCGGCCAGAGCTCCGGAGCGGTAGTCCACGTGGCTCAGCGACACGAGCGCCGTGCGCGCGGAGACAACGCCCTCGACGTCGGCGACGGTCACCCCGTGCACGGGGTCTGGTTCGAGCCAGACGACGGTCATGCCGGTCTCCGCGGCCACGCCCTCCGCCATGAAGCGGTCGGTGGGGAAGTTGCCGGCCTCGATCACGAGCTCCGTGCGCGTCGGGTCCGCCCCTGCGGCTGCGCGCATGAGCTTGTAGATGAGCACGCTGGTGGAGTCGGCGACCACGGTCTGCCCGGCCGCCGCGCCGAGGGCAAGAGCGCCGATGCGGTCGCCGAGCTGCATCGGCAGGGCCATCCACTGCTCGTCCCACGAGCGGATGAGCCGGGTGCCCCAGTCCTCGCGCACGAAGGCGGCGAGCTTCTCCGGGATGTCGCGCAGCGGGCGGCCGAGGGAGTTGCCGTCGAGATACGCGCCGACGCCGGGCATGTCGGCGAACGCCGCGAGGTGCGAGCGCAGCGGATCGGCGGCGTCGAGAGAGCGGGCGGTGGCGAGCAGGTCGGTCATGTCACACCTTCAGGGGTCGGGCGTCGATCGGGTCGGAGGTCGGGTGGGGGAGCAGGAGCAGCACGGATGCCGGATCGAGCGGATCGACCGGGGCGAGCGCCCGCAGCAGCGCGGGGCCGTCGACGCCCGCCTCGCGGAGCGCGTCGAGTTCGCGCGGGTTCAGGTCGACCGGCGTGGGGCCGTTGCCCATGTCGGTGCCGTACTGCACGGCGCCGCCCGCGGTGTGGAACCGGCGGACGTTGTCGACGGCGATCGCCCGGCCGGCGTCGTCGTGGACGGCGAGGGTGGAGATCCACGAGACGGATGCCGCCTGCGCGGCGATCTCCGCGTCGGAGAGCGGCTCGGTGAACGGGGCGTGCGCGAGGGAGCGGGCTCCGAGCCGTGCGACGCGCTGCGCCTGGCCTGGCCCCTCCGCATGGGCGACGACGGGGAGTCCGCGCAGCGAGGACAGCTCGACGATCGTGCGGAAGAGGTCGTCGTCGAGGACCGGCCCCGCGCTGCTGTTGCAGGCGACCTTGATGCGCGTGGCTCCGGCATCCGCCATCTCGGCGACGGCCGCGACGGCATCCTCGGCGGTCGCGATCTCGCGGAAGGATCCCGTCGGCGCCCAGCTCCGGTCGGAGGGATACCCTCCGACCGCGGTGAGGAAGGCCCCGGCGTACTCGACGTCGGTCGCGCGTCCGGCGGTCGGTGTTCGCAACTCCTCAAGATCTGCGGACTTCGAGGGGAATCGGCCCGATTCCCCGGGGCCGACGGCGATTCTTGAGGAGTTGTGAGCGGCGAGCCGGGCGACCACGTCCGGGTTCGCGCCGAGGTCGACCACGCGGCCCAGTCGCGAGCCGTCGAGTCGGGTGTGCTCGACGAGCTGAAGATGCACGTGGTGGTCGGTGAAGCCGCCGACGATCACGCCGTCGAGGCGTGGCAGGTCGGATGCCGGGGAGCCGGAGGCGAGCAGCATCCGGTCGCCGTGGACGGACAGCGTGCCCCCGCGCCATCCTTCTCCGTCGAAGAACGTCGCGGCCCTCATCAGCCGCCGATCTCGGTGCGCACGGTGTACAGCTCGGGGAAGAACGTGAGGTCGAGGGCCCGCTGCAGGAAGCCGACGCCGCTGGAACCGCCGGTGCCGATCTTCATGCCGATCGTGCGGGCCACGGTCTTCAGGTGACGGAAGCGCCAGAACTGGAAGTTGTCTTCCAGGTCCACCAGGTCTTCGCAGGCCTCGTAGAGATCCCAGTTCTCCTGGTGGTTCTGGTAGATCTCGCGGATCGCCGGGACGAGCGCGGGGGTCTCGCGGTAGGGCAGGCGCACGTCGCGCTCGAGGATCTCGGCCGGGACCGGCAGACCGCGGCGTGAGGCGTAGCGCAAAAACTCGTCGTACAGGGTGGGCTTCTCCCACTCGGCCGTCAGGAGGGCGAGGTTCGCGGGGTGATCGCGGAAGACGCTGAGCATCTTCTCGTTCTTGTTGCCCAGGGCGAACTCGACCGCCCGGTACTGCACCGACTGGAAGCCGGAGGAGCTGCCGAGCGCACCGCGGAACTGCGCGTACTCGGTCGGCGTGAGCGTCGCCAGGACGGACCACTGCTGCGTCATCACGTCTTGGATCTTCTTCACCCGCGCGACCCGCTTCAGTGCCTCGCGGAGGTCGTCGCTCGCGAGCAGCTCGCGAGCGGAGGAGAGCTCATGCAGCAGCTGCTTGAGCCAGAGCTCGGTGGTCTGGTGCTGGATGATGAACAGCATCTCGTCATGGTGCTCGGGCACGCTGACCGGATGCTGCGCCGTGAGCAGCTGGTCGAGCGACAGGTACGAGCCGTAGGTCATCCGCCCGGTCAGGTCGGTGACGATGCCCTCTTCGAGTGCGCGCTCATTCTCGGTGCCCATGCCGTTGAAGATATCACTTCTGTGTCGGGCGTCACAATGATGAAATGTTGGCAGATGATGAGGAGCCCGCCGCCGTGCGGCCGCGACTAGAGGCGCGGGGTGCGGGGCGGGGGAGTGCGGCGGGAGCCGGGAGCCCCCGTCGCCTCGAACGCGGTGGCCAGCGCCAGCAGGCGGTTGTCGTCGTGGGAGCGCCCGGCGAAGGTGAGCCCGATCGGCATTCCGATGTCGTCCATCAGTCCCATCGGCACCGTCACGGTCGGCACGCCGAGGTGGCGCACCATGAGGTTGCCGTTCGCGATCCAGGTGCCGTTGCGCCAGCCCAGGTCGGCGGATGCCGCGTTCACGTCCATGTCGGCAGGGCCCACGTCGGCGACCGCGGGGAACACGACGGCGTCGAGGCCGAGCCCGTCCATCCACTCCTCGAGGTCGAGTCGCCTGGTCTCCTCCAGCCCGCGCAGGCCGTCGGGGAGCTCGGGCATGTCGAGGAATCCGACGCCGGGATTGTCGCGCACCCAGCCGGGGTACTCGGCGATGTCGTCGTCGAACCCCGTGTAGCGGTCGGGCAGGGCGCCATCGGGGTGCGGGAAGATCGCGGCTCCGTCGACGTCGGCGAGGGTCGACAGCGCCGGGTCGCCGTTGGCCTGCAGGAAGTCCTCCCAGCCCCACGCCGACAGATCGACGATCTCGCGCTCGAGGTACTCCGGGGTCACCAGGCCACGGGTCGCGATGGTCGGAGCACCGGGCCGGTCGCCCTCGTAGTTCGACACCACGGGGAAGTCGACCTCGACCACGGTCGCGCCGGCGGCTTCGAGGTCGCGCCTGGCCGCCTCCCAGCGGGCGATCACGGAGGCTCTGGTCTCGATGCGCTGCCCGGTGGGGCCGCCGATGCCGGGGTTCTCGGCCGTCCCGGCATCCGGGTCGGCGTTGATGTACATGCGCGGGATGCCGATCCGCACGCCGTCGAGAGCGACCGAGCCCGCGAGTGCCGGGTACGACTCCGGCCGGACGGCGGATGCCGCAGGCAGCGGCACCCACGGCTGCGAACGCCAGAAGTCGCCCCGGGTCTCCGCGTCGTCGGCGACGATCACATCGAGCACCTCGAGCAGGTCGGCCATGGTGCGCGCATGCGGCACGACGACGTCCATCGTGGGCACAAGGGGCCAGTTGCCGCGCGTCGAGATCACTCCGCGCGAGGGCGTGTAGGCGCACAGGGCGTTGTTGGTCGCGGGTCCGCGCCCGCTCGACCATGTCTCCTCCCCGAGCCCGAACGCGCCGAAGCTTGCAGCGGTGGCCGTGCCGGAGCCGTTCGAGGAGCCCGAGGCGAACGGCGCCGTGAGGAAGTCGCCGTTGTACGGGCTCTCCGCGCGCCCGTAGACGCCCCGTTGCATGCCGCCGTTCGCCATCGGGGGCATGTTCGTGAGCCCGAGGCAGATAGCCCCGCCCGCTCGCAGCCGCTCGATCGTGAACGCGTCGCGTTGCGCCACGAGATCCGCGAACGCCGGGCTGCCCGAGGCCGCGGTGAGCCCCTTCACGAGGTAGCTGTCCTTCGCCGTGTACGGGATGCCGTCGAGCGGCCCGAGCAGGGCCCCCGCCGCCCGCCGAGCGTCGGATGCGGCGGCCTCGGCCGATGCGTCCGGGTTCACGACGACGACGGCGTTCAGCGCGGTCGCCGTGCCAGGGGCGTCATAGGCGGCGATGCGCGCCCGGTACGCCTCGACGAGTTCCACCGAGGTGGCGGCTCCGGTCTCGAGCGCGCGGCGCAGGTCGGCGATCGAGGCTTCGACGACATCGAACATGAGTGCTCCTTGGGGGGTGAGGCGTTTCGTCTCGTTCGCTGCTGGGCGCCGTCAGAGGGTGGGCTGCTGCTGTGTGATGCAGTGGATGCCGCCGCCGCGGGCGAACAACGGCCGGGCGTCGACCGTCACCACGGAACGGCCGGGGTACGCGTCGGCGAGGATCGCGCGGGCGGCGGCGTCAGCCTGCTCGTCGCCGAAGCCGCACGCGATCACGCCGTCGTTCGTGACGAGGTGGTTGACGTAGCTCCAGTCGACGACGCCCTCGTCGTCGCTCAGGGTGGAGGGGGCGGGCAGGCCGATGATCTCGAAGCTGCGGCCAGCGGCATCCGTCTGCTGCTCCAGGTGTGCGCGGAGCTCCTGCGAGACGAGGAAGTCGGGATGCTCGGGGTTCTGCTGCTCGTGCAGGAGCAGACGGCCGGGGGAGGCGAGCGTGGCGACGATGTCGACGTGGCCGTTGGTTCCGAAGTCGTCGTAGTCGCGGGTGAGGCCACGGGGCAGCCACACCGCCTTCGTGGCGCCGATCGTGCGGAGCATCTCGGCTTCGACCCGCTCGCGGTCGGCGAAGGGGTTGCGACGGGGGTCGAGCTGCACCGTCTCGGTGAGGAGCACGGTGCCCTCGCCGTCGACGTGGATGCCGCCGCCCTCGTTCACGAGGACGGAGCTGACCAGCTCGGCGCCGACGGCGCCCGCGATGATGCGGGCGTGCTGCGACGCCTTCTGCCACTGCGCCCACTCGGGGGCGCCCCAGCCGTTGAAGATCCAGTCGACGGCGCCGAGGCGGCCGTCGTCCGACACCACGAACGTCGGTCCGGAGTCGCGCATCCAGAACTCGTCGACCGGCGCCTCGACGATCTCGATCGCGCCGCTCAGCATGCGCCGGGCGCGGTCGAGCTCGCTCGGGTCGACGAGCATCGACACGGGGGTGAACTCCGACGTGGCGTGCGCGACGGCCGTCCACGTGGCGTACCCCTCCTCGCGCTCCGCTGCACTCTCGCCGAGCGTGGGACCCTCGGCGGGGAAGGCCATCCAGATGCGGTCGTGGCGGGCTGTCTCGGCGGGCATTCGCCAGTTCATGGGGTTCTCCTCGCTGGTGGCGGGTGAGCGCGTCATCGCTATTGAACACCCGATCAACGAGTGCTACGGTATCTCCCGATGAGCACCACGTCAAGAGCCGCGGCACCGCGGAGGATGCCGCCGGAGGAGCGCGAGCGGTCGATCCTGCACGGCGCGACCGCGCTCGCGTACGAGAGCGGCCTGGAGGCCCTCACGGTGCGCGCGGTGGCGAGCCGCGTCGGCGTGACGCCCGCGCTCATCGCGCACTACCGCCCGGTCATGGACGAGTTCGTCGCCGAGGTCTTCGGAGACATCGTCTCCGCCGAGCGCGAAGAGGTGCTCGGCGGCTTCGCCCCCAGCGGCGACCTGAGGGAGAACCTGCAGGCGCTGGTCGAGACGCTGCTCGACCGCACCAGAGACGACGTCGCACTGGTGTGGGTGCAGTCGTGGTCGCTCGGCGCCCGCAACGAGGCCCTCGGTCAGCGGGTGCGCGAGGAGATGGACCTGTGGCAGAGCGGGCTGGAGGACGTGATCCGCGCCTCGGGCCCCGGCGGAGTCGACCCCGCGTCGGCCGCCTGGCTGCTGCTCGCGATGGTCGACGGCATGAGCGCGCACTCGCTCGTCAAATGGGCCCCGCACGACAGGGCGGAGCTCGCCCGCCGCACCCTGTCGGCCGTGCTCGACCACGCAGACTGATCCGCCGACGCGACGACGCGACGGCCCAGATGACCAGGAGACACCCATGAACGATCCGCTCACACTCCTCCCCGCGGGGTCCGACGTCGCCGACGGCGTGCTGCGGATCTCCGGATGCCGGGTCGACGACCTCGCGCGCGAGTTCGGCACACCGGCGATCGTCGTGGCCGAGCCCGCCCTGCGCGCACGGGCGAGGGAGTACCGCGAGGAGCTCGTGCGCCGCTGGCCGCGGGCGCGCGTCGTGTTCGCGTCGAAGTCCTTCCCCGCGACGGCCGTGCAGCGCGTCATGGTCGAGGAGGGCCTGGGGCTCGACGTCGCGGGCGGAGGAGAGCTGCGCAGCGCGATGAAGGCCGGGGTGGACCCTGCGCTCGTCGTGCTGCACGGCAACGCGAAGACGACCGAGGAGATCGAGTACGCCGTGGCGCACGGCGTCGGCCTCATCGTGGTCGACAACGAAGACGACGTCGATCGCATCGAGGCGGCCGTTCCGGCGGGCTCTCGCCAGGGAGTCCTCGTGCGCATCGTTCCCGGCGTCGAGTCGTCGACGCATCCGCACGTCGCGACGGGACAGGTCGGCTCCAAGTTCGGCCTCACCCCCGAGGCCGCACAGCCCCTGATCGAGCGACTGCGGCGCAGCGACCGCATCGACCTGCGGGGCGTGCACGCGCACGTCGGCTCGCAGATCCTCGACCCCGCCGAGCTCGCGGCCGCCGTCGAGCCGCTGGCCGCGATGGGCGAGTTCGAGGTGTACGACCTCGGCGGAGGGCTCGGCGCCCGCTACACGTACTCCGAGCATCCGGCATCTGTCTCCGACTACCTCGACGCGCTGATCGGCGCCGCCCGCGCGCACCTCCCAGCCTCCGCCGAGCTCATCACCGAACCGGGCCGGAGTATGGTCAACGCCGCCGCGACGACGCTGTACACGGTCACGACCGTCAAGCGCGATGCGCGCAATTTCGTCGCGATCGACGGCGGCATGGGAGACAACCTCGAGGTCGCGCTGTTCGGGCAGCGCTACGAGGCGGTCCTCGCCGAGCGGATGGGCGAGGAAGCCACCGAAGACGCCGTCGTCGTCGGCCGTCACTGCGAGAGCGGCGACGTGCTGATCGACGGCATCGCCCTGCCGTCGGCCCGAGTGGGAGACCTGCTCGCCGTGCCGGCGACCGGCGCCTATACGCACACCATGGCGAACAACTACAACGGGTACCGACGCCCGCCTGTGGTGTTCGCCGACCACGGCAGCGCACGCGCCGTGGTGCGCCGCGAGACCTGGGACGACCTCTTTGTGAGGGATCTCTGATCGCGGTACTGGTGGAATTCCTCTGACAGGAGGATTCTGTGGAGACGGTCGATGACGATCGTCCCGAAACAGTGGGGAGAACATCCATGTCGTCGTTGAGTCAGCAGCTGCTGCGCCGTAAGCCCACCACGCAGGAGATCGCGAGCGAGGAGGGCCTGAAACGCAGTATCGGGCTCTTCGCGCTGACGATGATCGGGGTCGGGGGCACGATCGGCACCGGCATCTTCTATGTGCTCTCCAGCGCCGTCCCGATCGCGGGGCCGGCGGTCATCTGGTCGTTCGTCATCGGCGGCGCCGTCGCCGGTGTCACCGCGCTCTGCTACGCGGAGCTGGCGGGGTCGGTGCCCGTCTCCGGATCGACATACTCCTACGCCTACGCGACGCTCGGCGAGGCTCCGGCGATGGGAGTGGCGGCCTGTCTGCTGCTGGAGTACGGCGTCTCGACGGCCGGCGTCGCCGTCGGCTGGTCGCAGTACGTCAACCAGCTGCTCGACAACCTGTTCGGCTTCCAGATCCCGCCGGAGCTCTCCAACGCCCCCGAGCAGGGCGGCATCATGAACCTGCCGGCGGTGATCGTCATCGCCCTGTGCGCCCTGCTGCTGCTGCGCGGCACCGGGGAGTCCGCCACCATCAACGCGATCATGGTCATGGTCAAGATCGGCGTGCTGGTGTTCTTCGTCGCCGTGGCGCTGACCGGCTGGAACGCCGACCACTTCGCGAACTTCGCTCCGGCCGGGCTGCAGGGCATCATCGCCGGGTCAGGGCTCATCTTCTTCTCGTTCATCGGGTTGGATGCCGTGTCCACAGCCGGCGGCGAGGCCAAGAACCCCAAGCGCAACCTGCCGCTCGCGATCATCATGGCGCTGATCATCGTCGTCGTCGCGTACGTCGTCGTGGCCGTCGCCGCGATCGGCGCACAGGCGCCCGACAAGTTCGAGGGGCAGACGGCCGGGCTCTCCGTGATCCTGGAGTCGATCATCGGCTCGTCGTGGCCGGGCACCGTTGTCGCGGCGGGAGCCGTGGTCTCGATCTTCAGCGTCACGTTCGTCGTGCTCTACGGTCAGACCCGCATCCTCTTCGCCATGTCGCGGGACGGCATGGTGCCGCCGGTGTTCTCGAAGCTGAACCCGCGCACGCTGGCCCCCGCGCGCAACACCATGATCGTCGCCGCGGTGGTGGGCGTCCTCGCGGCGTTCGTCCCCATCAACTTCCTGCTCGAGATGACCAGCATCGGCACCCTCGTCGCGTTCCTCGTGGTCTCGGTCGCCGTCATCATCCTGCGCCGCCGCGAGCCGAACATCGAGCGGGGCTTCACCCTGCCGCTGCATCCGCTGATCCCCGTGCTGTCGATCCTCGGCTGCATCTGGATCATCACGCAGCTGCGTCCGATCACGATCATCGTGTTCCTGATCTGGACGGCCGCGTTCCTCGTCTACTACTGGTTCTACGGACGCACGCATTCGACGCTCGGGCGACAGGCCGCGGCCGGCGCCGACATCCCCTTCACCTCGACCGTGCGTCAGGTGGAGGAGGACGAGCGATGAGCATCCTGGTGGCGGTGAGCCCGGGGCACCGCTCGGTCGCGGTGCCGCAGCTGGCGGCGATGCTGGCGCGCTCGGCCGACACCGAGCTGATCGTCGCGGCGGTCCTCCCGCTCACGTGGCCGCCGCTCGCGAGGAACGCCGACGTGGAGTGGCGCGACTATCTGCGCGGCTCAGCGGAGGTCGTGCTCGATCACGCGGCCTCCGAGCTCGGCGGCGTGAAGGCCACGTTCCTCCAGCACTCGGCGCGCTCCGCCCACCGCGGCATCCTGGAGCTGATCGAGGAGCACGACCCGAGCCTCGTCGTGGTCGGGTCGTCGTCGGGCGGGGCCTTCGGGCACATCACACTCGGCTCGGTGAACGACGCGCTGCTGCACGCGTCGCCGGTGCCTGTGGCGATCGCGCCGCGCGGGTTCAGGGCGAAGCCCACGGCCACCGTGCGCCGGGTCACGGCGGCATACGGGGGCACGGAGGCCGCGAAAGATCTGGTGCTCGGGGCCGCCGGCGTCGCGCAGAGCATCGGGGCCTCTTTGCGGATCGCCTCGTTCGCCGTCGTCCCCGAGGGGAGCGTGACGGCGGGCGTCGGCCTCTCCGCCGAACAGGGCATCGCCGATGAGTGGGTGCGGATGATCGATGAGCACACCGCGGAGATCCTGCGCGACGTCTCCGCACTGCCGCGCACGCCCGCTCTCGACGGCGCGGTCGTCGGAGTCGGCGATTCCTGGGCGCGCGCGATGGAGGACGTCGAGTGGGCGGCCGACGACGTGCTCGTCGTGGGGTCCAGCTCGCTCGGACCGATCGCGAGGGTGTTCCTCGGCTCGCACGCGACGAAGGTGGTCAGGCACTCGCCGGTCCCGGTGATCGTCGTGCCCCGCGGCGCGGCGGGGGAGCTTCTGGAAGCGGCGGAGGACCCGGGCGCCTGAGCGCCTGCGTCACGCGGGGCTGCCGGCCTGTGCCTGGCGGCGCTGCGCGCCTGCGTTTGGCGGTGCTGCCGACCTGCGCCAGAACTCCGGAGATCCTGCCTGCATCGGCGCGGATCACGCCGCTTCCACCCGGATCGCGGCGCTTCTCCGGAGTTCTGGCGGCGGACGGACGCCGGGACGGATGCGACGGGCGGATGCCGGGACCGCGGTCCCGGCATCCGTTGTTCAGTCGCGCACGCGCACCGAGAGGCAGGTGACGCAGCCCTCGAGCTTCTCGAACTCGCTGATCGGCGTCTCGATCACGGTCAGTCCGCGGTCGCGGAACAGCTGGGCGCTCTGCGGCGCCTCGGACGACATGAGCACGGTCGTGTCATTGAGGACGACGACCGCGGTGCCCTGTTCCTCCAGCACCGGGAGGAACTCGGGGTACACGGAGGCGTCGTCGACGAGCGGCGGGTAGCCGATGATGGTGCCGTCGGGCAGTGCGGTGACACCGCTCTTGAGGTGGAGCACCTTGGTGACGGGCACGGCGACGACCGTCCAGCCACGAGGGGTGAGAAGGTCGCGCAGCTGCGCGAAGCCGTCGGCGTTCGAGCGCAGGGTCTGTCCGACGTAGACGGTCGTGCCGACTTTGAGCACGTCTCCGCCGTCGAGCGTGCCCGGGGCCTCGATCGCGACGAAGGGGATGCCGGCGCGCTCCAGAGCCTCGCGCGTGGAGTCGATCTCGCCGCGGCGGGAGTCGGCGCCGGGGCGGCTGAGCACGGCGAGGTCGCCGAACATGATCACGGTGTCCTCGACGAAGACGCCGTCGGCGTGCTCGTCGGCGGCGTCGATCTCGATGACGTCCCAGCCGAGTCCGCGGTAGACGTCGACGTACTGCTCCCACTGTCGCTGAGCCAGTTCGGCGTCGACGGGGACGCGCTCGAAGTGGGTGAGCTCGCCTTCGGCGAGACGCGGAGAGGGACGGCGGACGAGAAGGCGTGACATGGCTCAAGAATACCGGCGGCCCGCGTGGGCGAGCCACCGGCGGTCCCGGTGGATCAGGTCACTCCATGGTGTCGAGGATGGCGACGAGGTCCTCGAAGGTGGTCAGCGGATTCACGATCGCGAAGCGCGTGTTGGGTCGTCCGGCGTGCGAGCTCGGGACGACGAACGCGTACTGGGAGTCGAGCAGCCCGTCGGACCAGCGGGCGTAGTCGTCGCGGTCCCAGCCGTCGCGCTCGAACACGACGACCGTGAGCTGCGGGTCGCGGACGAGCGTGAACCCGGGGCGACGACGGATCTCCTCGGCGATCCGCTGCGTGAGCGCGAGCGTGCTCGACACCGCGTCACGGTACGCCTGCACCCCGTAGGTGGTCAGCGAGTACCAGAGCGGAAGCCCCCGGGGGCGCCGGGTGAGCTGGATCGCGTAGTCCGAGGGGCTGAAGTCGTCGCTGTCGGTGAGGGTGTCGAGGTACTCGGCGTGCTGCGTGTGCGCCCGACGGCCGGTCTCGGGATCGCGGTAGAGCAGCGCGCAGCAGTCGTACGGGGCGAAGAGCCACTTGTGCGGATCGACGATGGCCGAGTCGGCCCGCTCGACGCCGCGGAAGTGGTGCCGCGCCTCAGGGGCCAGGATGCCGGTGAGGCCGTAGGCGCCGTCGATGTGCAGCCAGAACTCGAACTCGTCCTTCAGCGCGGCGATGCCCTCGATGTCGTCGATGATGCCGAAGTTGGTGGAGCCGGAGGTCGCGACGACCGCGAAAACGGCGTCGCCGTGCTCGACGAGGGCCTCGCGCACGGACTCCGCGTGCAGCTTGCCGTCGGCGCCCGCGGGCACGGCGATGGTGTCGACGTCCATGACCTTCGCCGCCGACTTGTTCGAGGAGTGCGCCTCGGCGCTGCAGACGAGCTTCCACCGCGGCGGGAGCGGAGTGCCGGCCTCCTCGAGGCGGCGCTTGGCGGCGTCACGCGCGGCGACGAGGGCCGAGAGGTTGCCGATCGTGCCGCCCTGCACGAACACGCCTCCGGCGCCCTCGGGGAAGCCGATCTCGGCCGCGAGGAAGGACAGCACCTCGTTCTCGGCGTACACGGCGCCTGCGCCCTCGAGCCAGCTGCCGCCGTACAGGCCGGATGCCGACACGACGAGGTCGAAAGCGATCGCCGCCGTCGTCGGGGCGGTCGGGATGAAGGAGAGGTAGCGCGGGTGGCTCGCGGTGAGGCACGCCGGCGCGAGGATGTGCTCGAAGAGCGCGAGCGCGCGGGTGCCGCCGATACCCTCGTCGGTGATGGTGCGGCCGGCGAGGCGGCGCAGCTCCCCAGGGGGGAAGGGCTTGTCGAGCGGCACGTCCCGTGCCAGCATCCGCCGGCGGGAGTAGTCGAGCACCGCGTCGACGATCGACGCCTGCTCATCGGTCGCCGCGTGCATCCGCGTCGGGTTCATCGGACACTCCTCTTTCGCCCCGCGGCACACCCGCCGAGGCAGGGAAACGCTAACAGAACGGCGGCTCCGTGGCATCCTCCCGCCCTCCTCTCGGGCGCGGGCGAGGGGTCAGCGGGTGGTGTGCGCGTCCAGGAACGCGATCGTCTTCTCCAGCGCGGTCCGCGCGTCGGGCTGATCGAGGTGGAACTGGTACTCGTGCGGCAGCTGCGGCGCGTGGGGAGCGGGCCAGAACAGCGTGGTCACGTCGACGCCCAGCTCGTCGAGGCGCTTCGCCATCGGGATCGACTGCAGCCAGGTGAGACCGTCGCCGTTGCCGCCGGAGATGTAGGTCGCCGGGAAGTCTGCGGTCACCCAGTCGATGGTCGACATCGTGGCGCCGGTCGAGCCCTCAGCCCAGTCCTTGGCGCCCGAGTACGCCCACATCGACGACTTGAACCCCCAGCCGACGGGGCCGTTGAGCTCGGCGAGGGCGGAGAGGTCGTAGACCCCGCAGTTCAGGACGGTCGCGACGAGCTGATCCGGCCGCAGGGCGGGCGCGAGGCCCATGATCTCGGCGTAGTCGGAGTTCGTGATGAGAGTCGCGAGCTGGCTCGCGAGCTGACCTCCCGCCGAATCCCCGGCGAGCACGATCTGCGTCGGATCGACGCCGAGCTCCTCGGCGTGCGCGTCGATGTACGCCAGCGCCTCGTTCAGCTGCGTGACGGCGAGCGGGTAGACGCCCTCCGGGCCGAGCGTGTAGTTCACCGCGATCGTCGTGTACCCCTCGCCGGCGAGGATCCGGAGATAGGGGTCGACGTTCTCCTTCGCGCCCGACACCCAGGCGCCGCCGTGGATCCAGACCACGGTCGGCAGCGGGCCCGAGGCGGATGCCGGTGAGAACACGTCCATCGTGGTGTCCGCGCCGCCGTCTGCGTACGCCACGTCGAGGGTCTCGGTGAGCTTCGTGTCGGGGACGTGCCGGTCCATCTCCGCGGCTGTGTCGTCTCCGCCCTTCGTGAACACCGCCCGGATCACCATCGCGGAGGGCCACGGTGTGATCGATCCGATGATCGCGATGATCGCGGCGACGGCGAGGAGGATGCCGAGAGTGATCTTCGTGCGGCGCCACCGTCGGCGGCGACGCTCCGGTCGTGTGGACTCCTCGACGGGCGCTGCTGTGCTCATGGGACCCCTCCTCCGCACCAGTGTGCCAGTATTCCGAGTGGGTTCCTACGGATGCGCTCAGTCCCCGGCGAGCACCGATGCCGCGTCGCTGATCGTGATCTGCGGCGGGTACAGCCCCATCACGTGGAGTGCGGCGGCGTGGTTCTCGGCCGTGGAACCCGCGCACGCGTCGGCGGCGACTGTCACGCGCGCCCCGGCATCCGCAGCCGCCAGCGCGGTCGACAGCACGCAGCAGTCGGTCGAGACCCCGGCGAGGACGACGTGCGCTCCGCGGCCGATGATCGCCTCGATCTCCGGACCCCACTTCCCGAAGGTCGGCAGGTCGAGGGTCGGATGCGGGGACAGGTCCGCGGCATCCGGCACCAGGTCGAACAGCGGGTCCGTCGGCGGTTGATCGGCGAACGGCCAGGCCGCGAAGTACTCGCCCCACGACGTGGAGCGATCGGCTGTCGGCATCCACCTCGTGACGAGCACGCGCTCGCCGAAGGACTCCGCCAGGGCGCGGATGCGCGGCATGGCGTCGGCGAAGAACGGCGAGCCCCACGCCGAGTCGGGCGCCGCGAAGATCGCCTGCGGGTCGATCACGACCAGCCAGGCGCGTGTCGGCTCGCTGCGCTCGCTCAACGACCGGAATCTTCCTGCTGGCGGATCTTCGCGGCCCGCCCGAACCAGGTCACGAGGAACGACAGCACCAGCGCGAACAGCACGCCGAGGTTCGCGTAGCCCCAGTCATCGCGCCAGCCGAACAGGTCGAGGAAGTAGCCCTGCCAGTCGTTCCATCCGGTGTCGGGGATCTGGTTCATGACGAACCCCCAGCCGATCACGGTCGCGACGAGCATCGTGCCGATGGAGAGCCAGTCGAAGGCTCCGTAGCGTCCGCGGCTGTCGAAGAGCGCAGCGTCGTCGTAGTCCTTCCGGCGGCGCAGGATGTCGGCGATCAGGATTCCGGCCCACGACGCCATCGGCACGCCGAGAGTGATGAGGAAGGACTGGAACGGGCCGATGAAGCTCTTGGCGAAGAACACGACGTAGATCGTGCCGGCGGTGAGGATCACGCCGTCGACCGCCGCCGCGGCCGGGCGGGGGATGCGGATGCCGAGGCTGAGCAGCGTCAGGCCGGACGAGTAGATGCCGAGCACGGCGCCGGACACGAGCGTGAGGATCGCGACGATCAGGAAGGGGAACAGCAGCCACGTCGGCAGGAGCCCTGCGAGGGCGCCGATCGGGTCGCCGCCGACGGCGGCCGCGAGGTCGTCGTCGGAGCCCGCGAGCAGGAGCCCGAAGAACACCAGGATGATCGGGGCCACCGAGCCGCCGATCGTGTTCCAGGCGACGATCTGCCCGTCGGATGCCGTGCGCTTCTGGTAGCGCGACCAGTCGGCGGCGATGTTGATCCAGCCGAGTCCGAACCCGGTCATGACCATCACGAGCGCGCCGATCGTCTGTGCGAACGTGCCGTCGGGGCGGGAGAACGCGGTATCCCACTGGATGTGCCCGAAGGTGAAGATCAGGAACAGCACCGTCATGGCTCCGGTCAGCCAGGTCAGCACCGACTGCAGCCGCATGATGGTGTGGTAGCCGAGCACGGAGGCCCCGACGATCAGGGCGGCCACGGCGACCGTCGCGATGATGCTCACCGCGGTGTCGTCCTCGCCGCTCACCCAGCCGAGCGTGCGCAGGATCGTTCCGGTCGCGAGCACTGCGGTGATGGCGAGCGACGTCTCCCAGCCGATCGACGTCAGCCACGACACGATGCCGGGGAGCTTCTGCCCCTGCACACCGAAGGCGGCGCGCGAGAGCACCATGGTCGGCGCCGAGCCGCGCTTGCCGGCGATCGCGATGAGCCCGCACAGCAGGAACGACACCACGATCCCGACGATCGACACGACCGTCGCCTGCCACAGCGAGACGCCGAAGCCCAGGATGAAGGATCCGTACGACATCCCGAACACCGACACGTTCGCGGCGAACCAGGGCCAGAAGAGGTCCCGCGGCTTCGCGGTGCGATCCGACTCCGGGATGATCTCGATGCCCGCACGCTCGATCAGCGCGCCCGTGTTCTGCGTCATGACGACATCCTGGCACCGTCGCACCCCGCGTGGGGCGGATGCGCGCGCCGACCTTCCGCCGCGTGCCGTCTCCGGCGCAGCGTCAGCCGCGGAAGAAGGCTCCGGCCACCAGGCTCAGGTCGTGCAGATCGGAGACCCCGGCGAGTTCGCGGGCCGAGTGCATCGACAGGATCGGGATGCCGACGTCGACGGTGCGGATGCCGAGGCGGGTCGCCGTGATCGGGCCGATCGTCGAGCCGCACGGCACGTTGTTGTTCGACACGAACTCCTGCGGGCGCACCCCGGCGCTCTCGCACCACGAGCGCCAGGCGGCGGAGCCCACGGCATCCGTCGCGTAGCGCTGGTTCGCGTTGAGCTTGAGGATGGGGCCGGACCCCAGCACCGGGTGCACGACGGGGTCGTGCTTGGCGGCGTAGTTGGGGTGCACCGAGTGCCCCACGTCGCTCGACAGGCACCACGACGAGGCGTAGGCGCGGCGACGTTCGGACCCGTCGGCGCCGAGACCGGAGTACACCCGCTCGAGCACGTCCTCCAGGAAGGGGCCGGCAGCGCCGGAGCGCGACCCGGAGCCGAGCTCCTCGTGGTCGAACGCGGCGAGGACGGCGATGGGGCCCGACTCCGCGTCGTGCGTCGCGAGCGCCACGACCCCCGCGTGCACGGAGGCGAGGTCGTCGAGGCGGCCGGATGCGAAGAACGCGCTGTCCTTGCCGAACACGGCGCCGCGCGCGGTGTCGGCGATCACGACGTCGTAGCCGCGGATGGCGGATGCCGCGACACCGGCGGACGCCGCGAGCTCGGCGAGGATGTCGGCCTGCGTCGGGTCGCCGAGGCCCCACACGGGCTGGGTCTGGAACTGCTTGTCGAGCGCGAGGCCGCTGTTGGCCTCACGGTCGAGGTGCACCGCCAGCTGCGGCAGACGCAGCAGCGCTCCGGTGTCGGCGAGCACGACGCTGCCGTCGGCGAGGGCGAGACGGCCGGCGAGGCGCAGCTCCCGGTCGAGCCAGGAGTTCAGCAGCGGGCCGCCGTACACCTCGACGGCGGCCTGCAGCCACCCCGCGGATCCGGTCGTGGGCTGCGGCTTGAGCTTGAAGCCGGGAGAGTCGGTGTGGGCGCCGAGGACATGCGAGGGCGTGGTGGCGACGGCATCCGACGGGACGGTCCAGGCGATGGCCGCACCGTCGCGGACCACGACGAACCGGCCGCCCTGCTGAGCGGGCCAGGGGTCCTCCTCGCGCAGCCGGGAGAACCCGGCCGATTCGAGCCGGCGCGCCACCTCCTCGGCCGCGTGGTAGCTCGACGGTGAGGCGGAGACGAAGTCCGCGAGGTCGTCGGCGTGGGCGAGGGCGGATGAAGCGACGGGCATGAGTGGCCTTCCTGCGTGCGTGCACCTCCGATCGTAATCGGGTCTCGATCAGGCAACGGAGCACGGGGGAGGGCTTAAGTCGAGACGACCTCTCGGCTAGTCTCGACACCGGAGAGGTGCATCGTTCGAGCGATGCGCGGGGAGCCTCCGGGGAGAAACAGGGGGACTTCAGTGTCTTCAATCGCTCATTCGCGCGTCCGCCGCGCCGTCGCCGCCGTCACGTCGGCCCTGCTGTTGGCAGCCGGACTCACGGTGGTCACCGAGACGGTCGCGCCGACCACGGCATCCGCGGCACAGAATCCGACGCAGTGCGCCGGATCGCTGTCGCTCACCAACGGCAGCTTCGAGCAGCCGGTCTTCAGCGGCGGGGTGCTCATCACCAACGAGTCCAACGTGCCCGGCTGGCTGACGACCGCCACGGACAACCAGATCGAACTCTGGCGCTACCCCGGCAACCCGAACGGCTGGCAGGCCGCGCAGGGCACGCAGTTCGCCGAGCTCAACGCGAACCAGACCAGCATGCTCTACCAGGACGTCGCGACCACCCCCGGGCAGACGCTGTACTGGTCGCTCAAGCACCGCGGGCGCGTCGGCGTCGACACCATGCGCGTGATGATCGGCGTCCCCGGCGGCACGCTCACCAACGTCAGCGGCTCGCTCTCCGATGGCACCGCGGCGTGGGCCACGCACACCGGCTCGTACACGGTGCCCGCGGGTCAGACCCTCACCCGCTTCGGATTCCAGGCCGTCAGCACGTCGACCGGCAACAACTCGGTCGGCAACCTCCTCGACGACATCTCCTTCGGCACCGGCCCCTGTCTGGTCTCCACCAAGTCGGTGCAGAACCTCACGGGCGGCGGCACGACCGCCAACATCGGCGACACGCTCCGCTACACCGTGACCACCACCAACGGCGGCGGCAACCCGGCGCTCCAGTCGGTCTCCACCGACATCGTCCCCGCGGGCGTGGACTACGTCCCCGGTTCCCTGAAGCTCGTGAGCGGGCCAGGAACCGGGGCGCTGACCGATGCCACCGGCGACGATCGCGGCGAGTACGTCGCCGGTTCGCGCACCGTCAGGGTGCGCCTCGGCGAGAACGGGACGGCATCGGCCGGCGGTTCCATCGGCGTCGGCGCCGTGACCTCGTACACCTTCGACGCGAAGGTGCGAGCGGATGCCGCGACCACCACCATCGTCAACGAGGCCAGCGTCGCCTTCCGCGAGCCGGTCACCAACATCGACCGCACATCGATCACCAACGAGACCCAGACCCCGGTGAACCCGGCGGCCGATCTCGCCATCACGAAGACCCTCGACACGGCCGCGCTGGTGGCTGGACGCCCCGCGACCTTCACGATCACCGTGACGAACAACGGGCCGCAGACGGGAACCGGGGTGACGGTCACGGACGCGATCCCCGCAGGGCTCACGAACGTCCAGGCCACCCCGAGCGGCGGATCCTGCACGGTCGGCGGAACGGTCACCTGCTCCCTCCCCGACCTCGCCGTCGGCGCCAGCGCGACGATCACGCTGACCGGAACCGTGTCCCCGACGCTGAACCCGGGTGCGGCGCTGACCAACACGGCATCCGTCGCCGGCTCGCGGTTCGATCCGAACCAGGCGAACAACACCGCCACCGCGTCGGGCACGCTGAACGCCGAGGCCGACCTCTCGATCGTCAAGACCTTCCTGCCGACCGCTCCGGTCGCCGGCGACGACGTCTCGTACACGCTCACGGTCCACAACGCCGGCCCCTCCGAGGCGCGCGACGTCAGGATCACCGATCCGCTCGACCCCGCGACCGCCTTCGTCAGCGCGACTCCGCAGCAGGGCACCTGCTCGCTGAGCGGCGACGTGATCGGGTGCCTCCTCGGCACCCTCGCGCCGAACGCCACCGTGACGGTGACCGTGGTCGCGCACCTCGACCCCGACGCCGTCGCCGCCGTGCAGAACTCGGCGAGCGTCACGAGCAGCACGCCCGACCCCGACCCGTCGAACAACGTCGACTCGACGAGCTTCGACCCGACGATCATCGCCGATCTCGCCGTCACCAAGACGGCATCCGCGGCGCAGGTCTCCGCGGGCGGCACGGTCACGTACACGCTCGTCGTCACGAACAACGGCGCCTCGGATGCCGTGAACGCGGTGCTCGACGACACGCTGCCCGCGGGTCTCACCGTCTCCAGCGTCGCCACGACCTCCGGCAGCTGCGCGACGCCGTCGCCGTCGCGCATCCAGTGCACCTGGCCGCTGCTCGCCGACGGCGCCTCCAGCACCGTCACCCTGCAGGCGCTCGTCGCGGCCGACGCCCCCACGGGAACCCTGACGAACACGGCATCCGTGGCCTCGCCCGCCGAGGACTCGAACCCGTCGAACAACTCCGACTCGGCCGATGTCGAGGTCGTGCAGAGCGCCGACATCAGCGTCGTCAAGACCGCCGACGCTCAGGCCGTGCCCGGAGGCGCCTTCGGCTACACCCTGACCGTGACCAACGGCGGTCCGTCCGTCGCCCGCGGCGTGGTGCTCACCGACACGCTCCCGGCCGGCTTCACCCTCGGAGCGACCCCTGCCGGGTGCACGCTCACCGGCAGCACCCTCACGTGCCCGCTCGGCGACCTCACCGTCGGTCAGATCGTGACCGTCCGCCTCGACGGGACGATCGCCGAGAGCGCGACCGGAACGCTGACCAACACGGCGACGGTGACCTCGCCGACGCCCGACCCCGATCCGTCGGACAACACGTCCACGGTCGACAAGCCGCTCACCCCGAGCGCCGACGTGGTCGTCGAGAAGACGACGAGCACGCCGAGCGTCCCGCTCCAGGGCGAGGCGAGCTTCGTCATCACCGTGCGCAACGACGGACCGTCCACCGCTGCGGGCGTCGTCGTCGACGACGCGGTTCCGGTGGGTCTCGCGACCACCGGCGCCACCCCGTCGGTCGGCACCTGGTCGGCGGCCGACTCCCGCTGGACCGTCGGCACACTTCTGCCCGGCGAGTCGGCGACCCTCACCGTCACGGCGCAGGTCGTCGCGACCGGCTCGATGACCAACACCGCCACCGGCACCTCGCAGACGCCCGACCCCGACCCGTCGAACAACACCGACACGGCGACGGTCGTCGGCACGCCTTCCGCCGATCTCTCGGTCGTGAAGACGGCGTCCGCCAACCCCGCGAATCTCAACGCGCCGATCACCTACACGATCGTCGTGACGAACAACGGTCCGAGCCCGGCATCCGCCGTAGCGATCTCCGACCCGCTGCCCGCGGCACTGCTGACGCCGACCACCCCTACCGCCGGATGCTCGATCACCGCGGGCCAGCTGAGCTGCGCCGTCGGCACGCTCGCGGTCGGCGCCACGTTCACGGCCACCGTGACGGGAACGGTCGACCCGGCAACGGCCGACACGCAGCTGTCGAACACGGCCACCGTCACCTCGACCACGCCCGACCCCGACCCGTCGGACAACACCTCGACGAGCATCGTGCCGATCGCCGGCACTCCGCGGATCGAGCTCGTGAAGCAGGCGGCCGCCCCCGTCGACGCGAACGGCAACGGCCGGATCGACGCCGGTGACACGGTGGCCTACAGCTTCACGGTGCGCAACACGGGCAACGTGACGTTCACGAGCACGCAGATCACCGACCCGCTGCTGGGTGGGGCCGTGACCTGTGCCGCGCTCGCGACCCCGCTCGCTCCGGGAGCGGAGGCCGTCTGCGCGCCGGTGACCTACACGCTCACGCAGGCCGACCTCGACAACGGCACCGTGCACAACGAGGCCACCGTCACCGGCCAGTCCGCACAGGGAACCGCGACCGACGACGCCGAGGCGAACGTGATCGTCCCGAGCGTGAACAGCGTCAGCCTCACCAAGACGCCCAGCACGGTCGTCGACATCAACAGCGACAACCAGGTCAATGCCGGGGACACGATCCGGTACACGTTCACGCTCACGAACACCGGGACGACCACACTGCACAACGGGCAGATCGACGACCCGATGCTCGGTGGCCCCGTCGCCTGTGTCGCGCTGGACGGGGTGCTCCTGGAACCGGGCGACTCGGTCACCTGCGCTCCTGTCGACTACACCCTCACGCAGGAGGACATCGACAACGGCGTGGTGAGGAACACCGCATCCACCATCGCCCAGGCGCCCGACAACGCCTTCGTCGAGGACACGGCGTCCGCATCCGCCAACATCGATCAGACCGCCGGCATCGACCTCACGAAGACGGCGGGTCAGGTCACCGATGCGAACGGCGACGGGTTCATCGGCGCCGGCGACACGATCGACTACTCCTTCACGGTGCGCAACACGGGCAACACCACCCTGGTGGGTGTCACCGTGTCGGACCCGCTTCTCGGCGCGGGAGCGCTGTGCACCGTCGGCGATCTCCTGCCAGGGGCCAGCGCAGCCTGCGGACCGTTCACCTACGCGCTGACGCAGACGGACATCGAAGCTGAGCGCCGCCCGAACTTCGCCACGGCTACCGGCGACAGCCCGATCGGCGAGGTCAGCGACACCGGCTCCGCCGAGGTCCTGTTCTCCGGCACCACTGCGATCGCTCTGACGAAGACGCCCGGTGCCGTCGATCCGGGCGCGGACGGCATGGTCGGAGCCGGTGACACCGTGCCCTACTTCTTCACGGTGAGGAACACCGGAACGACGCAGCTCCGCGAGATCGTTCTCAATGATCCGCTGCTCGGCGGAGAGATCGAGTGCCCGGCACTCGACGGCCTTCAGCTGGAGCCGGGACAAGAGGTCGTCTGCGGCCCTGTCGACTACGTGCTGACTCAAGCCGACGTCGACGCCGGAACGGTCCACAACACCGCGACCGTCGAGGGGCAGTCCTGGAGCGGCACGGCCGACGCCACGGACGAGGCCGATGTGCGCGTGGCAGGGACCGACGCCCTCTCGCTGCTCAAGTCGGCGGCGGCGATCGTCGACGCGAACGGCAACGGACGCACGGATGCCGGCGACACCATCGCGTACACGTTCACCGTCACGAACACGGGAACGACGACGCTCACCGGCATCTCGGTCTCCGACCCGCGTCTGAGCGGCGACATCGTCTGCGACACGACGGAGCTGGCCCCCGGCGAGGCGACGCTCTGCCACGGCGAGCCCGCCGTGATCACGCAGGCCGAGGTCGACGCAGGCCAGATCGTGAACACCGCCACCACCACCGGCACAGGTACGAGCGAGATCCCGCCGACGGCGGAGGACACGGTGGTCACGCCCATCGAGGCGCAGCCGGCCATCGCCCTCGCGAAGACCGGCGGGGAGTACGCGGATGCTGACGGCAACGGCAAGATCAGCGCGGGCGACACGGTGAGGTTCCGCTTCACCGTGACGAACACCGGTGCGAGGACGCTGACGGCCGTGGCGATCAGCGATCCGATGCTGGGCGGTACGATCGCCTGCGAGATCCCCGACCTCGCGCCCGGGGCGAAGGCCGACTGCGGTCCGGTCGTCTACGTCCTCACGGCGGCCGACGTCGCGGCGGGCAAGGTCGTCAACGTCGCGACGGCGACCGGCACGGCTGGCGCCGTCACGGTCACGGCGGCGGCGACGGCATCCGTCGACCTGAACGTGCTCGCGACGACCGGTGGCGTCATCAACGGCGTGGGCTGGGCGCTCGCCCTGCTCGCGATCGGCGCGTTCGTGCTCCTGATCGCGCGGCTCCGTCGCGACGAGATCGAGGTCTGACCCTCGCGTCGGATGAGAGGCGCCCGGTGCGGAAGGTCGCACCGGGCGCCTTCGCGTTCACGTCGATGGGCTAGGGTGTACCGCGATAGCGCCTAGGGTTCCGGGGTCCGTCCCGTCTGGTCCGAGCGGCGCCACGGCTCTTCTCCGCAGGAGAGCCGTCATCTGACAGGACAAAAGCCCGGAGGACCCTGTTCGTCGCGCCCGCGGCGGATGGAAGGGTCTGTCATGTCCTCTCTCGCCTTCGTCCTCGTCTTCGCCGCGGCCGTGTCCCATGCCGCCTGGAACGTGATCGCACACGGGGTGAGTCGTGCCGGGGTGCCGTTCCTGTGGTGGGGAGCCGTCGGCGGAACAGCCTTCTGGATCGGAGCCATCCCGTTCACGGGCGGGCTCGGCACCGACGACCTCGGCGGGTTCCTGCTCGGCGTGGGCGTCTCCGCGGCCCTGCACGTCGTCTACATGGCCGTGCTGCAGCGCGGGTACCAGGAGGGCAACCTCTCGACCGTCTACGCCACAGCGAGGGGCACAGGGCCGTTCCTGTCGGTGATCGTCGCGGTGCTGCTGCTCGGGGAGCGCCCGTCTGTCGTCGCGCTGATCGGCGTCGCGGCGGTGATCGTCGGGGTCGTCGCGATCGGGCTGGTCGACCGTGGCGGGGATCGGGTCTTCGACCTCGGGCTCGTGTTCGGGCTGCTCACCGGCGTCGCGATCGCGGCGTACACGATCTGGGACGCGAACGCCGTGCGCACCTGGTCGCTGTCGCCGGTCGCGTTCATGGTCGGCACGATGGTGCTGGAGATCCCGTTCTACACGCTCGGGGTGCGCAGGCGGTGGGATGCCGTCGCAGCCCTGTGGCGCACGCAGTGGAGGCGGATCGTGGCGTTCAGCATCCTGTCTCCGCTGTCGTACATCCTCGTCCTGACGGCGATCCAGATCGCTCCCGTCGCGCTGGTGGCTCCGCTGCGCGAGGTGAGCGTGGTGCTCGTGAGCCTGTTCGGGGTGCTCGTGCTGAAGGAGGACCGCCCTGGCTGGAGGCTCGGCGCATCGGTCGTCGTGGTCGCGGGCATCGTGCTGCTCGCGCTGTAGGTCCGTCCTGCATTCCGCGACTCCGGTCGCGAACCTGGTCGCGAAAGCCGGCGAGTCTCGACCAGGTTCGCGACCGGAAGGGGGGAGCCGCTCGAGGGCTCAGCGGAAGTCGACGAGCCCCGCGTGCGCTGCGGTGACGAGGATCTGCACGCGATCGCGCACCTGCCACTTCGCCATGATGCGGCCGAGGTGAGCCTTGACCGTGCCCTCGGACACGATCAGCGACTGCGCGATCTCGGAGTTCGACATGCCCTGGGCGAGGCGTTCGAGTACCTCGGCCTCGCGCTCGGTGAGCTCTTCGAGCTCCGTGTCGCCGGGGAGCGGTTCCGTGCTGCGCACGTGCTTGACGAGGAGGGACGCGATGCGCGGCGACAGCGAGCTCGCGCCGCTGTGCACTTCACGCACGCCGGTGACGATGCTCTCCGCGCTCGAATCCTTGAGGAGGTAGCCGGAGGCGCCGGCGCTCAGCATCGGCAGCACGGTGTCGCTGCCGTCGAGGGTGGTGACGGCGAGCACCCGCACCCCCGGCCACCGATCGGCGATCGCCGCGGTGGCCTCGATGCCGTTCATCTCGGGCATCTGGACGTCCATCATCACGACATCCGGCTGGTCCTTCTCGATGAACGCGATCGCCTCGAGCCCGTTCTCGGCCTGCCCGATGACGTCGATCGCCGGATCCCTCGCGACGAAATGGGAGAGTGCGGAGCGCACGAGAGGGTCGTCGTCGACGATGAGCACGCGGATGTCCGGCATGAGGGAAGCCTATCGGCGCTGGCCGGGAGGTCAGGGGCAGATCTAGACCTTTGTCTAGTGAGGTCTGGACTCAAGACAGATGTGCGCCGCGAGCGGAGCCGAGAAGATCAATAGGTACCTAGACGAAAGAACTACCTACGGAGGTGAACTACTATGACTTTCTGGCAGCAGGTTGGCAAGATGTTCGGCGTATATCGCTAAGAATACCTGGCTAAAGGGAGACAGTGAACCATGGCCTTTGACCAGTCGCTCCGCGAATCACCGGGTGTGCTTCGCATCGGGCGCGGCGAGAGACTGGGTGCCGTCGAGAGGATCGTCGTCCTCGCGGCCATCGGCATCGTCGTCTCGATCGACATCATCGGTCTCTTCCTCCCGCCGGGTGTGGAACTCGGTGCGGCGGCGATCAGCATCGCCTCCACCGCAGTATTCGCTCTCTATCTGTGGTCGCCCGTCTGGGCGACCGTGGCAATGGCCGTCATCTTCGGCCTCTCTTTCTTCAGCGGAACCGAGACCCAGGTCCTCACCGCCGCCGCAGTCGCGGCCGGAATGGTGATGCGACTGGGCAGAGGGTCCCTGATCTTCTCCTACATCGGAGTCTTCCTCCTGTCCTCGGCGCTCATCGCGTTCGGGGATACGAGGGTGCCCGTGAACGTCGGCGTCCAGATGATCCTGGCCGCCGTGTCGGGCGCCATCGGCTATGCGCTGCGGCTCGGCGCCGAGAGAGGAAGCCGACTCGAGCGCGAGCTCGTCGTGCAGGTCGAGAAGGAGCACGAAGCGGTCCTCGCCGAGAGGCGCTGGATCGCAGGAGAACTCCACGACAGCATCGCGCACCACCTCACCGTGGTCGCCCTGCACGTGCAGATGCTCGACGACCCGACGATGACCTCCGAATCCCAGGAGGCCATCCGCGTCGCCGCACGCAAGGCCATGGCCGATCTGCGCTTCGTGATCGAACTCGCCGACGACGGACCCCGCTCTGCCGGAATGCAGACGGGCGACCTCGATTCGGCGGTCGACGAAGCGAAAGCGGAGATCGAGGCCGCAGGCCACCCCGTCGTCGCGACCGGCGACCCCCGGGATGAGCGCATCCCCCGTGTCGCGGAGATCGCCTTCGCGCGCATCGTCCGAGAGTCGGCGACCAACATCCTCAAGCACGCCGGCCCGGGGGAGGTCGCGATCAGCCTTGACATCGACGACGACTCGGCCGCGCTGACGATCAGCAGTCCGATGCCGACGACTCCGCGGAGGGATCTCCCCTCCAGTGGTACCGGTCTCAACCGCATGGCCGAGCGCGTGCTCGGAGCGAGCGGCGAGTTCACGGCGGGCGAGGTCGACGGCGCATGGCAGGTTGCCGCTAGACTGCCAATGGCCTGATCAGCGCCTCAATCAAGACCTAGACGAAAGTCTAGGCAAGTCTGAACGAACGTCCCTATCAAGGGCACCCTCACGCGACCTATCCTGGAATCTCCCCAGAATAAGCGTCCCCAGCGCTGCGATCGCGAGCGCGATCTTCTAAGGCTTCTGAAACCACTGCGCTCGCGATCGCGTTCTGTGTACGGGACACGTCCCGATCAGGCGGCTATCCGCCCACCGCGCGCATGTAGTGCCCGTCCGTCGAGATCCCGGATGCGGCGACCGTGAAGCGCACGACCTCGCTGAGGTAGCGGTCCTCCGACGCTTCGAAGATGCGCCCCTCTGCGTCCCTCGAGATGCGACTCAGGCGCAGGATCGGCGTCCCCTGCGGAACACGCAGCAGCGCGGCATCCTGCTCGTCCGCTGCCACGGCGTCGATCACGTGCTGCAATCCGACGATCGGATGCCCGACGGATGCGAGGTACTCGGTGATCGACACGCTGTCGAGGTCGACCTCGAAGAGCCTCCGCCCGGCGACCTCCGTGTAGAAGAGTCGCTCGAGCATGGTCGGGCGTCCGTCCAGCGACCGCAGCCGTACGACGCTGACGATGGTGTCGTCCGGAGCGACCCCGAGGAGCTCGGCCTTGGAGCCCGCGCGCCGCAGGCTCAGCTCCTGCGTCTGCGCGCCGGGGGTCACGCCGAGGTCGCGCGCCCAGCGGGTGAACGGCACGGACATGTCGACGGCCTGGCTTGCCTTCCGCGCGACGACGCGCGCGGGGCGACCTCGGCTGGTCTCGATCAGCCCCTCGCCCCGCAGGGCGGCCAGGGCATTGCGGATCGGGCCGCGCGATGTGCTCCAGCGCTCGGCCAGTTCGGCCTCGGTGGGAACGTCATCGCCCGGACGCAGGATGCCGGAGGCGATCTGGGTGCGCAGCTCGTCGGCGATCTGGGTGTACACAGCTTCTGCCACATAGGCATACTACTTGGTCAGGTCGTTGAGGAGCGAGAGGTTTCTCCGGTGTTCATCCGGGAGAACCCTCGGTAAACGACCTCTGAACTCTTGCAAGTTAGGTACCTTTCTCGACCCGTGACCTGAGAGAGTCATCCGTGGATCAACCCCCACACACCCGAAAGGTCCTCATGAAGCTCCGTGCTCTCCCCGCCCTCGCCGGCGCCGCGGTCCTCGCCCTCGGCCTCGCCGCCTGTTCCGGTTCGGCCGACGCCACCAGCAACGGCGGCACCGACGAGGCAGCCGCGACCTCCAGCTACGCGGTCGACGAGAACACCCTCGTCTTCGGCGTCGTCCCCGACTCGGTCGACACCGAGACCAACTACCAGCCGCTGATGGACTACATCGCGAAGATCACCGGCAAGACGGTCGAGTACCACGAGTCCACCGACTACGCCGCTCTCATCGAGGCCGCGGTCGCGGGCAAGATCGACGTCGCCTCGTTCTCGGGCTTCACCTACGTCACGGCCACCGCCAACGGCGCCAAGCTCACCCCCATCTCCTCCATCGTCACCGAAGAGGGTCAGGAGCCCGGCTACTACTCGCAGGCGATCGTCCCCAAGGGCAGCAGCATCTCGAGCATCGCGGACTTCAAGGGCAAGAAGGTCTGCTTCGTCGACCCGTCCTCGACCTCCGGCTACCTCTTCCCGTCGTACAACCTGCTCCAGGCCGGCATCGACCCGAAGACCGACATCACCCCCGTCTTCGCGGGCAAGCACGACGTGAGCGTGCAGAAGGTCGGCGAGGGCGTCGAGTGCGAGGCGGGCTTCGCCGAGGACTCCGAGGTCGAGAAGTCCGACGCCGTGAAGGTCATCGACGAGACCATGGTGCCCGGAGCTCCGCTGGTCTACTCCTCGACCCTCCCCGACGACGTCACGAAGAAGCTCAGCGACGGCCTCGCCGAGGTCACGATCGACGACATCATCGCCGCGGGCATCAAGAGCGCCGACACGGACTCGTTCCGCAGCGTGTTCTACGCCACGAAGCCGGTCGACGACAAGTACTACGACCTCATCCGCGACATCTGCAAGAAGACCGAAGCGGAGCAGTGCCAGGGCTGACGCCCTGAGCCACGCACCCGGCCGTCGAGCGAGGTCACGACTCGCTCGACGGCCGGGACCGACTCATACAGGAGATCTGACATGAACGCGGCATCCGATGCCCTCATCCGCCTCGACGGCGTCACGAAGACCTTCGGGTCGACCACGGCGCTGAAGGACGCGTCGCTCCAGGTCTCCCGGGGCGAGATCGTCGTGCTGCTGGGGCTCTCCGGCTCCGGCAAGTCCACACTGCTCCGCCACCTCGACGGGCTCGAGGTCCCCACCTCCGGCTCGGTCGAGGTGCTCGGCCAGCAGGTCCCGGCGCTGAAGGGCGGCGCGCTGCGCCGGCTGCGCAGCCGCGTCGGGTTCATCTTCCAGCAGTTCGAGCTGGTGCCGTCGTTGACCGTGCTCGAGAACGTGCTCACCGGATCGCTCTCCACGGTGCGCGGCCCGCGGCTGGGCCTGTGGGGCTACTCGAGGGCCGCCAAGCTGCAGGCGCTCGAGCACCTCGACCGCGTGGGTCTCCTCGACCGCGCCTACCAGCGCAGCGACACCCTCTCGGGCGGACAGCAGCAGCGCGTCGCCATCGCCCGCGCTCTCATGCAGAAGCCCGACATCCTGCTGGCGGACGAGCCCGTCGCCTCCCTCGACCCCGAGTCCAGCGACCAGGTCATGGCGCTGATCCGCGAGATCGCGGCGGATGCCGGCCTCACCGTCGTGTGCAGCCTGCACCAGGTCGACCTCGCGATCTCCTGGGCCGACCGCATCGTCGGCCTGCGGCACGGCGAGATCGTGCTCGACACCGTGACCGACGGACTGAGCAAGGCCGCGGTCATGGAGATCTACGGGCGGGTCGCGACGACCACCGCCGAGATCCAGGCCGTGCAGGTCGAGCTCGCGGATGCCGTCGCCGAGGTGGCTGCGCAGTGACCACCCTCACCGGCGCCCCGACCGGGGCCGCGACCCAGGGGCCTCGCGGCTCCGTCTCCGAACGCGCCCCGCGGCCCCGCATCTCTCCGGAGCGCATCGCGGCATCCCTCACGCTCGTCGCACTGGTCGTGCTCGGCATCCTCGCGGTCAACGAGGTGGGCATCTCGATCCCGGCGATGGTGGAGAGCTGGGGCAACGCGGAGAACTTCTTCGCCCGTGTGCGCGGTCTCTCCTTCCCCGAGGCCGGAGACCTGATCTGGCTGATCGCGCTGACCGTGGGCCTCGTGCTCACGGGGACGCTGCTTGCGGCCGTCCTCTCCGTGCCCATCGCGTACCTCGCCGCATCGAACACCACCCCCGGCAACGGCTGGCGTCTCGCCGCGCGCTTCATCGGCGTCCTCACCCGTGCGATCCCCGACGTCGTGCTCGCGATGGCGTTCGTGCTCATGTTCTCGCTCGGAACGCTCCCCGGCATCCTCGCCATCGGCATCCACTCGATCGGCATGATCTCGAAGATGTTCGCCGACGCGATCGAGCAGATCGACGAGGGACCCCGTCTCGCGATCCGAGCCGCCGGCGGGTCGAAGATGCAGGAGTTCACCTCCGGCGTCCTGCCGCAGGTGCTGCCCAGCTGGGTCGCGACCGTGCTGCACCGCAACGACATCAACCTGCGCGGCAGCGTGGTGCTCGGCTACGTCGGCGTCGCCGGACTCGGCCTCGAGATGTCCTACGCGTTCAAGGCCCTCAACTACGGCAAGGGCCTCGGCATCGCCCTGGTCATCTTCGTGCTCTGCATCGTGATGGAGATCGTCTCCAGTCTGGTGCGCGGCGCGATGCTCGGACAGCAGCAGCAGACGCGCTCGTGGATCGACCGCATCGTGCACCCCCGCCTGGGCGGCCGCACCCCCGCGGCGCCGGAGGTGCGTGCGGCGTGGGCCGCGAGCCCGCAGACGGCCGTGCGCCGACCGTGGACCGGCCAGCGCGTGCGGCACACGATCGCCGGAGCCGTCGCCGTGCTCGTCGTGATCGGCGGGGTCGTCGTCAGCGACATCAACTGGCTCGACTTCGTCACGTTCTGGGGGCGCGTCCCCGAGGTCGCCGCGAAGTTCTGGCCGCCGTCCTTCGGCAACTACGACGCCACCGTCATGATCGTCGCCATGCGCGACACGGTCGCGATCGCCCTCGCGGCCACCGTGCTCACCCTGCTCCCGTCCCTGGTGCTCGGCTCGCTCGCCGCCAGCAATGTGGCGCCGAGCAGGGGTGCGCGAGGCGTCGCGCGCTTTCTGCTCGTCGGCATCCGCGGCATCCCCGAGCTGATCCTCGCGATCGTGCTCGTCGTGATCACCGGTCTCGGACCGCAGGCGGGAGTGATCGCCCTCGCCATCGGCGGCATCGGGCTGCTCGGCAAGCTCATCGCGGACTCCTTCGAAGAGGTCGACCGTGGCCCGGAGCGTGCGCTGCGCGCCGTCGGGGCGACCCGCCTGCAGACCTACACCTCGGCGACCGTGCCGCAGGGCACCCGTGCGCTGATCGGACACAGCTTCTACATGCTCGACACGAACATCCGCGCGGCGACGATCCTCGGCATCGTCGGCGGTGGAGGCGTCGGCTACTACCTGCTCAACGCCAGCCAGGGCTCCCGGTACGAGACGGTCACCGCGATCGTGCTGATGATCCTCGCCACGGTGCTCGTCGTCGAGGGGCTCGCGATGTGGATGCGGAAGGTGTTCCGGTGAGCCGCGCCGACGTGGTCGTCGTGGGCTCCGGCATCGTCGGACTCGGAGCCGCGTACGCCGCCGTGCGCCGCGGGCTGCGCGTCACCGTCGTGGACCGGGCGGATGCACCGGTCGGAGCGACGATCCGCAACTTCGGGCACCTCTGCATCGGCGCGCAGACCGGCGAAGCCCGCCGCTACGCCGACCTCTCGCGAGAGCTGTGGCTGATGCTGTCGCGCGACGCGGGGTTCTGGCTGCGCGAGTCGGGGACGCTCGTCGCCGCCCGGCACCGCGACGAGCTGGCCGTGCTGGAGGCTGCAGACGGAGACGACATCCGGATGCTGGATGCCGACGAGCTGCTGCGCCTCGCACCGCTGCGGTCCGTGGGTCTTCTCGGCGGAGCGCACATCGCAACGGATCTGCAGACGGATCCCCGCACCGCGGCATCCGCGATCGTCCGCCATCTCGCCGAGCTCGGCGTCTCGTTCCTCTTCCGCACGTCGGTGACGTCGATCGCAACAGGGCGGGTGGACACCACCCGTGGCGCGATCGAGGCCGGGCAGATCGTCGTCGCGGTGAACCACGATCTCGATCAGCTGCTGCCCGAGATCGCCGAGCGCATCGGCGTCGAGCGCTGCGCGCTGGACATGATGCGCGCGGCGGTGACGCTGCGGCATCCGCTCGCCGCCCCGCTGCTGACCGGGTGGTCGCTCGTGCGCTACGGGCGCTTCGCCGGGTCCGCCGAAGCCGCGGCACTGCGCGAGCGCCTGCACGCCGAGCGGCCTGATCTCGCGGCGATCGACCTCAACCAGATGTACACGCAGCTGCCGGACGGCACGCTCATCATCGGCGACTCGCACGCCACGTCGGCAGCGCCTCCGCCCTTCCAGCCGGAGTCCGCGTTCGACGCGTTCTTGACGGAGGCGCAGGCGCTGTTCGACATGCCGGAGCCCCGCGTGATCGAGAGATGGCAGGGCGTCTACGCCAAGGGGCCGCAGGAGTTCCTCGTCGAACGTCCTGAGGAGGGGGTGCTGGTGCTCGCCGCGACCACCGGCATCGGAATGACAACGGGTCTGGGGCTCGCTGAAGAGAATCTCACCGCCGCCTTCGGGTGGGCACCCGCAATGGAAGGAACATCATGACCACTCCTCTCGAACTCGCCGTCCTCGACATGGCAGGCACCACGGTGCTCGACGACGGCGTCGTCGAGCAGGCGTTCCAGCGCGCAGCCGAGCGCACGGGCGTCGCCGACCGGATGCCGTGGGCCGAGGCCCTCGACTACGTGCGCGTCACCATGGGGCAGTCGAAGATCGACGTCTTCACCCACCTGTCGGGCGGCGACGCGCTCGCTGCAGCCCGCGCCACCGCCGAGTTCGAGGGGGCCTACGCCGAGATCGTCGCGGAGCAGGGGGTCTCCGAGATCCCCGGCGCCGCCGACGCGATCCAGGACCTGAAGGACGCCGGTCTCGCGGTCGTGCTCACCACCGGCTTCGCTCCCGTCACGCGCGATGTGCTGCTGAACGGACTGGGCTGGGGCGACCTCGTCGACCTCGCGCTGTCTCCCGTGGACGCCGGGCGCGGACGCCCCGCCCCCGACCTCGTGCTCACGGCGCTGCTGCGCACAGGCGCCACCCGGGTGTCGGCCGTCGCCGTCGCGGGTGACACCACGAGCGACGTCGAGTCGGGTCGCCGCGCGGGCGCGGGCTTCGTCGCCGGCGTGCTCAGCGGAGCGCACGATCACCGGGCGCTGTCCGCCGCGGGCGCCGACGCGGTTCTCGCCGACGTCACGGGTCTGCGCGGCGTGCTCGCCGAGCGCGGGCTGCTCCCTCTCGTCTCCCGCGTCTGAGCCGGACATGGGCACGCTGCTGATTCGCCCGCCCGGCCACCGCAGAGACGTCGCGCTTCGCCCGGCGGCCACGGCCATGGTCTGGATCGGCGAGGGCCACCCGCACGAGATGATCGCGGTGCCGGGCGTGGCCCTCGGCGACCGCGACGCGCTGATCGCGGTCGAGATGTCGACGATCTGCGGGTCCGACGTGCACACCGTGCAGGGGCGCCGCTCGGCGCCCACCCCTCTCGTGCTCGGGCACGAGAGCGTCGGCCGTGTGATCGCGCTCGGGGATGCCGGGGCGCTCGCCGTCGACGGCACACCGCTGCGCATCGGCGACCGGGTCGTCTGGTCGGTCACGGTGTCGTGCGGAACGTGCGACCGCTGCCTCGCCGGCCTCACGCAGAAGTGCCGGTCGCTGGGCAAGTACGGCCACGACCGGATCGGGGCGCACGGAGACCTCACGGGCGCATTCGGCAGCCACGTGCAGCTCCGAGAGGGCACGGCCATCGCGCGCGTGCCGGAGACGCTGCCGGCGTCGGTGCTGGCGCCGGCAGCGTGCGCGACCGCCACCGCCTGGGCCGCCGTCGCCCGCGCTCGCCGCAGCCTCGATGGGGCGACCGTGCGGATCCACGGCGCGGGACTCGTCGGACTCTCCGCCGCGGCCATCGCCGCGGAGCAGGGAGCGCTCGTCGAGGTGCGCGACCCGAATCCGCAGCGCCAGGAGCTGGCCACGGCCTTCGGTGCGACGACCATCGACCGTGACCCGGAGGTCGTGATCGAGGCCTCAGGGCATGGGGTCGCCGAGGCGATCGACGGGGTCGCCGTCGGCGGCGTCGTCGTGCTCGTGGGCAGCGTGTTCCCCGCAGAACCTGTTCCCCTCGACGCCGAGAGCATCGTCCGCAGGCTCGTCACGATCGCCGGGGTGCACAACTACACGGGCGCGGAGCTCGCCGAGACGGTCGCCTTCCTCTCCGGGCGGGGCCGTGCCTATCCGTTCGCGGATGCGGTGGGCGAGATCCGTCCGCTGGGCGAGCTCGACGAGGCGCTGGCCGCGGCATCCGCTCCCGGCGCCCCGCTGCGGATCGGACTCGTGCCGGGCTGACGCCGGCACCCGGTCGTCGAGCGAGCGGAGCGAGCCCGGACGGGTTCCCGGGGCGCGCGGCCGCGGGGCGCGCCTCACCCGGTCGTTGAGCGAGCGGAGCGAGTCGAAACGGTTCCCGGGGCGCGCGGCTCAGGGCCCCGCCCCTAGGCTGGAGGGGTGCAGCAGCCAGCGTCGTCCCGCCCTCTCGTCGGCGTCGCCCTCGTCGTCGGCTCCTGCGCCTCACTGCCGTTCGGGGCGGCCGTCGCGGCGCAGCTGTTCCCGAAGCTCGGGCCCTGGGGCGTCACGTCGCTCCGGGTCGCGATCGCCGCGCTCCTGCTGCTCGTCATCGTGCGTCCGCGCCCGCGCAGCTGGAGCCGACAGCAGTGGATCGCCGCCGTCCTGTTCGGTGTGTCGCTGGCGGCGATGAACGGCTTCTTCTACGCCGCGATCGACCGCATCCCCCTGGGGCCCGCCGTCGCGATCGAGTTCCTCGGACCGCTCGTGCTGGCGGCGGTGCTCACCCGGAGGCTCGCCGACGCCGTGTGGGTCGGCATCGCCCTCGTCGGCATGGCGCTGCTCGGGGTCGACGGCATGGTCGGCGCCGAGCCCCTCGACCCGCTCGGGGTCGTGTTCATCCTCATCGCCGCCGGTTTCTGGGCCATGTACATCCGCATGAGCGCCCGTGTCGGCGCGTTGATCCCCGGGACCAGCGGACTGTCGATCGGTCTCGTCGTCGCGGCCGTGCTGTTGCTCCCGGTCGGAGTCCCGACGTCCCTCGTGGTGGCGGGGGAGCCGGATCTGCTCGTGCTCGCCGCGATCACCGCCGTGCTTTCGTCGGTGATCCCGTACACGTTCGAGCTGGCGGCGCTGCGGCGGCTGCCTCAGCGCGTGTTCGGCATCCTGCTCAGCCTCGAGCCCGCGTTCGCGACCCTCGCCGGCTGGCTGGTGCTCGGACAGGACGCGACCGTGCTGCGGATGCTCGCGGTGGGCCTCGTGATCGCGGCCAGCGTCGGCACCACCCTCGGCGTGCGCAGGGATCGGCGCCCCGACGGGCCGTTCACGGCGCCGATCCCTCTTCCCGACTGAGTCAGACCCGCGCGGGAGCCGCCTCCGGAAGCGGGTACCGCCGGCGCAGCACGACGCGCTGCACGAGGGTCCACGCCACCGTGACCGTCAGGTAGAGCGCCGCCGCGAGCGGGACGAACACCGCGAACACCGCGGTGAGGTAGTGCATCGCACTCATGATTCGCAGCATCCCGGGGGAGGACAGCGGAGAGTCGTCGACCGGCGTGGGGCGGAACACCCTCCGGGTGATGTCGGCGATCACGATCATGATGGCGATGAGCACGCCATACACCAGCAGGGTGGGGAGCTGGAACGGCCCCGTGGCGAGCATGTGCAGCAGGCTCGTGCCCAGCGGTGCGCCGAACAGGTCGTGCTCGAGCAGGGCGTTGGGGTGCCCGGCGATCTCCGGCCGCAGGAACAGCGTGTAGAGGATGCCGACGACGGGCGCCTGAGCGAGCACGGGGAGCATGCCCGCGAAGGGGGAGGTGTTCTCGGAGCGGTACAGCTCCAGCATCTCCTTCTGCAGCCGCTCCGGGTTCTTCTTGTGCTTCTGCTGCAGGGCGCGCAGCCGCGGTGCGAGGCGTGCTCTGGTCTGCTCGGCCTTCGCCTGGGAGATCCCGACAGGGATCAGCAGGGCGCGCACCAGCAGGGTGACGAGCACGACCGCGAGGGCGGCCGCGGATGCTCCGGCGAGAGGGGTGAGGATGGTCGAGAGTCCGGCGAGGCCGCCGTAGGCCACGTCGAGCAGCCAGGTCAGGGGAGGGAAGGCGAAGATGTCCAAGAGGGGTCCGTTCGTGTGCGGGAAGGGTCGGCGAAGACCGCGCAGTCCCGTACGAGAGACGGACTACGCGGCGACGGCGACTCCCGGCGCACGAGGGCGCGGGTGGCCTGCGGCATCCGGATCGCTCTGACTCAGCAGCGCGCCGATGTCGATGGCGCGCAGCGGGTGCGGGGCATCGGCATCCGGAGCGGGCCCGACGGTCAGGGCGAGGGCGATGGTGAGGGCGGCCAGCGCGACCAGGGCGATCGCGAGACCGAGCGCTGCGGCATCGGGCATGGACACGAGGCCGAGGGCGGTCGCGACGAAGCCCAGCATCTGGCTGATCCACTCGCTCATGCGCGCCCCTCTCCGAGCCGAGAGTATCACCGCGCGCGGGGAACGGTCACACTCCGCCACGGCTGTGCGCTGCGGGCGTAACGTCGAAGCATGAGCCTCTTCGACGTCGCGCATCCGATCGTCCTCGGCCCGTTCGGCGGGCTGTCGTCCGTACCGCTCACGGCCGCCGTCAGCGAGGCGGGAGGACTCGGATCGTACGGGCTGTACGGCTACGACGCCGACAGGATCCGTGCCACGATCGCGGCGATACGGAACGCGACGGCCCAGCCGTTCGCCGTGAACATATGGCTGCCGACGGGCGACGAGGTCGAGCCGAACGCGCAGCACGCGATCTTCGCACAGGCCCTCGCGCCCTTCTACGAGGCCGTCGGCGTCGACGTGCCTCCGCGCCCCGCGCAGTACCTGCCGTCGCTGGAGGAGCAGACGGATGCGATCCTCGCGGCCGCTCCCGCGGTGCTCAGCGTCGTCTTCGGGGTACCTTCAGCCGAGCTGGTCGACGACGCGCATCGCCGTGGCATCCGCGTGGTGGGCACGGCGACCACCGTCGGTGAGGCGGTGGCGCTCGCCGGGTCCGGGGTGGACGCGATCGTCGCGACCGGGGCGGAGGCCGCGGGGCACCGAGTGTCGTTTCTGCGGCCTGCCGAGGAATCGCTCGTCGGACTCTTCTCCCTGCTCCCGCAGGTCGTGGATGCCGTCCACGTGCCCGTGATCGCGGCAGGCGGCATCGCCGACCGTCGCGGCGTCGCCGCCGCCTTCGCGCTGGGCGCCTCCGGGGTGCAGGTCGGCACGGCGTTCCTGGCGACGGAGGAATCGGCGGTGACCGATGCCCATCGCGATGCGATCCGCGCGACGGCGGCCGACGAGACCGTGCTGACCAGGGCGATGAGCGGTCGCCTCGCTCGCGGGGCGCGCAACAGGGCGGTGAGGGCGATCGAGGCGAGCGGCACGATCGCGCCGTTCCCGATGCAGAACTGGCTCACCGGGCGGTTCCGCGCCGCCGCGGGGGAGCAGAACCTCGGGGAGCTCCAGTCGCTCTGGATGGGGCAGTCCGCCCCGCTCGCGCGCTACGCCACGGCATCCGAGGCGTTCGCCGAACTCGTGGCGGGAGTCCCGGCGCGCTGAGGCGCGTGAGGCGCGTGAGGCGCGTGAGGCGCGTGCGAGCGAGCGGGGCGTGGGCGCGTCAGGCGCGTGCGAGCGAGGAGTCAGGAACGGTCGGGTGTGGGTGCCGTGAGGGCACGTTTTCCGACCTCTCACATTTGGCAGGGGGTGAGGGGCCGAGAACGGTCAGGTGCGCGCCATCGAAGGCGGCGGTTTCTGACCCCTCGCGCCTTGACGACGCGCGCGCGGAGGCGGGCGGGCTAGAGGATGACGGTCGAGCGGCCGTGCACGATGACGCGGTCCTCGGCGTGCCACTGCACAGCACGGGCGAGGACGAGGCGCTCGACGTCGGCGCCGCGGCTCTGCAGCTCGGAGGCCGACTCGGAGTGCGTCACCCGGGTCACGTCCTGCTCGATGATCGGGCCCTCGTCGAGGTCGGCGGTCGCATAGTGCGCGGTCGCGCCGATGAGCTTGACGCCGCGGTCCTTGGCCCTGGCATAGGGGTTCGCGCCGATGAACGCCGGCAGGAACGAGTGGTGGATGTTGATCACCGGGGCGCCGAGGCGCTCGATGAAGTCGTCGGTGAGGATCTGCATGTACCGGGCCAGGACGACGAGGTCGACGTTGCCGCGCAGCAGCTCCAGCTGCCGCTCTTCCATGAGCTGCTTGTCACCCGAGGGGATGTGCACGAACGGCACGCCGAAAGAGCGGACCGACTCCGCGAGGTCGGGGTGGTTCGACACGACCATCGTGATGTCGATGTCGAGCTGGCCGCGCTGCGTGCGCCACAGCAGCTCCATGAGGCAGTGGTCGTACTTCGAGACGAAGATCGCAACGCGCTTGCGGCGAGCGGTGTCGTGCAGCGACCACTCCATGCCGAACCGTTCGGCGACCTTCTCGAGGTCCGCTTCGAGGGCGGTCCTGGCGGCGGAGAGCCCGGGCAGGTGGATGACGGTGCGCTGGAAGAATCGTCCGCCTTCGGAGTCCGTGGAGTGCTGGTCGAGGGAGATGATGTTGGCCCCGTGCTCCGCGAGCACGCCGGCGACGGCGGCGACGATGCCGGGCTGGTCGTCGCAGGCGATGAGCAGGCGGGCGGTATCTGGCTGAGACATGGGGGCTCCTCGAGGGTGTGCAACGATTCTGCCGTGGATGCGACGACCGGGCGAATCGGCTCCTAACCTGGAGGCGTGGACACTGCCGCACAGCTGCTCGATGACGCTCGAAGCGCCCTCTCCGGCGCGCCGAAGGAGGGGCTCGGCGAGGAGCGCGAGTCGCGCTGGCGAGGGCACCGCATCGTGAGGGTCGGCGAGGCCTGGCACCTCGGCGTGCTGCTGCTCACCGAGTCGCACGCGCTCGCGACGGCCGAGGTGCTGCGGGCTGCGGAGCTCGGGCGTCGGGGGTTCACCGCCGAGTCGGCGCGCGATCGGGCGGAGCGGCGGGCGCTGGCCCTGCGCGGCGGATTCGGCGAGGGCGACGTCGCGCACGTCGGCTGGACCGTGATCGACGTGGATGCCGTGGATGCCGGCGGTGCGTCGGGTCCGCTGGCGTCGATCGACGGCGTGCCGTCCGTGCGGTGGAGCGCGGCGGGCGGGTTCATGCCTCTGGAGGCGTACCTTCGCGAGCGCGTGGAGCTGCTGCGTGAGGCGGGTCGCTGAGCGGAGTCCGCGGTTCTGTCTGAGGCGATCGTGGCACCGGAGCAGGGCCCAGCGCCGGTTGCTCAGGCGAAGTGCTCGGCGAATCGGCGGAGCAGTGCCGCGCCCTCGGTGACGGATGCCGCGAGCACCTGGCCCTGCACGAGATCGAACTCGTCCGGGTCGAAGTAGCCGGTGGTGCGGTAGAACGTCATCCGGTCGGCGAAGTCGCGCGGGGTGGGTTCCGGGTGGAACTGCGCCGTATACAGGTGGGCGCCGACCCGGTACGCCTGCACGGGGCAGGTTGCGTTCGTGGCGAGCAGCACGGCGCCCTCGGGGACGGCGACGGCGCTCTCCTTGTGCGCGGTGAACACCGTGAGAGCCGGCGCGCTCGGACCGAAGATCGGGTCGACGTCGCCCTCGGGCGTGGTCTCGATGACGGTGGCGCTCGCCGACTCCGGGGTGTCGTTCGCGACTTCTCCGCCGAGCATCCGTGTGACCACGCCGATGCTGAAGCAGGTGAAGAACGCCGCGATCCCGCCGTCGATGGAGTGCTGGGCGAGGCGTTCGAGATCGGCTTCGACCCGACGTTGCAGCAGCGACTTCGCGGCGTCGCTCACGTTGAACGGGGAGCCTCCGATGACGACGCCGCGGTAGCGGGCGAGGCGCGTGAGGTCGAGCGGCTCGTCGAGGAGGTTGAGGCGGTCGACCACGTCGACCCCGAGGGCGCGCCGGAAGGATGCGTGTTCGGCATCCGCCGCCCCGGTCTCCGGGCGCACGCAGACGTAGAGAAGCGAGGCCATTCGGAGATTCTACTGAGCGCGGGCTCAGCGCGACGAGTTGGCGGTGCGGCCTCGAACGATGCCGACGAAGGTATCGACGTCGGCGGTTGTGCGATCGCGGGGCCAGGCGAGAGCGACCGTCGAGATCGGGCCGTCGGTGAGGATGCGGTAGTCGACGTCCTTGCGGTGGTGCAGTCGGGCGATGGACATCGGCACCACCACGATGCCGACTCCGGAGGCCGCGGTCTCGATCGCGTTCTCGGCGGAGAGCGGCGCGAACGAGGCGAGAGTCGTACCGGGTAGGTCGAGCTGGCTGAGGGCGTCGTCGAGCAGGGGGATCACGACCTCGCCATCGAGGTCGGACGAGGTCAGCTCGTCAGCGGCGAGGAGATGCGAGTCGATTGCGGCGACCACGACGGGCAGCTCGTCGTACAGCGTGATGACGTGAAGAGCATCATCGGTGAGCGGCAGTCGCACCAGCGCCGCGTCGACCTCGTCGATCGCGGACTTCTGGGTGGACACCGTGATCGGCACGAGCTCGAGCGGAACCTTGGGCATCCGGTCTTTCCATGCATCGATCCATTTGCCCGGGGTCGCGCCGGCGACGGCGCCGAGGCGGAACGTGCGTGCCTCCTCGATCGTGGGGTCCTGCGCGTCGAACACCACCGGAGAGGTCTTCTTCGGGGGCTTGCGCGGAGGATAGCGTTCAGCCGGAGCCGCCTTGTTCTTGCGTACGGGCCCGGCCGGGCCGCGGGGACGCGAGGGGCGCCGCGGTTGTTTCGCCATCAGACCAGGGTATCCCCGGACTAGGGGGTTCGGGATGCCGCACGTCGTTGAACGCGGCGGATCAAACCGATCGCGCCGAGGAGGAGGACCAGCCCGCCCGCGACCAGCAGAGCGAAGGATGTCACGGTCATCGGTGTGAGATCGAGCATCCATCCCGCGATCCCTTCACGCCGTGCATCGTCGGCGAGGAGGAAGATCGCGTTGCCCGCGATCACGGCGAACAGCGTTCCCCAGATGATGGCCGCCCAGCGTGTACGCGCAGGGGCCGGGGCGGATGCCGCTGCCATCGCAGCGGCGGGGGAGGGATCCACCGTGGCGGTCGCGGCCGCGGGAGGCTCCAGCGCCACGGTCGGCGCGGGCGGTGCCGTGTAGTCGTCGGTGCTCATCGTTCTTCCTCTGCGGGTTCATGGATCGTGACGGTGATGCTGCCCGATCGCTGGGTGATGGTCACAGGCTGGATGGTGGTGACCGAGCCTCGGTCCGCGACGACGCTGGTGTTCAGCGTCTGTGAACCGTGCCGATCGGCGGACGTCCAGATGCCGCTGTCGACCACCGTGCCGGTCTCGTCGTCGATGCGCACCCACTCGACGGGGAGCGCGCCGACCGTGGCCTTCAGATCAAGCCGGACCCCGGCTTCGAGGTCGATCTGCGTCGAGCCCGAGCCCTTGTTCACCACGAGCGGTCGGGGGCCGTCGTCATGGGGCATGAGCGTCATGTAGAGGTCGCCGAAGGGCTGATTGATCGTCTGAGCGGCGACATTCGAGATTCCCCGCGATCCGAAAGCGAGGTCTGAGAACGACGCGACGCTCCCGGTGATCAGACCCGCGACGAGTGTGAGCGCTGTCACGAAGGCGAGGAAGCCGCTGCGTCGGCGCCAGGCGCCGGCGACGATCATCCCGATGGCGAGCATCAGCGCCGCCGAGAGGAGACCGATCGCTCCTGCCGCTTCGCCGAGCCCGCTCTGCAGGGTGAACAGCGTGACGCCGGAACCGGCGACGATCGCCAGCCCGATGACAGCGGCGACGTAGGCGAAGCTCGCTCGAGGATTCGATGCCCTGCGTACGCGTCGGCGCTCAGCGGCCTCTGTGGCGAAGACCGCCGCCTCAGCCTGACGTTCTCTGCGCAGCTGGTCGCGCACGGCACGCTCGGCATCCTGCTGCTGGCGTCTCCAGGCCTGGTCCTGTTCCTTCCACGCAGCATGCTGAGCTCGCCACGCCGCGAGGGATTCGGGGTCGTTCGCCACCGGTGCGCCCGGAGGCTCCGGACGATCCGGGGCGGCGGTGGGCGGCGCGAGGTTTGTGGGAGTGGCGCCCGTCCCCTCAGCGGTACCCGAGTCGCTGAGGGTGACGGGCGCGCCCGGGGCGGCGGGATCTGCGGAAGCCATCGGCAGATCCGGCGCCGCGGCACCCGGGGTGCGGCTTGCGGCACGCACGATGAGGAAGAGCAGTCCGGCGACGATCACGAGTCCGACGAGCCAGCTGATCAGCGAGAGCGCAGACCATCCGGCATAGCCGAGACCGAAGACGGTTCCGGTGATGGGGGCGGTGGGGATGAGCCCGATGACGGCCATCGCGAGGATGCCGATCTGGACGGGCTGGTAGTCGCCCCGCAGCAGATCGCGGGTGTGGATGCGTCCGTCCGAGTCAGGCAGGAGCGCCCACGCCAGTGCGTAGAGGAAGATCACCGGCAATCCGAAGAGGGCGGCGACGACGAGCACGCCGCGCACGATCAGCGGATCGATGCGCAGGCGGACGGCGATGCCCGCGGCGACGCCGCCGAGCCACCCATCGGTCCGGGCGATGCCGAGGCCGGATACCCAGAGGAAGAATCGATCGGTGCTGTGAGGAGGGGCGGTGCGCGAACCGGCGGCCGTTCCCGTCCAGGAGTCCGAGGCCGGGGGAGTCGCGGCGGGAGAGGGATCAGGGGCGGCGTCAGAGGGAAGAGCCTCTGCAGCCTCGTCGTCGGTCTCCGCTGCCGCAGGTGGCGGCTCTGTGGGAATCGTCATGCATCGATCTTCTCGACATCGGATGCCGGGTTCCATGGGGTGAACCCCTGAGCGGACCCTGATTGTCGTCGGCTGAAGGCTCGGATCCTCGTCGCGGATGATTGGATGTCGTCATGTCCTCTTCGGCCGCGTCTGCACGACCTCCCCAGGTCTCCGCGCCCGCGCGCCCTCCGCTGGTGCGCGATCGCGAGTGCGTCGTCGCCGGTGTGAGCACCGGAGTGGCCAGGCATCTCAGTGCGCCGTTGTGGACGGTGCGCGCGTTGTTCGTCGTCCTGCTGCTGTCCGGTGGGGCCGGCCTGCTCCTCTACCTCTGGTTCTGGGCGTTCATGCCGTGGGCCGAGGGTGAGCAGACTCCGACCAGGCGAGCGCCTGTGGCCTGGATGCTCCTCGCCCCGGCGGCCGTCGGCGTGATCGTCGTGCTCTCGTGGAGCGTCGGTGGTATCTGGCTCGGCGGGGTGTCCGCCGGTGAGGCCGCGGTGGTGGTCACCGCGACGACCTCGCTCGCTGCGGGCGCAGGGCTGTGGGCGACGCTGTTCGACCGCACCGACGCGGACCGCGGACCGCGGCATACTCTGATCGTCAGAGCACTGGCGGTCCTGCTCCTCGCGCTCCTCTTCGCCCTTCTGCTCATGCGGCCCGCAGGTGAGGCCAGCGTCGCCCTCGTGCTGCTGCCGCTCGCCGGTCTGCTCGCCGTGCTGTCGTCGACGCTCATCCATCGGTGGAAGGAGCTGACCGGCGAACGCGTGCGCCGCATCCGCGAGGAGCAGCGCAGCGAGATGGCTGCGCACCTGCACGACTCGGTGCTGCAGACGCTCGCGTTGATCCAGAACAGGGCAGGAGCGTCGAGTGAGGCGGCGCGGCTCGCCCGAGCGCAGGAGCGGGAGCTTCGAGCGTGGTTGTACGACGGCGATGCCCCGGCGGACAGCGATCTGCCCACCGATCTGAGGGACTACGCGGGGGCCCTCGAACTCGACTTCCCGGTGCGGATCGACGTCGTGTCGGCGGGCCTCTCCGCCGAACGCGCGAGCGGAGGGCTCGCCGCCGCGGCGCGGGAGGCGATGCTGAACGCTGCCAGGCACGCCGGCGGGGAGATCTCCGTCTACATCGAGGGCAGCGCGGCGGGGGTGGATGTGTTCATCAGAGATCGTGGCGCAGGGTTCGCTCTCGACGAGGTGCCGAGCGATCGCCTCGGGGTGCGCGAGTCGATCGTCGGACGCATGCGCCGGTACGGCGGCACCGGAACCGTACGCAGCGACGACAAGGGCACCGAGATCCATCTGCACCTCCCGACCCCAGGAGAGAACCGTGGCTGAGGCCATCCGCGTCGTGATCGTCGACGACCACTCGATCTTCCGATCCGGTCTCCGCGCAGATCTCGATGCGACGGTCGACGTGGTCGGAGAAGCAGCCGACGTCCCGTCGGCGATCGCCGTCATCCGCGAGACCGGCCCCGACGTCGTGCTGCTCGACGTTCATCTCCCCGGGGGTGGGGGTACGGATGCGACCGGCGGCGAGGAGGTGATCCGAGGCTCCACGCCGACGACCGCCCGCTTCCTCGCGCTGAGCGTGTCGGATGCCGCGGAAGACGTGGTTCGCGTGATCCGTGCCGGAGCTCGGGGGTACATCACCAAAGGCTCGTCCGGCGTCGAGGTGAGCAGTGCCGTGCGCGCAGTGGCAGACGGGGACGCCGTGTTCTCGCCTCGGCTCGCGGGTTTCGTGCTCGACGCGTTCGGTGCCGTCGCAGGGGAGACAGCCACCGCGCAGGATGAACTCGACAGGCTGTCGTCACGCGAGCAGGAGGTCATGCGACTGATCGCGCGAGGCTATGCCTACAAGGAGGTCGCGTCCGAGCTGTTCATCTCGATCAAGACGGTCGAGACGCATGTGTCCGCGGTGCTTCGCAAACTCCAGCTGTCATCACGACATGAGCTGACGGTCTGGGCATCGGAGCGGAGATTGCTCTGACGCATGCCGTCACGCACCTCGGAGCGGAGATTGCTCTTACCCACGCACACCGTAACGCACCTCGGAACGCAGATTGCTCTGACGCACGCACACCGTCACGCACCCCGCGGCGGTGGCTGAGCCCGCTCAGGCCGCGAGCCAGAGGCCCTTCGGGTCCGTCGCAACGGTGAGACCGGCGGCGACGGTCTCGTCGTCGCCGATACGCGCTCCGCGCACGATGCGTGCACCAGCGCCGATCTCGGTACGGACGCCCACATGCGCCCCATCGCCGATCGCAGCGCCCTGACCGATGTGCGCGTGCGCATCGATGTGCGCGTTGTCGCCGATCACGGCATCCGCGTCGACCCACGCTCCGCGCGCGATCGTCGCCCCGGCGCCGACGCGCGCGCCGGGTTCGATATAGGCGCCGGCCTCGATGTGCGCCTTGGGATGCACCTTCGCGCCATGCGCGACGAGACCTCGGCCGTTGGCGTGCTTACGGTAGCGCAGCGTCCCGCCCTGGTCGTTCTCGATGTCGACGTAGTTCTTGCCCACGATTCCTCCCGTGTCCGGAGTTCTCCGGATATAGCAACAACGACGGGACAGCCGATTTCATTCCCGAACCGGGATGCTGCTCATCGTTGGCAGCTCGGACACCAGAACGTCACCCGTTCACGGGTCGGATCCGCGCCCTGAGATCCCTTCCGGATCGGGGTCCCGCAGCGTCGACAAGGGCGTCCGGCCCGTCCGTAGACCCACGTCGTCTGCCCCGGACGATTGACTCCGGTGAAGGTGCGGTCGGCCCGGTCGCGATTGGCTCGGATCGTCCTGACACCGAGATCCACGAGGGCGGCGACGTCCACGTCCTGCACGGGCCTCTCGGGGAGGATTCCGCGCAGGAACAGGAGTTCCGCCGCGTACTCATTGCCGAACCCGGCGACATTTCGCTGATCCAGGAGGGCGACGTGAACGCTCCTCGGATCCGCCTCGAGTCTGCGGATCGCCTCCTCGGCATCCCAGTCCTCCGCGAGGGGATCGGGGCCGAGGTAGCCGATGAGCTGAGCCTCGTCGCGAGTCGGCACCACCTCGATCTCAGCCAGGTCGACGCCGACCGCCTCGCGCTTCGCTGTGCCGACGATCGCGCGGACCTTGAACGCCGGATGCCGCCACTTCTCCCCGGGGGCGTACACGAACCAGGCGCCGTCCATGCGCAGATGCGAATGCACCGTGCTGTCCCCGATCCGCAGCAGCAGGTGCTTGCCCCTGGCCACCGCGCCGTGAACCAGCTGACCGGTCAGATCCACGGTCGCGGCCCGCGGCACCCGGAGGTCGAAGCGGGTGACCTCGGCGCCGGCCAGAGCGTCGTCGAGTCGCTTCGCAGTGCGGAAGACGGTGTCGCCTTCGGGCATCAGATGGGCCGAGCGTCCGGGGGCGTCAGCGGTGTCAGCGGGGTGCGCGCCATCATGTCGCGCGCGAGCATCGTCGACGCGGCGACGGCGACAGGCATGACGACGACGGCGCCCCCGGGGATCAGGAAGCACAGCTGCGTCGCCACACCGAAACCCAGTACCCGCGCCCTGCTGCCCGAGAAGAGCGCCGCCCTGTCGAGCGGGCTGAAGTCGCGAGCGTCGAACGCGCGGCCCGTGAGCTCCCGAGCGAGAAGCCGACCGGAGAGGATCACTCCGAGCACGGCCGCCAGGAAGCCGCCGATCAGCGGGACGAAGCCGATCAGGAGCACGACGAGGGCGATCAGGATGCCGAGAACGACCAGGCGCAGGCCTTCGGCGAGGGCTGACCAGAACCCGCCTCCATCGGAAGGCGGAGGGTCGCCGAGGTCGACCTCGACGGCATGCCAGATGCGCTGGTAGAAAGGGTCGCCGATCGTCAGCGTCAGTGCGCTGAACACCACGGTGGACAGCGCGATGGCGGCCGCGACGACGACGAACCCGACGGCGCCACGGACCAGTCCCTTCCACGGCGCGGGCCACTCCTCCGCGAACGGGGTCAGCCACGCCGAGATCGACGTCATCCCGAAGACCAGCGGCAGCAGCACCGCCGCGAGGATCGCGAGCGAGATGAGCGCGGGGACGAGACCGCGGTTCATCAGCCCTGGACGCGTGCGCCACAGCGTGAACCCGCGCAGCAGTGTCCGCACACCGATGCCGAACTCCTGGATCATGTGACCAGGGTATGCGTCGAGGACGACATCGCGATGACGGCCCGATCAGATCGGATGTGCCCGGCAGTTCTCATCGCCGAAACCGTCCCCGGCAGGTCGGCTCCGAAATCGTGCAGGAACGGCCGGTCAGGAGCAGGAGCTCAGATCGCTCTACGGAGCGTGTAGCCGCGCGGGGTGACGACGAACCCGGCCTCCTGCAGGGCGAGCGCGAAGTCGGTGCCGTAGACGCCGTCGCCGTTCACCTTCTCGACCGTGAGCGTGTCGAGGCGCCTGGCTCGCGCCGTCGCCGCCAGGTCGGACGAGGCCGCCCGCAGCACATCGAGGTCGTCGCTGAACGACAGCACCGTGCGACCGCCCCGTTCGAGGTACAGCACGAGCGCTCCGTCGACCAGCACGACCAGCCCGCCCGCCTTGCGCCCGGGACGGTGGGAGACGCCCTCCCGACGCGGCCAGCCGAGTGCGGCGCCGTACGGGTTCGCCGGATCGGTCGCCGCGAGCGTGACCGCCGTACGCGGCGGAGGGTCGGCGAGACCGGCGAAGGTGCGGAGCCGGTCGACGGTCGCGGATGCCGCGAACTGCGCGGCCCCCAGCTTCTCGATGACGTAGCCGCGGCGGCAGTGCCCGGCCTCTTCGAAGCCCGCCAGCACCCGGTACGCCTGAGCGAAGCCGCCGGGCACGCCCTCGGCCTGCACGGCACCGCGGGTGACGACGCCGTACCTGTCGAGGAGGAGCCCCGCCGTGACGGTCGCGCGGCGCGCGGCATCCGTCTCCACTGCGGGCAGGAGCGACCAGCGGCCTCCGATGGACGTCGGCCTCGGGGCGGTGCGGGTGAGGGACACCCCGCGGTAGGTGCGCGCTCGCGGCGCCCGGCGGGTGACCTTGTGCGCCTGCGAGCCGCCGGCGAGCAGCGATCGCAACGGCGAGAAGGTGTCGTTGGTGACCCGCCCCGCCCAGGTCAGCGACCACAGCGCGTCGAGCACGGACTGCTCGTTCTCGGCGCCGGTCATCTCCTTCAGCTGTGCGGCGAAGTAGGCGCCCCCGGCGTGCAGGGCCGACAGCACCTGCGCCTCCAGGGATCCGGTCGCCAGCTCCGTCTCGGGCTCGGGGAGCGTGAACGGAGCGAGGTCGGCAGGGTGCAGCGACACCCAGCCGTCGCGACCGGGGAGCGTGCCGTTGCCTGCCCAGACGACCTCGCCGGCGGCTGTCAGCTCATCGAGCATCGCGGGAACGTAGTCGTGCACGCGCGAGGGGAGCACCAGCGACTCCCACGCGCTCGCGGGGATGGGCACCCCGGCGAACTGCTCGATCACGCTGAGCACCCCGTCGAGGCCGTCGAGAGGGCGCTTCAGATGCTGCCAGTCGGGGAGGAACCTCGCGTACGCCTCGGGGGACACGGGCTCGACGCTGCCGCGGATGGCGGCGAGCGAGCGCATCCGCAGACGCCGCAGCACCTCGGTGTCGCACCACTCCAGATCGGAGGCGCTGCCTGCGGCCTCCGGCAGGAAGTAGCCGCTGGTGATGCGCCCGGCGGTCTCCAGCCGCTGCAGGGTGTGGCGTGCGACGGCCGCGCCGAGTCCGAAGCGAGAGGCGACGGTATCCGTCGTGAACGGACCGTGCATGCGGGCGTGCCGGGCGACGAGGTCGCCGAGAGGATCGGCCACCGGTTCGAGGAAGGCCACGGGGATGCCGGTCGGGAGCGCGACCCCGAGGGCGTCGCGCAGTCGACCCGCATCTTCGATCGCCGCCACCCGCGACATCCCGGCGACGGTCACGGGGATCGCCCGGCGAGCGGCGACGAGGGCGTCGAGGTGAGAGGCGGCATCCGTGGGTTCCTCGAGCCGCTCTGCGACCTCCGCGGCATCCAGCGGTCCCAGCATCCTGAGCAGGTCGGCGACGCCCTCGAGCCCTCGAGCTCGGCGCTCGGGGTCGAGGCGCTGGGCCTCTCGTTCGAACTGCGCGATCACCGCGGGATCGAGCAGTTCACGCAGCTCGACCGTCCCCAGCAGCTCGCCGAGCAGGGCGGGGTCGACCGAGAGCGCGGCGGCCCTGCGCTCGGCCAGCGGCGAGTCGCCCTCGTACATGAAGGCGCCGACGTACCCGAACAGCAGATCGCGCGCGTAGGGCGACGGCTGCGCGGGTTGCGTCTCGACGAGCCGGACGCGTCGGTCGGCGATCGCGGTCGCGAGCTTTCGCAGCGACGGAAGGTCGTAGACGTCCTGCAGCACCTCGCGCAGGGTCTCCAGGATCACCGGGAAGGTCGGATGCCGCCTCGCCACCTCGAGCAGCTGCGCCGAGCGCTGACGCTGCTGCCACAGCGGCGTCCGCTTGTTCGGGTTCATGCGCGGCATGAGCAGCGCGCGCGCCGCGCACTCGCGGAACCGAGAGGCGAACAGGGCAGAGCCGCCGACCTCCTCCGTGACCAGATGCTCCAGCTCGTCGGGGTCGAACACGAAGAGGTCGGCCCCCGGAGGCTCGGCCTCGGCATCGGGGATGCGCACGATGATGCCGTCGTCGCTCGCTACCGCCGATCCCTCGACGCCGAGTCGCTCGCGGACCCGCGCGTTGATCGCGAGCGCCCACGGGGCGTGCACCTTCATGCCGTACGGGGAATGCAGGATGACGCGCCAGTCGCCGACCTCGTCGCGTCCGCGCTCGACGGTGAGAGTCCTGTCGGTGGGAAGAGTGCCGGTGGCCTCTCGCTGCTCGGTGAGGTGAGCCATGAGGTTCGCCCTCGCCTGCTCGTCGAGACCCGCCTCGATCAGGCGTTGCGCCGCCTTCTCGGGCGTCGCCGCCGACACCTCTCGAGAGAACTTGCCGAGCGCCTCGCCCAGCTCGAACGGACGGCCGATGCCGTCGCCGTGCCAGAACGGGACCTTGCCCGGCTGGCCGTACGCGGGGATCACGTTGACGCGGTCGTGCGTGATCTCGGCGATGCGCCAGCTGGTGGTGCCGAGCGTGAACACGTCGCCGACGCGCGACTCGTAGACCATCTCCTCGTCGAGCTCGCCGACCCTCGCGCCCGTGGTCTCGCCGGCCACGAACACCCCGAACAGACCGCGATCGGGGATCGTGCCGCCGCTCGTCACGGCGATGCGCTGCGCACCGGGACGGCCGGTCAGCGTGCCGGCATCCCTGTCCCACACCAGACGCGGCCGCAGCTCGGCGAACTCGTCGGACGGGAAGCGCCCCGCCAGCAGGTCGAGCGTCGCCTCGTACGCCGAGCGGGGGAGCGATTGGAAGGGGGCCGAGCGGCGGACCGTCTCGAACCACTCCTCGACGCTGATCTCGCCGAGCGCGCTGGCGGCGACCGTCTGCTGGGCCAGGATGTCGAGCGGATTGCGCGGCACCTGGATGGCCTCGATCTGCCCCGCCAGCATCCGCTCGGTGACGATGGCGGTGTGCAGGACGTCGCCTCGGTGCTTGGGGAAGAGGGCGGCGCGGCTGATCTCGCCGACCTGGTGCCCCGCGCGTCCGACGCGCTGAAGGCCGGAGGCGGCGGAGGGCGGCGCCTCGACCTGGATCACGAGGTCGACCGCGCCCATGTCGATGCCGAGCTCGAGGCTGCTGGTCGCCACGACGCAGCGGAGGATGCCGGACTTCAGCTCCTCCTCGACCTGCGCCCGCTGCTCCTTCGACACCGAGCCGTGGTGGGCCTTCGCGAGCACGGGGTCGGCGCCCGCTGTCGCCCCCGCCTGCGCCATCATCGCGGCGGGGATCGTCGCCTCTGGGAGCGGGATGCCGTTGCGCTCCGAGTAGATCTCGTTGAGGCGACCAGTGAGCCGTTCGGCGAGCCTCCGCGAGTTCGCGAACACGATCGTGGAGTTGTTCTCGAGGATGCGATCGACGATCGCCTCCTCGACATGGGGCCAGATCGAGCCGGTGACCTCCGTGTACTCGGCGGGCTCTCCGTCGACGGGGGCGGCGACCCCCGGGGGTGGCGGCGGGTTCGTCATGTCGTCCATCGGAACGACGACGGCGAGTTCGAAGGTCTTGGACGCGGGAGGCGCGACGATCTCCACCGGCGCTGCTCCGCCGAGGAAGCGCGCCACCTCGTCGATCGGCCGCACCGTGGCCGACAGGCCGATGCGCTGCGCCGGGCGCTCGGCGCCGTGGGCCGTGCGCAGGGCGTCGAGCCGCTCGAGGCTCACCGCGAGATGCGCGCCGCGCTTGGTCGCCGCCACCGCGTGCACCTCGTCGATGATCACGGTGTGCACGTCGCGCAGGGTCTCCCCGGCGCGACTGGTCAGCATCAGATACAGCGACTCCGGGGTGGTGATGAGGATGTCCGGAGGATCGGAGACGAGCTTGCGCCGGTCGCTCGACGTCGTGTCGCCCGACCGAACCCCGACCGTGACCGACGGCGAGGTCGTTCCGAGGCGCCGGGCCGACTGTCCGATGCCGATGAGGGGGGAGCGCAGGTTGCGCTCCACATCGACGCCCAGCGCCTTCAGCGGCGAGATGTAGAGGATGCGGGTGCGGGCGGCATCCTTCTTCGGCTCCGCTCCGCCCGCCGCCATGCGCTCGCGGAACACGCTGTCGATCGCCCAGAGGAACGCCGAGAGCGTCTTGCCCGAGCCCGTCGGTGCGACGACCAGGGCGTGCTTGCCCGCCGAGATCGCGTCCCACGCACCCGCCTGCGCCGGAGTGGGCGCGGTGAATGCCCCACGGAACCAGTCCTGCGTCGCGGGGGTGAACCGGTCGAGCACGCGATGCTCTGAGCCTGTCGAAGCGTCGCTCATCCCTCCATCATCGCCGAGGGGACGGACATGGGCTCCGGTCACTCGTTCGGGATGACGATCCAGAGCAGCACGTACGCCCACAGCGACAGACCTGCGAACAGCACCAGCAGCACACTGAGCACGCGGACGGTGGACGCCTTCACCCCGAAGCGCATGGCGAGGGCGGCGCAGACGCCGGCGAGCATGCGGTCGTCCCGGGGGCGCACGAGAGGGTTCATGGGTCCCATACTGCCCTTGCGTCGTCGTTCATGACGGATGCTCGTGCTGATGTCGGCGGGACGCCCTCTGCGCCGATCCGTCAGACTCGCGACGGCGCCTGTACCGGCGCCGGGGCCCAGGCGGTCGCGAAGGCGCCCCACATGATCGGGGAGTGACGCGGGTCTCCGGTGGAGGTCCACCGCATGCGCTGCTCCCGCTGCCAGGCAGCCAGGGAGCCGACCGGGTCGTGCGACTCGTGCGCGGCGTTCACGGCGATGACCGCGTCGGTCAGCATCCCCTCCGCACGGTCGCCGAGAGCGGGGACGAGACGGCGCAGACCCGCCTCGGTGGGCAGGGTCCACCGGGTCGCGGTCACGTACTCCGCGCCGCGGTGCAGGAACGCGGCCACGAGACCGGTCGGCTCGGCGAAGCGCAGGTCGGTGCCGGAGTCGCACGCGATGAGTGCCACGCGGTTCGGCGCGGTCAACGGCGGGAGCCCTGCGCCGCCCAGGGCGATCTCGGCGGCGGAGTAGGGCCGATGCGCCCCGATCGGCGGGGTGTCACCGGGGGCGTCTGCGCCGTCGGACAGGTGGAGGCGGGCGTCGAGCGCGTGCGTCGACGCGGTGACGTGCCCGACGTAGAGAAGCCGTCCTGCCCCGTCGAGGGCATTCGCCAACGCGATTCGGTCGATGTCCGCGCGGCGGAACGCGTCTCCCTGCGGCATCCGTCGCCGTCCGAGCGCGTCGATGGCCAGCGCCAGCGGGGAGTCGGGCGAGACGGGGCCGAGCACGCTCCCCAGCTCGCTCGTGTCGGAGAAGCCGGGGACCACCGGATCCAGCACCGCCGCGACGGGGGAGGAGGGCGACCAGGGCGACACCGATCTGGACGGATCGTTGCGCAGCGTGGCGGGCAGCAGGACGGACGCATCGGCCATGTCGACGCCGCGTTCACGACCGGAGGTGCTCAGCAGCTCCCACGGCAGCTGCGCGGTGGAGGGAGACAGCTGGATCCGCAGGTGAGGGCGCAGTCCGGCCTCTTCGAGGGCGTCGAGCTCGGCGCCCAGCCACTGCGGGATCAGCGCGGCGGTGAGCATCCCGGCGAGCTCCTGCTCGCGCTCCGGGTCCAGGAGGTCGCCGTGGGTGAGTGCTCTGGTCAGCGCATCGACCCCGCTCTCTCCCGGCAGGGGGGAGGGCAGGGCCCGCGCGAGGCGGTCGAGCACCGGCGCGACGAGATCCCGGGCGATGAGGGTCATCCGGGGCGAGCTGCGCTGGTGCTCCCACACCCAGCTCACGAACAGATCGTCGCCGTCGACGAAGCGCAGACGGGCCGTCGGCCGCTCGCCGTCTGGCAGATCGAGGAGCACGGCGGCGCCCTCGGTGCGGGCGAGGGGCAGTGGGGCGCCGAGGTCGGGGAGCTGTCTCCAGTTGCTCACCACGCCGGCACCACAGCCTCCGAGCGCAGCGGGACGCCGTACTCGGCCTCCGCCTTCCGGATCCACGTGTCGAGCACCGGCGCGGCGCCGGGTACGGCGATGACCCGCGGCGGCGGCGCGAAGCGGAAGGATGCCGTGCCCTCTCCGCCGAGCAGGCCCGCAGCGGCCGCAGGGAGCTCGTCGCGCTCCCGCTCGTCGCGCTCCCACTCGACGGCGGAGGCCCGCGGTCGCTCGAAGGGGACGGGCGCGGTGATCTCGACCGCGGCATCCGCCTGCAGCGTCACGGACGCAGCCGCGTTCTCGACGAGCTCGAACAGCAGCGCGGAGTCGCCGAGCGTGCGGGCCAGGCGGAACGCCAGCTCGCGTGCGGGCGCGGCGACCTGCAGGCTCCAGCGCTCCCTGGTGCCACCGGGTGCGAACCCGTCGCGCAGCGCCTCCGTGAGCAGAAGGACGGGGATCGCGAGGTCGCGCGCCTTCTCCAGCCGGGCGAGACGAGAGCGCGGGGTGATCGACATCGCCGCCCACTCGGCGTGCATCTCGGCGCGTCGCAGGTCGATCCTGCCGCGATCGTGGGGTGATCGCGCGAGCTCCCGTGCGGCGCGGTAGGCGTCGTCGGCCGCCGGATACCGATTGCGTGCCGACTCCGCGTCGCCGAGGAACGAGTAGGCCTCCAGCCGCTCGTGCACGGCGGCATCCCGGTCGAGCTCATCGAGCAGCACGCGCAGCGCCTTGGCGGCCGCCCCCGTCCGCCCCGACTGCAGCAGCACAGCGGCGAGTCCCGTCCTGCTGGCGGCCAGCCGTGTCGTGAGGCCGATCCGTCCGGCGAGCTCGGTGGCCTGACGGAAGCCCTCCTCCGCCTCACGGAGTCGTCCCTCCTGCATCGCCACGCGAGCGAGGTTCTCGACGGCGTGCTGGCGGCTCGTCGCGTCGCCGGAGAGTTCCTGGGCCTGATGCGCGAGCTGCAGATACTCCCGTGCGGCGGTGTCGTCGCCGGTGCGCTGAGCGATCACGCCGAGGTTCGCGTACGCGTGTCCGGAGAGCTCGGGGCCGACGCCCAGAGCGACGGACAGGGCGCGCTGGGCCTCGTCCTGCGCCTCCTGCAGACGGCCGGCGGTGATCAGCACCACAGTGCGCGCGTTGTGCACGGAGAACGCGAGGAGCTCGCGCTGATCGAGGTCGTCCGCGTCCAGCTGGGCCTCGGCCTCCGCGATGCCGGAGAGGGCGTCGTCGAGACGGTCCAGCTGCGTGAGGGTCTGCGCCCTCGACAGCATGCCGTTGATCAGCACGGTGCGCGTCGCGCGTTCGTCTCCGATCAGGCCGAGCGCATCGGATGCCGCGGCCAGGCCCTCGTCGGCCGTGCGCAGCGCCTCGGCCAGATCGCCGCGGAACTCGTGCGCCGCCGCGAGGTTCAGCAGCGCCCTGGCGCGCATGTCCAGGCCCTCACCGTCGACATCGGCCACGCGGGTGAGGGCCACCACCTCGCGCAGCGCGACCGCGGCCTCGTCCACGCGCCCCTCGTGCAGCATCATCGCCGCCTCGTTGTTCCTGTCGCGTCCCGGCTTCCACCGAGGAGTCGCCGGGATGCGGCCGAGCACGGCGCTCGGCGGGCGCTCCTCGGGGGAGGTCATCGGCTCGACCCCGCGGCCCGTTCGGCGAGGGAGGCGTCGGGGGAGAGCATCCGCGTGGCCGCGAAGGAGAGCACCCGTTCGCGGTCCGCCGCCGAGTCAGGAGCATCGGCGTCAGCGGGACTCAGTACGGGGTCCCGCACCCAGAGCAGCCGTTCGCCTGCGGGGAGGAAGAGAGCGGATGCCGGAACCTCCGCCTGGCCGCGGAAGAGCGCCCCGTCGCGGCGGAGGGCGACGTCGACGCCGAGCTCCGCCGGTCCGAAGCGCGCGGCGAGCGTGCGGCCGGAGGACGGGGCGTCGACGGCGGGCACCTCCACCCGCAGCGTCACGACACCGGCGCTCTGCCGCAGCGTCCACCGCGCCTCGGCCTCCGCGTCGACCGTCTGCGCGGGCACGTCGCCCCACCGCACGGAGGCCGAACGGGAGGCGACCTCGATGCCGTCGGACGCATCCCGCGCTCCACCCGCGGCGAGCGCCCACTCCTGACGGACCTGCGTGGCGTCCGCCGCAGCGGTCTCTGCCGGATCGAGGGCCACGCCGTAGTCCTCGGACAGCGCCGTCAGCGCGGAGAGGAGCCGTTCCCCCTCCGCGGTGAGCGCCGGAGGGAGCGCGGTCAGGGCGGATGCGATGCCGGCGGCGTCGGCGAGGGCCCTCTCGGTCGCCAGGTCGTCGTCGAGGAGGTGCTCCACGGCGTGCGAGACGAGCGCGATCTCGGCGGCGAGCAGCACCGGGTCGACGGCGGGCACCCGAGATCCGGCCGGCCACCACGCCTTCGTCCAGGAGAGGCGAACGAGACGGAGCACGGCGTCGATGACCGTCTGATCGCCCGGTTCGACGCGGGTCGCACCGTGGACGCCGCGGATGACGGCATCCGCTGTCTCCGGCCCGTACACGTCTGCGAGCCAGGCGCTCGCCGCGTCGACGTCGTCGATGTCGGCATCCGGAAGGGAGGCAGGCCCGGTCGGGTCCCCGTGCAGCAGCCCGCCCCTGACCTCGACCACCGCGGTGAGACAGGGCACCCGATCGAACGCTCCGTCGGCCGAGGAGAGGTGCGCGAGATCGCCCTGCACCCTTATCCGCAGGGTCATGCCGCCTCCGTCGCTTCCCGCTCGTCCGCGCCGCGGACCATCATCGTCTTCAACCGCTGGCGCTGATCCATCACGACCGAGCGCAGCACGCCGTCGAGGAGATCCCACACGTCCCGCGGATCGAGGGGCTGCTCGCGCAGCTCCCTGCCGTGCAGACGCACCCACAGCCGCCGCAGGTATCCGCGCCGCACGGTGCGGATGTCGTCGACGACGGATGCCGGCACTCCGCTCGTCCCCTCGGGGAGCCGCAGTGCCCGGCGCACGTAGGCCTCGCGGTGCCAGCGCGCCGCGAGCAGACGGTGGGCCGCGGTCGGCTGCGCGCCGCGTCCCGCGTCGAGGGCGGTGCTCGCCTCGGCGCCGAGAAGCATGGCGACCCTGCTGTCCTCCTCCCCGAGCTGCCAGGCGCTCGTCGAGCGGACGATCTCCGCGACGATCAGCTCCTCCGCGTCGATGCCGAGATCCACGCGCGCGCCGCCCGAGAGCGCGGCGAAGAGGCGCTCGAAGATCGAGCGGTCGAAGGGCAGCGGCAGGTCGCGCTTGGACGCCGTCTCACCGAGCCGGGGTGCGGGAGGGAGCGGATGCCGGGTCAGCCCGAGCTGCTGCGCGGCTCCGTCGTCGGCGAGCCGAGCGCCCGCCGTGGAGCCCGCGGAGCCGTCCACGAGAAGGGAGAGGGGCGCCGACCCGTCCCCGGTCGGGCAGGCGTCGAGGGCGGCGGCCACCGTCTCCGCCGATTCCGACGCCGACGCCGCTGCGGGTCCGGGGCCGGGGCGGCGTGCCCATGCGTCGCCGAGCTCCTCGCCGAGACGCGTCGCAGCCGTCTCGTCTCTGAGCAGCTCCCGCACCTGAGCGAGCAGCGAGTCGCCCGAGGCCTCGGCGATCTCCGTCACGACCTCTGCGGCGACGGCATCCGCATCGGCCGACGGCGGCCCCGAGGTGCGGGCCAGCTCGAAGCAGCGCTGGAAGTACTTCTCCTGCGGGTTGCCGTCGGTGATCCGCAGTCGTCGCCGAGCGGCCTTCAGCTCCAGGAACCAGGCTGCCGCAGCGGTCAGATCGCCGCCGGCGGCCCGGATGCGGTCGTGCAGCTCGGCCGCGGCATCCGACGTCAGAGTCCCCCCGGCGAGTCCGGGATTCTGCACCGGGCGGATCACCAGCGGATCGAGGATCAGCTTCAACGTGCGGGCGAGCGGACGCCCCGAGCCGTTGCTCAGCGCAGCCACACCCGGACCGAGCTCCCGCCACGCCTCGGCGATCACGAGCGCGCGCGGGCGCCGTCCCTCTGCGGACTCCGCAGCGGGGGCCGAGGGGGAGAGCTTCAGGGGCGCGCTCATGACCGCCAGCCTATAGAGCCGACACGACGGCGCGTCGAAACCCGTGATCGGGAGACCGAGGGCGACGGGCATCCTGACGGCATGAACACGAACGAGTCGCGAGGGTATGTGCTCAACGGCAGCACGGTCGTCCCGCTGGGTTCCTCGGCGGTGCCGCCGCCGAGGTCCCACGATCCGAAGCGGGTGCGCCGCCGCCTCCGGCTCCGCTTCCTCGGCTTCCTCCTCGCGCCCGTGCTCATCGGCGGGCTGATCTTCATCGCGACGGCGCTGTTCAGCCCGTCGTCGCGCGAGGTGGAGATCCTCCCCGGCGCCGCGGCGATCAGCATCGACGAGCAGGACGTGGCGCTCGTCGTCTACGCCGACGACTCGCGTCCCGGTATCGGCGAGCCGATGTTCCAGACCCGCGCGGCGGCGATCCGGCTGTCCGACGGCGTGACGCTCTGGGACCAGCGCCTGAACGAGGAACTCGGCAGCGAGGCCGCGGCGCTCGCCGGCGACTCGTCGCTCGTCTACGTCGCCACCGATGAGGGACTCGTGATCCTGGATGCCGCGACCGGTGCGATCCGCGCCGAGGGGCACGGCATCGACGGCATCGGGGCGGATGCGGTGTTCTCGGCATCCGCGTACGGCTACGACGTCGAGACGAACGCGGTCGTGGCGCTCACCGGAACCGGCGCGGTCGTGCAGATCCCCGTCGGCGCCCTCGCGGCATCCCCGGCGGAGGCATCCGTCGCGAGGCGCTGGCAGGGCACGCTCAGCGCCTCGGCCTTCCTGGACACCGCCGCCCTCACCAGGCTCGTCGACACGGCGACGGCGACGGACGGCACGACCGTGGAGATCGAGACGGTGGCCGAGGCCGTGAGTCGGGACGCCCTGGTGATCACGTCGCCGGACGGTGCACTCATCCGCCGCACGGAACTCGTCGACGCCGAGATCATCCCGCTCACAGGCGCGCAGACCCGACTCGGGGTTATGCTCCCGACCGGGCAGTTCCTTGAGGGCGACTTCAGCGACATCGACCAGGACGACATCGAGGCTCTGCTCGAGGCCGCGAGCGCGCAGGCATCAGCGGGCGGTGCGCTCTCGTCGCCCGCGGGGTTCGCCTCGGGATACGTGCTCGTGCAGCACCGCGAGTCGGTCAACGCCGAGCGGATGCTGCTGAGCAGCGTGTCCGTCGCCACGGGGGAGCTCGTCGACACGGTCGAGATGGGGGCCGACGCGATGAGGGCGATCGCCGGTCCGTCGGGGACGACGGCGGTCATCGCGGCTGATCCGGACGCCTGGCAGCCCGACACCCTCCGCGTGCTCGACGCCGACGGATCCCTGCGCCGCATCGAGGTCGGGTCGGTGCCGTGGTGGGTGATCTCGTTCGGATGACGCGGCTTCGTGGACGGTGTCGTACCCAGGTACGACACCGTCCACGAAGGGGCACTCCGGGGCGACGCGGCGGGTCGACCCCGAAATCTACGGTCGATTCATGCCCACGAATCCTCACAGCCCCACCGCACCAGGAGTCCCCCTCAGAGTCGTCGCCGCACTCACGGGAAGCGTCCTGGTCGGCATCGCCCTGACGATCATCTGGATCGCGCGACTGAGCACCGACCGCACGCTGTACGTGAGCGGTCTGGGGGCCGACGGCGAGCCGACGGCGGGGTGGTTCGAGATGGCGCTGCTGCTGCTCGTCGCGGGAGGATTCTCCGTCGCGTGGGCGGCCCGCGGCCTCCGCGCGGCTGTTCCGATCCTGAGCATCGGCACGCCGTCGCTCTCCGTCGCACTGTCCTCGTCGCTGTTCCTCGTGGCCTCTCAGGTGCCCTGCACCTCGGGATGCCCGCTGCCCGTCGGGCCCACGTTCACCTGGCAGGACCTGATCCACACCAGCGTCGCGGTGCTCGCCTTCGCCCTGGCCGCGGTGGCGATGCTCCAGGCGTCGTTCGTGCAGGGCCGGCCGGTGCTGCGCGCGCTCTCGCTGGGGTCGGGGATCGCCACCGCTCTCATCGCCGCGGCGGGTGGGATCCTCTCCCTCCTGCAGTACCGCACCGACATCGGCAGCATGCTGGAGCTCGTCGCGACCACGGTCGGGATGGGGTGGCTCATGATCCTCGGGGTCTCGACGGCGCACACGCAGCGGAGCCTCCTCTCGGCCTCTGCGAGTCGGGACGGGAAAGGCGCCCACGACGGAGCACGTCTCGGGGCGGCGCGCGCAGAGGCGTTCGCGGCATCCGCGTGAGGGGCGCGGTGCGTAGAGTCGTCCCATGGCCGAGTCTCCCGTCTCCCCGCAGGCGCCGGTCCGCGAGGACGAGCTGCCACGGCCGCCCGGCGCCGTCCGCCGGTTCTGGAGCGGACACCCGCTCCTCGTCGATGCCGTGCTCGCCGGCGTCTACCTCCTCTTCGCCACGCTCTGGGCGACCGTCACCCCGCTCTCCTCTGGTGTGTGGTCGCCGTTCGGCCCGATCCTCGTGCCGCTCGTCGGCGGCATCGTGGCGACGGCATCCCTCTTCGTGCGGAGACGCCGCCCGTGGGTCACGTTCGCGGTCTTCGGAGCGGTCGCGGCCCTGTGCCTCGTCGTGGATGCACCCGCCGAGCCGTTCGGCATCGCCATCGCCCTGTACGCGGTGTTCGTCTACCGGTCCAACCGCAGCGGATGGATCGGCTTCGGCATCGCGGCGCTCGCCGGCTGCATCCTCTTCCCCGCGATCGATGCCGCGCTCCGGGGGCGTCAGGAGAGCCCTCTCTCCTCGGCGCCGACCGGGCTGCTCCTCCTCGTCGTGCTGCTCGTCTCCGCGCTGCTCGGGGTGACGGTGGGCGACCGGCGCCGCTACATCGGGGCGATCCTCGACCGTGCCAACCAGCTGGCGCGGGAGCGGGATCAGCAGGCGCGGCTGGCGACCCTGGCCGAGCGCGCGAGGATCACGAGGGAGATCCACGACGTCGTGGCCCACAGCGTGTCGGTCATGGTCTCGCTCGCCGACGGCGCCGCCGCGCTGGCGGAGAAGGACCCGACCCGCGCGCGGAGCGCCGTGCAGGAGATCGGCGCGGTGGGGCGGCAGTCCCTCCTCGAGATGCGACAGCTGCTCGGCGCGCTGGGCGACGAGGGCCCCGAGGGCGAGGAGCGGTCGCCGCTGCAGCCCAACCCGGGCGTCGGCGACCTCGCCGCGCTGATCGAGACCTTCCGCACCGCCGGACTGCCCGTCGTGACGCGCACGCACGGCGAGCCGCCGGCATCCCCTGCGCTCCAGAACGCGGTGTTCCGGATCGTCCAGGAGGCGCTCACGAACGTCCTCCGCTACGCCGCCGAGCCCCGTACGGTGACTGTGACCCTCGACTTCAGGGAGGGTGCGGTCGTCGTCGACGTCATGGACGACGGGCGGGCGGGACCCCCGGCGGAGTCGGTCGGCTCCGGGCGCGGGCTCGTCGGCATCCGAGAGCGGGTCCGCCTCTACGGGGGAACAGCGGATGCCGGTCCGATCGAGGGCGGAGGGTGGCGCGTGCACGTGGAGATGCCGGAACAGGAGGCGCAGCGATGAGCGGCGAACGGATACGGGTGCTGATCGTCGACGATCACGAGCTGATCAGACGCGGCATGAGGATGGTCCTCGACGCCGAGGACGATCTGGACGTCATCGGCGAGGCGGTGTCGGGGACGGACGCCGTGCATCAGGCGGAGCAGCTCGCCCCCGATGTGGTCCTCATGGACATCAGGATGCCGGAGATGGACGGCATCGAGGCGACCAGGCGCATCGTCAGGAGCGCGCCGTCGACCAGGGTCCTCGTGCTCACGACCTTCGACCTCGACGAGTACGCGTTCGGCAGTCTGCGCGCGGGGGCCAGTGGATTCCTGCTGAAGAACACGCCCCCGGCGACGCTGACGGCGGCGATCCGCTCGATCGCCGCCGGCGACGCCCTCGTCTCCCCCCGCGTGACGAGGGCGATGCTGGACCTGTTCGCGACACGGCTGCCGCGGCAGGCCGGCGACATCGATCAGCGCGTCGGCGCTCTCACGGAGCGCGAGCGGGAGGTGTTCCTCGCCATCGCGAAGGGGCTCAACAACGCGGAGATCGGCGAGCGGCTGTTCGTCACGGAGTCGACGGTCAAGACGCACGTCGGCAGGGTCCTGCAGAAGCTCGATCTCCGCGACCGCGTGCAGGCCGTGATCATGGCCTACGAGGCCGGTCTGGTCTGACGACGCGGCGGGGCTGGTCTGACGACGCGGCGGGGCTGGTCTGACGACGAGGCGGGGCTGGTGTGGCGGCGTGAGCGGGATGGTGCGGCTGAGGGGCCGGATGATGTGGCGGCGTGAGCGGGATGGTGCGGCTGATGTGGCGGCGTGACCGGTCTGACGACGAGGCCGGTCTGGTGCGGCGTGAGCGGGATGGTGCGGCTGAGGGTCCGGTTGATGCGACGGTGCGGCCGGCCAGGGAGGCGATGCCCCCGGACCGGCCGCGTCGCGCGGGTCAGCCGACCTCGCGCAGCATCCCTTCCGCATCGATCTCGAGCGTGAGATCGAGATCGAGCCGGGCGAGGAACGCGTCGTCGTGGCTGACGATGAGCACGGCGCCGCGGTACGCGCGCAGCGCCTCGACGAGCTGGTCGACCGTGTCGAGGTCGAGGTTGTTCGTCGGCTCGTCCAGCACCACGAGCTGAGGTGCGGGGTCGGTGAGCAACAGCGCGGCCAGCGCCACGCGGAAGCGCTCGCCTCCCGACAGCGCGGCGACAGGGCGCTCCGCCGTGGCTCCGCGGATGAGGAACCGGGCGAGCCGGTTGCGCAGCTCCTTTTCGGGCACCTGGGGTGCGGCATCCGCGATGTTCTCGAAGACCGAACGGGTCTCGTCGAGTCCGTCCACGCGCTGCGGCAGGTAGCCGATCCGGTCGGTGTGGGCCGTGGCCTCGAGGTCCAGGCCGCCGGAACTCCGGAGATCCGGGGTGGAATCCGCCGGAACCGCTCCGGTCGGCTCGTATCCCGGGGAATCTCCGGAGTTCTGGCGCCCGCTCTCGACCAGCCGCTCCAGCAGCGTGGTCTTGCCCGCTCCGTTGCGCCCGATCAGCGCGACGCGCTCCGGACCCTGCAGGATCCACGAGCGCTCGCCGTCGCCGATCTCGGCGATCCGGCGCGCCCGCGAGACCTCGGGGTCGGGCAGCTCGATCTTCATCGACGAGTCCGAACGCACGCGGCGCCCCGCCTCGTCGAGGGAGGCGCGCGCGGCATCCTCCTTCGCTCCGACCTCGGTGCGCAGCTTTCCCGCCGAGACCTCCGCGGCCATCTTCCTGCCGTGCGCGACGATCTTCGGCACGCGCTTCTCGACCTCGGCCTTGTTCGCCATCTTCGCGCGCGTCGCGAGCTTGGACTCGGCCTCGATCCGCTGGCGCTTCTCCTTGCGGAGCACCTGCTTGGCCGTCACCTCCGCCTGCTTCGCAGCATCCTGCTCGGCGTCCAGCCAGGCGCGCCACGCGGAGTACGGTCCGCCGAACACGCTCAGCGTCTGCGCGTACAGCTCGGCGGTGTCGTCCATCAGCTCCAGCAGTGAGATGTCGTGGCTGACCACGATGAGCGTGCCCTTCCACGACCTCACCATCGCCGCCAGCTTCGCGCGGGCGTCGCGGTCGAGGTTGTTCGTGGGCTCGTCGAGGAGCGTGATCGGCGCTCGCCGCAGGCGGATGCCGGCGATCGCGACCAGCACGGCCTCGCCGCCCGACAGCTCTCCGACGCGGCGGTCGAGGAAGTCGGGCGAGAGGCCGGCCTCGGCGAGGGATGCCTCCGCCCTGGCCTCGATGTCCCAGTCGTCGCCGACCGCGTCGAAGTGCGCCGGGTCGACGTCGCCGGCGCCGATCGCGCGGACGGCGTCGAGCGCCTCGGCCACGCCGAGCAGTTCGGCGACGCGCCGGTCGACGTCGAGGGTCAGCTGCTGCGGGAGGTAGGCGACCTCTCCGGTGGCCGAGACGACACCCGAGGTGGGCGCCAGTTCTCCGGCCATCAGGCGCAGCAGCGTGGACTTGCCGGCGCCGTTGCGTCCGACCAGTCCGGTGCGGGCCGATCCGAAGGCGCCGGACACGGCGTCGAGCGCCGTCTGCCCGTCTGGCCAGGTGAAGGTGAGGCGGTCGAGGGTGACCGATGCATGAAGGGTGGGGGTTGACATGGTGTCTCCTGTCGAGTGCGAGGGTGCACTGACACCGAGCCCTCGGGGAGTCGTCGGAAGACGACCTCGCAAGGAGGGAGATGGGCCGTGGATCAGCCGTCGTCGGGTCAGCGCGCGGAAAGAAGAGCGCGGAGGCGACGGATCAGATCAAAGGACTTCCAGACACGGCGGACAGGACTCCACGACGATACCCCCGCCTCCGCGGTGCGCGCAACCCGGGCGTGTCGCGCCGGGATGTCCACCGCGCGGGGGATGCCGCAGGGCCTCCGGACTCGTAGCGTGGAGGAATGGCAGACGAGAGCATGAGTCCCGGCGAGATGATGCAGCGCGTCGGCATGGGGGCCGGACTCGCGATCGGAATCGGCGTCGGCGTCTCTCTCGGCACGGGTTTCCAGAACCTGGCGCTCGGCATGGGGATCGGCGTCGGGATCGGAACCCTCGTCATGATGTGCTTCATCAGCGCCGGATCGAAACTCCGGAAGCAGGAGTGGGCGGCGGCGCAGGCGGCGCGTGAGTCCTCCGACACGGATGCCGAGGATGACTCCGAGAGCGGGGCCGGAGCGGGGAGTGGGGCCGGCGCCGAGAGTGGAGCCGGCGCTGGTGCCGTGGCCGACGGCGAGCCTGACGCGGATCGACCGGGCCCGCGCTCCTAGTCGGCGGTCAGCCCTCGAGCCACTTCGCGATGAAGTGGCGCACGTCGCCGAGCTCCTCCTCGGAGATGCTGTGGGTGAGTCCCGTGTAGACGCGGCCGGAGAGGTCGGAGTGGCCGGGCAGCCACTCGGCGGTGTGCGCGACGAGATGCGCCGGGATGACGTCGTCATGCGTCCCGCGCCCCCAGAACACCGGCGGGCGCAGCTCGGCGAGCTCCTCGTCGCCTGCGACGTCCCCGGGGGTCGCGTATCCGCTCAACGCCACGACAGCGCCGAAGCGCTCCGGCGCGAGCCGCATGGCCTGCAGAGAGACCGCCGCGCCCTGCGAGAACCCGAGCAGCGCGACCTTCGGAGCATCGGATGCCGCGGCGTCGAGCCAGCGGAGGAAGGCCTCCGCCGCAGCTGTGACGTGGGAGGCATCGCGTCCGTCGAGGCCGTCGATCGGGTACCAGGACCGGCCGGGCATCGGCCACGGCGGGGTCAGGGGAGCGGCGACGGATGCCACGGCGATGCCCTCGGGCAGATACGGCACCAGACCGAACAGGTCGTGCTCGTCGGCGCCGTAGCCGTGGAGCAGCACCAGCAGCGGCATCCCCTCCCGGTCGCCGGCGGACCACCGGGTCGCGGCGTCGTCGATCGTCAGGTTTCTCGGTCACGCTCCTATCCTGCCTGGTAGAAAGGACACATGGCGGTTCGCACACCTGATCCCGATCCGGAACCCGAAGACTCGGGGCTCGGCTCCTTCGACGGCGCCGCGCCGGCGTCGGGGGCGAATCCCGGCTGGCTGACAGACGTCGAGCTCGAAGAGGCTCGTCGTCGCATGCCGATGCTCTACGTGGAGGCGATCCCCGTGCGCACCGACGGCTCGGGGGTGGTGACCGAGATCGGCATCCTGCTGCGATCCACGCCTCTGGGTGAGATGACCCGCACGATCGTGTCGGGCCGGGTGCGCTTCGGCGAGACGATCCGCGACGCGCTGTTCCGGCACGTCGAGAACGACCTCGGGCCGATGGCCTTCCCGCTGCTGCCGCCGCAGCCGCTGCCGTTCACGGTGGCCGAGTACTTCCCGATCCCGGGCGTGAGCGCCTATCACGACGACCGTCAGCACGCGGTGTCGCTCGCGTTCGTGGTGCCGGTGACCGGCACCTGCGAGCCCCGTCAGGACGCGCTGGAGGTGACCTGGTTCACTCCCGAGGAGGCGGGCTCAGACGCCGTCGCCGCCGAGATGGAGGGCGGCCGTGGCACGCTCATCCGGCAGGCTCTGGCGAACCTCGGCCTGCTCCGGTAGCTCGCGTTCGCGCGCGCTCCGTCGAGTGCACGGGAAGTCGCCGAGTGCACGGGAAGAATGCGTGAACAAGCCGTGCAGTCGGCGAATTCGTGTGCGCTCGGCGGCAGGATGCGCCGCGGCGAGTGAGCGGGTGGCGGTGCGTCAGGCCTGCGTCAGGCGCGCGAGCTCCGCGACGAAGGCGTCGACGTCGTCTTCGTGCGTGTCGAAACCGCACATCCAGCGGACCTCGTTGCGTGCGGCATCCCAGTCGTAGAAGCGGAACGACTCGCGCAGTGCGTCGGCGACGCCGTCGGGCAGCGTCGCGAAGACGCCGTTCGACTGGGTCGGCTGCGTGAACGAGACACCGGTGATCGAGCCGTCGGCGATGCCGGCGTCGATCGCCCCGCGGAGGCGCTGGGCCATGGCGTTCGCGTGCTGTGCGTTGCGCAGCCACAGGTCGCCCTCGAGCAGCGCGATGAGCTGAGCCGAGACGAAGCGCATCTTCGAGGAGAGCTGCATGTTGAACTTGCGCGAGTAGCTCAGACCGTCGGACGCCTCGGGGTTCAGCACCACGATCGCCTCGCCCAGCATCGCGCCGTTCTTCGTGCCGCCGAAGCTGAGCACGTCGACGCCGACGTCGCGCGTGAAGGCCCGCAGCGGCAGGTCGAGCGCCGCGGCCGCGTTCGAGATGCGCGCGCCGTCGACGTGCAGCTTCATGCCGCGCTCGTGCGCGTGATCGGCGAGGGCCTTGATCTCCTCGGCCGTGTAGAGCGTGCCGAGCTCGGTGGACTGGGTGATCGAGACCACGAGCGGCTGCGCGCGATGCTCGTCGCCCCAGCCCCAGGCCTCGCGGTCGACGAGCTCGGGGGTGAGCTTGCCGTCGTCGGTCGGGATGGTGAGCAGCTTGAAGCCGCCGATCTTCTCGGGGGCACCGCCCTCGTCGACGTTGATGTGGGCGGTGGATGCCGCGATCACGGCGCCCCAGCGCGGCAGCATCGACTGCAGGCCGGTGACGTTGGCTCCGGTGCCGTTGAACACCGGGAACGCCTGCACGCCCTCGCCGAAGTGCGACCGGAAGACCTCCTGCAGGCGCGCCGTGTAGGCGTCTTCGCCGTAGGCCACCTGGTGGCCGCCGTTGGCCGCGGCGATGGCGGCGAGGACATCGGGGTGGATGCCGGAGTAGTTGTCGCTGGCGAATCCCCGGATCGCGGGGTCATGCTGAATGCTCACCGACCCAGTCTATTTGCGTGGGGGAGCGCGACAGGCCTACCGGATGTCCGTACCCCCGCCTACCCTCTTAGCATGCAGAGAACCGCGGCGAAGACGGCCTTCGCGAACGTCCTCGTCAACACGCTGATCGCCAACGTGACGACGAGCTTCCTCTGGTTCGCGCTGACGTTCTGGGTGTACATCGAGACGCAGTCCGTGCTCGCCACCGGCATCATCGGCGGCGCCTACATGCTCTTCATCGCCTTCTTCGCGATGATCTTCGGCACGATCGTCGATCGTCACCGCAAGCACACCGTGATGCTGTTGTCGAGCGTCGTCTCGGCCGCGGCCTTCCTGGTCGCCGGCATCCTCTACGTCTGGCAGGGCGAATCGGCGCTGCTCGACCTCGGCGGTCCGTGGTTCTGGGCGTTCTCGCTGGTGATCCTCTTCGGCGGGGTCATCGAGCAGCTCCGCAACATCGCCCTGTCGACGACCGTCACCCTGCTGGTCGACGAAGACAAGCGCGCCAACGCGAACGGCCTCGTCGGCACCGTGCAGGGCCTGGCCTTCCTCGTCACCAGCGTCTTCTCCGGGCTCTCTATCGGCTTCCTCGGCATGGGCTGGACCCTGGTGATCGCGATCGCCGCGATGGCGCTGACCTTCGTGCACCTGATGTTCATCCGCATCCCCGAGGGCACACCGGAGCCCGACCCGAACGCGTCGAGCGCGCTCGACTTCCGCGGCAGCGTGCAGGCGATCAGGCTCGCCCCCGGCCTGTTCGCGCTGATCATCTTCTCGACGTTCAACAACCTCATCGGCGGCGTCTACATGGCGCTCATGGATCCCTACGGACTCACCCTGTTCGACGCGCAGACGTGGGGCTTCGCGCTGGCGTTCGCCTCGACGGGCTTCCTGGTCGGCGGAGGTCTCGTCGCGAAGTTCGGACTCGGCCCGAAACCGATGCGCACCCTCCTGCTCATCGTCATCGCGATGGGTCTGCTCGGGGCCGTGTTCATGCTGCGGGAGTGGTGGCCGCTGTACGTCGTGGGCATGTGGGTCTACATGGCGATGGTGCCGCCGGCCGAGGCCGCGGAGCAGACCGTGATCCAGAAGGTCGTGCCGTTCGAGCGGCAGGGGCGGGTGTTCGGCGTCGCGGCGGCGATGGAGGCGGCCGCCGCCCCGATCACGGCCTTCCTCATCGCGCCGATCGCCGAGTTCCTGATCATCCCGTACATGAAGACCCCGGCCGGCGACGCGCAGTGGGGCTGGCTGCTCGGGCAGGGCGAGGCCCGCGGCATCGCCCTGATCTGCCTCTTCGCTGGGCTCATCATGGTCGTCGTGGGCGGTCTGGCCTTCCTCACGAAGTCCTACCGGCAGCTGACCGAGCTGTACGCCAACGCGCCGGCGCAGGAGATCCCCGGCGGAGAGGGCGACAGTGCGGCGGATGCCGACGACGACGCTTCGTCGGCAGCTGCGGACGTGACGGAGCGTGCCGAATCGGGCGGGGTTCCCCGTTCGTCCGGGCCCGCGCTGATCGATCCGGTATCAGCTCGCGGTGGACGAGCAGGGGCGGACGGCAGGGAGGCGGCCGACGAGGGGCGCGATCGGTGAGCCCGCAGCACGCCGCGGAGCCGGGGGAGATCAGGATCGTCCCGGCGAATCAGGCCGGGTGGGATGACCTGCAGTCGATCCTCACGGGGTCGGCGGCGCGGTGCCAGTGCGAACGGCAACGCCTCGGTGACGGCGACTGGTGGAACATGCCCGTGGAGGAGCGGCGCGATCTGCTGAGGAGCGAGACGCACTGCGGGGATCCGCGTGCGGCGGAGACGATCGGCCTCGTCGCCTACCTCGGCGACGAGGCGGTCGGCTGGTGCGCGGTCGATCGGCGCAGCGTCTACGGGCGACTCCGTGGATCGTCGGTGCCGTGGAAGGGCCGCGACGAGGACAAGAACGACGACGGCGTCTGGGCGATCGCGTGCCTCATCGTGCGACCGGGCTTCCGCCGCCGGGGTCTCACGTACCCCATGGTGGTCGCGGCGGTCGACCACGCCCGCGCGCAGGGCGCCACGGCGATCGAGGGATACCCCCTGCTCACAGGAGGCTCCACGGTCTCGTGGGGCGAGATGAACGTCGGCGCGGTCGGCCCATTCGCCGCGGCCGGATTCACCGAGGTCAGCCACCCGACGACCCGACGCGTCGTGATGCGGCTCGATCTCTGAGCGGCCGGATTCCACCCGCCGAGCGCCCGCGTCCGCAGCCGCCGTCAGGCGAGGTCGATCACGCGGTCGTTGAGCTCTGCGGCATCCGCATCCCACAGTGCGAGGACGGCGGTTGCGAGAGCGGCAGGGTCGAGCGCCTTGGCGCGGAACACGACGGATGCCGCACGCAGCGGCTCTTCGGCGTCGCGAGCCGCCTTCGCGAAGCCCTGCGCGACCGCCCGCGCCCACGCTTCACTCGCCGCCTTCACGGCCGCGTAGTTCGCCCCTCCGGCGAGCGGCCTGGCGACGGCCGTCGACGAGACGACGGCGAAGCGTCCGGCATCCGAGGTGCGCAGCGCGGCATCGAAGGCGCGGCTCGTGGCCCGCACCGCGAGCAGGGCGGGGAGAAGGGCGTCGAAGTCCTCATCGGACTGTCCTGCGAGCCCGCCGCCGCCGCGCCATCCGCCGACCAGCGGGAGCACCCCGTCGACGACGTCGAGGCGTGCGGCCAGCGAGGTCATCTCCTCCAGGGAGGTCGCATCGGCGATCTCGACCTCGGCGCCGGCATCGGCGAGCGGCGCCAACCGCGACGCCGAGCGCCCGGTGGCGACGACCCGAACTCCCGCCGTCAGGAGTGCGCGCGCGACGACGAGCCCCGCGTCGCTGGTGGCTCCGGCGAGGACGATGGTGCGACCGCTGACGCTCATGACGGGTTCCCCTTTCGACGGCATCCGATTCTCGGACGAACGCGCCCTTCTCGGACGATCCTCCCCGAATCATCCGAGAAACGGGAGGGCGTCCGAGAAAGGCGCGTGTGATCAGTCGTCGGTGCTGCGGATGCCGACGGTCGACTCGATGACCGGCTTCATCTTCTTGTCGAGGGTCTCGAAGAACATCGACAGCGGGAACTCGTCGTCCATCACGGCATCCGTGTAGCCCTTGGGGGCGCCGGCGAGGATCTCGTCGGAGAGCCCACGGGCCCACTGCGACGCCGGGTGCGGCGTGAGCGTGCCCCGGACGAGCTCGTACGCGGCCAGCCAGTGCGCGACCTTCGGGCGGTCGATCGAGTGCCAGTACAGGTCGTCGATCGCATCGCCCAGCGCGACCACGGCGTCGGGGACGTTGTCCCAGTCGAACGCGAGAGCGGTGTCCGTCCAGTGCAGCACGCCGCGCTGGTGCAGCCACGCGAACAGCAGCTGGCCGCCGACCGCGTCGTAGTTGCGCGTGCGGTTGCCGGTGATCGCGAAGCGGAAGATCCGGTCGAAGATCACGGCGTACTGCACGAGCCCGGCGTGATCGTGCATCTCCCGCTCGGCCTCGGTCAGCTCCTCGCCGGCGGCGATACGGGCCGCGAGGGCGCGCTCGATCTTCACCGACTCGCGGAACGCGGTCATGTCGCACCGCATCTCCTCCAGCGAGTAGAGGAAGAACGGCATCCGCTGCTTGATCATGAACGGATCGAACGGAAGGTCGCCGCGCATGTGCGTGCGGTCGTGGATGATGTCCCACATCACGAACGCGCGCTCGGTCAGCGCCTGGTCGTCGAGCATCGCCGCAGCGCGCTCCGGCAGGTCGAGGTTGGTGATCTCGGAGGCGGCGCGGGTGACCCGGCGGTAGCGGGCGGCCTCGCGGTCCTGGAAGATCGCACCCCACGTGAAGGAGGGGATCTCGCGCATCGCGACGGTCTCGGGGAACAGCACGGCCGAGTTCGTGTCGTAGCCGGGCGTGAAGTCGACGAGACGCAGCGAGACGAACAGCTTGTTGCCGTAGTCGCCCGCTTCGAGCGCCGCGATGAACTCCGGCCAGATCGTCTCGACGATGAGCGCCTCGACGAGGCGGTCGCTCGACCCGTTCTGCGTGTACATCGGGAAGATCACGAGGTGGCGGATGCCGTCGACGCGGTGCTGCTGCGGCTGGAAGGCCACGAGCGAGTCGAGGAAGTCCGGCACGCCGAAGTCCTCGGAAGCCCAGCGGTCGAAGTCGACGATCGAGGCGGCGAAGTAGTCGGCGTCGTGCGGGAAGGCGGGAGCCAGGGCACGGATGCCGGCGGTGATCGCGGCGACGAGTTCGCGTGCGACGCCGTGGTGCGCGGCATCCGGAATGGAGCCGTCCTTGATCTGGAGCTCGCGGATGGCGATCGCGGCGTCCTTGAGCTGCGCCCAGGCGGCGCTCTGCTCGGCGATCGCGGCATCCTCGACGACCTCGGGTTCGCCGACGATGGCCTGTGCAGCGGAGCTGGTGGCGGAAATGATGGACATCGGGACCTCCGATCGGAGAATGTGGCGGAAAGATTCCGGCGTATACGGAATCCTGACGATAATCTTACATCCATGGATGACTCTGTCGACCGCGCGATCCTCGCCGAGGTCTCTCGAGACGGCCGCGCCACGCTCTCCCAGTTGTCGGATGCCGTGGGCCTCTCGGTGTCGGCCGTGCAGTCGCGCCTGAAGCGCCTCGAGACGCGTGGCGTCATCACCGGCTACCGCGCGATCCTCGACCCGGAGCAGGCGGGCACGCCGCTCTCGGCCTTCATCGAGATCACCCCGCTCGACCCCGCGCAGCCCGACAACGCCCCCGAGCTGCTGGAGCACCTCGACGCGATCGAGGCCTGCCACTCCATCGCCGGAGACGCGAGCTACATGCTGTTCGTCCGGGTGGCCTCCCCCCGGGCCCTGGAAGGACTGGTCCGCGACATCCGCCTCGCCGCGAACGTGAGCACGCGCACCACGGTCGTGCTGCAGACCTACTACGAGCACCGGCCGATCATCCCCGTCGGCTCCGCGGACTGACCTGGTCGCCGCGGATCAGATCGCCGCGCCGATCATCGCCTCCCCGAGGGGCGTCCGCAGATGCAGCATCCGGTTGCCCTCGCGCTCGCTGCCGATGAGCCCGGCGCCGCGGAGGACGGTGAGGTGATGGGATGCCGTCGACACCGCGATGCCGGCATCCCTCGCCACCTGCGAGGTGGTGCGCGCGACTCCCGCGTGGAGCAGGATGTCGGCGCGCGCAGGACCCAGCAGGGCGCCGAGCGCGTCGGCCATCTCGGCCGCGTCGCGCGCCCAGCCCGCGGTGACGCCGCGCGCGGGGTAGTAGAGGGTCGGCTGGGCCGGCGGTTCGGTGAGCACCATGCAGCCCCACGACGACATCACCGATGGCACGAGCACGAGTCCGCCTCCGCGGCAGTCGACGTGTTCGCTGTGCCGTCGCAGCTGCACGCGCACGGCCCCTTCTCCCCAGCTCACCCGCGGGTGCAGATCCTCGGCCATGGCGGCGATTCCCGACGATGCGATGGTCCGTGAGCGCACCGCGATGTCGGCGCGCAGCAGCCGCTCCAGCTGGGGCCACACCGGCGCGAGCACGGCATCCCACACCTCCGGCCAGGCGTCGGCGATCATCTCCCGCGCACGCGCTGGACGCTCCTGCATGTCTCTGAGCGCTCGCTGACGCGCCCCCGTCGACCGGTCGACCATCTTGCCGAAGTCCACGCGCATGCCGTCGAGGGGCGTCCGCCGCAGCGCGTCCCGCTCGGCATCGGGCGTCAGATCCCACGCCGCGGTCGTCGTGAGGAAGTCGGGGAGGTAGCCGTCCTCGCCGATGACGACGGCGAGCAGCTCGAAGCTCCGGCGGGGGAGGCGCTCGCGCACCGCTCGGAGCCATCCCCACTGCAGCGGATGCTGCGCCGGACGCAGCAGCACGCGCACGGCGTGGGCCAGCTCGTGCCCGGGGGAGATCCCGAAGCGCACGGCCTGGATGTCGCCGGGGCTCAGGTGGAACTCCACCCGGTGGTCCGGATGCTCGACGCCTTCGATCGGAGCAGAGTTTCGATCCACATCGAAACTCTAGGCCGTGTCGGTGGGGGTGTCGAGACTGGACCCATGAACAGCGCACCGACGTCCGCAGGAATCGTCGCCGCGGCGGACATCCGCATCGGCACAGGTCGCAGCCGTCGCTTCGAGGGCGGCGAGCACGGCGCGGCCGTCTCGTACTTCTACGTGGAGAATCAGCCAGGGCAGGGGCCGGGGCTGCACTGGCACCCCTACCCTGAGACCTGGGTGGTGCTCGAGGGCACCGCGCAGATCACCGTCGGCGACGAGACGCTGCTGGCGGTGGCGGGAGACACGGCCACCGGGCCCGCGTTCGTCCCGCACCGCTTCACCAACGTCGGCGAAGGAGTGCTGCGCATCATCGGCATCCACGCCTCGGCCACCATCATCCAGACGTTCCTCGACGAGGACTGACACACAGGAGAGCACATGTCGTTCCAGGCATACCTCGACAACATCGAGACCAAGACCGGCCTCACCCCCCGGCAGTTCATCGAACTGGCCACGGAGAAGGGATTCGGCCCCGAGACCAAGGCCACCCCGATCGTCGCCTGGCTGAAGGAGGAGTATCAGCTCGGCCAGGGGCACGCGATGGCCCTCGTGCACGTCATCACCAAGGGGCCGCAGATCAGCGACAAGCACGTCGGCAAGGGCGGGGCCCACGGCGATGCGTCGGACACGCTGTGGCTCGACGGCAAAGACAGCAAGCCCGCACTCTGATCCCTCTGCAAGGAGCACCGACATGGCCGTTCGCGCCGATCTGAACATCTCCCTCGACGGTTTCGCGACCACCACAGACCAGACGCCGGAGAACCCCTTCGGCGAGGACTGGGGTCGGCTCGTCGCCGCCTACACCGCCACCCGCACCTTCCGCGCCCGCGTGCTCGGCGACACCTCGGGGGAGGGCACGACGGGACTCGACGAGGACTACGCCGCCGCGTACTTCGAAGAGGTCGCCGCCGAGATCATGGGCGCGGGAATGTTCGGCCTGCACCAGCACGGCGACGACCCCGACTGGCGCGGATGGTGGGGAGACGAACCGCCGTTCCACGTGCCCGTGTTCGTGCTCACCCACACCCCGCGCGCCTCGATCGAGTTCGCGAACGGCACGGTCTTCCACTTCCTCGAGGCGACCCCGGAGGAGGCGCTGGCGCGCGCGACCGAGGCCGCGGGTGGCGGCGACGTCCGCATCGGCGGCGGCGCCGACGTGGTGCGGCAGTTCCTGCGGGCGGGGCTCATCGACCGGCTGCACGTGGCCGTCGCGCCCCTCGTGATCGGCAGTGGAGAGCGCATCTGGGACGGCCTGCGCGGCATCGAGAACGACTACGCCGTCCGCAGCGAGGTCGCGGAGAGCGGCGTCACGCACGTCACCTTCACCCGTCGCTGAGCATCCGATCCTCCTCCGTGCGATCGCGCGGGCGAGGTCGCGGCGTCGCGTCGCGTCTGTGCGGGTGCGGGTGCGGGCGTGGGCGGGGTCGCGTGGGCGCGGGCGGGGTCGCGTGCGCTCTCGTTCGGGAGGAGATATCACGTTCGGGAGGAGGATTCCGCCCGGATTCTCCTCCCGAACGTGAGTTCTCCTCCCGCGGGGAGTTCTCCCCTCGAATGTGAGTTCGCATCACGTGGGGAGTTCTCGTCCCGAACGTGAGTTCGCGTCGCGTCTGCGCGGGCGTATGCGGGGGCGGGGTCGCGTGTGCTCGCGTTCGGGAGGAGATATCACGTTCGGGAGGAGGATTCCGCCCGGATTCTCCTCCCGAACGTGAGTTCTCCTCCCGTGGGGAGTTCTCCTATCGAACGTGCGTTGTCCTCCCGTGAGGGTTCTCCCCCCGGGGTGTCTCCTCCCGTGGTGGCGCCGGCTCCTCGCCGGGGTGCGGGTTCGCGTCGTGTCTCGTCTCGCTCGACGGCGGGAAAAGGAGTGACCAGTAGGATTCCCTCCGTGGCAGCATCCTCGAATCGCAAGAAGAAGTCCCGTCGCGCTCCCGTCCGCACGAGCGGGAATCCGGCGAAGAAGCCCGTCGTCGAGCTCGGCCCGGTGACGGCATCCGACTGGATCGGCGCCGCCCGTCTGCGCACGCTGCCGCTCGCGATCGCGCCGGTCGTCATCGGCACCGGAGCTGCGCGCAGCACAGGACCGGAGTTCCACTGGGTCATCGCGCTGGCGTGCCTCGCGGTCGCGGTCTTCCTGCAGATCGGCGTGAACTTCACGAACGACTACAGCGACGGCATCCGCGGCACCGACGCGCACCGTGTCGGACCCGCACGCCTGACCGCCTCGGGCCGGGTGTCACCGCGCACCGTGCTGATCATCGGCCTCGTCTTCTTCGCTCTCGCGGCGGTCGTGGGTCTCGCGATCGTCATCCGCACGCAGCAGTGGTGGATGCTCGCCGTCGGAGCGGTCTGCATCGTCGCGGCGTGGTTCTACACCGGCGGAAAGCGCCCCTACGGGTACTTCGGCCTCGGCGAGGTGTTCGTCTTCGTGTTCTTCGGGCTCGTCGCCACCCTCGGCACGACCTGGGTGCAGATCTTCGCGCTGCCGCAGCAGGCGTGGCTGGGCGCGGTGGCCGCCGGACTGTTCGCGTGCGCCGTGCTGCTCGCCAACAACCTCCGCGACATCGACCAGGATCGCCTCGTGGGCAAGCGCACCCTCACGGTGCTGATCGGCGCGCGGGCGACCCAGGTGCTGTACACCCTGTTCGTGCTCGCGCCGTTCGGCATCTCGATCTTCCTCGCGCTGCTCTTCCCGATCGCGTGGATCGCGCTGCTGGCCCTGCTCGCCGCGCTCCCGGCGCTCGTGATCGTCTGGACCTATCGCAAGCCCGGCGAACTCGTCATCGCCCTCGCGCTGACGTCGCTCGCGGCGCTCCTCTACGCGGGGGCGCTGTTCTGGGCCTTCGTCGGCTGACGCGCGTCTCAGCGGGGAGACCTCGAGTTTCAGCCGGGAGGCCTCGCGCCTCAGCGGGGAGACCGCGCGTCTCAACCGGGAGACCTCGCGTTTCAGCCGGGAGATCGCGCGTCTCAGCGGGGAGACCTCGCGTCTCAGCCACGAGACCGCGCGTCTCGCTCAGGAGACGAGGTTGCCTCCTCCGTCGCTCGGATGCTCGAAGGGGAGACGGTAGCCGAACTTCTCGCGGAGCGACGGCGCAGCGGCCCCGAGGCGCATCGCGAGAGCGAAGAGCGCGGCGAGCCCGAGCAGCAAGATGATGGCCGTCACGACGGCAGGAGTGAGGTCCGGAGCGGTGAGGCCCAGCACCCCGGCGCCGAGCAGCACCCACACCGCGGTGGCCGTGCGGAGGTCCGCGGCGAGTGCCGTCGTCGCTGCGGATGCTCGCCCCCGATCGGCGGCCGTCGCGGCCCTGCCGGCGCGAACCCGCTGGAGGACACGACGCAGCTGGTCGATGCGAAGGGCTCCGAGGACGAGAAGCGCGAGCACGCTGAGCGGACCCACAGCGGCTCCGACGACCTGCGCCTGCGCGGAGACTCCCGTCGGCGGACGGAGCGAGAGGACGGCGCAGGCGAGGGCTGCCGGTGTCAGCACCATGAGGAGGGGCGTCGCAGCGCGATCCAGCGCGGAGCGCTCTCGACGCTCCCGGGCGTCGACCCGCTTCTGAACGTCATCGTCGGCCACGAGCACCCTGGCTGGTCCCTGCTCGCCGAGCGCTGCGGTCGGGAGCCGGTCGGCCGCGACGCGGGCCCAGCGGCGGTCGGCGGCGAGCAGGACGAGCACGACAGGGATGCAGAGCGCGCCGACCACCAGCGAGACGGCGGCGATGAGGGGGAGTGCGCCGGCGGCGAGGAGGATGCCGCCCGTGCCGAGGGCGATCACGCCGATGGACGTGGTCGTGGCGACGGCGGCGATCCGCGGAGAGCGCCCGATCGGTCCGCGCACCTCGACGGCGTTGCGTAGCTCACGCGGGTCTGCTGTCCGCGCGTACATCCGGACGAGGGCGAGCTGTCGTGTGGTGGACGCGTAGCCCCACGTGATGAGAGACAGAGCGCCGCCCAGAACCGCGGCGAGGAGCGGGCCGCCGAACACCTCGATGAAGTCGGTCGGCGAGTCGGGGAAGACGAGCCTGCCGAGGAGTGCCAGGAGCGGGAGGGTGCACAGGAGCAGGCCGCATCCGACGGCGGCGGCAGCGGAGAGGCCCACAACAGCGTCGCCGATCAGCACGCTCGGGGTGGGTGGCAGCTCGCGGCCCCGTCGGCGTCGTCCGTCTCCGAGAGGTCCGCGGCGTGAGGTCACGAGACCAGGCTCTCATGTGCGGACGCCGCACGAACCACGGGAAGCGGGCTCAGGACTCGGAGTCGAGTGCGTCGTCCTCGGCGTTCGCATCCGACTCGGCGCCGGTGGTGCGGGCCTGACGACGCTCGTGGAGGCGCGTCGAGGCGTCGGAGAGCGGCGTGCGCAGGAACAGCAGCGAGATGCTCACCCCGATGAGGGCGGAGAAGATCGCGGCGAGCCACCAGAACTCCCGGAAGATCGGGAAGAAGAACCAGAGGATCGCGAGCGGGACGAGGAACGCCAGCAGCCGCAGCACGGTGTAGACGATGATCGGTGCGGGCTTCACCCGTCCAGTCTACGTTCGCCGCGGGGGTGCTCGATCCCCAGGCGGGCGAAGGGGATGCCGCGCACCACGCGTCGCCAGGGATGCTCGCCCAGCGACCACAGCATCCGCGCGTCCGGGTCGAGCGCGAGGTCCTGGCATCCCGCGGGCAGGGGCTGGGCGGCGCGGCGGAGTGCTCCGGCCGGTCCCGTCCACAGGGCACCGGGGCGCAGCTGGTCGGACTGCGACGCGAAGTAGGTGGCGCCCCAGCGCACGGCGCCCTGGAGCTGCGGGATGCCGGGGGCCATGAGCCCGTTCTCGACGGCGGCGAAGCCGTCTCCCTCCCGCGCGGGCATGAGGAACTCGCCGATCCGGCCGTCTTCGCCGGTGCGGTACTCGCCGATGAGCACCCTCGGCAGCGGCTCGCCGTCGGCGTCGAACACGCGACCGAGGAACGAGCACCGCAGCGCCACGGGGTGGATCCTCGTGCGCACTGCGACGAGCGCGCTCCGCCGCAGAGAGCCGGTCAGGCGTCGGGCATCGGCGCCGCGCACGGTGCGGAGACGGGCGAGATCGAACTCCCAGATCCCCTGCATGGTGGCCGCGGCGAAGAGGCGGTCGCCGAACCATGCGAGACCGCCGACGTGGATGCGCGCGGGTTCCAGCTCTCCATCCGGACCCTCGATCACGAGGGCGACGTCGCGGTGCCGCGAGCGTTCGAGGTCGATGAAGGAGACGCGCGAGGCGAGGTGGTGCCTGTCTCGGTCCTGACGGAACCAGCTGACCGCGAGGGTTCGTCGACCGTCCAGGATGCCGAGATCGACGCCCTGCGGATACCACCGGTTCGTCCACGCCCGCGCGGTGAGCCAGCGGAGATCCAACGTCTCGCGCGATCTCCGGCGCAGGGGTCTCCCCGAGGATCCGAGTGGTCGCGGCATCCCCCTATCGTGGGGGATCGACCTGGGAGCGGGCGGGCAGGACACCCCGTGTTCACCTCGACGTCGCCGGGAGGCAACGCTCGCGTGCCAGCATCCGTGGCACCATGCGCGCTCCACTCGTCACCGTCATCCTCCCCGCCAAGGACGCCGGCCCGTACATCGCGACCACGCTGGAGACCCTCACGCGCCAGTTCGACGACCCCGCCGCGCTCAAGCTGGTCATGATCGACGACGGCTCCCGCGACGACACCGGGCAGCTCATGCGCCGCTACGCCGAGCGCTTCCCGCACTCCGCGGTGCTCACGAACCCGCGGCCGCAGGGTCTCGCGAGCGCGCGGAACCAGGGCCTCGCGCACGTCGAGGGCGAGGCCTTCTGCTTCGTCGACGGAGACGACTGGATGCAGCCCCACCGCCTCTCCGTGCTCGCGGTGCGGCTGAGGGAGCTGGACTGCGACTTCGTCCGCACCGACCACGTCACCGTCACCGGCGCCAAGCGGGCACTGCACCGCGCCCCGCAGCCCTGGCGCGAGCGGGTGCTCTCGCCGCGCGACGCGATCCTCCCGGAGAACGAGCCGACCATGGTCGACTACCCCTTCGCGTGGGCGGGCATGTTCCACCGGCGCGTGCTCGACGCCGGCCTCGCCGCCTTCTCTCCCGGACTCTTCACGGCCGAGGACCGGCCGTGGATCTGGCGCCTGCACCTCGAGGCGGAGTCGTTCGCGGTGGTCGACGCGCCGGCGCTGCTGTACCGCCGCGGGGTCGCGACCTCCCTCACGCAGATCCGCGATCGCCGCCAGCTCGACTTCGTGCGCGCGATGACGGAGGTGCTCGACGTGGTGGCGTCGGATCGGGATGCCGAGCGCTTCCTGCCCAAGGCGACGTGGACCGTGCTGGCGCTGAGCTCGCGGCATCTCGTGCGGTCACGGCGGATGACGAGGTCGCTGCGTGCGGAGATGCGCAGCGGCATCCTCGGTCTGCTGGAACGTCTTCCCGCGGACGACGTGGCGGGAGTGATCGGGCGGCTCGACGGGCCGCGGCGGCGGGTGCTGGCGCCCCTGCTTCGTCGGGTGGGGAGCGACGCATGACGCAGATCTTCGCGCTGCACAGCGCCTACGGGCTCGCCACCGCGGTCGCCGCGATCGACGCCGGACTCCTCGACGCGGATGGCCGGGCCGAACGGGTCCTCGTGCCGTTCACGTCGTCGCGGGTGCCCGAGACGACGGTCGGCATCGCCGCTGACCCCGCGCTGCGCTCGCTGCGGGAGCGGTTCGACCGCGTGGAGGACCTGGACGTGCTGCTCGGGGCCGCTCACCCCAGCGCGTGGAAGCCGAGGGAAGGCGACCTCCCGATGCTGGAGCGGCTGCTGCGGCGCGCCTGGAACCTCGATCCGCGCGGGCTCGAGCTGTTCGTGCAGAGCCCACAGGTCGCGCCTGCGCGCACGCTGATGACGCTCTTCCCCGGCGCACGGATCACGATCATCGGCGACGGGCTCATGACCTACTCGCCGATGCGGGTCGCGCTGGGGCACACGGTGTCGGCGCGCATCGAGCGCGTGGTGCACGCCGATGTCGTGCCGGGGGTGCGGCCGCTCGTCGGGGCGCCGCACGCGGAGTCCGTCCCCGTGCCGGCGGCGCGGTTCCGCACGGTCTTCGAGGAGACCGCGGCGGGCGACGCCGCGGGACTCGACGACGGGACGCCGACCGTGCTCGTGCTCGGGCAGTACCTCTCCGCCCTCGGCCTCATGACGGCCGAGGAGGAGGTCGCGCTGCAGGCCGAGCTGATCGATCGTGCAGCGGCCTGGTCGCCCGAGCGGATCGTGTTCAAGCCGCATCCGTCGGCGCCACCCCTGCACACCGACGCGCTGCGGGCCCGCGCGGCATCCCTCGGCATCGCGTTCGCCGAGTACCGGGGGGCGCTCGCGGCCGAGATGCTCGCGGAACGCCTCGACGTCCTCGCCGTCGTGGCCGGGTTCTCCACCGCCCTGCCGACCGTGCGCGCCCTGTTCGACCGGGAGATCGGCGCGGCCGGCACCGACACCGTGCTGGCGAGGCTGACGCCGTTCGAGAACAGCAACCGCATCCCGGCGACCATCGTCGACGCCCTCACCCGGCCCGCATCGGGCTACGCCGACCCCGAGCGGCTGCAGCTGCTCATCGACGCCGTCGGGTACGCGATGCAGCCGGAGATCGCCGGTCACCTCCGCCTGCGCGCGGAGGAGCTGCTGCGGGGCATGGACGCCGTCGAACGCGACAGGTACTTCTCCGCGCAGCGGCTCACGGATCTCCGGCTGCCGGGAGCCCCCGACGAGGGGGCGCTGCAGCGGGTGCTGCGTCCGGCCGGCGGGGTCGGGCGCATGGAGGAATGGCGGTTGACGGCTCTCGGCGCGAGGCGGAGGGCCGGCAGGGCATGGAAGGCGATACGAGGACGATGACATCGACGGTGGCGATCATCCCCGCGCGGGGCGGATCGAAGCAGGTGCCGCGCAAGAACGTGCAACGCGTGGGCGGCGTCCCGCTCGTGGCCAGGGCGGTGCACGCCGCGCTCGCGGCCGACGGCATCGACCTCGTCGTGGTGTCGACCGACGACGAGGAGATCGCGGCGATCGGCGCCGCGGCCGGTGCGCGCATCGTCCGCCGCCCCGCCGAGCTCTCCGGCGACACGGCGACCTCCGAGAGCGCGATCCTGCACGCGCTCGACGTGCTCGCGGCGGACGGCATCGACACGGGGGTCGTCGCGTTCCTGCAGGCGACGTCGCCGTTCATCCCCGCCGACGCCCTCTCCGACGCCGTCGCGCAGGTCGCCGGAGGGCGCGCAGACAGCGTGTTCTCGGCCTACGAGACCTACGGCTTCCTCTGGAGGAGGGATGCCGACGGCGCGGCTGTCGCGATCAACCACGACGCCGCGCACCGACCCCGCCGGCAGGATCGGGAGCCGCACCACCTGGAGACCGGGGCGTTCTACGTGTTCTCGGCCGCGGGTTTCCGTGAGAGCCGGCACCGCTTCTTCGGCCGCACCGCGATCGCGGAGGTTCCGGAGTGGACCGCGATCGAGATCGACGACGAGCAGCAGCTCCGCATCGCGCGCTCTCTGGCGGCGCTGCACGAGCAGCGGCATCCGATCCCGGTGAAGGCCGTGGTCACCGACTTCGACGGCGTGCACACCGACGACACCGCGATCATCGACGCCGACGGCGGGGAGCGCGTGCGGGTGAGCCGCGAGGACGGCATGGGCGTCGCTCTGCTGCGGGCCGCAGGGGTGCCGATGCTGATCCTCTCCACCGAGGTGAACCCCGTCGTGCGGGCACGCGCCGAGAAGCTGCGTGTGCCGGTGCTGCACGGCATCGACGACAAGGAGACGGCGCTGCGCGGCTGGGCCGCTGAGCAGGGCCTCGATCTCGCGGACATCGCCTACCTCGGCAACGACGTGAACGACCTCCCCGCACTGCGCATCGTCGGGTGGCCCGTCGCGGTCGCGAACGCCCACCCGCTCGTCATCGAGGCGGCGCGGGTGGTGCTGTCACGCGAGGGCGGACGGGGAGCTGTTCGCGAACTGGTCGAACGCGTGTTGTCCAGCTGACGTGCGCCGGTAACCCGGGTGTTGGGCGCAGTTCACCATCGGCGCGTACCCAGGAGAGAAGGCATTCGCAGACCGGAGGAATCATGACTGTCAGCATCGGATCGCACGTCATCGGAGGCGGTCGTCCCGCCTACGTCATCGCGGAGATCGGCCTGAACCACAACGGCGACGTCGAGATCGCGAAGAAGCTCATCGACGTGGCGGCGCGCGCGGGGGCGGATGCCGTGAAGTTCCAGAAGCGCACGCCCGAGATCTCCACCCCCGAGCACATGCGCGACGTGCCGCGCGAGACGCCATGGGGCACCATGAGCTACCTCGACTACCGCCGCCGGGTCGAGTTCGGCCGCGACGAGTACATCGAGATCGGCGACCACGCCACGATGCTGGGTCTCGACTGGTTCGCCTCGCCGTGGGATGTGCCCAGCGTCGCGTTCCTCGAAGACCTGGGCGTCGTCGCCCACAAGGTCGCCTCGGCCAGCCTCACCGACACCGAGCTGCTGGTCGCGCTGCGCGAGACCGGCAAGCCCGTCATCCTCTCCACCGGCATGTCGACGATCGAGCAGATCGACCGCGCCCTGGACACGCTCGGCACTGACCGTGTCGTGCTCATGCACGCGACCTCGACGTATCCCCTCGAGCCGGAGGAGGCGAACCTGCGGGTGATCTCGACCCTCCGCGACCGCTACGCCGGCGTGCCGGTCGGATACTCGGGCCACGAGCGCGGCCTGCAGATCTCCCTCGCCGCCGTCGCTCTCGGCGCCGTCGCTGTCGAACGCCACATCACGCTGGACCGCACCATGTGGGGCTCCGACCACGCGGCATCCCTCGAACCCACGGGTCTCGAGCACCTGGTGCGCGACATCCGCGTGATCGAGAAGGCCCTCGGCGACGGCGTCAAGCGCGTCTTCGACAGCGAGCGCGCGCCCATGGCGAAGCTGCGTCGCGTTCCGGCATGAGCACCGGGCTGCGGGTCGTCGCGATCGCGGACGCCGACTCGTTCGTGAAGTGGTCGGCGTCGTTGCTCGGCGCCGTCCCCGGCATCCGACCGCATCTGCTGCTGGTGAAGACCCCGCTGACCGCGAGCGCCGCCCAGGAGCGCACGGCGCTCGCGGGCGCAGGGCTCGATCCGAGCGCCGTGTCGCGGGTGATGTTCCGCGAGACGGCGCCGTGGCTCGAGGCGCAGCGCCCCGACGTGGTGCTGCTCGCCGGCCGGGGGCCGTTCGTGCGGCTGATGGGGCGGATGATCGACGGCCTGCGGCACCGCCCCGTGACGGTGGCGGGTCTTCCGGGGATGGCGATCCCCGCGCAGCGCGGAGCCCTGGACTATCGCCGCCACGTCGACCTCCTGGTGGTGCACTCGCATCGGGAGGAGCGGGCGTTCGCCGAGCTGGGCGGCCGCATCGGCGTCGACGTGCCGACCGCGCTCGCGACGCTTCCCTTCGCGAGGACGCGGGCGCGGATGCTGTCGCCCGCCGTCGCGCGCGCCAGGGCGGAGCGCGGGGTCCTGGTCGACGAGAAGCCGACGTCTTCGGCGCCCGCTCTCGCGAAGGCCGCGGCGACCGACATCGTCTTCGCGGCGCAGGCGCTCGTGCCGGCGGATCGGGAGGAGCGCGCCGAGATCGCCGCGACGCTGGTGCGGGCGGCGAAGGCCGATCCCGGTCGACGCGTGGTCGTGAAGCTGCGGTCGCGGCCGGGCGAGGTGGAGACGCACCTGGAGCGAGACGCGTACACCGAGCTGCTCGGCGAGCGCCGCCCCGACAACCTCGTGTTCTCGTACGACTCCATGGCCGCCGCGCTCTCGACCGCTGCGGGGCTCGTCACGGTGAGCTCCACCGCCGCGATCGAGGCTGTGGCTCAGGGCGTCCCGGTCATCGCGCTCGACAGCTTCGGGGTGAGCAAGTCGCTGCTGAACACCGTGTTCGTCGGCAGCGGGCTGCTCGGCGGGCGCAGCGAGGTCGTCGCAGGGCGGTTCCGGCATCCGCATCCCGACTGGCTGCGCGACAACTACTTCCATCCCGAGATCGAGTCCACGTGGTGGGAGCGGGTAGAGGAGCTCGTCGTGCGGCGTCGAGAGGGCTCGCTTCCCGCGCGACGTGTCCCTGCGGCGCGCGGTGGTGCGCTGCACGAGGCCTGGCACCGGGCGAGCGTGCTGGGCCGCGACGACCGCACTCTCTCCGGACGGGTCGCGCTGGCGGTCGGAGTGCCCGCCACACGAGCGCTCGCCGCGGTGCGCCGACGCCGTCAGCCCGCGGGTCTGGGCACGTGGGGCGAGGCGGGCACCGACTTCACGCTCGAGCCGAACCCGTTCCACGACTCGATCCGTCGGTAGCGGATCGACCTCCGCGACCGGTCAACGGCCGATGACGGCGGCGATCTGTCGTCTGATGTCGTCGGCGAGGTCGTCGATGCTGCGTGTCGCGTTCACCGTGGCGGCCATCGTGAGGAACATGATCGCCGACACGACTCGCGCCTGGGTCGTCGCCCGCGCCTCCGCTTCGACCATGCCCCGGCTGAGGATGCGGGCGACCGCGTCTTCCGTGGATCCCACGATCGAGAGGGCCTCGGCGTGGCGTTCGTCGTCCACGCTTCCGAAGACCATTTCGCGGAGGTAGGTTCGTCCGTTGTCGATCTGGACGCGGTTGCATTCGATGATCGGCCGGAGGAGCGCCATCACCGCATCGAGGGCATCTGTCATCGCCTCGGCGGCGTGCCTGCCCTTCTCGAGCGCCTCGGCGTAGTGCGCGTTCTGCACGAGCAGCAGCAGCTCGCCTTTCGTCTTCGCGTAGAGGAACACGGTGCCGGTGCCGACGTCCGCCTTCTCGGCGATCTGCTGGGTGGTCACATCCTCGACGCCGTACTCGGCGAAGAGCGCAGCGGCGGCCGCCGTGATCCGCTCCAGCTTCTGCTGCTTGTTGCGCTCACGACGCCCTGCGGATGCGAGCTGGGCCGACATGTGATCCTCTCGGAATAGAAACTGAGTGCACTCAGTTATGAGTGGAGTCGCTCACGCGCACTCACCATCATCACCCATTGTCCCCACAGAAGAGAGATCTGCTCATGCCCACACTCAACGGCGCCGTCGTCCTCATCACCGGAGCGAACGGCGGGATCGGCACCCGTTTCGTCGAACAGGCGCTCGCGCGTGGGGCCGCCAAGGTGTACGCCACCGCCCGCACCCCGCGGGAGTGGACGGATCCCCGCGTGGTTCCTCTGGTCCTCGATGTGACCGATCCCGCATCGATCCGTGCGGTCGTCGAGGCGGCACCCGACGTGACCGTGCTCGTCAACAACGCCGGTGCATCCGTGCCCACCGCCGGCATCCTCTCCCATTCCGATGAGGACATCCGCCGCAACGTCGAGACGAACTTCCTCGGCCCGCTCTTCCTCGCACGTGCGTATGCGCCCCTCCTCTCCGGACGGCCCGGTGCTGCGATCATCGACATCCACTCGGCACTCGCGTGGTACGCGGTCGGAGGCATCTACAGCGCCACCAAGGCCGCACTGTGGTCGGCGACCAACTCTCTTCGACTGGAACTCGCTCCGGCCGGTGTCCACGTCGTGGGGGTGCACGTCGGGTACGTCGACACGGCGATGGCCGCTCATGTCTCCGACCCGAAGACGGACCCCGCCGCCCTCGTGGCCGCGGTTCTCGATGCCACCGAGCGCAACGAGTACGAGGTTCTCGCCGATGACACCTCCGTGCAGCTGAAGGCGGGTCTCAGCGCGCCGCTCGAAGCGGTGTACCCGCAGCTTCGCACCACGACGGTCTGACCCGGCGCAGACGGTCACGAGAAGACAGGAGAAGGACATGCGCGCATTCGTCGTCAAGAAGTACAGGCGACCACTGGAGCTTCAGGAGGTCGCCGAGCCGGAGGTCGGCGACACCGACGTGCTGGTGCGGGTCGAAGCGGCGGGCGTCAACCAGCTCGACGAGAAGATCCGCAGTGGAGAGTTCGCGCAGATCCTCCCCTACGCGCTCCCCCTCGTGCTCGGCAACGACGTCGCGGGTACGGTGATCCGCGTCGGACGGCTGGTGCGGGGATTCCGTCCCGGCGATGAGGTGTACGCGCGACCGGACGCGGCGCGGATCGGGACGTTCGCCGAGCGCATCGCGGTCGACGAAGCCGATCTCGCTGCGAAACCGGCGAACATCTCGATGGCCGAAGCGGGGTCGTTGCCCCTCGTCGCTCTCACCGCCTGGCAGGCGCTGGTGGAGAGGGGGCGGCTCGCTCCGGGGCAGAAGGTCCTCATCCACGCCGGCGCCGGCGGAGTGGGGTCCATCGCGATCCAGCTCGCCAGGCACCTCGGCGCGCATGTGGCCACCACGGCGAGCGGCGCCAATGCCGATTTCGTCCGTGACCTCGGCGCCGACGTCGTGATCGACTACCGCCGAGAGGACTTCGCGGAGGTCCTCTCGGGGTACGACCTGGTGCTGGACAGCCTCGGAGGCGAGAACCTCGAGAAGTCGCTGCGTGTGCTGAAGCCGGGCGGGCGGGCGATCGGCATCTCGGGGCCGCCGGATCCGGCCTTCGCCCGAGCTGCGGGGCTCAACCCGCTCCTCGTCCTCGCGATCACCGCTCTCAGCCGCAGGATCCGTCGTCAGGCGAAAAGGCTCGGGGTGGCGTACGAGTTCCTCTTCATGCACGCCGATGGTGAGCAGCTCCGAGAGATCACCGATCTCGTGGAGCGGCGGGTGATCCGCCCCATCGTCGCGCGGACCTATCCGTTCGCTCAGGTGCCGGAGGCTCTCGCCGATGTCGCCGCAGGGGTGAGCCGCGGCAAAGTGGTGATCACGGTGTCGAGGTGACGGCTCACCGCGGGAGCACACCCTCGGCGGGACCGGGCGGCGGCGCATCGGGGTCGACGAGGTAGGGCGCGTACTCGTCGTCCCACCTCTGCAGGGTCTGCACCCACCAGAACGCGGCGAAGAGAGACAGCGCGACCGCCTCCCCGATCAGGACGAGAGGGAAGCCGTTCAAGTGATCGCGGATCGCGAAGGCCACGATGAGGACGACGAGGTCTCCGGCCATGCAGCGGCTGACCCAGCGGTAGAGGATCCTCTGCCAGGGTGCGGGCGCCGTCTGCTCGTCGCTCTCGTCCTCCCGGGCATGCAGGAGGGGAACAGCTGCGAACGCGCCGAAGAACAGCAGGGTCGCCGCGAAGTGGATGCTGGAGGGGAACGGCCAGAAGTTGAACGGGAACCCATCGCTGAGACCGGGGGCGAACGCGAGGACGAGCATGACGACCGCGGTGGCGGCGGCGACCCACGACACGATCGCCGCCGACCTCCGGCTCCGCGCGGCATCCTCCCGCAGCAGTGTCTCCTCGGCGCGCTCCTCGGGGCTGAGCGCCGGGCGGGTGCTCTGCTCACGTCGGAGTCGGTCGTGTCTGCGGACCAGTGCCATGACGATGATCGTGGTGAACACGACCACCGCGTAGACGGCGATGCCCGCCCGCGCGCCGTCCAGGTACTCCTCCGGCACGCAGTCGCCGCTCTCGGGGCAGATCTGCTCTGGCGTGCGCTGAGACGGAGCGATGCCGGTGGGCACGAGGGCGATCAGCGGAGCGAAGAGCGCCGAGATGTCGAGGAGGGTGACGGCGCGCGAGCGGCCGGAGAGCGCGAGGAGAGCGAGGGATGCCGCGATCAGCGCTCCGACGAACACGGTGCGGACGGGCGTGTAGAAGTAGTGGCTGATCGACGGCAGCATGTTCCAGCCGAACTCCAGCGGCCGCCAGGAGATCACGACCGTCTGGATCAGCACGCTCGCCAGGATCGCGAAGACGACGAAGACCAGGGAGAGCCGCAGGTAGCGGTGGGTCTTCAGCACCGTGGAAGGCGGGCGTACCGGGTTCTCCATCATCGTCGTCCCCTCAGGGCGTCACGGGATGCGGCGGCGCTGCCGGCATCGTCGAACGGCCGCGTATGGAGGGGACGCTACACCCGGACGGGCGGGCGGAACAGGGGCGTCGCGGCGGGAGTCACGCGTCGACGAGCACCGCGGACACCGAGGTCAGAGCATCCGGCACGAGACGGTAGTACGCCCAGGTGCCCCGCTGGGAGCGGGTCAGGAACCCGGCGGTGGTGAGCACCTTGAGGTGATGGGAGACCGTCGGCTGGGACAGGCCGACCGGGTCGATGAGGTCGCAGACGCACGCCTCCTGGTCGGTGCTGGAGGCGACGATCGACAGCAGCCGCAGTCGGGCCGGATCTGCGAGGGCCTTCAGGCGGGCGGCGAGATGCTCCGCGTCATGCTGTCCGAGCGGTTCCTTCACGAGCGGAGCGCAGCAGGTGGTGCCGGCGGAGACATCGGTGACCTCGAGCAGCTGGACCATGTATCGATACTAATCGATATTGACAGTCATCGATAGATACGCCCATACTTGCATCGACATTCATCGATATATGGAGGATCCTGATGGTGACGCTGCTCGATCTCACTCCCCGGACGGTCGCTTCCGACCGGCTCTCGACGTTGCCGGTCGTGGTCATCGGCGCCGGCCCGATCGGCCTCGCGGCCGCGGCGAACCTCGCCGAGCGCGGCATCGACTTCATGATCCTCGAGGCAGGGGAGCGGGTGGCCGCGTCCGTTCAGCGCTGGGGGCACACCCGCCTGTTCTCCCCGTGGCGCCACCTGGTCGATCCCGCGTCGCGGCGACTGCTGGAGGCATCGGGATGGGCGATGCCCACGGAGGGGCGCGCGCCGACCGGGCAGGAGCTCGTCGACGACTACCTGGTACCTCTCGCGGGGCTTCCCGAGATCGGATCGCGGATCCGGTTCGCCTCCCGTGTGATCGCGGTGTCGAGGGAGGGCATGGACCGCACCCGGACGGCCGGGCGCGCGCAGGCCCCGTTCCTGCTGCGCATCCAGCGTGCAGACGGTCAGGTCGAGGAGCAGACGGCGCGGGCGGTGATCGATGCGTCCGGCACCTACTCGACCCCGAACCCCCTCGCCTCCTCCGGCCTCATCCCGCTCGGGTTCGACAGGGTCGCCGACCGGGTGCTGCATGCCCTGCCGGATGTCCTCGGGGCGGATCGGGAGCGGTTCGCCGGTCGGCATACGGTGGTCGTCGGGGCCGGGCATTCGGCGGCGAACACCCTCATCGCCCTCGGCAAGCTGGTTCGCGATGAGCCGGGGACGCAGGCGACGTGGGTGATCCGGAACCCTTCCGCGATCAGGGTGTCGTCCTCGCCGGATGACGAGCTGCCCGATCGTGCGAAGCTCGGCACCCGTACCGACCGACTTGTCGCGTCCGGAGCCGTCGCGGTGGTCGACTCGTTCGAGATCTCCGGTCTCGAACCCTCCGGTGACGGGATCCGAATCGTCGGCACGCGCCGCGGAGAGCCGGGGATGGTGGAGGCGGATCTGGTCGTCAACGCGACCGGGTTCCGTCCCGACCTGGACATGCTCCGCGAGATCCGCCTCGAGCTGGATGACATCGTCGAGGCGCCGAAGCGGCTGGCCCCGCTGATCGATCCGAACGTCCACTCCTGCGGGACGGTCGAACCGCACGGGTTCCGAGAGCTCACGCATCCCGAGCCGGGGTTCTTCGTCGTCGGGATGAAGTCCTACGGGCGGGCGCCGACGTTCCTCCTCGCCACCGGTTACGAGCAGGTCCGCTCCGTCACCGCATGGCTCGACGGAGACCTCCCCTCGGCCGCACAGGTCGTTCTCACGCTGCCGGCGACCGGGGTCTGCTCCACGGGAGACGCGACCGGATCGTCCTGCTGCTCATGACGATCGGCATCCGCCCGATGGGCCAGGGCGACGGAGGACGGATCTCGCGCCTCCTGCGCGGACCGAACGACGGCGCCCGGCGGCATGCGGTGCTCATCGAAGGGCTTTCCGCCTGCAGCGGCTGATCGGCGCGATCGCCGGCGGGTCGGCGGACCAGAGGCCTCCCTCATCAGAGGGAGGCCTCTGACCGATCGATCAGCTGCTGCGGCGGATCGACCGGATGCCGACAGCGAGTCCGACCACCGCGACCGCGGCCGCCGCGACCCAGCCCCACAGCACAGTGATGTCGCCGAGGTCTCCGGCGAACAGCGCGCGCTCGGCCTGCACGACCCAGTTCACGGGGTTCACCGAGGCCACGGCGCGCATCCATGCGGGTCCGTCGTCGAGCGGCAGGAGCATGCCCGACAGGATCAGCAGCGGGAAGATCAGGGCCTGCTGCACACCCCAGAACAGCCACTCTCGATCCTTCGTGGCCAGAGCCAGCGAGTAGGAGAGCGAGCCGAGCCCCACGCCGAACACCGCGAGCAGGGCCAGCCCGATGAGGAGGCCGGGCAGGTCGATCGCGAATCCGAAGGGCCAGGCGATCAGGACGATCACGATCGACTGCACGACGATCGGGGCGACCTCCTTGAGCGCACGGCCGATCAACAGCGACGACCGGGCGAGAGGGGCGACGAGAGTGCGCTCGTGCGAGCCGGTCATCATCTCGTACTGCAGATTCGAGCCGGTCGCGCCGGTGCCGAACAGGACGATCATGACGAGCACGCCAGGCACGAACCACGCCAGCGTCTCGCCGGCAGGTCGACCGGAGCCGCCGATCAGCAGCGGCGCGAACAGCCCGAGGAACACGAGCGGCTGGAGCAGGCTGAAGATCAGCGTGAACGGATCTCGTACGACGGGCCTGAGCTCGCGAGCGAGGACGTTCTTCGTGTCCCTGGCGAGGTTCGGGCGCACGAGGGTCTCGATGGTGGTCATGAGAGGATTCCCGTCCGGGTGGTTTCGCTGGGGGCTTCGGAATCGGATGCCGCGTCTGCGGCCCCCTCGCCTGCGTCCCGCAGGGTGCGGCCGGTCAGGGCGAGGAACACGTCGTCGAGCGTGGGCGGCACGCCGGTCGCCCTGCGCACCTGGATGCCGGCGGCATCCAGCTCGTGGACGATCACGGGGAGCAGGAGGTCCCCGTTCGGAACGGCGAGAGACACGGAGTCCGCGTCGACCGTGACCTCGGCGGGGCTGAGCCGGGAGATCACGGCACGAGCGCTCGCTGCGACCGCGTCATCGGCGAAGCCGAAGGTGAGGACATCCCCGGCCAGCGTCGCCTTGAGCGCGGCGGCGTCGTCGTCGGCGATGATGCGGCCCTTGTCCATCACCATGACGCGCTCGGCGTAGCGATCAGCCTCTTCGAGATAGTGCGTGGTGAGGAACACCGTCGTGCCGTGCTGGGTGCGGAGGTCGAGGATGTGCTCCCAGAGGTTGGCCCTGCTCTGCGGGTCGAGGCCTGTCGACGGCTCGTCGAGGAAGATCAGCGGCGGGGCGTGCATGAGTCCGAGGGCGATGTCGAGGCGGCGCTTCTGCCCGCCGCTGAGCTGCTGCACGGTGCGGGCGGCGAAGGAGCCGAGATCGAGGGAGTCGATGAGCTCGTCGGCCCGGCGCGCGCTGTCGCGCTTCGACATCCCGTAGAACGCTCCCTGACTGAGGAGCTCATCGCGCACCCGCTGCGAGAAGCTCCCGCTCGTGAGCTGGCCGACGTAGCCGATCCGGGCGCGGACGCCGGCGGCATCCGTACGGATGTCGTGGCCGACCACCCGTGCCGTGCCGGACGTCGGCGGGATCAGCGTCGTGAGCATCCGCAGGCTCGTCGACTTCCCGGCTCCGTTCGGTCCGAGGAACGCGACGAGTTCTCCGCGCGCCGCGGTGAAGGAGAGGTCGGTGACCGCGTCGACCGACGTCTTCTTGACGGTGAAGACCTTGGTCAGGCCCTCGGTTTCGATGATGGGTTCAGTTGCCATACCTCGAAGGTAGAAACCAACCAGGACAGATTCTGTCCGCAATATCTGCGAATCTTGAGACATGTCCGATACGACCTCCCGCGCACTCGCCCTGCTCAATCTGCTGCAGACGCACCGGCACTGGCCGGGCACCGAGCTTGCGAGCAGGCTCGGCGTCACCCAGCGCACCGTGCGGCGCGACGTCGACAGGCTGAGGGAGCTCGGCTACCGCGTGGAGTCGACGCCCGGCGCTGCGGGCGGGTACCGGCTGGAGGCGGGGAGCGCCGTGCCACCGCTGCTGCTCACGGATGACGAGGCGGTGACGATGGCGATCGGTCTGCGGGTCGCCGCGACGCAGCAGCTCGTCGGAGGAGCCGAGGTCACTCTCACCGCACTGGCCAAGCTCGAGCAGGTGCTGCCGTCGGCGCTGCGCCGAAGGGTGAACGCGCTCGCCGAGTCCGTGCAGCCTCCGCGCATCGGAGACGCGCCGGTCGTGTCGCCAGAGGTGCTCGGCGAGATCGCGCTCGCCACCAGGGATACAGAGCGGCTCCGGCTGCGGTACATCGACGGGGCCGGCGCCGAGAGCATCCGTCGGGTCGAGCCGCACGCGCTGGCGCCGTCCGGCCGCAAGTGGTTCCTGCTGTGCTGGGATCTCGACCGAGACGACTGGCGCACCTTCCGCGTCGACCGCATCGAGACGGTCGATCACACGCGCGTGCTGTTCGCCAGGAGGCTGATCACCCGCGAGGAGATCGAGGAACGCATCCTCGTGGCATCGTCGTGGTCTCCGCAGAGGGTCGAGGCCGATGCCGTCATGGAACTCCCTCTCGCTGAGATGCAGGAGCGCTTCGGCGTCTGGTCTCAGGGGGCGACGGCGGAGGGCGCCGACCGCACTCGCTGGCCGTTCGGCGGCGGCGACTGGCGCGATGCCATGTACGCGCTGCTGTGGATCCCGGAGGGCGTCGAGTACGCGACCACGTTCCCCGAGCCGGAGCGTGCAGAACTGCGCGAGGCGCTGGAACGGATGCTGCGCGCCCTCGACGCTCCGGTCCCTGGCATCGCCTGACGCCCGTCGCCGTCATCGCCGGACTCATAGCGTTATCCCAGGCAACGAGCCTGGTCATCCGCGGATCCGCCGGGTAGCGTCGAGGTCATCATCGCGGCGATCCGGGCGGTCCCGGGCTCCGGCTCATAACCGGCAGCGTGGCGGGTTCGACTCCCGCCGTCGCGTCCACGTCGCACGTCCCGCTCATCGAGAGCGGACGTCAGAGCCCGAGCTGGTCGAGCCTCTCCTCGAACCGCACCTGCACGTCCTCCGGCTCATCGTCGTCGATCTCGGCCCAGATCGCGTCGAGCTCCTTCTGCACCGACTCGGGCAGCGCGGCGAACTTCTCGTCCCACGCGGCGATCGGGGTCCAGTAGCCGACGACCTTGAAGCGCGTCGCGGGCAGCCCGAGCTCCTTGCGCAGGTACTTGCGCACATCGCGCAGTGCGACCGTCTCGCCGGCCACCCAGACGTATCCCTCGTCGAGGGCGAGGCGGCCGTCGACGATGCCGCGCACCAGCTGACCGAGCGCGCTGGGCCCGTGGCCGTTGCCGCCGACGACCCAGGTGACCTCGACGTCGCTGCCGACCTCGAACGCGACCTGATCCTGCGCGGTGGGCACCTCGAGCACGACCCGGGTGCGCACGCCCTCCGGCGCCGCAGCGGCGATGCGGGCGACGGCGGGTAGACCGGTGAGGTCGGCCACGAGCACCTGCCAGGTGATGTCGGCCGGGGGCGCGTACAGACCGGTCGGCGCGTTCAGCCCGAGCACGTGGCCGGGTTCGGCGCGCGCCGCCCACGGCCCGGCGACCCCCGCCTCGTGAATGACGAAGTCGATGTCGAGCTCGCCGGCATCCGGGCGCACGCCGCTGATCGTGTACGTGCGCATCGGAGCCTCCGGCGCTCCCTCCGGCGTCTCCCACCAGTCGCCCGCAGGCACGGGCAGCGAGACGTCGGTGGGGTCTTCGCCGTGCGGGAAGAACACGCGCACGTACTCGTCGCCGATGCCGGTGCTGAGGAAGTCGGCGACGCCGTCGCCGCCGAGGGTGATGCGCACCAGGTTCGGGGTGAGGGTGGCCGTGCTGCTGACGATGCCGCGGTGGATGTTCACGGAGTCTCCGTCTCTTCGTTCGGGGTGGGG
>NZ_PCOT01000039.1 GCF_002979415.1 Microbacterium sp. MYb72 | reverse complement strand
CCGCACCCGCACCGAAAGATCCGCCATGTCAACGACCCCCGTCTCCTCGTCTTCGCCGCGCCCGCTGGCCCTGCGCGTCGCGATCGTCGGCGCCGGCCCCGCGGGCATCTACGCGGGCAACCTCCTCGCGAACGCCGTCGCCGAGCGCTCCGGCCGCGTGGAGATCGACCTGTTCGAATCGCTCCCCGCGCCCTACGGCCTCATCCGCTACGGCGTCGCCCCCGACCACCCGCGCATCAAGGGCATCGTCAGCTCGCTGCACGAGATGCTCGACGCATTCCCCGTCGTCGACGACGGGGACCCCGCGCCCACCCGGCGCACGATCCGCTTCATCGGCAACGTGGAGGTCGGCCGCGACGTCTCCCTCGACGACCTCCGCGAGCGCTACCACGCGGTGATCCTCGCGACCGGGGCGATCCGCGATGCGGCCCTCGACATCCCCGGCGTCGAGCTCCCCGGCTCCTACGGCGCCGCCGACTTCGTGGCGTGGTTCGACGGTCACCCCGATGTCGCGCGCACCTGGCCTCTCGACGCGTCGTCTGTGGCGGTGATCGGCAACGGCAACGTCGCACTCGACGTCGCCCGGGTTCTCGCGAAGCACGCCGTGGACCTCCGCACGACCGAGGTGCCCGACAACGTCCTGGCGGGTCTGGAGTCCTCCGCGGTCACCGACGTGCACGTGTTCGGGCGCCGCGGCCCCGCCGACATCAAGTTCACGCCCATCGAACTGCGGGAGCTCGGCGAGGTGCGCGACGTCGACATCGTGCTGCACGACGAGGACTTCGACGGCGTCGATCCGGCAGCCGCGACGAACAACCAGCTCAAGGTCATGCTGCGCACGCTGAACGGCTGGCGCGACCGCCCGGCGGGCACGGCATCCCGCCGACTGCACCTGCACTTCTGGCACGCCCCCGTCGCGATCGAGGGCGACGGGCGGGTCGAGAGCATCCGCTTCGAGCGGACCCGCGCGGATGCCGATGGCGCCCTCGTGCGCACCGGCGAGTTCCGCGACTACGCCGTGCAGGCCGTATACCGCGCGGTCGGGTACTACGGCACCCGTGTGGTCGATGCGCCGTTCGACGAGGCGCGCGGCGTGGTGCCGAACGACGGCGGCCGTGTGGCCGACGAGCCCGGCCTGTACGCGACCGGCTGGATCAAGCGCGGGCCCGTCGGCCTCATCGGGCACACGAAGTCCGACGCGCTGGAGACCATCACGCACCTCGTGGCGGACGCGGAGGCCGGGCTGCTCGCAGACCCCGCCTCCGACGAGGACGTGCTCGACGTGCTCGACGCGGACGGCGCCGAATACACGACCTGGGACGGCTGGCTGGCCCTCGACGCCCACGAGCGTCGCCTCGGCGAGACGCATCGGCACTCCCGCGAGCGCGTGAAGGTCGTGCCCCGCGACGAGCAGGTCGCGGTGTCGCGCGACGGCGCTCTCGTCCGATGACCTACGTCATCGCGCTGCCCTGCGTCGATGTGAAGGATCGCGCCTGCATCGACGAGTGCCCCGTCGACTGCATCTACGAGGGAGAGCGCTCCCTCTACATCCACCCCGACGAGTGCGTCGACTGCGGCGCCTGCGAGCCGGTGTGCCCCGTGGAGGCGATCTACTACGAGGACGACCTGCCCGAGGAGTGGCAGGATTACTACAAGGCGAATGTGGAGTTCTTCGATGAGCTCGGCTCGCCCGGCGGCGCCGCCAAGGTCGGCGTCTCCGCGTTCGACCACCCGGTGGTCGCCGCCCTTCCCCCACAGGAGGGTGCGCATGGCTGAGACGGCTCCGTACGACGTGCTGATCATCGGCGGGGGCCCTGCGGGCCTCTCCGCCGCCCTCAACCTGGGCCGGTCCCTGGTGCGGGTGCTCGTCGTGGATGCCGATCGCCCACGGAACGCGGCGACGTTGAACTCGCACGGTTTCCTGACCCGCGACGGCGTGCCCCCGCACGAGCTGCGCAAGCTCGCCCGGGCGGAGCTCGCCGCCTACCCGAACGTCGAGATCCGCTCCCGCGTGCGCGTCGCCTCGCTGACGCAGACGGACGACGGGTTCGCCGCGGGGATCGGCCGCACGGAGGCCACGGAGACGGTCCGCACCCGCGCCGTGCTGCTCGCCACCGGCCTGCGCGAGACGCTGCCTGAGGTGCCGAACCTGCGGGGCTTCTACGGCATGAGCCTGTTCAGCTGCGCGGCCTGCGACGCATGGGAGCTGCGCGGTCGACGCCTCGCGCTCATCGGGGAGTCCGCCGACCTCGCCGATCGCGCACGGCTGATCGCCCGCTGGACCGAGAGCCTCACGGTCTTCACGAACGGCTCCGACGCCGTCACGACGACGGAGGAGGCCGAGCTCGCCGCCGCGGGGATCGCCGTGCTGCGGCAACCGATCACCGAGCTCGTGGGCGAACGGGGCAGGCTCGAGGCGATCCGTCTCGACGGCGGTCAGGTGATCAGGGTCGGCGGCGGGTTCGTGCGGCCGGCGTGGGAGACCGACCTCTCGTTCCTCGACGGCTTCACCGCGGCGGTCGACGGGCACGGGCACCTCGTCACCGACCGCTCAGGGCGCACCGACGTGCCCGGCCTCTACGCCGCGGGGGATGCCGCCGCCCCCGGACCCCAGCAGCTCATCGTCGCGGCCGGCGCCGGAGCCCGCGTCGCGGCCGTGATCGTGCACGACGCCGTCGGCGTCGCCACTGCGCACTGACTCCCCGCGCCCGTGGCCCCGGGGCTAGGCTGACCGGCATGACGCGTACATCGGGGGGCCGTCTCGCCGCGGCGATCATCGTCGGAGTCGTCGCGCTGCCGCTGAGCGGCTGCCTCTACGCGCAGATCCCCGCGGATCCGCCGGCGGTCGACGGGCCGACGAGCACCCCGGTTCCCTCCGACGAGCCCGCAGAAGACGGCATCCCCGCGACGATGTCGTTCGCCGACGGCGCCGATCTGCCGTCGACCGCGTACATCCAGTGGGGCGACGGCCTCCTGTTCGACGACGGCTGGAAGTCGGTCGCCCCCGACGACGGCAACGGCGGATGGACGGACGGCACGATCGACGACACCTGCACGGCGCGGTTCTGGCAGGGGCTCGCATCCGACGTGGACATGACGCCGGGCGACGACGAGGTCAGTTCGGACGCGGTGCTCGCGCAGGTCGTCGGCGGCACGACCTCGGCCTCCGTGACGCTGCTCGCGACGACCGTGCAGCTCGGGTACCAGACCGGCGGAACGCCGCTGGTCGATGCGCGTCAGCTGACCGGGACGCGCGACGGGCACGACTGGTCGATCACGGCTCGCGCGTTCACGGCGACGGGGGCCGGCGTCTTCGTGATCGTCGACTGCGTGGGCGGCGACGTGGATGCGGTCTTCGACGAGATCGTCGAGAAGAACGCCATCATCATCACCCCGTGACGGGCGAGGTCACTTGCCTCCGGGCGGACCGACGAGCAGCAGGATGACGTAGAGCGCCACGACCGCGATCGCGATCAGCCCGCCCAGCACCCACGGACGCCGCAGGAACCAGCGCATCAGCCGGTCGATCCAGCGCCGGTCGCGCGGGTCTTCGCCCTCTTCCAGCCGCCAGGCGCCGGCGAGGCGCCCCGTGCGGTGCAGCCAGATCTCCATCGGGATCGTCGCGTAGGGCACGATCGCGCTGGCGACGGCGAGCACGGCGACGCCCGCATGCCAGCGGTTGTTCAATGCCACGAGGATCGCGGTCGCCCCGTAGGCGAGGAACACGAACCCGTGGATGCCGCCGCCGATCGTGACGACGATCCCCGGAGCGCCGGCCGCCCGCGCGATGAGGGCCGAGATGAGGAGCGTCCAGGTGATCGCCTCGGCGATGGCCAGGACGCGGTACAGGCGGGAGGGCTCGGTGAACACAGTGCTCCTAGGAATCGGGTACTCCCCACGCTAGGCGGCTCCGCGGCATCCGTGATCCATCGAATGGTTGAGTCGTGCTCAGGAGGCCCGCATCTTCGTCACCAGGGACTCCATCGCTCTCATGGCCCGCGTCAGATCGGACCGACTCACGGAGTCGAACCCATACCCCGCCTTGGTCTTCATACTCAGAAGCGTGGCAAGCGCTGATGAGGCACCGTCGTCCGCCTTCTTCAAGTGCGACACCGCTTCCGCGTGATTCTCTCCCTTGACGTGGGTGCCGAGCCGCTTCAGGCAGATGACATCAGACGACGCGATCCCGGAATGCACGCACAGTGTCACGATGACGTCGACGAGCTCGTCATCGTCTTCGAGTTCCTCGACCATGCGTGCAGCGGCAGCGAACTGCTCCGCCTTCCGACGACGACCGCGTTCGATGGCCGGTGTCCGCTCGATGAGACGCATCTGTTCCTCACGATGTCGCAGCGCGACGGAACCACCCCAGATCACCGGTGAGTACGACGCCGTCGCGCAGAATCTCGGCGAACACCGGATGTCGCGCAGCACCCTGCGCGACCTCTTCCTCACCATAGACGAGGGTTCTGACGTCGTTCCCCGTGAGATGGGTCGCACGTTGCGCGAGCACCTCCGCTTCCGCGGCGAAGGCATCTTCATCGACCTCGGCTGGGCGCACGAGGAAGAGATCGATGTCGCTCTCGGGCGTCATCTCATCACGCGCTGCCGAGCCGAAGAGTGCGGAGAATCGCGGGTCAATCGAGAAGAGTTCACCGATCGCCGTCGTCAACTCCACGAGAAGGCGGGACTTGGAGTCCACGATCTCGACGATCGCCGAAGCGAGGAGGTGCTCGGCGTTGAACGCGAACACACTGCGGCTGCCGATCTGGGTCGCCGTGACGGTGCCGTGCTGCACCAGACGGCGCAGGGCATAGCGGATGCCGGTGTAGGACTTGCCTGAGATGCGCGCGAGCATCGCGGCATCCATGACCATCCCGTTCGCGCGCACGAGCGCGGTGAGAATATCGGCCTCCACGCCGCCCACGAAGGCCGCGAGTGGCGAATGCAACTGCATACGAGTCCTCCTGATTCATCGGCACCTAGCCTGAGAGTACATCACTAATTTCATGAACAGAATGCTATTTTTCTACATCTTCTAGTGAACTTAGTCTCGCAAGAGGAGTGCTGCCCGTCACATTCGCGTCTCCGCGGAATACCCGGGCGCTCCCCGACGTTGCCGAAGGCATGGTGACCGTCGACTCCGAAGCCCTCTCGCAGGTTCTCGGCGCCGTCGACCTCCGCGTCGGCGTCGGTCGACGCCGGATCCTGGATGCCGGTGCGCTGCTTCCGCTCGCGCCGGGTGCGGCGACGCTCGTCTACATCGCCCACGGCGCCGTGCACGGCATCCCTCCGCTGGACTCCGGGTGCCGACTGGACGTCGACCGCTCCTCGCACCTCATCGCCGTCGACATCCCCGGCCCGCGCGCCGCGCTGACGGCCGGCGACGCCTTCCTCACGGTGGGGCGCACCGCGCTCGCCCTCGAGGCTGACGCCGAGACCACGCTGGTGGTCGTCGATCTGGAATGGGCCGACTCGGCGTCGACGCTCGACGCCGTGCTGCCCGACTACATCACCGTCACCGGATTCGATGTGCTCGAACCTGCGGCTGCGGCGCTGGCCGCCAGCATGGGCCCGACCGACCCGGCCGCCTGCGCAGTGCGCCAGGGTGATCCGCTGATCTGCCGCATGATGGCGACGACGGTGCTGCTGTCGGTCATCCGCGCCTGGGCGGCGAACGGCTGCGCCCCCGAGGGGTGGCCGTCGGTCTCGAAGGATCCGTTCCTCGACCGCGTCGTCGAGGCGATCCACGAGGAGCCCGGTCGCGAGTGGACCGTCGAACGCCTCGCCGGCGTCGGCGCCATGTCGCGCTCTGCGTTCGCAGAGCGGTTCCGCAGCGCGATCGGCCGCTCCCCCGCCGACTACGTCACCGAGGTGCGCGTCGACGCGGCGAAGCGGATGCTGGAGGCGGGTCGTTCCGTCTCGGAGACCTCCCGCGAGCTGGGCTACGCCTCCGATGAGGGGTTCAGCCGCGCCTTCCGCCGCCGCACCGGCCTGACCCCGAGCGCCTGGCGCGCGGCATCCCACCTCCCCGTCTCGGCCTAGCCCCGCCTCGCCTCGTTCGTCGGAAGACGGAGACGAAGTGCACCGTGCATGGCGTGTCTCTGGTCGACACCCCGCACGCGAACACTCTCGTCTCCGTTTCCCCAGGCATCAGCCTCGGACGGGCTCGGGTCGGGCACCTGCAAGCGCGGGCGCTGCTACGCGACGGCGATACGAGGAGCCCGCGCCCGGTTCGATGCGCCGAAGAGCACCGCACCGAGCAGCAGCGACACCGCGCCGACCACGTAGACGAGCTCGATGCTCAGCGTGTCGACGAGGAGTCCGCCCACACCGGCCGCGATCGTGATCGCCGCCTGGAACCCTACGACGACGAGGCTGCCGCCGGCTTCGAGGCGATCCGGCATACGATGCCCCACCCACGTGTTCGCGACGATCAGCCAGGACGAGAAGAAGAAGCCCCACACGAGCACGACGACCGCGACGCCGACGATCGACCCCGAGAAGACGATCATCGAGATCACGGCGACCGCGATCACCACGGGCGCGAAGACCGCGAAGAACGCGAACGTGCGATCGATCACGAGTCCGATGGCGATGTTGCCCGCCAGGCCGCCGAGGCCGAACAGCGCGAGGAGCACGACGATCGTGGAGGCGTCGACCTCGGGGATGCGCTCGAGAGCGAGCCGCACGTACGTGTAGGCGAGGAAGTGCCCGAGCACGACGAAGATGTGACCGGCCATGCCGAGGCCGATGCCGGGGCGACGCAGCGTGTCGACGAGGAGGCGGATGCTGGAGGCCTGCGCCGCAGGCACCGAGGGGAGCGTGAACCGCAGCGCGACCGCGAGCACCACCATCAGCGCGCTGGCGATGCCGAACACCATGCGCCAATCGACGAGCTCGGAGAGCATGACGCCGAGCGGAACCCCGGCGACCGTGGCGAGCGAGACGCCGGCCGACGTGAACATGACCCCGCGTCCGAGCCGGTCGGGACCGGCGAGGGTCGCGGCGACCGTGATCGACATCGACCAGAACGCGCTGATGGCGGCGCCCAGCAGGAACCGCGCCGCCAGCACGATGATGAGGTTCGGCGCGAACGCCACGATGAGGTTCGACACGGCCGCGGCGAGCGCCATCCACACGAGCAGCGATCGTCGGTCGAGACGAGGGAAGATGAGGCCGATGGTCGGCGCCACCACGAGACCGACGAGCGCGGTCACCGTCACGGTCTGCCCGGCCTGCCCCGGGGTGACCCCCAGGGCGTCCGCCATCTCGGTGAGGACGCCGTTGGGCAGGAACTCCGCCGTCACCAGCAGGAACCCCATCAGCATCAGCACGATGAGCCCGCCGTAGCGCATGCGCTCGACGGGGGCGGAGCCGATGGTGGGAACGGGGGCGGTCGTCGTCATGGTTCCACCCTCGCAGGCTCCGGATGCCGTCGCCCGACGTCGCGTCCACGGCATCCGACCATTCGTCCGGGGCAGTCCGTGGTCGGTCGGGATCGGGAGCCTCCCAGGTCGGCCCTGCAGGGTGGTCGCATGCACAGGAGACGGCGGAACGGCGGATGGATGCTGACGGGAGCCGCGGTGGCCGCCGTGCTGGCGACGGCGCTGACGGGGTGCGCGCCGCAGCCGGGGCCCTCCGACTGGACGCTCGCGCCGGTCCCTTTCGGCGCCGAGCGCGCCGACATCGCCTACGGCATGTCCCATCTGACGCCCGACGGCGACGGCGGCTTCTGGGCCGTGTCCTCCGGGTCCTGGCTGCACGTCGACGCCGAGGAGGAGACGGTCGCGAGGTTCAACGCTCCGCTCGACTCCCCCCTCTCGCGGGTCACCGCGATGGCGACGCTCTCCCCGACCGAGCTCGTCGTGGTGCGCGACGAGGGCGCCCCCGTGCTCGCGGTTCTCGACACCTCGACCCTGAGCATGCGCGATCTGCCCGGCGAGGCGCCGAGCGGATCCGGCGGACCCACGGACTTCGGCGACTTCGAGTTCGGCGACGTCGCCGTCCAGTCCGGTGCGGCGATCGTCATCCGCTACCGGGTGGGCGACGACGGCGCACTCGGCTACGAGGTGCTGCGGGTCTCGCTCGACGACGGCGCACGGACCCTGCTGCATTCCGAGCCGCTGGACTGGAGCGATGCGCCCGGATCATCGCCCGACCTTCCCCCCGTCGACGTCGACGTCGACGCGACGGGCGCCATCCACCTCGCCACCCGCACCGCCAGGGTCGTCCTCGAACCCGACGGCGCCGAGAGATCCCGGGCTGCGCAGAACGCGGAGCGCCCTCACGTCGCTGTCGCCGCCGACGGGACGGCCCTCTGGTGGGGCGGAGGCGCCCGCGACTCCGCCGAGCAGGGTGTGGTCGTCGGCGGCTCATCCGAGGCCCGCGCGAGCATCGAGGCGCGCTCGGGGTGCGCGGATGCACTGCTCCTGACCGACGCCGGCGGCGACGAGCATCCGCTGCCGTTCCTGTGCGGGGCGAACGCCGCCGCGCGGGTCGGTGATTCCTGGGTCGTCGCGATCGGGGGCGAAGGCGACGGGGTGCTGGTCCGTCTCGTTCCGCCATCCCGGTCGTGACAACCGCCGCCGCCGAGGGTAGGCTCGACGGCGCACCGGGAAGAGCCCGGGAAGAACGAGCGAGAGGAGCCGAGAAGATGACGAACGTCTTTGTCGCGCCCCTCGCCGACATCCTTCCCTGAGGTCGCCGCCTGTGTGGCCTCCTGGCCATCACGGAGCAATCAAAAGTGACCGATCCCCTCGCGTCCTTCGACGCACTCGAACTCTCCCTCACCTTCGCCGACGTCGAGCCCGGCGACGGGCAGCGCTGGACCACCTGGCCGACCACCATCCCCACGCAGCGCGGACCGCTGCCGTGGCCCTCCTGGATCGTGACGGATGCCGGCGCGCTCGACACCGAGCTCGGCATCCTCAAGACCGGCAAGGAGGCCGACGTGTTCCTGCTGGAGCGCGCCGTGCCCGACGACCCCGATCAGCGCACGCTGCTCGCGGCGAAGCGGTACCGCGGCGAGGAGACCCGCAGCTTCCACCGCTCGGCGATGTACACGGAGGGTCGCGGCGTGCAGAACACGCGCGACGCCCGCGCGCTCGCCAAGAAGTCCTCCCACGGCCGTGAGGTCGCGGCATCCGCCTGGTCGATCGCCGAGTTCGACGCCCTGTGCCGGATGCACGAGCTCGGGGCGCCGGTGCCGTACCCGGTGCAGGTGAACGGCACCGAGATCCTGATGGAGTTCATCGGCGACGAGTCGGGCACGGCCGCGCCGCGGCTGGCGCAGGTGCGCTCCTCACGCGAGGAGCTCGCCGGCTTCTACACGCAGATCGTGGAGATCATGCGGGTGTTCGCCGTGGCCGGCTTCGCGCACGGCGACCTGTCGGCGTACAACCTCCTCGTGCACGAGGGGCGTGTGCGGGTGATCGATCTGCCGCAGATCGTCGACATCATCGCCAATCCGCAGGGCCTCGACCTGCTGCACCGCGACTGCGTCAACATCTGCGACTGGTTCGCCCGGCGCCGCGTGGACTGCGACGCCGAGGAGCTCTTCGCCGAGCTGCTCGCGGCATCCTTCGTGTGAGGACACGGCCGGCGCCGCCCCGCGTCAGTCGCGCGCGAGCTGCGCCGCGAGCAGCGTCACCAGCTCGTACAGGACGTGGCTCGCGGCGATGCCGGTCATCTGCGCGTGGTCGTAGGCGGGCGACACCTCGACCACGTCCGCTCCCACGATGGTCGTCGCCGACAGGGCGCGGAGGATGCGCAGCAGCTCGCGGCTCGTGAGGCCGCCGGCCTCCGGAGTGCCGGTGCCGGGGGCGTGCGCGGGGTCGAGCACGTCGATGTCGATCGAGACGTAGAGCGGACGGTCGCCGATGCGCTGCAGGATGCGCTGGATGCCGGCCTCGACGCCGTGCTCTTCGATGTACTCGCTCGACACGATGGAGAAGCCCAGGCGCTCGTCGTCCTCGAGGTCCTGCTTGGAGTAGAGCGGACCGCGGGTGCCGACGTGGCAGCTCGCGGTGAGGTCGATCAGGCCCTCCTCGCTCGCGCGGCGGAAGGGCGTCCCGTGCGTGATCGGGGCGCCGAAGTAGGTGTCCCAGGTGTCGAGGTGGGCGTCGAAGTGCAGCACGGCGACCGGACCGTGCTTCGCCGCGACGGCGCGCAGCAGCGGCAGGGCCACCGTGTGGTCGCCGCCGATCGTGACGATGCGCGAGACCTGCTCGCCGAGGGCCAACGCCGCGCTCTCCACCTCGTTCACGGCCGCCGTGATGTCGAACGGGTTCACCGGGATGTCTCCGGCATCCACCACCTGGGCGATCGCGAACGGCGACACGTCCTGCGCGGGGTTGTACGGCCGCAGCAGGCGGGACGACTCGCGCACGTGCGACGGCCCGAACCGGGTGCCTGGGCGGTAGCTCACCCCGGAGTCGAAGGGGATGCCGACGACCGCGATGTCGGCGCGCGGCACGTCCTCGATGCGGGGAAGCCGCGCGAAGGTGGCGATCCCGGAGTACCGCGGGTTCTGGGAGGCGTCGATGGGGCCGACGTTCTCGGTCATGGTGGGTCCTGTCTGTCGGATGCTGTTCAGAGGGCGTTCTGCGGGATGTGCACGAGCTGCACGCCGCCGTCGGCGATGGCGTCGCGGATGCTCGCCGCGATGTCCTCCCGGCGCTCGACGCGGCGCCCGGTCGCGCCGAACGCGGTCGCGAGGGCCGCCCAGTCGGGCTGCACGAGGTCGACGCCGATCGGGGTCATCCCTCGATCGAGTTCGTTCTGACGGATCTCGGCGTATCCGCCGTTGTCGACGCACACGACCGTGACGTCGACACGCTGCTCGACCGCAGTCACGAGCTCGTTGACGCAGAACATGAGGGCTCCGTCGCCGATCACGGTGACGGCCGGGCGCGAGTCGTCGGCCACGCGGGCGCCGATCGCGGCGGGCAGGCCGTAGCCGAGGGTCGCATAGGTGGGCGTGTAGAGCAGGGAGTGCGGATGCTGCGACCGCAGCACGCTCCCCAGCGCCATGTAGACGATCTGCGAGGAGTCCCCGGCGACGATCGCGTCGTCGGGCAGCGCCTCGGCGATGATCTCGGCGAGCGCGACGGTCTCGGGGGCCGTGTCGCGCATCTCCGTGTCGATCGCGGCGCGCTCGACCGCGAGGTCGCGCGGAGGGCGGTCGCCGGATGGCAGGTGCGCGAGCAGGGCGTCGACCACCGCCGCGGCGTCGCCCGCGATCCCGACCGTGGCCGCGAGGTTCTTGTCGAGCTGCGCGACGGAGATGTCGATGCGCACCACGGCTCCCCGTGCCTCCAGCCGGGGAGCCCACAACTCGGCCTCCCCCAGCTTCGAGCCGACGACGAGCAGCACGTCGGCGTCTTCGGCGACCGCACGGGCCGCGGCGAGACGCAGGTTCGATCCGAGGGACAGCGGATGCCGCTCGTCGACGACGCCCTTGCCGTTCAGGGTCGTCAGCACCGGGGCGCCGAGACGCTCGGCGAGCGCGGTGACGCCGGCCGCGGCATCCGTCGATCCGCCGCCGGCGACGATGACCGGGGTGCGGGCGTCCGCGAGCAGGCGCGCCGCCTCTGCGACGCCGGCCGGGTCTCCCGAGTGAGGGGACGGCGCCGGTCTGGGGAGCCGGTGCGCCTCGGGGACCCCGGCCGGCGCCTCCAGCACGTCGAGGGGGATCTCGATGTGCACGGGGCGGGGACGCCCGGTGCGGAACAGCGCGAAGGCGTCGTGCACGGCATCCACCGCCTCCGCCGCCGTGGTGACGCGGCGCGACCACTCGGCGATCGCGCCGACCATCGCGGTCGCGTCCTTCGTCTCGTGCAGGGTGCCCACGTCGGCGAACTCGGAGCCGAGCGGCACACCGGGCGAGAGCACGAGCAGCGGACGCGACTCGCAGAAGGCCGTGCCGATCGCGCTCATGGCGTTCTGCAGTCCCGGTCCGGAGGTCGTGATGACCACCCCGGGGAGCCCGGTCTGCTGCGCCCACCCGTCGGCGCCGTAGCCGGAGCCCTGCTCGTGGCGGTTCGTCACCGCGCGGATGCCGAGGTCGGCGAGCGGGCGGTACAGCTCCAGGTTGTGGGTACCGGGGATGCCGAACACCGCCGTCACCCCGTACCCGCGGATGGTCTCCAGGACCGCCCGCCCCGCCGTGTCTGCGTACTGATCGGTCATGATGGCATCCTCCCTCACGCCGCCGAGTGGCGGCGCGTGCCGTCGACCCAGGTCTCGCGGACGACGATCGCGGAGATCGTCTCGGGGGCCACGGCGAGCGGATCGTCGGACAGCACGGCGAAGTCGGCGTACTTGCCGACCTCGAGCGAGCCGAGGTCGTCTTCGCGGCCGATCGAGATGGCGCCCTCGATGGTGTGGGCCCGCAGCGCCGACAGCGCCGAGATGCGGAGGTCGTCGGGGCCGAGGGTGTGGCCGCGGCGCGTCACGCGGGTGACGGCGGTCTGGATCGCCTCGAGCGGGATGGGCTCGGCCACGGGCGCGTCAGAGGAGATGGTGAAGCCGACCCCCGCGCGCTCGAACTCGCCGAGCGGGTTGAACCGCTCGCCGGGGGTCCCGACCGCCTGCTCCACGCCCTCGCCCCAGTTGAAGTAGTGCTGCGTCTGGTTGACGGGGCGGATGCCGGAGGCGGCCATGCGCTCGATCTGCTCAGGGGTGGGCAGACCGCAGTGCTCGATGCGGTGCCGGGCGTCGGCGTCGGGGCGCTCGGCGAGAGCGGCCTCGATCGCCGAGACGACCATCTCGATCGCCGTCGGGGACTGCGCGTGCGTCGCCGTCTGCAGGCCGGCGGCGTGCGCCTTGCGGATGAGCTCGGCGTACGCGGCGGGCTCGTGGTACAGCTGTCCGGTGCGGCACGGGTCTCCGACGTAGCCGTCGGGGAAGTACGCGGTCCAGCCGCCGAGCGTGCCGTCAGCGTAGAACTTGATGCCGGCGAAGCTGAGGTGGGCGTTGCCGAACTGGCCGACGAGCCCCATCTCCAGGGCCTCGTCGAGCAGGTGCGACAGCAGGTACATCGAGACGCGCAGCTCCAGGCGTCCGGCCTCGGCGAGACGCAGGTACATGTCGAACTCGCGGCGGGTGACCTGGCAGTCGCCGATCGAGGTGACGCCGCCGGCGAGGAACCGCTGGGTGGCGGCATCCAGCTGACGCAGGTGCTCCTCCGGCTCGTCGGCGAGGTGGAAGTTCGGTCCGTGGTGGCCGATCTTCACGCCGTGCACGCCCGTGAGGATGTTGCACGCGGCATCCGAGAGCTCGCCCGTCAGCTCGCCGTCCGCATCGCGGAAGAACTCGCCGCCAGCGGGGTTCGGGGTGTCGCGGTCGATGCCGCCGGCCGCGAGCGTGTACGAGTTCACGACGCCGCCGTGCCCCGACGCGTTCATGAGGTACACCTCGCGGTCGGAGGCCACCTCGTCGAGCTCGAAGCGGGTCGGATGCCGCTGCTCGACGAGGTTGCGCTGCTCGTAGCCGTAGCCGCGCACCGGCCGCCCCTCGGGAGCGTCGGCCGCCGCCGCGCGCAGCAGCGCCACGATCTCGGGGATGCTGCCGGCCTGGCCGGGTCCGCAGTCCACCCAGGTCATCATCTGGCCGAACATGAGCGGGTGGGCGTGCGCGTCGACGAACCCGGGGACGATCACGGCATCGCCGAGGTCGATCCGCTCCGGGGCGAGACCGGCGCGTTCGGCGGCGGCCTCGCACTCGGCGGCCGTGCCGATCGCGACGATCCGTCCACGGTCGGTCAGCATGGCGGACGCTGTCGTGGCGACGGCATCCGCCGTGTGGATCGCCCTGGCCGTGATCAGGAGGGGCTCGGTCTGGGCCGAGCGGTCGAAGGGGGAGAGCTTTCTCATGGGAGCGGGTTCGCAGTCGTGTCGGTGCGGGCGGTGAAGGATGCCGTGACGGGCGCCTCGTCGGAGTGCTGCGGCGCGAGCCTGGTGCAGACTCCGGCGATGACGGCCATGCCGATGAACATCGCGATGACCGACCAGATGCTGCCCGTCCAGGCGACGAGCTGGGTGGCGAACCAGGGCGAGAACCCGGCCCAGATCGCCGCGCCCACGCCGTAGGACAGCGCGATCGAGGTGTAGCGGGCCTGCGGACGGAACATCTGCGCGAGGATCGCGGCGATCGGCGCGTACGTCGCGCTCATCGCGATGCGCACCAGCGAGGCGAACAGGAAGATCAGCGGCTCGACCCTGCCCGGCATCACGAGCAGGAACGGGATGAACGTCAGCACCGAGGTCACGAGGCCGATGTACATGATGTTCTTGCGGCCCCACTTGTCGCCGAGCCAGGCCACAGGGAGAGTGACGACGAACTCCACGAAGGAGGCGATGGTCATGGCGTCGAGGATGACCTGCTCGCTGATGGCGATGGGCTCGCCGGTCGCGTAGGCGGTCGCGAAGGTCGTGGCGAGGTAGTAGCCGCCGGTGGAGATGGGCAGGATGCCGATGCCGAGGAGGATCGGCAGCCAGTTGGCGCGGAGCGCGAACCCGAGGGGCATGGACTGCTTGCGGCCCTCGACCTTCTGCTCGAACACCGGGGACTCCTCGACGCGGTAGCGCACCCAGAAGCCGACGCCCACGAGCACGATCGACAGCAGGAACGGGATGCGCCAGCCGCCGTTGAGGATGAAGTCGTCGCCGCCGCGGGACATGATCGCGAAGATGCCGGAGGCGAGCAGGGCGCCGGCCGGGTTGCCGAGCTGCGTGAAGCCGCCGTAGAAGGTCTTCTTGCCCGCGGGGGCGTGCTCGACGCTCATGAGCACCGCGCCTCCCCACTCGCCGCCGACCGCGAGACCCTGCAGGGCGCGGAGGATGATGAGCAGGATGGGGGCGGCGATGCCGATGTCGGCGAAGGTCGGCAGGCAGCCGACGAGCACCGTGGCGACGCCCATCATGAGCAGGGTGATCACGAGGGAGACGCGGCGTCCGAACTTGTCGCCGATGTGGCCGAAGATGATGCCGCCGAGCGGACGCACGAGGAACGCGACGGCGAAGGTGGCGAAGGCCCGGGAGGTCTCGACGAGCGGATCGCCGCTCGGGAAGAACAGGGGGCCGAACACGAGAGCCGCAGCCGTCGCGTAGACGTAGAAGTCGTACCACTCGATGGTGGTGCCGACGAAGGCGGCGATGCCTGCGCGTCGCGCCCTGGTGGTGGTGGAGTTCATGGAGCCCGCTCCTTTGCGGAAGATGTCGGATAGCGAAGGATGCTACGGGCGTCCGAGCCCCTCGACAAGGGCAGAACTCCAGCGAGAAGACTCATTCACTGGAGTTCTGTCAGCCCTCACAGGCAAAAGTGTCTCTTGCGACACGCGTGGCCCATCCTGCACTGTATTCATGTACGCACTCGCGTGCGTTCGCCGGTAATCGAGCACTTTCGGGACGACCATGGATTTCGACGCCGATCTCATCCGCGCACTGCAGGAGGACGGACGCGCCAGCATCCGCTCCCTCGCCGACCGCCTCTCGCAGACGCGCGCCGCCGTGGCCGCGCGCCTGCGCGTGCTGCTCGACGACCGCACCGTGCGCGTCGTCGCCGCCGTCGACCCGGTGTTCCTCGGACAGCACGTGCTCGCGCACGTGTCGATCCGCACCGAGGGCGCGGCGGGCGTCGTCGCGGCGCCGCTGCGCGACATGACGGAGACCGTGTTCGTCTCCTCGGTCGGCGGGGCGCACGATCTCGTCACCGAGGTGCGCCTCGGCTCGATGGCGGAGCTGCACGACCTCCTCGCGCGCATCAGGGCACTCGACGGGGTGCTCGACATCAACACGATCATCTACTCGACCGTCGTCAAGGGCTTCTTCGTCTCGGAGTACCACGGCGACATCACCCTCGACGCGATCGACGAGGCCCTCATCGAGCAGCTCCAGATCGACGGACGCAAGAGCTTCCGCGCCCTCGGCCAGGCCGTGCGGCTCTCCCCCTCTGCCGTCGCCACCCGCGTGCAGCGCCTGATCGACGGCGGCGTCATCAAGATCAGCGCCGTGGAGGCGAGAGGCCTCGCGCACCGGCAGCTGTCGATGGGCGTCGGGGTGAACCTCGATGACGACACCGCGATCGTGCAGGAGCTGCGCACCGGACGAGGCGTCGACTTCGCCGCGCGCACCCTCGGCCGCTTCGACATCGTCGCGACGCTGGTCGAGCCGTCGGCCGGAGCCCTCTACGCGAGCCTCGAACGGCTGCGCGCCCTGCCCGGCGTCACCCGCATCGAGGCGTGGCTGCACCTCGCCGTGCTCAAGGAGGACTACGCCCGCACGCTGCGCGACCCCCGCATCAGCGTCGAGGGCCGCTAGACCGCAGGAGAAGGCCGCTGCTATCCGGCGAGCGCGGCATCGAGCAGCGCGACGAGGGGGCGCGGCATCCGATCCAGGGGGATGGCGTCGATCACGTCGGCCGCGAACCGCGCCTTGCGTCCGGCCGCCGTTCCCGCGAACCGGTGGAGCTGATCCTCGACGGCGCGCTCGCGCTGCGCTGGTTGCCCCTGGAACACGCGGAAGCGGGCGAGCTCTCCCCGTGCGTCCAGCGTCTCGACGACGAGCTCGGGGCCGGCGGCGGCGATCGCCTCGTCTTCCAGATCGCGTTCGCAGCCGAAGAATCCGGCGCGCTCGGGGTCTGCGGCGGAGTCGAGCACCCCGAGGTCCGACAGCACCCGCCGCACGTAGGCGCCCTCCGCGGCGTCGTAGAGGCCGAGGACCCGCACGTCGTCCGTCTGCGCGAGAAGGTCGCGGAGCACGGCGCGCAGATTGGTGATCCCGTCGAGGTCGACGAGGTCGAGCGCGTCGAGTCCGACGTCGAGTCGGCGCGAGGCGGCCTCGAACGCGAGCCTGTCGCTGGCCCCTTCGAACAGCACGACCGTTCGCGTCATCGCATCCGCCTCGACATGCGTCGACCCTACCCCGCCGGTCGAGTGCGCCCTGCCGCACGGCGCGCCGTCACCGCCCGTTCACCGGCCGCCGCCAGACTTCCCTCATGAGCGAACCCGAAGAGCGCGCCGAACCCCTGGCGACCGCGAAGAGCGGCGCCGTCGGCGTGATCGGCCTCGACCTCCGCGGCGACACCCCTGCTCCGAAGAAGCAGGTCTACTCGTGGGCGCTGTGGGACTGGGCGACGCAGCCGTTCAACTCGGTGATCCTCACGTTCATCTTCACGGCGCTGTACCTGGTGGGCCCCGACTTCCTGCCCGCCGACATCGCGGCCCTCGGCGAGAAGGACCCGGTGCGCGTGGCGGCCGAGGCCGACCTCGCCTCGGGTCTCGGACTCGGCAGCACCATCGCGGCGCTCGCGATCCTGCTCCTCGCCCCGGTGCTCGGCCAGCGGGCGGATGCCGCGGGCAAGCAGAAGCTGTGGCTCGGCATCGGCACCGGCGCGCTCATCGTCAGCATGTTCGGGCTCTGGTTCGTGACCCCGCAGGTGAGCATGTTCTGGGTGGGTGTGGCGCTGATCTCGGCGGGCACCGTGTTCCAGGAGATCGCGGCGGTGAACTCCAACGCCATGCTGATCGGCATCGCCAACCAGAAGACGATCGGCCGCATCTCCGGGCTCGGCTGGGGCTTCGGCTACATCGGCGGCATCATCGCCCTCGTGATCGTGGTCGTGCTCGACGCGTTCGACTGGTTCGGGATGTCGACCGACAACGGCCTGCCGTTCCGGTTGATCGCCGTCGGCTGCGCGGTGTGGGCGATCGTGTTCAGCATCCCGATCTTCCTCAACGTGCCGGAGCCGTCGCTGGGGCGCCCTGAGCGCAAGGTGGGCTTCTTCGCCTCGTACGGCCTCCTCGTGAAGGACGTGACCGGCCTCTACCGCTCCCCCGAGACCCGCAACACCTTCTGGTTCCTGCTCGCCAGCGCGGTGTTCCGCGACGGACTCAGCGGCGTGTTCACATTCGGCGCCGTGATCGCCTCGACGATCTTCGGCTTCGAGTTCCAGGAGCTCGTGATCTTCGGCATCGCGGCAAACCTCATCGCGGGCGTCTCCACGATCATCGCCGGACTCTTCGACGACCGGTTCGGCCCCAAGCGCATCATCCTGCTCTCGCTGGCGTCCATGACGATCGCCGGACTCGTGGTGTTCTTCCTGCGCGACGGCGGCACGATGGTGTTCTGGATCGGCGGGCTCGTCCTGTGCGCGTTCGTCGGACCGGCACAGGCCGCGGCGCGCTCCTTCCTCGCCAGGGTCACCCCCGCGGGGCGCGAGGGTGAGATCTTCGGCCTCTACGCCACGACCGGCAGGGCGGCGAGCTGGATGGCGTCCGGCGCGTGGACGCTGCTGATCGTCCTCACCTCACAGACCGCGTTCGGCATCCTCGGCATCGTCGTCGTGCTGATCGCCGGCTTCCTGCTCCTGCTGCCGGTCAAGTCCGGCCGCTGACCGAACGACACCGCGGACAAGAGGCGGACCAAGAGTCCAACGTTGGTTGTAGGCTCAGCGAATGGTCCTGCCCGAAGACTCCTCACAGCAGGTCGTCGTCGTCCCAGAATGGTTCGGCGGCGGGATGATGTTGAGCTGGCTGCCGCTCTCGATCGGCGTCCGGCGCCGCCTCAAGGCCTGGAACCAGATCTGGGAGGAGGTCTTGGATCCGGTCACCGAGATTCGATGGCCTGATCCAGACGTGGGGCGACAGTGGATCGCCGAAGGTGCAGCGCTGGTCCGCGACATCCAGGACGAACTGGGCCCGTCCTATCGAGTGCGCGGCGAGTTCGAGGCCTATGACCCGGACGCCCAGACAGACGTCGGGTCATAGGGCCGCGCTTCAGTTGCTCCAAGAAGTGTTACAAGCACTAAAGTACGACGAGTTGCTCAGGAAAGCCGTGACTACTATGAAGTTGCTCTTCGACACCACAGTATTAGCATAATATGTTGCGTAAACCTGAGTCCCTTTCCAAATATGGAAAGGCGCAGAAAAGCAAACCTTCTGCTGGGCCTGATTGACGACGGGCTCAGGGAAAGAGTAGTCCAGAGTGTCATGGACGGCATGGATCATGAACTCGTCCCAAGTTTGCGGCGCCGTGTATCCCAAAGCAGCGGACGCGGAAGCTCGCACCGTCTCCCAGCCGTTGCTACCGCCGACTCCTGGCCATTGATGACGAGACCGGATGTGCTTGAATCCGCTCGTCGTGTCCGTTCCGCACAGTAGATCAACATCCCCCCCAGGCCAAAGAACTTCAGCCCCATTGGCATACGCATAGGTGTACATGTCATCAATAAGAACATGGTCAGCGTTGTTCATAACGTCACATTGCAGGCTGTCGATCGGGTTGAAGGGGATCGAGCGACTCGATACGCCGCCTGTCGGCTCCTCCCCGACAAGGCCAAGGACAACCGACTCTTCGTATGTCGCACCGAAGCGAACCTCTTCGGGAGCCGGGAACGCGGGACGCGCGTGACCTAGAGAATCACCCTGCGCATTGGCCGCACTTGCACCACCGAATAAGAGAACCGCCGTCGATGCCAACGCGACAAGCCCGGACAATTTCCTCTTTTTCATATCTCTACCTTTCGTCACACAAAACGGCACACTACTTAGTTCAAGTATCCATGGGCTGCTGAGGCGCGCCTGTCCCCCTTTCGGGGGACAGACGCGCCTCGGTTCTGCGAAAACTATCGAACTCATAGAATTGCGTTAGCACCCTAGTCGCGTTTTCGCCCAGACGCCCAGGATCTTCCGGTGCGTCAAATCCGAGACCAACACCGTTGGCTTGCAGGCGACCTTGCGGCGGAGTGACCGCGATCCTGCAGTGCGGGTTGCGACCCCTCCGAACACGATTTCACCGGGCATTTCGAGTTCCATACTCGACCGGACCACGACAACGCCACTTACAAGCCGACCTGCAGCGCTGGACCTTAGCATCCGATCCGTCCGCCCTGCGCGGGAACTCCTCGCGATCCAAAGCTATGGCCTCGCGGTCATGGCCGACCGCCTTTCAACAGGGGTCGCGACACCCCCTCAGTAGGCGATGGATCTATTGATCAGCTCTCCTGCCGGTCGCCCCGAGTCCTAGACACCGATTGAAGGCGTGATCGCTCCAACAACATGACCTTCCGTCGGGGACAATGGTCCGGACTATCCCCAGTTGTCGGCGAGCTTGTTCAGCAGGCGCGCGAGCTCTGCGCGCTCATCGTCGGTGAAGGCGGCGAGCGCCTTGCCGAGGACCTCACGCCGCTCTCCCCTCATGCCCCGTGCGAGGCGACGACCCTCATCGGTCAGGGCGATGCGCGTGCGCCGGGCGTCGTCGGGGTCGGCCTCGCGGCGCACGAGGTCGTGCGCGACGCCCTGCTGCACGAGGCGGGAGGCACGCGGCTGATCGACGCCGATCGCCGCGCCGAGGTCGCTCACGCTGAGCGGAGCGGATGCCGCGGCCAGCGCTTCCAGCATCCGCATCCGGGCGGGACCGCCGAAGCGCCCGCTGGGGTCGGTCATCCACGGGGGGCCAGGGAAGCCGCCGCGGCCGGGGTGTCCGCCGCGACCACCTCTGCCCTCGTGGTCGTCGTGGCCGAAGTGCTCGGGGTGGGGTCCGCCGTGCCAGCCGCCGGGGCCTCGTCCGCCGGGTCGCCGGCCGCGCAGCCGCGACAGGGCCTGGGCGATGGTCTCTGCCGGATCGTTCTCTGCTGCGCTCACGATTCGATTTTACATGCGACTTGACATGCATCGGAACTCATGTCACCATACATATACATGCACTGTGACAAGCACATGCACACTGACATCTAAGGACTTCACCATGAACACCTCTGACAACACACAGAACCCACGCCCCTTCGGCTACTGGATCACCGCGACCGATCGCCTGATGGCGGCCGAGTTCGCCACCGCCTTCGAGCGCGAAGGAGCGAGCCGCCGCGACTGGCGCCTGCTCAACGTGATCGACGGCACGGTCCCCGCGTCACGCCCGCTGCACCCCGGCAAGGTCCGTGCACTGGTCGAGCGCGGCTGGGTCGAGCAGACCGCCGGCGGCTGGACGCTCACCGACGACGGCCGCGCTGCCAAGGAGCGCCTCGCAGCGCTGGTCGACAACATCCGCGCCACGGTGACGGATGCCGTCAGCCCCGACGACCTCGCGACCACCCTCGCGACTCTCGAGCAGATCGCCCGCGCCTTCGGCTGGGACGAGAACACCCCCCTTCCCCGTCGCCGCGGAGGCCGCGGCTTCGGCCGTCGCCACGGGCATCCGTTCGGACGCGGTCGCGGATTCGGCCCGTTCCGCGGAGGATTCGGTCCCGGTTTCGGCCCCGGCTTCCGCGCAGGGTTCGGCCCCGGCTTCGGCCCCGGCGACGAGCACGGCGACGACTGCGGCCACGCGCACGCGCACCGCCACGGCGCCGACGCCGAGCACGGCCATGGCTCCCCCGCGGAGCACCGCCGCGGCTTCGACGGAGGGCGCGGACACCGCTTCGCCCCCGAGTTCGGCCACGGCCGCCCTCACCACGGGCACGGCGACCACCGTGCGGCCCGCGCCGCGCAGCACGCGTACGAGCGCGGCTTCGACGCCGGCTACTCCCGTGGTCGCGACGCCTGACCCCGCCTAGCAACGCCCCTCGCTCACGCACCGCGACCCGCGGTCGTCGAACGGGGGGCGTCGCCATGCCCACGCGGAGCACCACCACCCCGTGTCGACTCACTCCGCTCGTTCGACGATAGGGCTACCCGGTCGTTGAGCGAGGACGTACAGCGACCGAGACGAAACTCCCCGAGCCTCGTACCACCTCCGACGGGGCGGCAGCGGTTCCACGCGCGGCTCAGAGGTCGAGCAGCCCCACGACCGCGGCATCCGCACCGGCATCCGTCAGCCGTCCGCGCATTGCCGCGGCGGCGACCGAGTACGGACGCTCGTCGCGCATCATGAGCGAACGGGAGTTCGCCTCCTCGTTGAGCGCGATCAGCTCGAACGCGAGCACCTCGGGGTCGTCGACGACGAGCTCGCCCGCCGCGACCGCGTGCCGCACCTGCGCCTCGACATAGCCGTACCAGTCGACGAGCGCCGTGCGCACGGCGTCACTCACCGGCCCCGGCTTCGAATCGACGTCGGCCGCGGTGGCCGCGAAGAAGCACCCGCCCGTGAACACCCGATCGCGCGAGTAGATCAGCGCGTTGCGCAGGAGGAGGGCGAGGCGGCGTGCACCCCGGGGCTCCGTGCGCGCAGCATCCACGATCCGCGTCGTGAAGATCTCCCTGGCGGCGGCGATCGTCGCGAGCTGCAGCCCTTCCTTGCTCTGGAACAGGGTCGCGATGCTGCTCTTGCTCGACCCCGACGCCTCGGCGAGGCGGCCGATCGTCAGCCCGTCGAGGCCGTCGACCGAGGCGAGGTCGGTCGCGCTCGCCAGCACCACGCGCCGCGAGGCATCGCCGCGGGCCCTGCGCCCGTCAAGGATCTCCGACATGCTTCTAGTATACGAACGATCGTTCGCGTACTATACGTATGATCGTTCGTATTCTTCGTCGGAAGGATCCCCATGCCCTCCCTGTCCGAGCTCATCGCCGGCGGCATCCGCCTCGCATCCACGGTCTCCCCGTCACTGGGCGGCGATCTGGCCTACCGCGCGTTCTTCAGCACGGCGCCGCAGATGCCCGTGCACCCCCGCGACGCGGCGACCCACGCCGATGCGCAGACCACGACCCTGCGCGTGAACGACGCCGACATCACGGCCTACGAGTGGGGCTCGGGCGCGCGCACCGTCCTGCTGCTGCACGGCTGGAGGGGCCGCGCCTCGCAGTTCGCGCCGCTCGTGCGCGAGCTTGTGGCCGAAGGGTTCCGCGTGGTCTCCTTCGACGCTCCGGCGCACGGCTCGTCGGCCGGACGTCGCACCGACATGCGCGATTGGATCGAGGCCGCCGAACAGCTGCAGACCGCGCACGGACGCTTCGACGCGATCATCGGCCACTCATTCGGCGCCCTGGCCGCACTGACCGCTGCGCGCGCGAGCGTGCCGACCGACACGGTCGTCGCCGTCTCCGGCGCCGCGAGCCCCGCAGCGTTCGTCGAGGAGTTCGCGCGCGAGTTCCGGCTTCCGGCTGCGGCGGTGACGCGGATGGAGAGGCGGTTCCGCGACCGCCTCGGCGTCGACGAACGGCAGCTCGAGGAGACATACGACGCCGTGCGGCATCCGCTCCCCGACTCCGTCGACCTGCTCGTCGTGCACGATCGCGCCGACAGCCGGATGCCGGATGCCGATTCGCTTCGTCTGCACGCCGCACACCAGGGGCGTTCGCGGCTGCTGCGCACCGAGGGATTCGGGCACACGCGGATCCTGCGGGCGGATGCCGTGCTCGACGCGGTCATCGAGCAGCTTCAGGGAGCGGGTCGCGCGGCGGCGGAGACTCAGAGCGGCAGCGCGAGGTAGAGCTGGTACGCGGCCTGCTCCGAGAAGTCGGCGGCGTCGTTGGCCGGAGCCTCGATCAGGTAAAGCCGACCGACCTCGTGCGGAGTGGACTGCGCATCGAGGTGCCACAGCACCCGGCTGGTGAGGGCGCCGTCGTAGTCGTAGCGGGTGCCGGATCCGTCGTCGAACACCGTGGTCTGGAACACCGGCTCGCCGATGCGCGCCCCGAGGTCCTTCACGGCCTGCGCCGCCTGCTCGTCGGTGTCGAACTGCAGCACCGTGAGCGTTCCGGCGCCGAGGTCCGACGTGAAGACCGCGGTCGCCGCGGCCGTCGCCCCGACCTCGGGCTCGGCATCCGACCATCCGGCCTCGGCGGTCCATGCACCCGCATCGACGCCGATCTCGGACTCCAGCGCACCGCACAGCTCGCCGCATTCTCCGGCGCGCACGGGCTGCGGGTCGTCGGGCTCCTGCTCGACGACGGCCGGCTTCTCCGTGTCGGCATCCCCTCCGCGATCACCGATCGCGCTGAGCAGGCCGGTGGTCAGCATCACGATCGCCACCGTCAGGCCGAGCAGCAGCGTCGCGCTCGCGGCGATCACCGTGATCACCACCACACGGCTGCGTCGCCGGACGCGGGCGACCTCCTGCGATTCCTCGGCGTCATCGCCGTCGGACTCCACCGGCGGCGTCGGCGCTGCGGGCGGCCGGTAGACGTCCTCCGGCCGCTCGAGCCCCGTCATCCCCCGAGCGCCCCGACGTCGGTGGTCCCGACGTTCGTGCGGTGGAAGTTCTGGAACGAGCGGGATGCCGTCGGCCCGCGCTGCCCCTGGTAGCGGTTGCCGTAGGGGCCGGAGCCGTAGGGGTTCTCGGCGGGAGAGGTCAGACGGAAGAAGCAGAGCTGGCCGATCTTCATGCCCGGCCACAGCTTGATCGGAAGGGTCGCGACGTTCGCGAGCTCCAGGGTCACGTGGCCGGTGAAGCCCGGGTCGATGAATCCCGCCGTCGAGTGGGTGATGAGGCCCAGCCGACCGAGGGATGACTTTCCTTCGAGGCGTGCGGCGATGTCGTCGGGGAGCGTGACCTGCTCGAACGTCGCCCCGAGGGCGAACTCCCCCGGGTGCAGGATGAACGGCTCGTCGGGGTCGACCTCGATCAGACGCGTCAGCTCCGGCTGATCGACGGACGGGTCGATGAAGGGGTACTTGTGATTGTCGAAGAGGCGGAAGTAGCGGTCGAGCCGCACGTCTATGCTCGACGGCTGGATCATCTCCGGCGCGTGCGGTTCGAGGCCGATCCGGCCGGATGCGAGTTCTGCCCTGATGTCGCGATCGCTGAGAAGCACGCGACCAGCCTACTCGGCGGGGCCAGGACGTCCTCGACCGATGACGCCGTCCTCTCGGCCCCGCCTCCGCCAGAACTCCGGAGTCTCGGCCTTCTCCGACCTCTCCAGCCTCCAATCCCCTCCGTCTGCCGCGGATCTCCGGAGTTCTGGCGCCTCCGTCGACGACGCCCGGCCGCACAACACGCAGCCGACGACGACATCCGCGCCGTTTTGCCAATCACGGGGCGCCGGGTAGTCTGGCCGTACCCCGTTCCCGCGACTTCGCGGCGAGCGATCCGGGGCTGTAGTTCAATGGCAGAACTTCTGCTTCCCAAGCAGACAGCGCGGGTTCGATTCCCGTCAGCCCCTCCACATCACGTCGACGCCCATCAGGTCAGTACGCTCTTCACATGGCCCCTGACCAGCGATACGCGTCCCTGCTCGGCGATTGGTCGGGCGACGAAGAGCTCTTCGCCACCGCCTGGACCGCAGCCGGTTCGGCACGAGGCGCGCTGACGGTCGAGCCGGGACCCGACGGGATCCTCCTCGATTACGTGGAGATGCAGGATGCCGGTCACCTCATCGCCCACGGCGTGGTCTGCGCCGCCGGCTTCTGGTGGTTCGACTCCTACGGTTTCGTGCCGGAGACCCCGGGCACGGCCGTGTGGGAGGGCGACGAGCTCGTGCTCGACCGACGATCCGCGCGCGGGCGCACGATCATGCGGCTGCGCCGAGACGGCGAACGTCTTGCGATCGAGCTCGACACGGCTGCGCCACCGGATGCCGAGCCCGCCCCGCTCATGCGCGGGACGTACACGCGCCAGGGCGGCTGAACCGAACCTCAGGTGATGGTCGCCGCCACGATGACCGGCGTCATCGCCGCCATGAGCGCGGCGCTCACCGCGGTGCTCACCGCTTTCGCGACGGCGTCTCCGGCGGCCGAATCCTCCGCGAGCGCCCCGATCCTCTTCTTCAGCTCACCGGCCGACATTCCGGCGGCCTCTTCGCGCAGGAGCGCATGCGCCGCCCCCAGCCCCTGCAGGATCGAGAGCAGGGCCTGGTCGGCGGCGGTCGGCGGGACGTGACCCGCCAGGACCGCCGCCAAGCGCGAGCGGAGCAGTCGCTCCGGCCCCGGATCGGACTCGGGCGTGCGCTCCGAGCCCCAGCCGAAGAAGCCGCGCTCACCGCGCACGAGCACGCCCTGCACGACCAGCGACTCGACGACGGACTCGAGCGGATCGAGGCCGGAGCGCATCACGAGCGACTGCACCTTCTTGCCGTGCAGCGGAACGAGCTTCGCGAGAGCGACGTCCAGCACCGGGTTGCCCGTGGGCTCGGCGGACACGATCTCCAGCACCGGGTTCTTGCCTTCGGCGATCCTGACGCGTCCGTGCAGGGCGAGATCCACGATGACCGCGGCGATCTCCCCGTACAGGCGGTGCACGCTCACCGCATTCTCGACCCGCCCGTCCGGGCGCAGCAGCAGCAGGTGGAGCTCCTCGACGATCAGCATGGCCTCAGGCTAGAGCCCACCCGCCGCCTCCGGCATCCCCCTCGAGGAGGACTCCGCGACACGGCCTCCCGGGCGACCGGCGATTCGGGCCACCCACGCACGTTCGGGAGGAGAACTCACGTTCGGGAGGACGGATGCCGCGGAAAGCTCCTCCCGAACGTGCGAACTCCTCCCGAACGGATGCCCAGCGCCACGCGCCCAGCGCCACCCGCACCCGCCCCGAACCCAAGCCCTGCGCCGCGCGCCTGCGAACGCGTCACGCTCCAGGACGACCCCGACGCACGTTCGGGAGGAGATCTCACGTTCGGGAGGACGGATGCCGCCGAAAGCTCCTCCCGAACGCGCGAACTCCTCCCGAACGGATGCCCAGCGCCCGCGCCACGCACCCCGCACCCCGCACCCCACGCGCACCCCGAACGCAGGAATGCCGCGCCCTCCGGGGAGGGCGCGGCATTCGGGTGCAGCTGAGGTCAGGCGCCGATCTTCTTGGCGTCGTCGCTGTTGAGCACGCGGAACAGGACCGCAGCGATCGCGGCGCCGACGATCGGGGCCACGATGTAGAGCCACAGGTTGCTCCATGCGAACTGGCCGCTGATCGACAGGCCGAGCGCGACGGCGGGGTTGAAGCCGCCGCCCGAGATGCCGCCGACCGCGACGGCGCCGACGAAGACGGTGCCACCGATCGCGAGACCGTAGAAGGAGTTGCCGTCGGTGTCCTTCGACGTCGCGACGTTCAGGACGACCCACACGAGGGCGAGGGTGAAGAGCGCCTCGACGAGGAAGGCGGGGCCGACCTCGATCTCGACGGCCTTCTCGGCGGCCGGCCACACGGCGAAGCTGACGAGGGCGGCGGCAGCGCCACCGACGAACTGCGCCACGATGTACGCGACGAGGTCGCCGGCGCTGAGTCCGCCGCGCAGGAAGACGCCGACCGACACGGCCGGGTTCAGGTGCGCGCCCGAGATGTGGCCCGTCGAGAAGACGAGGACCGCGAGGGCGAGGCCGATCGCGAGCGGCGTCAGCGGGCTGCCGCTGTTCACCGCGCCGATGATGCTGAGGACGAAGAGGAATGTGGCGATCGCTTCAGCGAGCGCCTTGCGTGCTGTCCCGGTCATGAGAGTGCTCTTTTCTTGAGATTGGAATGCGGTGAGCACTTCGACCGCCCGCGCACTCCGGCCGACGCACCCTCCATAGCGTCACCGAGAATATCGGGTCGCATACCGAAGGGAGAGGATGCCGCGCGGCGATCCTGTGAATAGGCTGAACACGCCGAGCGTGCGTCGGAGGGCCTACAGCCACCCCTTCTTCTTGAACACGAAGTACAGTCCGTAGCCCATCGCGATCATCAACCCGATCGCCATCGGGTAGCCGAACACCCAGCTCAGCTCCGGCATGTTGTGGAAGTTCATGCCGTAGACCCCGGCGACGAGCGTGGGCGCGAACAGGATCGCCGCCCAGCCCGAGATCTTCTTGACCTCGTCGTTCTGGCGGATGCTCAGCTCTGTCATCCGCTGCATCTCCGCGTTCTGACGACGGGCCACGATCGTCGACTCCACGGTGAGCGCGTTGTCGAGCAGCGTGCGGAAGGTGGTGGCCCTGTCGGCGATCCGGAGAGCATGGTCGAGCACGTCGCGCAGATAGGTCTGCAGCTCCTCATCGACCGCGTACTTCTCGGAGCCGCGCAGCAGCCCCTCCAGCATCCCCGCCAGCGGCTGCGTCGCACGCTGGAAGTCGATGACCTCTCGGCTCAGCTCGTAGATGCGCTGGGTCGCGTCGGAGTCCTCGACGAACAGCTGGCTCTCGATCTCGTCGATGTCGTTCTCGAGTCCGGCGAGCACGGGGGCGTACTCGTCGACCACCTCGTCGAGGATCGCGTAGAGCACCGCCTCGGGTCCGTGCTTCAGCAGAGCGGGGTCGCCTTCGAGCCGGCGGCGCACCCGCCCGAGGTCTGGCGACTCGGCGTGCCGGATCGTGACGACGAAATCGGGACCGAGGATGACGTGCACCTCGCCGAACTCCACCTCCTCGACATCGTCGAGGTAGCGCGCGGGGCGCAGCACCATGAAGAGGATGTCGCCGTACCGCTCCAGCTTCGAGCGCTGATGTCCGGCGAGGGCGTCCTCGACCACCAGGGCGTGGATGCCGAACTCGTCGGCGACGGCGCGGATCTCCTCCTCGCTGGGCCGGTACAGGCCGATCCAGCCCATGCCGCCGCGTTCCCGCATCCGCTCGAACGTCTCGCTGAGGCTCTTCGGGTTCTCGGAGCGCACCCCGTCGACGTAGATCGCGTTGTCGATGATCGTCATCGCGGCCCCGCTCCGGTGCTAGGCGGCCGGCTGCTCGACGCAGACGAGCGCGGCATCCGTGATCGCCTGATGGTACTGCTCAGCCGTGAACGGCAGACCGAACTCGGGGGCCGTCTGGCCCGACGCCGCCGGAGCCTTGGAGGCGATCGCCGCGAGCTCCCACGCCAGGTACGAGGCGAAGGTTCCGCTCGCCGTCGAGTCGTTCAGCACGACCGCGACGGTGAAGCCCGTCGCCGGGTCGGAGTACGCGGCGGTGGCATAGCCGGGAGCCCATCCCTGCTGGCCGATCATGGAGCCCACGAGGTTGCCGCCGCCCGTCGCCTGCAGCCACGACGGGGCGCCGTCGTAGGCGGGCAGCGGCGCGCTGAAGCGCTCGGGCTTCTTCTTGGTCCGCAGCTTCTGCGCCGCCTCGGCCTGCACGTAGCGCCCGAGGTCCTCGATGGTCGACACGACGCCCGAGTCGGTGAACCCGGCGCTGGACGACAGCTTCGTGATGTCGACGGGAGCCGCACAGTTGTAACCACCCTCGACCGCAGACAGGTAGTGACCGTTCATGACCGGCCCCGTCGACGGTGCGGCCGCGGGCGCGGCGGGAAGGGACGTGCCGCTCAGGCCGAGCGGGGTGGTGACGTACTTGGCGATCAGCTCCGACGCGCTGAGGCTCGATGCGCGCTCGAGCGCGAGGCCGAGAAGAAGATAGCCGGCATCCGAGTCGCGGTATGCGGTGTGCGCGGGGGTACGCGCCTGGCCGAGCCCGTACGAGGCGAGCTCGAGCGGAGCCCACTCGCGACCCGGGGTGTTGAGCCAGGCGGACTTCACCGTCGGCTCGGAGGAGCCGAGTCCGCTCGTGCCGTTGCAGAGATCGAGGAGGGTGATGTCCTGGAGGCCCGCGACGCCGGAGACGTAGTCCGTGACCGGCGCATCGAGCTTGAGCACATCGTCGTCGGCGAGCGCGTACAGCACGTCGCACGTCATGAGTCGCGTCACGTCTCCGATGCGGAAGGACATGTCGGTGCTGATCTCCGCGCCCGCTCCGGGTTCCTGCGTGCCGAGGCCGGTCACCCAGGTGCCGCTCCAGGGCACCCAGACGCCCACGACGGCCCCGGAGGCGCCGGAGGCCGTGAGCGCGTTCGACACGGCATCCTGCATCGCCGCCACCGTGTCGTCGGGGAGGCTGCCGTCGACCTGCTCAGGAGGCGTGTACGTGAACGTCTTGTCCGCAGAGCATCCGGTCAGGAAGAGCCCGAGCACCACGACGCTCGCGACGGCTGCGCGCACCCGGCGCGACGAGAGAAGCTGCATGTGGAAAAGACCCCCGGAAGACGTGTTCCCCGAGTCTAGAACGCGGATGCTGAGAACCCGCACTGTACGGGCGTTTAGGGTGGATTCGTGACCTTCGCCTTCGACGCCGACATCGTCTCCGCCGTTCTCCGCCACATGAACGGCGACCACGTGGACGACAACCTGCTCATCGCCCGAGCCTTCGCACCCGAAGGCCAGGACGAGATCACGGATGCCGTCATGACCGGGTTCGACGGCGACGGCGGCCTGTGGTCGGTCACGCGCGACGGCGCGGCATCCGAGCTCCGCGTCCCCTGGCCTGGTGGACCGATCACCGAGCGGCCCGAGGTCCGCCGCGAGGTCGTGGCGCTCTACGATCTCGCCTGCGAGCGGCTCGACGTCGAGCCCCGCCCGCACGCCTGAGGCGGCGTTCGCCCTCACGCCTGAGGCCGCGTTCGCCGTCGACGTGGCGGACGAGTAAGGCAACCCTTACACTGGACGCATGTCCGAGATCCTCTCCTTCTCCGCCGCGCTCCGCGAGCGCTCGTCCGGGTCGCACTCCCAGAGCGAGGGCGCGGGCTTCATGTCCGACCTGCTGAAGGGCGAAGGGTCGCGCGAGGACTACATCTCCCTCGTCGCGCAGCACTACTTCATCTACGAGGCTCTGGAGAGCGCGGGTGAGCGGATGCGCCAGGACCCCATCGCCTCCGTCTTCCTCAGCGACAAGCTCACGCGCCTGCCCGCCCTCGAGGCCGACCTGGAGTTCCTGATCGGCGCCGACTGGCGTGAGCGGATCACGGCGCTGCCGACCACGCAGCGCTACGTCGACCGCATCCGCCAGGTCGGTGCGACGTGGGCCGGCGGCTTCGTCGCCCACCACTACACGCGCTACCTCGGCGACCTGTCGGGCGGCATCTTCATCGGCCGCGTGATGGCCCGTCGTTTCGGGTTCGAGACCAACGGCATCGGCTTCTACCTGTTCGACGACATCGCAGACCCGTCGGCGTTCAAGGACGTCTACCGCGAGCAGCTCGACTCCGCCCCGTGGGACGAGGCCGAGCGCGAGCGCGTGATCGACGAGGTGCTGCTCGCCTACCGCTTCAACACCGAGCTCTTCGAAGACCTCGACAGGGCGCGCGCCGCCGCCTGACGCACCGTTTCGACTCGCTCACTCGCTCAGCGACCGGAGAGGCACGCTCGCTCGACGACCCACCCGGCCGTTGAGCGAGGGAGCGCAGCGACCGAGACGAAACGCGGCGAGGAACGCACGACTGCCGCCACGCGTCCGATGGGGCGTTCGTCTCGCGGAGACTCGCGCTGAGCGAGCGAAGCGAGTCGAAGCGTCGCTCAACGGCCAGGGCGGTGCGCTCAGGCTCTCGGCAGCTCCGGCGT
>NZ_PCOT01000038.1 GCF_002979415.1 Microbacterium sp. MYb72 | reverse complement strand
AGCTGCGGGCCGACGAGGTCATCCTCTCGGCGGGCGCCCTCGGGTCTCCGGTGATCCTGCTGAGGTCCGGTATCGGGCCGGCGGAGGAACTGGCCGCACTCGGCATCCCGGTCGTGCAGGACTCGCCCGAGGTCGGGAAGAACCTGCACGACCACCTCCTGTCTCCGGTGATCTTCACCACGTCGCGACGCATCGGACCGCCGCAGCCCGGCGTCTCGGTGACGCAGACCCACCTGTTCTGGCGCAGCCGGCCCGACCTCGCCGAGCCCGACACGCAGCCGATCCACTTCTCGGTGCCGATGTGGGGCGACCTCGAGCCGCGGGGCGACGACGGCTTCACGCTCATGGCCGGTCTCGTCACTCCGCACAGCCGCGGCGCGCTCACGCTCTCGGGCCCCGGTCTCTCGGACGAGCCGCTGATCGATCTGGCGGCCCTCGCCGACGAGCGCGATGTGGCCTCTCTCGCGGCGTCCGTGCGCCAGGGACGCCGCATCGGCGCGCAGCCCGCCCTCGCGGGGGAGTGGGGAGCGACCGAGGTCTACCCCGGACCCGAGGTGGCCGATGCCGACGTCGAGGACTGGGTGCGCCGCACCGCCATCACCTACCACCACCAGGTCGGCACCTGCCGCATGGGCAGCGATGCGGGCGCCGTGGTCGACCCGCAGCTGCGGGTCAGGGGGATCGCGGGGCTGAGTGTGATCGACGCCTCGGTCATGCCCACGGTGCCGACGGGCAACACGAACGCGCCTGCGGCGATGATCGCGGAGCGCGGGGCGCGGTTCCTGCTCGGGGCGTGAGCGCCGGAGGCGACGATGACGGTGTCAGCGGGCGGCGTGGGGATGACGGTGTCAGCGGGCGGCGCGGGCCTTCGGGCGGCGGAACGTCGCGAGGAGAGCCTCGAGAGCGTCGTTCAGGCGCCCGTCGCCCGCCGAGTCGGGCATGAGCACGGCGATCATCTGCCATCCGGCGTTGCGCGAGGCGACCTCGCTGACCGCGGTCTCGATGTCGACGTGGTCGGCGAGCTCGCCGTCTTCGCGCGCCTCGGTGAGGAATCGCCGGAACAGCTCACGCCAGTGCAGGTTGTTCACGCGATGGATGCGGGTGACCTCGTCGTCCTGGGAGGCGTGATCCCAGAAGGAGATGACGACGCGCGCGTACAGCGGGCCGTTGGGGCTGTAGGGGAGGATCTCCCGGCACACCCGCTCCAGAGCGGCGAGGCCGCGGATCCCCTCGATGCCCGCGTGGATCCGATCGTTCGCCTGGGTGTAGAGGCGCAGGAACGCCGCGGTGAGCAGGCTCTGCTTGTTCGGGAAGTACCGCGCGATGGCGCCGTGCGCGTAACCGGCCTCCGTCGCGATCTCGCGCATCGTCAGCTTCTCGAACCCGACGCGGATGATGACCTGCACCGCGGCGTCGGCGATGTGGTCGCGGCGTTCGTCATGGTCGACGATCTTCGGCATGGCAGGCCCCCCTCGTTCTCACGATTCTAGTTTTGACCTTTTTAGTCACCAAATGGTGACGAATGTGATGCAATCGTAACCAATCAAATACAAGGCAAGAGTACGATCTTTTTAATCACCAACTGGTGACTAACTCGAAGAGGAGTTGCAATGAACGTCCATCGACTCACCCGTCGCGCCGGCGGTGTCCTGGCCGCGGTCGGGGTGCTCGCCCTCGCCGCTTGCTCGTCGTCTCCGGCTGCCGAGCCTTCTCAGGGCGGGGGAGGCGGGATGACCACGGTCAAGGTCGCCACGATCGGCCTCACGTCCGACGGCGCACTGCTCACCGGGATCGCGCAGGGCTTCTTCGAGGACGAGGGGCTCGAGATCGAGACATCCATCGTCGCGAACCCGCCAGCCGGCCTCGCGGCCGCGCAGAGCGGTCAGGTCGACATCGCGTACTCGCCCAGCATCCCCCTGCTGAACGCGCTCTCCAGCGGCGTCCCGCTCAAGGTCATCGGCGCGGCCGACGGCTACGTCGACGGCGCGGCGGACTCCGAAGATCCCGACGCCCTCGACGACACCGGCCTGTACGCCAGCGCGGACAGCGGCATCACCTCGGTGGCCGATCTCGCAGGCGCCACCATCGCGATCCCCGCCCGCAAGGCGCAGCTCGAGGTGGTGATCGCCGACGCTCTCAAGGACGAGGGGATCGACCCCGCCGCCGTGAACTGGGTGGTGCTCGACTTCACCTCCGCCGTGGCCGCGCTCAAGAGCGGGACGGTCGACGCCGCGGGCCTCGTGAACCCCTTCACGGCCGAGGCCGATGCGATCGGCGCCGTCCGGCTCTCCTCGCCGTCCGTCCGGTTCTTCGAAGAGGGCGCGACGGGGCTCTGGACCGCCGGCGCCTCCACGGTCGAGAACAAGGAGGACGCGATCGCGGCGTTCCAGCGGGCGCTGGCCAAGACCAACGCCTATGCGAACGAGCACCCGGAGGAGGCGATCACGGCGGGTCTGGAGTACACCGGATCCACGCTCTCCCTCGACGAGGTGAAGGTGCCGTACTGGCCACTCGCCGTGCTCCCCGAGGAGCTGGAGCGCGTCAACGACAAGCTCGTGTCGCTCGGCTTCCTGGCGCAGCCCGTTCCGCTCGACGGCGTGATCGTCAGCGCGAAGTGACCGCGGACATGCGCACCTCCTCCGTGGCCGGCGCTCTCGTCGGGGCACTCGGCGTCGCGTGCGGTCTCGGGGCGTGGCAGCTGGCGGCGACCGTCGGACCGCTGTCCTCGTCGCCGCTGCCCACCACGACCGAGGCGATCGGCGAGGCGGTGCGCATGCTCGGCACCGCGCAGCTCTGGGAGGCCATCGGCGCGACGCTCGCCATGGCCCTGCTCGGACTCGTCCTCGCCGTCGTGGTGGGAGTCTTCCTGGGCGTCGCGATCGGCACGTCGCCGCTCGCGCTGCACGCCACCCGCGTCCCGCTGGAGTTCCTCAAGCCCATCCCGCCCATCGTGATCCTGCCCATCGTCGTCCTCGTGCTCGGTCCGACCTCCGGGATGGGCGTGTTCCTGGTGTTCTTCGGCTGCGTGACGGCGATCGCGGTGCAGTCGGCGGCTGGCGTCTTCGACACCGACCCGGTGGCGAGGGCGACGGCGCGGTCGTACGGCATGGGGGCGGCCGAGATCCTGGGCCGGGTGGTGCTCCCCAGCGCTCTGCCCTACATCGGCACCGCGGTGCGTGTCGCCGCACCCACCTCGCTCGTCGTCGCCGTCGTCGCCGGACTCCTCGGCGGCGGTCCAGGGCTCGGACAGAGCCTGCTGCTGTCGCAGATCTCCGGCAATCAGCCGCAGCTGTTCGCCTACGTCGTCATCCTCGGCGTGCTCGGCCTCATCATCCAGGGGCTGAGCCAGCAGGGGGAGCGGATGCTGCTGCACTGGCACCCGCAGTACCGGAAGCAGGACCACCAATGACCCTGACCACCTCCATCCAGACCAGGGCCCGCGTGCGCCGCAGCAGGTCGCAGAGCGGGTCGCCGCGGTGGATCCTCGTCGGCGCCGAGATCGCGGTGCCCGTCGTGCTGCTCGCCGCCTGGTGGCTCGCCTCCGCCGGATCGACGAACACCTTCTTCCCTCCGCTGCAGACCATCCTCACCCGCCTGGGTCAGCTGCTGCAGACGCCGGCGTTCCTCGGCAGCGTCGCCTCCTCGGTCGGAAACCTCGCGCTGTCGTTCGTGCTCGCCACCCTCATCGGCGTGATCCTCGGCTGCGCACTCGGGCTCGTGCGGCCGCTGAGCTGGTTCGCCGAGCCCGCCATCCACTTCTTCCGCGCCATCCCTCCGGTGGCTCTCGTGCCGATCTTCGTGTCGCTGATCGGCTTCGGCAACGAGACGCGCGTGCTGTCGATCACGCTGGCCGCGGTGTTCCCCATCCTCATCTCGACGATCGACGGCATCAGGGCGGGGGAGCCGACGATGGAGATGGTCACCAGGGTCTACCGGCTCACTCCGGCCGAACGCCTCTTCCAGGTGGTGCTGCCCGCCGCGGGGCCGCGCATCCTCTCCGGCATGCAGGTCAGCCTCATCACGGCGTTCGTCGTGATGATCGCCAGCGAGATGCTCGGGTCGTCGACCGGACTAGGAGCGGCCACGCTGCTCGCGCAGCAGTCGTTCGCCATCCCCGACATGTGGGCGGGCATCCTCGTGCTCGGCATCATCGGCTACGCGGCCACGGCCGTCTTCACACTCTTCCGGCGCCGCGTGCTGCGCTGGTACATCGCCTCGCAGCAGCAGGAGAAGAACTCATGACCATCGCAGAACAGGCCCCCGTCCGCCTCAGCGTCGCGGGCCTCGCCAAGTCCTATCAGACGAAGAACGGTCCGGTCCCCGTGATCGCCGACCTCACCTTCGACGTGCGCGTCGGAGAGGTGTGCTGCATCGTCGGCCCGTCCGGCATCGGCAAGACGACGCTGCTGAAATGCCTCACCGGGCTGCAGAGCATCACCGCGGGAACAGCGGCCATCGACGGCCGGCCCATCGACGGGCCGCCCGAGGAGATGGCCCTGGTGTTCCAGGAGTACACGCGATCGCTCATGCCGTGGCTCACGGTGGAGAAGAACGTGCGGCTGCCGCTGAAGCATCTGCGGCTGCCCGTCGCCGAGCGTGAGGAGCGGGTGTCCGCAGCGCTCGCCGCGGTCGGTCTGGCCGGAGCCGAGTCGAAGTACCCGTGGCAGCTCTCCGGCGGGATGCAGCAGCGCGTCGCCATCGCCAGGGCCATCGCGTATCGCCCCGAGGTCCTCGTGATGGACGAGCCCTTCGCCTCCGTCGACGCGCAGACGCGCTTCGAGCTGGAGGATCTGTGCCTGCGCATCCGCGAGCAGTTCGGCATGACGATCGTCGTCGTCACCCATGACATCGACGAGGCGGTGTACCTCTCCGACCGCGTCGTCGTGCTCGGCGAGCGACCCGCGAAGGTGACCGAGATCATCGAGATCGACTTCGGCGCCCCCCGCGATCAGCTCCGCACGCGCGCACTGCCCGCCTTCGCGGAGCTGCGGACGGAGATCTTCGAGCTGATCAGGAGGGCCGGCTAGATGGCGGATCGGACGGCACGCGGATACGAGGCGTTCGAGGGGCGGGTCGCCGAGTTCACCTCGGACTCCGCACCGTGGTGGCCCGCGCCGCGACGGGCGCGGAAGAAGGCCCCGAACATCATCGTGATGCTCATCGACGACCTCGGGTTCAGCGACCTCGGCCCGTTCGGGAGCGAGATCGAGACGCCGCACATCGACGCCCTCGCCGACGACGGCTGGGTCTTCACGAACTACCGCACGGCGCCGATGTGCTCGCCGGCCAGGGCCGCCCTGCTCACGGGCCTCAACCCCCACCGCGCCGGCTTCGGCTTCGTCGCCCACATCGACCCCGGCTATCCGGGGTTCAGCTGCGAGCTGCCCGCCGACGCCCCGACGCTGGCGGAGTCGCTGCGCGCGGGCGGCTACGCGACCTTCATGGTCGGGAAGTGGCATCTCACGCTCGAATCGCGCCTGCACGACGGCGCGGATCGCGCCAGCTGGCCGCTGCAGCGAGGATTCGACCGGTACTTCGGCAGCATGGACGGCTTCACCTCGCTGCACCATCCGCACCGCCTCGTGCAGGACAACTCCGTCGTCGGCATCCGCGAGTTCCCCGACGGGTTCTTCCTCACCGACGAGCTCACCGATCGCGCGATCGGGATGATCGACGACCTCCGGGTGAACGACCAGGAGAAGCCGTTCTTCCTCTACTACGCGCACACCTCGGTGCACGGGCCCATCCAGGCGAAGGACGCCGACATCGAGAAGTACCGCGGCCGCTACGAGGCGGGGTGGAGCGCCCTTCGCGAGGAGCGCTTCGCCCGTCAGCGCGAACGGGGCATCGTGCCGTCGCACGCCCGGCTCCCGGAGGACGCCATCGCGGACGGCGACCGGATCCCCTCCTGGGATGCGCTGGGCGAGGACGAGCGCCGCCTGTTCGCACGGCACATGGAGGTGTACGCGGCGGCGGTCGACGAGATCGATCAGAGCGTCGGGCGGCTCCTCGAACGGCTGGAGCGCAGCGGAGAGCGCGACAACACGATCGTCATCCTCGCGAGCGACAACGGAGGTACGGCCGAAGGGGGTCCTAGCGGCACGCGCAGCTACTTCGCGCAGTTCGGCACGCACGGAGGGATGCCGGAGGGCTGGGTGACCGATGTGCCCCGCGACGTCGAGGAGATCGGAGGGCCACGGCTCTTCGGGCAGTACCCCACGGGGTGGGCCCGCGTCTCGAACACCCCGTTCCGCTCGTTCAAGTCGACGACCTACGAGGGCGGGGTGCACGCTCCTCTCATCATCTCGTGGCCGGATGCCCCGATGGAGGGCGGGCTGCGCGACCAGTTCGTGTTCGTCTCCGATCTCGCTCCCACGCTGCTCGACCTCGCCGGCGTGACCCCGCTCTCCGAGCGCGGTGGTCGCACGGCGCAGGACATGGACGGCGGCAGCATCGCGGGCGTGCTCGCCGATCCCGACGCCGACGGGCGCGAGGCGCAGTACTTCGAGTGCGTCGGCCGCCGCGCGCTGGTGGAGGGCGAGTGGAAGGCACTGTCGGCGACGGCGCCGAGGAAGGCGGAAGGTGCCGAGGGGGGCGAGTGGGAGCTGTACCACCTCTCCGCCGATCCCACCGAGACGGTCGACCTGTCGGCGGAGCATCCGGAGCGCGTGGCGCGGATGGCGGAGCGCTGGCACGCGGAGGCCTGGCGCAACACCGTGTTCCCGCTCGACGACGACGGCTCCCTCTTCCGGCTGCGGCCAGACACGGAGGAGCCGCTGTCGGCGCCGATGACGCTCGTGCCGTTCCGGCCCCCGCTGGAGCGCTTCCGCTCTGCGAAGCTCACGGTGCTGCGCTCCTTCACGATCGAGATCGAGATCGAGACCCGCGCGGAGGCGGCTGGCGTCATCGTGGCGCACGGCGACCAGGGCGGCGGCTATCTCCTCGCCGTCGACGACAGACGGCCGCTCCTCGTGTACAACGCCTACGGCGCCATGCACCGCGCACGCGGCGAACGCCTGGGGGAGGGCGCGCATCGGGTGCTCGTCCGGGTCGAGGAGCGACCCCACCTGCGCTGGCGCCTGGGCGTCGACGTCGACGGCGTCGAGGTCGCGGTCGTCGACGACGTGCCCATGCTGCTCGGCATGGCCCCGTTCACGGGCATCAGCGTCGGCTACGACTACGGCGGTCCCGTCGACTGGGAGCTGCACGAGGCGCATCGTACCTATCCGTTCGGCGGGGGCGAGCTGCGATCGGTGCGGTACGTGCCCGGCCAGCGCTCCTCCTACGACGGGACCGTGCTGCGGGCCGTGGGCGAGGCGGTGCAGGCGATCGCCGACTGAGCGCGCACGTGCGGCGCGGCGCGGTCAGAGCGCGCAGCGGAATCCGAGGTGCGTGGTCGCCGAGTCCTCGGTCTGCGAGGAGCGGGCGGCCGGGCGGTAGCGGAGGCAGTACTCGGGGGCGCAGAGGTGCGAGCCGCCCTTGGTGACGCGCCGTGCAGGTCCCCGTGCCGCCGAGTCGAGGAGGGTGACGCGGTCGCCGGGCTGAACCGTCGGGGTCATGCCGTGGCGCGGTGTCCAGGCATCCGCCGTCCACTCCCACACATTGCCGATCATGTCGCTCAGACCGTACCCGTTGGCGGGGAACGCGCCGACGGGCGAGGTGCCCGACCAGCCGAGGGCTCCGGTGCTCCGGTAGGGGAACTCGCCCTGCCAGGTGTTGGCCATGAGGATGCCGGAGGGCCGCAGCTCGTCGCCCCATGCGTAGCGCGCCCCCACGAGTCCGCCGCGGGCGGCCCACTCCCACTCGGCCTCCGTCGGCAGACGCTTGCCCGCCCACTCCGCGTAGGCCAGAGCATCCGCGAAGGCGATCTGGACGACCGGGTGATCGAGGATCTCGTCCACGTCCGATGACGGACCCTGCGGCGCCCGCCAGTGCGCTCCGGGCTGCCAGCGCCACCACTGACGCCAGTCGCCGAGGTCGACGGGGCCGGCGGTGGGGGTGAAGACGAGCCCGCCGGGGACGAGCGTCGCGGGGTCGGCTCCGGGGAAGTCGGCGGGATCGAGCGGGCGCTCCGCGACGGTCACGTACCCCGTCTCGGCGACGAAGCGGGCGTACTCGGCGTTGGTGACCGGATGCTCGTCGATGTCGAAGGCTGCCACCTCGCGCTCGACGACAGGCCCCTCCTCCGGGTAGTGATCGTCGGAGCCCATCCGGAGGAGCCCGGCGGGGATGCGCACCATCCCGGGACTCATCGCAGCGCCGACAGCACGGAGAAGACCAGCGCGACGGCTCCGAACCCCGCACCGAGCACGGTGAGGAGGACGAGCATGGCGCCACCGGGCGGGGTGACGCCGGTCGCGCCCGAGAGGAATGCGCCGAGCCTGCGCTGGCGTCGGTGGGCAGCGAACCACAGGGCGCATGCGGAGAGCAGCCCGACGATACCCGGAGCGAAGCCCCAGAACGTGGCCTCCGGGGGCAGGGCGATCGGCAGGACGCGCAGCGACAGCAGCGAGCCGATCGCGATCGAGAGCGCCGTGCGGCGCCAGGCGAGCTCGGTGCGCTCGAGCTGCAGCCCCGGGTCGAACGGGCGGTACGCCGTCATCGCCACAGCACACCGGCCGTGACCAGCAGTCCGACGACGATGACCACGACGGCGAGCAGCAGGGCGGAGAAGGCTCCGGGGAGCGGCCGGGACAGGCGCAGGGCGCGCTCGGCGCGCATCCACTCCCACCAGGCCAGGGGAGCGACCGCGGTGCCCGTCACGATCAGCAGCAGCGACGCGGCGAGCCGGAACCCCGGGTGCAGGTCGAGGCCGAGCACTTCGAGGGCGACGCCGCCGGCGATCAGCGCGAGTCCGGTGCGCGTCCAGGCCAGGAGGGTCCGCTCGTTCGCCAGGGAGAACCGCGGATCCGGCTCGTCGCCGACGGAGTAGACGGAGCGGGGGAAGCGGCGCATGGGCTCATCGTATCGATGCATGGTCAGCCGGCCGCGAACACCTCTCGGCCGGAGAACCACGTGGAGAGCACGCGCGTGTCGATGATGCGCTCCGCGTCTCCCGCGATCGCATCCCGCTCCAGGACGACGAAGTCGGCGGACTTGCCCACCGCGATCGACCCCGTCTCGTCGCCGAGGCCCATGGCCGTGGCGGCGTTGATCGTGAAGACCTCCAGGGCCTCTTCGGCGGTGATCGCCTGCTCCGGCCACAGCACGCCGGGCGCGCGGTGCAGCGGATCGGCGCGAGTGACCAGCCCCTGCAGGCCCTCCAGCGTGTTGGGGGATTCGGACACCGGCCAGTCCGACCCGCCCGCGACCAGGGCGCCCGCGTCGAGCAGCGCCCGGTTCGGCTGGGAGTGCTCCGCACGGTCGCCGAGCACCTCGGCCAGCGCCTGTGTGATGACGCCGGGGAACCAGATGAACGGGGAGATGTCGGCCGACACGTCCAGTGCGTGCAGGCGGGGGATGTCGGCCTCGGCGAGGAACTGCCCGTGCGCGATCTGGATCGGCGTCGCGAAGCCGTCGGCGCGGATCCGCTCGGCGACGTCGAGCACGAGTCGGGCCGAGCCGTCGCCCGTGCAGTGCACCTTGGCGCCGAGCCCGCGCTCCGCGACCGTGCGGAGCCAGCCGTGGAGCTCGTCGAAGGTCATCGTCGTCTCGCCGTGGTAGTGCGCGCCGTGCGCGGCATCCGCCACATACGGTTCGAGGAACGACGCCGTCCTCGCCGGCGGCACCCCGTCGAGGAAGATCTTCACGAAGTCCGGCCGGTGGTGCGGCGTGCGGAACTCCTCGCCGCGCTCGACGAGCGCCTGTCCGATCGGGTCGAAGCCGAAGATCTCGTCGTTGATGAGCAGCGACGACACGACCCAGGCGTTCAGGTCGCCGTCGCGGTCCAGCGTCGCGAGCGCCGAGAGGATGTCGGTCGAGACCCCCGCATCCTGGAAGGTCGTGATGCCGAAGGAGTTGAGCAGCTCGACCCCGCGCCGAGAGGCGGCGACGTGCTGCTCCGCGGTCAGGCCGCCGCTGCGGTCGTACGCCTCCTGCACGGGGATGCCCGCCGCTTCCAGCAGCACGCCGGTCGGGGTGCCGTCGTCGGGATCGAGGATCGTCACGCCGCCGGAGGGGATGCCGTCGGCCGTGATGCCGGCGAGCTCCAGGGCGCGCGTGTTCGCCCAGCGGTTGTGCCGGGAGTCCTCGACGATCACGACGGGCCGTCCACCCGCGGCCTCGTCGAGCCGCAGGCGGGAGGCGGTGTTCGCGAGCGTCGGGAGCAGGGTCGTCGCGACGACCCCGCCGATGATCCACGCATCCTCCGGGAGCGTCGCGGCCTTCTCGGCGACCTTCTCCAGGATCTCGTCGAGGGTGAGCGACGGAGGCAGCGAGAGCTCGAAGAGCTCGGTGCGGCCGGCGAGGGCGTGGTGGTTGTGGACGTCGACGAAGCCGGGGTAGACCGCGGCGTCGCCGACGTCGAGCATCCTCGTCTCGGGCCCGCGATGGGCGGACACCGCAGACAGAGCGCCGACGGCCGAGATCCGGCCGTCCCGCACCGCGAACGCCTCCGCGAACGGCTGCGAGCGGTCGGCGGTGCGGATCACCGATCCGGTGACGATGAGGTCTGCGGCATCCGTCATCTCAGATCCTTCCGAACTCCGCGGGCTCCAGGCCGGCGCTGTGGTGCGTGGTCGAGATGAGGCGGCCGTGCGCGCCGAACGTGAAGTGCGTGGGGATCTCGCCCGTCTCGTCGAGCCCGAACAGCACGCCGTGCGAGCGGATGGCGTTCACGTCGCGGTGGTCGGCGATCGTCACGGATGCGCAGGGGATGACCTTCTCGCGCCACGCGAAGATGTAGATGCCGGGGCGCACCTCCCACACGGTGTTCTCGTCGGTGTCGGCGAGGCCGCGCTCGGGGCCGGCGAGGCACTGCCACGAGTACCAGCGCTCAGACAGGTACACGTGCTCATAGGCGTGCTCGGTGCTGTAGACCCACTCGACGCGGCGGCCGATGAGGGACGTGGTGGGAGCGGCCTCTGCTCCGGTGACCTCCGCGCCCTCGATGATGCTCGGGGCGAAGACGTGCTGCACGCGCGTCTTCCCCTTCTCGGGCGCGGGGAGGATGAGCGAGATCACCGCGAGCGCACGCCCGTGCCGAAGATCGAGCACGAGGGAGACGGCCTCATTCGGCAGGTAGTCGTGGTGGAACTGCACGTAGAACAGGTCCTCGTCGACCTCGACGGCCTCGTAGTCGTCGGTGTCGGATGCCGCGGCGGTGCTGTCATCGGCTCCTGGCTGGTAGTCCCAGGTGACCGTGGTGTCGGCGAAGCGGTGCACGATGCGGGTGCCGCGCCCGTCGACGACGGTGATCTCGCGGCCGCTGAGGGCGGTCGTGTGCGGGGCCTTGTTCGCGTCGAAGCCGGGGGCGAGGCCCTCGAGGGGCAGCCAGGTCGAGGTGTCTGCGGGGTTCAGGGTCGTCATTTCTTCTCCTGTCGGATGGGGCGGGTCAGCGGGCGCTGACGCGCTCGAGGTCGGTGGCGAGACCGTCGTACACGGCCGGTCGGGACTTCTTCAGATACGCGCCGTAGACGATGCCGCCGATCACGGCGAGCACGAGCAGCAGCGGCATCAGGCGGATCGCGAGCTCCTGGGAGCCGGCGACGATGTCGAAGTTCACGATCGCGAGGATCGAGATCGCCGCGATGCCGAGGAAGCCGATGCCCGGCGCGATGAACGTGCTCCACCACCGCGGGTCGCCCTTGCGGCGGAAGTACACGACGATCGAGATCGCCGCGAGACCCTGCAGGATCAGCACGCTGAGCGTGCCGAAGCCGAGCATCGCGGGCACGAGCGTGACGATCGGGTCGGCTCCGGCGATCGCGAAGATCACGGCGACGATCGCGGCGAACGACGCCTGCACGATGCCGGCGAGCTGCGGGGCGCCGTTGGCGCGGGTGCGGGAGAGCGCCTGCGGCAGGATGCGCGCGCGGCCCAGCGAGTAGAGGTAGCGCGTGGCGGAGTTGTGGAAGGCGAGCATCGCGGCGAAGAGGCTCACGAGCAGCAGGATCATCATGACCGTGGTGAGCGGGCCGCCGAGGTACTGCTGCGACAGCGTGAAGATGAGGTCGCCGGTGGGCAGGTGCTCCACCGCGGTGGCCTGCGCCTGCGCGACGCCGGTGGCGCTGACGACGGCCCAGGTGGTCACGCCGAGGATGATGCCGATCGCGATGATCGCCGTGTACGTCGCGCGCGGGATCGTCCGCAGCGGCTGCTTCGCCTCCTCGCTGAACAGCGCCGTGGCCTCGAACCCGAGGAACCCGGTGGCGGCGAGCAGCAGGCCGATCGGCAGAGAGCCCGAGAGCACCCACTCCGGGCTGAACGCCGCGACGTCGTAGCCGGTCTGCACGAGCACGGAGACGTCGAACACGACGAGCATCAGCGTCTCCAGCACCAGGCACACGCCGAGGATCTTGGAGCTGAAGTCGACGCCGACCCTGGCGAGCACGAAGCACACCACGATCGAGGCGAGTCCCCAGACCAGCCAGTGCACGTCGAGGCCGGTGAGGTCGCGGATGATCGTCTGCATGAAGAAGCCGCTGGTGCCGATCGTGCCCACGACGAAGAAGTTGTAGCCGAGCGTCGCGATCAGCCCGGCGATCAGTCCGCCGGTGCGGCCGAGGCCCTTCACCACGAAGGCGTAGAAGCCGCCGGCGTTGACGAGCTGCTTCGACATCTGCGCGTAGCCCACCGCGAACAGCAGCAGGATCGCCGCGACGATGAAGAACGACATGGGCGTGCCGCCGCCGTTGCCCAGCGCGATGGCGAGCGAGGCGACGACGACGATGCCCGTGAGAGGTGCGACGGCGGCGAGCACGAGGAAGACGATGCCGGCGACGCCCAGGGCTCCTGGGCGGAGGGAGGTGTGCTCTGCGGATGGTGCGATCGGATCTGCCACGGCGGCTCCTTTGCTCGGTGACGGCCGTGCGCGCACGGCATCGACGACGAGGGGGATCGTCGATAGAGCGAGTCTGCTCCGCCCTCGTCGCCCGCGCTTGACCCTGAGTGAAAGACGATGGTGTCAGCGTGCACAGCCGCGTCGGGGTGCTTCGACGTCGAGGACGCCGCAGAGCAGGATGACTGTCAGGACGCCGCCGTCCTCCGCGTCGACAGATGCGCCGGCGGGGTCAGGAGAGGCGACATGGACCTGCAGCTGAGCGGTACGACCGCCCTCGTCACCGGGGCGGGGAGCGGCATCGGCAGGGCCGTCGCGCTCGCGCTCGCCGCCGAGGGCGTGCGCGTCGTGCTCCTCGATCGCGACGGGGCGGCCCTCGCCAGGACGGCCAGCGGATGCCCCGGCGCTCTGCTCCTCGTGGCGGACGTGACGGACGAGGCGCAGGTCGCCTCGGCTCTCGCCCGGGTCGACAGGCTGGACGCGGTCGTGTGCTGCGCGGGGATCTCCGGCCCCGTGGGCGCCGGCATCGAGGACGTCTCCCTCGCGGAGTGGAACGCCGTGCTCTCCGTCAACGTCACAGGGCCTTTCCTCGTGCTCCGCGCGGCGCTGCCCCTGCTGCGCGCATCGGCCACGGCATCCGTCGTCCTGATCTCCAGCGACTCCGCCTTCGTTGCCTCTCCCGGCATGGCGCCGTACTGCGCGTCGAAGGCCGCGCTGGTGCAGTTCGGCAGGGCGCTGTCGGTCGACCTCGCCGACACCGGCATCCGCGTGAACACCGTCGCCCCCTCGGTCGTCGACACCCCCATGAGCCGCGGCGACCTGGGCGACACGGCTCTCGACGAGGCGGCGTTCCCCGTGCAGACGGCCGACGAGGTGGCCGCGCACGTCTCGTACCTGCTGTCGCCCCGCAGCCGCGCGGTCAACGGCACCACCCTTCTCAGCGACTTCGGGTACACCGCCCGGTCGGGATTCCCCGCTTGAGCGCGCACGCGCCAGACAGACAGGAGCAGCACATGGGACTCGTAGTCGGATCGACGGTCTCCGGACGCGTCGTCGTCATCACCGGAGGCGGCACGGGCATCGGAGCGGCCATCGCCGAGCGGTACGCGGCCGAGGGGGCCCACGTCGTCGTCGTCGGACGCAGGGCCGAGCCGCTGCAGGCGGTGGAGAAGGCGGTCGGCGCGCACGCGATCATCGCGGATGCCGCGGACACGGAGTCCGCCAAGGCCGCAGTGGCCGAGGTGCTGGCGACGTTCGGCCGCATCGACGTGCTGGTCGCGAACGCCGGAGGCCACGGCTTCTCACCGGTCGGCGACACGGATGACGCGGGGTGGGATGCCGCCATCCGCGCCAACCTCACGACCGCGTTCGTCATGGCGCGCGAGGCGCTGCCCGCGCTGCTGGAGTCGAAGGGGCAGATCGTGATCGTGTCGTCTCTCGCCGGCCTCTTCGCGGGGCCGTCGGTGGCCGGGTACACGGTCGGCAAGCACGCGCTCATCGGCCTCACCCGCACGCTCGCGCGCGACTACGGCAAGCACGGAGTTCGTGTGAACGCGGTGTGCCCCGGGTGGGTGCAGACGCCGATGGCCGACGACGAGATGGACGAGTTCGCCACGCACGCCGGCCTCGGATCGCGCGAGGAGGCCTACGCCACGGTGACCGCTGACGTGCCGCTGCGGCGCCCCGCGCGTCCGGCCGAGATCGCCTCGGTCGTGCGCTTCCTCGGATCGGGCGAGTCGTCGTACATCACGGGCGCCGTCATCGTCGCCGACGGCGGCTCGCACGTGGTGGACGTGCCGACGATCGCCTTCGACCACGCCGGGATGTAGGGAGCGCGGCGGGGACAGGGATCGTTGAGCGAGGTGTCTGACGGCTCTGTTCCGGAATATTGCCCTGAACAGCGGAAAACCGGCCTCGAATGTCGGTGGCCCTCGGTTGGATGGAGTCATGAGCAGCACCGCCGGCATCCTCGATCGGGTCGTCACCGACCTCGATCTGATGCTGGGCGCTGACATGCTCGCGGGGCTGTCCGCGACCGAGCGGATGGAGGTGCTCAGAGGCGCCGGCGAGGCACTGCGGCGGCTCGAGGCGATCGTCGTCGAGACGGCCGCAGATGCCGATGCCCGAGAGCTGCCGGATGCGTTCGGATGCCGGTCGCTGAACGAGCTCCTGCAGCGGGTGCTCCGCGTCGATGCCGCGACTGCGGCGCGCATGGTGAAGGCGGCATCCGCCCTGCGTCGAGAGCTGAGCCTGCTCACCGGGGAGCGCCTGCCTGCGCGGTGGCCTGCGCTGCGTGAGGCGATGCTCGACGGGGAGGTGGGCGTCGCCGGACTCCTCGCGGCGACCGGCCCGATGGAGCAGGCGGGGGATCGCATCGGCGCAGCCGACCGCCTGCGCGCCGACGCCGAGCTGGCAGATCAGGCGCGGGGCATCGTCAGGGAAGACGACGGCCGTACGACTGCGGTTCCGCCCGCCACGCCCGACGACCTGCGGCAGTACTCGCAGCTGATCGCGCTGTACCTCGACCCCGACGGCTCGACGCCGATCGAGGTGCGCGCGTCACAGCGGCGCTCCGTGGTCATCGGGCGGCTGCGCGACGGCGCCTATCCGATCCGCGGCGCCCTCCTGCCCGAGGTGTATGCGCAGCTGCAGCTGATCTTCGACGCCCAGCTCAATCCGAAGGTCGAAGGACCCGCCGATCTCGGCGTGATGTTCCGACCCTCCGAGGAGCTGACGGGAGATGAGAGTCCTGACGCGGAGCAGCGGGGCGACACCGACTCGCGCACGCGGGCGCAGAAGCAGCACGATGCGCTGGCCGCCGCACTGGGCATCGCGGCTCGACACGACGACATGCCGTCGCTCGGCGGCGCGGCCCCCACCCTCGTGGTGCACGTCGACGCTGCGCAGATCTCTGAACGCGGCAGTGGCGGATGGGCGACCTTGCCCGGTGTCGAGGCGCCTGTTCCGGCATCCGTGGCGGTCCACACCGCGTGCTCAGGGGCCGTGCAGCGCGTGCTCTTCGACGAGGGCCGCATCGTCGGGATCAGTACGGTCGACCGCGTCTTCACGGCGACTCAGCGCCGCGCGATCGTGCTCCGCGACGGCGAGTGCCTGATCCCCGGATGCCACGTCCCCGCGTCGTGGTGCGAGATCCACCACGTCACCGAGCACGCGCGCGGCGGCCCGACCCACACCGACAACGGGGTTCCCCTGTGCTGGCATCATCACCGGACCCTGGATCGCTCCGGATGGGAGATCCGGATGTCGGAGGGGGTCCCGCAGATCAGGGGTCCCGGATGGTGGGATCCGAGACGCGAGTGGCGTGAGCCGCGCCGACCGAGACGCGCTCTCATCGCGGTCGCCTGAGCAGGCGGCGTCTGCTCGGCGACGCCGTCTGTTCGGCGACGCCGGGTGCAGGGCGGGAGCCGAACTCCCGGGCCCGACACGCCGGCGTCCCGACGCAGACCTCGCGCGACGCCTGACCTCAGCCGACGTGCAGCTCGAACCCGCCGTCGACGGCGACCACGGCCACCTGGGTGAGGTCGGCGACGTGATATTCGGGGGAGTGGGAGGTCGCGTGGGCGCCGACGCCGATCACGCGCATGCCCGCGGCGTGGGCGGCCTGGATACCTGCCCCCGAGTCCTCGAAGACGACGCAGTCGGCTGGATCGATGCCGAGGAGTTCCGCGCCGAGCAGGAAGCCTTCGGGGTCGGGCTTCGACCTCGACACGTTCTCCGCCGTGACGGTGAGCGCGGGCACGGTGAGCCCCGCCTCGCCCATGCGGGCGTTCATCAGTCGCACGTCGGCCGACGTCACGATCGCGTGCGGGAACGGGAGGAGGTCGGCGAGGAGCACGTCGGCTCCCTCGATCGCCACGACGCCGTCGACGTCGCTCGCCTCGTTGGCGAGCATCTCCCGGTTCTCCTGGAGGTTGATCTCGTGGTCGCGCTCGGGGAGCATGATCGCCATGCTCTGGTGCCCCTGACGGCCGTGCACGACGCTGAGCACCGTGGCGGGGTCGATGCCGTGGGGCGCAGCCCAGGCGAGCCAGAGCCGCTCGACCACCGCGGTCGAGTCGACGAGGGTCCCGTCCATGTCGAGGAGGACGGCGCGGACGTGGACGATCTCGGTCATGCTCCCAGGCTAGCGCCGCCGCATCCGTCCTTCCTGGTCGCGGACGGGTCGGGTAGCGTCGACGGGAAAGACCGAGGGGAAAGACCGAGGGGGCAGGATGCGGAGAACGCGCAGGGGGATGCTGATCGTCGGGGGAGCGCTGCTCGTCGGGCTCGCGCTCGCATGGTTCGCGGTGCGCAACCTCGAGGCGATCCACGCGCTCGTCGCCATGGACACCGTGCTGGGGTGGATCACGCACGGCGCCGCTCTGCTGATCCTGGCCGGCGGGGTCGCCCTCCTCGCCGGAGGCGTCTTCGGGAGCGCCCCTCAGGACGCCCCCGAATGACGCCCGGTCAGCCGCCGAGGTAGGCGCGATGCAGCAGTTCGGGGTCGCCCTTGAGCTGCTCAGACGTCCCCTGGAACGAGACCTGACCGCCCGCGACGACCACGGCCTCACGAGCCAGCCCGAGTGCGAGCTGCGTGAACTGCTCCACGAGCAGCACGCCGACCCCGGACTCGGCGATCGACTTCACGATCGGCATGAGCCGCATGAACACGACGGGCGCGAGCCCCAGCGACATCTCGTCGATGAGCAGGATGCGCGGTTTCGCGGCGAACGCGCGCGCGAGCACGACCATCTGCTGCTCGCCGCCGGACAGCAGGGCCGTGGGGGAGTCGATGCGCTTCTCCAGCTCGGGGAACTGCTCGAGCGCGGCATCCAGCTCCGCCGGGGTCCTCGCGGTGAGCGAGATGTTCTCCCGCACGGTGAGTGAGGGGAACACGGCGCGTCCCTGCTCGATGTGCACGATCCCGCGCCGCGCCCTGGCGACCCGCGACAGCTTGTCGATCGGGTCGCCGTCGAGCGTCAGCGACCCGGCGGAGTGCGGGGTCACGCCTGACACCGACTCGATCAGGCTCGTCTTGCCCGCGCCGTTCGGCCCCACGAGCGCCAGCACCTCTCCGCCGCGCACGGTGAGCGACACGTCGGAGATCACCGGCCCGGCGCCGCGGCTGACGGTCACACCGTCCAGGACGAGTTCGCTCATGACAGCAGCTCCGTCTCTCCCATGTACGCCTTGACGACGTCGCGGTTCGCCAGCACCTCGGCCTGGGGGCCGCTCGCCAGCACCTTGCCGAAGTCGAGCACCGTGAGCATCGGGCACACCGAGCGCACGAGGTCGAGGTCGTGCTCGATGATGATCAGCGCCACGCCGTAGCGCGACGGCAGCTCCCGCAGGCGGGCGGCGAGAGCCAGGTGCTCCTCGTGAGACAGCCCCGCGGCCGGCTCGTCGAGGATCAGCAGCCGAGGGCGCGAGATCACGTTCGCCGCGACCTCCACCAGCCGCCGGGTGCCGACGTCGACGCTCGACAGGCGGGCACGGGCGGGCGGGCACCCGAAGAACTCGAGGACCTCGTCGATGTCGGATGCCGCGAGCCGCCGCCGCGCGACGAACCGCACGTAGGCGCCCACGGTGAGCGCGGGCGGCACGCGGTCCTGCTGGAACGTGCGCCGCAGTCCCAGCCGGGCCCGCCGGGTGGGGGAGAGGCCGGCGAGGTCGCGGTCGCCCAGCAGCACGCGCCCGCCGTGCTTCGGCAGGAACCCGCTGATCGCATCGACGAACGTCGACTTGCCCGCGCCGTTCGGCCCGATGAGCCCCATGATCGATGCGGCGGGCACCTGGAACGACACGTCGTCGAGCGCCTTCAGGGCGCCGAACTGCACGGTGAGCCCCTCCACGGTGAGCACGGGGGCGCCGTCGAGCGCGGCCTCGTCCACCGTCGCGGTGGTGGTCGTCGTGATGGCTGCGGCGTCGGCGGGAGCATCCGGGGGCAGCGCCGTCAGCGCCGCGCTCGCGGTCCTGCGGTCGGCGCGGCGCCAGAACACGTCGCGCACGGTCTGACCGAGGTTCGTCCCGCCGGTGAGCGCCTGCACCCCGAGCACGCCGAAGACGACGAAGCCCCAGTTCTGGTCGATGCCCCAGCGCTTGAGCAGCTCGGGCACGAGCACCCAGAGGATGCCGCCGAGGATGGCCATGTCGATGAGGTGCGCGCCCGACATGATCGCCAGGACGTACAGGGCCAGCGACTGCAGGGGTGTGAAGCTCGATGCGAACGGCAGCTGCACCTGTCCGGCGAGCAGACCACCCGCGATGCCGCCGAGGGCGGCGGAGACGGCGAAGGCGGTGAGCTTGGCGACCTGCACGCTCTGCCCGGCCGCGGCGGTTCCGCGCTCGGAGAATGCGACGGCCTTCCACGACGATCCCCAGCGTCCGCGCTGCAGGAAGAACACCCCGAGCGCGCAGACTGCGAGAACCACGATCGACAGGAAGAAGAACTGCCGGTCGTTGGAGAACAGCGCGGGCCGCTCGATCGACGTGCCGTCCACCGAGCCGGGGAACTGGATCTGCACGAGCGTGACGTCGGCGGCTGCCGCGAACCCGAGGGTGACGACGGCGAGGTTGACGCCGCGCAGGCGCAGAGCGGGAAGCCCCACGAGGACGCCGACGAGCCCTGCGGCGACGCCGCCGAGCACGAGCCAGACGATGAAGCCTCCGGGGGCCTGCATCACGTTCAGCAGCGAGACGATCCACGCGCCCACGGCGGCGAAGGTCAGCTGGCACAGGGCGATCATCCCGGCGGAGCCGGTGACGATGCCGAGGCCGAGGATCGCGATGGCGGCGACGACGGCGCTGATCGCGAGGAACACGAAGTAGCCGGGAAGGGCGGCGCTGAGGATCGCGCCCACTCCCACGGCGACGGCGGCGATCGCGAACGGCCAGACGGCCTTGACCACGCGGTTGTCGGACAGGGGCGAGCGGTCAGCGAGCGGCATCCCACACCTCCTTGCGCTGGGTCCACAGGAGCAGGACCACGATGAACAGGAACGGGAGGAAGTTGCGCACCAGCGCGACCTCGTCGATCTGCGCGACGAGACCGCCGAGCACGCCGAGCACGATGCCGCCGACGACGGCGAGGTCGAGCCGCCGGAAGCCGCCGAGGAGCGCCGCGGCGGCCGCGGGGACGATGAGCATCGACAGCCCGGTGGCGTCGCTGGACTGGGTCGGAGCGACGATGATGATCGCGATCGCGCTGATCACCCCGGTCACGAACCACACCGAGATCGACAGCGGACGCGAGCGGATGCCGAGCAGCTCGGCCGTGGTCGGCCGCTCGGACAGAGCCCGCAGCTGCGTGCCGACCCTGGTGCGGCGGAGGATGATCCGCACGACCACGGCGGTGACGATGGCCATCAGCACGGTGGCGACGGTGACCTGGCTGACGACGACGCCCCCGAAGGAGAAGGCGGGTCCCGCGATGATCGGCGTGAAGGGCTGCGGCTTGTTGCCGAACAGGATGAACGACAGCGAGATCAACAGGAGCAGCGGACCGACGGTCATCGCCGAGCGGGTCGTCGTCGAGGCCTCGGAGAGCCAGGTCGCGGCGATCCAGCCGATCGCCGCGGCGAGGAGCCCCGCGACGAGGATGCCGAGCACGGAGCCGAGCCAGATCGGCAGCCCGAGGCTGCTCACGAACCACACGGCCGTGAACGCGCCGAACATCCCGGTCGCGGCCTGGGCGAAGTTGACGACCCGCACGAGGCGGCTCATCAGCGTCAGGCACACGCCGAGGACGGCGTAGAGTCCGCCGGCGGCGAGACCGGCTATGGCGCCTTGCAGCATGAGGCGTCCTTTCTGATCTGAGGGGGAGGTGCGCCCGCCGCCGCGAGTGCCGCGGCGGCGGGCGGTACGACTATTCGCCGATGCGCAGCCAGTCGTCGGCGACCTTCTCCCAGGCGTTGGTGTCGGACTTCAGGATGATCGGCCAACCGGCGGTGTTCTGCGTGCCGAACGCGTAGGGCGTGCCCACCATCGGGTTGTCGATCGCCTTCATGTCCTGCAGCGCCGTGCTGACGCTCTCCCGCGTGATGTCGCCCTTGATCGACTTCAGCACCTCGATGAAGTACGTCGCCGCGAGGTAGCCGCCCTGGCTGAACGACGTGAGCGGGATGTCGTTCTTCTCCATCAGCGCTCGCCAGTCCTTGTTGATGTCGTTGTCGTCCGTGAACGGGTAGAACTCGGCGGGCACGTAGATGCCGGCGCCGGCGTTGTCGACCGCCTTCGCGAAGTTCTCGCTGTAGACGCTCGTCAGGTAGAGCCAGGTCACGTCATCCCAGCCCTGCGCGTTCGCGGCCTTGACCTGGCCGATCGCGTCGGGCTCGACCGGGTTGATCGCGAGGGCCTTGCAGCCCTGCTCGCGCGCCTTGACGATGTAGGGCGTGTAGTCGGATGCTCCGTACGGCACGGTGTCGTCGACGTACTTCGGCTTCTTGCCGGTGATCTCGGTCCACTTGTCGATCGCGGCCTGGTAGGTCGGGCGCGTGGAACCGGCGATCTCGAGCAGGACGCAGATGTCGTCGAGCCCCAGGACCTCGGAGCCGTACTGCAGCGTCAGGGTCATGTCGTTGAACGGGCCGACGTTGGCGGGGGAGATGTTCTTGCTGTCGAAGCATCCCGTGTCGACGCCGATGCCGGGGATGGAGAGGATGCTCTCCTGCTCGTAGTACTTGGCGTTGATCTCGCACTCGATGAGGCTCGCCGAGCCGACCAGCGCGACGGCGCCGTCGCTGCCGACGAGCTCGCGGGCCGAGGCGGTGGCCGTGGCGGGGTCGCCCTTGTCGTCGAGCGCCTTGTAGTCGATCTTCTGGCCGTTCAGGCCCCCGGCCTCGTTGAAGGCGTCGAAGACGGCGGCCGCCGCCTGCGAGGCCTCGGGGAAGGTCGCCGGTCCGCTGATCGTGTTGACGGAGCCGACGACGATCGAACCGCCCCCGCCTCCGCCCGATCCGCCGTCGTCGGCGCAGCCGGACAGGATGAGGGCTGCCACGGCGATAAGGGCCGCAGTGCCTGCTACTCGCTTGTTCATGTGCTTCCTTGCCTCTCGATTTCGGGTGTTGCTGTGCCGACGGGTCAGCCGCGCAGGGCGCGATTGACCAGTTCGGTGTCGGTGAACTGCTCGAAGGCGGTGACCCTGCCGTCGGTCAGCCGCCACACGTGGGCGACCCTGGCGGCGAAGAAGCGCCCGGTCAGCGTGAAGGTGCCGGAGTAGGTGCCGATGCCGACGACCACGTCGCCGCCGTCGACGACCTCGTCGATCGCGACCGTGTAGTCGTCCCACTCCTCCTGGATCCGCTGGAAGACGCCGGCGGCGACCGCGTCGGGGCCGATGTAGGTGCCCGCGTAGGGGAACCCCGCCGCCTCGGTCCACTGCACGTCGTCGGCGAGGGGGGCGAGCATCCCGTCGAGGTCGCCTCGGTCGCTCGCGGCGTAGTGCTCGCGGATGATGTCTGCGTTGCTCATGTGCGCGCTCCTCGATCAGACGGGCTGGGCGTCGGGATAGGCGACGGAGCCGAGGGGATAGATGTGGCCGCCGCCGCGGGAGTGCTCGGCATCCCCGTCTCCGTTGAGGCCGAGGAAGATGCCGGTGGTCATGAGCTGGTATCCGAGATCGTGCAGCCAGACGCTGGCGACGGCGATGCGGAACTCGCGGAAGCAGAACAGGTACAGTCCGTCGGCGAACTTCCAGACGGTCGAGAGGTCCATGTCTCCGTGGCCGCGCTGCACGCCCTCCAGGCACTGCCAGGCGTAGCGCTGGCTGGAGACGTAGACGTGCTCGTACAGGTGGTGCGGGCTGTACCGGTAGACGTTGCGCTTGCCGATGAGGTCGCGGCTCGGACCGGGAGTCTCGCCCGTCGGCTCGCCGCCGTCGACGGTCGCGGCCCAGAACTCCTGGCCGACCTGCGGCTCGCCCGGGAGAGCCTCGGCGGCGATGCGGGAGCGGACGACCGTCGCCCTGCGGGTCGAGGTCGAGTAGACGACGGTGATCGCCTCGCGCTCGCGGCTCTCCAGCGGGATGTTGACGAACACGACGTCGTCGCGCACCGCGACCGCGTCGTACGGGTCGGTCCCCGCGGCGTCGAACCCGGTCCACGTCACGGCCACGGAATCGAACACGAGCGAGAAGGCCGAGCCGTCGTCGAGGGTGAGCGCCACCGCGGTTCCCGCGAGGGACACGTTCGGCAGGCGGAAGGTGTCGATGCCCGCAGCGAACTCGTCGTAGGTGCGCCACTCGTCGAGCGCCGGGTCGGTGGAGATGTCGGTCATGGAGGTCCTGACGTCGCACACGGCGGAGCATCCTCGCTCCGGGCACCGCAGCTTCGCGGTGCGCTTGCCTCATGCTCGATCCGGGCGCCTCATCCGCTCAAGGCGCGCGCGACCATCGCGCGCCGAGAGTCAACCGGCGTGCCCTCCGGGGCAAGTGCAGGATGCGGGGCGACGGCTCTCACCCGTTCGACGAGGCGAGCAGCGGCGCGCCACGACGACGGCGACGGGCGCGCGCTGGGCGGCGAGAGGATGCCGGTCGCCGCACTGCGGCCGTCGGCGAGCCGTCAGTGCGCGGCGCGGTACTCGCTGGGCGAGATGCCGAAGGCCGTCTTGAACGCACGGCTGAAGTGCGCGGCGTCGACGAACCCCCAGCGCGCGGCGATCGCCGCGACCGGACGGTCGGCGAGCATGGGGTCGAGCAGATCCCTGCGGCACTGCTCGAGGCGTCGCGTGCGGATCCAGGTCGACACCGTGACGCCCTGCTCCTGGAAGAGCCCGTGCAGGTGCCTGGTCGAGATGTAGTGCGCCGATGCGATCGAGGCGGGCCCGAGGTCGGTCGAGGCGAGGTTGCGGTCGATGTAGGAGCGGATGCGCTGCACGAGCGCGCGGTGCGGATCGGCGGAGACCTCGTCGAGACCGAGCTCGCGGGTGAAGACGGTGGACACGAGGTCGAGAGCGCTGTGCGCGAGGCGGGCGCCGGTGGTCCCCGCGAGCTGGTCGAGATTGCCGGCGAGCTGGGTCAGGTAGGGCACGACCATGCCGCCGAGCCCCTCCTGCCCGGAGATGCGCACGGCCGTCAGCTGTCCGATCATCTCCGGCGGCAGGCTGATCAGATGCTTCGGGAACATCACGACCATGGTGCGGAAGTCCTCGTCGAACACGAGGGAGTACGGGCGGTCGGTGTCGTACACGGCGAGGTCGCCGGGGCGCAGCACGGCCTCCCGGTCGTCCTGGATGAGCAGGCCGGTGCCGGCGAGCATCAGGCTCAGCTTGAAGTAGGAGCGATCTCCGCGGGCGATGAGCTCGGGGGTGCGCTCGACGACGTGCGACGTCGCGCGCAGGTCCGTCACGTGCACCTCGTCGACGGAGGCCGCGCGGATCATGCCGCGGAAGTGGTCTGCTCCGCTGCTGGAGACCTGCAGGGGGACGAAGGACTCCGACACCGCGGCGCGGAACTCGCTGATGTTGCGCGCGACGAGAGTCGACACCGATTCGGCGGAAGCCGTGGGTGCACCGTTCATGAAAGATCACCTCGGGTGGTGGAACGACGACGTTGTATACGATCCGTTCCGTGATGTTATCACCGACTGCGCCCGCCCCGCGCGGCTTCTAGGATGTGGAGCGGAGGGCGGAGCATGAAGAGGATCGGCGAGCAGGCCATGCGGGTGCTGCGACAGCTGCGGGGGCCGGACACATCCGATTCCGTGTTCGAGGCGACGGCGCTGATCGTCGGGACGCTGTTCCTCGTGCTGGGGTTCGTCATCGCCTTCCCGGTGTTCTTCGGGCACGAGCTCGCGATCAGCGGGTCCGGCTCGATCGGCGGCTTCGCCGCGTACGGCGGGGCTCTCACCGCCGTGCTCGCGTTCGTCCTCGGACGGGTCGCCGTGCGTCCGGTCGAGATCGCGGAGGATGCCGTGCGCGACGGCTTCAGCGTGCCGGGGGACCGGCTGCGCTGGTACGACCTCGCGGCGATCGCCTTCGCGCACGCGGCGATCGCGTATCTGGGCTGGCTCGGCATCGCGAAGCTGCTCGAGCTCAGCTTCATCGGCGCGCCCGTGTTCGCCTTCCCCGGCGCGATCCTCGTCAGCGTCGCATTCGCGCTCACCGCCTACGTGAGCTTCCTCAGCGCGGTGGCCCTCACCCCGATGGTGCTCTCGCTGGTGCTCGCGGTGTTCCTGGTGGTCGGGGCGTTCGCCGCGATGCTCGCCTCGAGCGACGAGAACTGGTGGCGCGACAACCTGTCCGCCCTGGGCATGAGCACCAACAGTGCGTCGATCGCGTTCAACGCGACGCTGATCATCGCCGGCGTCATGATCACCACGATCTCCCGCTACGCGACGGCCGGGCTGCCGGTCGACGACGAGAAGGATCGGCGGGGGCGCTTCCTGGTGCGCGGCGGGCTGATCCTCATGGGCGTCTTCCTGGCCTGCGTCGGGATCTTCCCCGTCGACGAGTTCTTCCTGCTGCACAACACCGTCGCGACCGGCATGGCCGTCGTCTTCGCCGTGGTCGTGGTGGGCCTGCCCTGGTTCCTGCGGACGATCCCCCGCGTCTTCGTGCTGTTCGGGTGGGCGTACGTGCTCGTGATCGCCGTGCTCGGGGCGTTCTTCGCCGTCGGCTACTACAACCTCACGGCCGTCGAGCTGATCGCCGCCGTCCTGATCTTCAGCTGGATCATCGTGTTCCTGCGGACCGCGGGTTCCGTCGTCGGCAGCACGGCGGGCGACCCGGTCCCGATCACCGCAGAGGGGTGACCGAGGCCGGGGCCGCCCGGTTCGTCGTCGCGCTGACTCAGCCGCGGCGTGCGCGGAGGCCGAGGACGGCGGCGAGGAGCCCGACCGCGGCGATCACGGCCGCGCCGACGAACGCCGCGCTGTAGCCGGCGGCATCTCCGCCGTCGACGCTCGCGCCGGCGCTCACCGCGGTGAGCACGGCGAGCCCGACCGCGGAGCCGATCTGGTAGCTCGTGTTGACGAGGCCGGACGCGACCCCCGCCTCTTCCGGCGGTGCGCTCGCGATCGCCGTGCTCAGCGACGGAACGAAAGCGAGCGCCATGCCGGATGCGGCGACCAGGGACGCGGGCAGCACGTGCGCCGCGTACACGCCGTCGGCGGGAGCGAGCGCCAGCCAGCCGACGCCGACGCCCAGCAGGACGAAGCCGGATGCCACCATGGTCCGGGTGCTCAGCCGCGCCGACAGACGAGGCGCGACGAGGGTCATGCCGATCACGATCAGCACCGTCATCGGCACGAGCGCCGCGCCCGCGGCGAACGCCGATGCGCCGAGCACGTTCTGCAGGTACAGGTTCAGGAAGAACCACATCGGGATCCAGGAGGCGCCCAGCAGGAGCTGGGCGATGTTGGCGCCGGCCAGCTGGGGCAGGCGCATCATCCCGAGGCGCAGCAGCGGCTCGGCGGCACGGGCCTGCCGTGCGACGAACAGCCCGAGGAGCAGGATGCCAGCGCCCAGCGATCCGGTGGCCTCGATGCTCATCCACCCGATCTCCGGCGCCCGCACGACGCCGTACACGACCAGGGCGAGGCCCGCCGTGCCCGCGATCGCGCCGAGGAGGTCGACGCGACCGGTCGCTCGCGCGCCGCGAGGGAACGCGATCGGTGTGAGAGCGAGGATCGCGATCGCGATCGGCACGGTGATGTAGAAGACCCAGGGCCAGCCGAGGTACTCGGTGAGCAGTCCGCCGAGGAAGACGCCGGCCGTGCCGCCGATCGGGGCGGCCGCGCCGTAGACGGCGAATGCGCGGGGGAGCTGTGGCGTCCCGCCGAACAGCGTCATGAGCAGCGTCAGCGCGGCGGGCGCGATCAGCGCGGCCCCGGCGCCCTGCACGGCGCGGGCGGCGATCTCGACACCGGCGTCTCCGGCGAGGCCGGCGGCGAGGGAGCCCGCGAGCAGCACCGCCCACCCGATGGTGAACATGCGTCGCACCCCGAAGAGGTCGGAGAGCCTCCCGCCGAGCAGCAGCAGTCCGCCGAAGGCGATCACATAGGCGTTGAAGACCCACGACAGGGCCTCCTGCGCGAATCCGACGTCGCGGGCGATGTCGCTGAGCGCGACGCCGATGATCGACGTGTCCATGATGACGACGAACTGGGCGGCGGCGATGAGCGCCAGTCCCAGTCCACGGCGGGGGGCTCTCGGGAGCGTGGCGGCTCCGGCGTGCTGTGTCGTGGACACGGGGTTCCTCTCGATCGGGACGCCGACGGCCGGCATCCTCTGAAAGGACACAAGGAAATACCCCCCTGGGGTATTCCCGACGGCATGCGAAAGCGTCGCCCGAGGGGTGGATCACTCGGCGCGCAGCTCGCGGGTGGCGTCGGCCGTGCGCTGCAGGGCGTGCACGGAGTGCGCGTGTCGCCGCTGCGCGACGCCGACGAACACCGCGTCGACGAGGGCGAGCTGCGCGATGCGGCTGACCATGGCGCCGGCGCGGAAGCGCGACTCCCTGGCGTGCGTGAAGAGGGTGTGATCCGCCCCGCGGGCGAGGGGGGAGTCGGGGGCGCCGGTGATGCCGATCGTGGCGGTGCCGTTGTCGCGGGCGGTCTGCAGGAAGCGCACGGTCTCCAGCGTGGTGCCCGAGTTCGAGAAGCCGATCGCGACCGACTTGGTGGCGCTGAGCGCGGCGGCGGCGCTCGCCTCGTGCGAGTCCGAGAGCACGATCGCCGATCGGCCGATCCGCAGCAGCTTGTGGCCCAGATCGTCGGCGGCGAGGCGGCTGGCGCCGATGCCGAAGAGGAGGATCCTGTCGGCGTCGTCGATCGCGTCGACCGCGGAGGCGAGCACGTCGTAGTCCAGGTTGCCGACGGTCTCCTCGATCGCCAGCAGCTCGAGGGCGGCGATCTTCGCGGTCGCCTCGCGCAGAGTGTCGCCGGCGGAGATCTCCGAGCCGAAGCCCGTGGGCATGCTGAACTGGGCGGACTCTCTGCCGAGCTCCGTCGCGAGCGACACGCGGAGCGCCGCGTAGCCGCTGACGCCGATGGCGCGGCAGAAGCGCACGACCGATGCGACCGAGGTGCCGCACGCGGCGGCGAGCTCGTTGATCGTGAGGTCGACGACGATCGACGGATTGTCGCTCACGGCGCGGGCGATGCGCGCAAGGGAGGGTGGCAGCGTCTCGGTGGCCGTGGCTATCGTGGTCTGGATGCTCATGCCGCCCTCTCGGTCGTGGCGGACCTCTCCGCGTTGAACAATTGTTTCACGCCCTCGCGACTATGCGTAGACTATTTTCATGACTTCGCCCGCCCCCGCGTTCGCCGTCGACCTCGGCAAGACCCGGTGCCGGGTCGTGCGCGTCGTCGATCGGGAGCGAGTGCGTCACGACGGTGTCGGCGCTCCGGGCCTGGCCGCCCCGCACGGAGCGGACGCCGCCTTCGATGCGATCGTATCGCTGCTCGCGCGATTCGAGGGTCCGATCGGACCCCTAGGAGTGGGGGCAGCGGGGGCCTGGGCGGCTCCGCAGACGGCATCCGCCCTGGCTCGACGACTGGCGCGGCAGACGGGGGCGCCGGTCGTCGTCGCCTCCGACGTGGTGACCGCGCATGCGGGCGCTCTGGACGGAGCCGAGGGCACCCTGCTCATCGCGGGAACGGGCGCCGCCGCACTCGGAGCGGATGCCGACGACGTGCGCCTCGTCGACGGCTGGGGTCCTGAGCTCGGCGATTTCGGCAGCGGCTCCTGGTTGGGACGGGAGGCTCTGCGCGCGGTGGTGCGCGCGTCCTCGGGCCTGGGTCCTGCGACCGTGCTGACCGCCGCCGTCGAGGCCGTGGTGGGCCCCGCGTCGGCCATCCCGTCGTGGATCGGCCGCGATGAGCCCCTGGCCAGACGGCTCGCACAGCTGGCGCCGCTCGTCCTGGACTCCGCCGAGCGCGGTGACGACGTCGCCCGCGCGATCGCCGACGAGGCGGTCAGGCTGCTCACCGCCACGACCGTGGCCGCCTCCCGCACGGCGAACGTGGCCCTGCACGGCGGCCTCACCGACCACGGATGGTTCCGCGCCCGGCTCACCTCGTCCCTCGACTCCGCCGACCGCACCGTCGTCGCCTCCGCGGGCGACGCCATCGACGGAGCGCTGATGCTCGCGCTCCGCACCGACCTCCCCCACGAAAGGTTCGCGCACCGTGCCGAATGACGACCGTCTGACCGAGCTCCTCGACGAGCTCTCGCGCCTCGACACCGAGGCCTCGACGACCGAGCGCGGCGACCTCGACCTGCTCGGCTCCGTCGAACTCGTGCGCGCGATGAGCGCGGAGGACCGCAGGGTCCCCGAGGCTGTCGCCGATCGCGCCGAGGAGATCGCCGCAGCCGTCGACGGCATCACCGCGCGGTTCCGCCGCGGCGGGCGTCTGATCTACATCGGCGCGGGAACCGCCGGTCGCGTCGGCGTGCTCGACGCGAGCGAGTGCCCGCCGACTTTCGGCACCGACCCGTCGATGGTCGTCGGACTGATCGCGGGAGGCGAGACGGCGATCCGCTCCGCCGTCGAGAACGCCGAGGACGATCAGGATGCCGCCGAGCTGTCGCTGCGCGAACTGGCCCTGACCGCAGACGACACGGTCGTCGGGATCTCGGCTTCCGGTCGCACCCCGTACGTGGTCGGAGGACTGCGCTTCGCCCGCGGCATCGGCGCGCTGACGGTCGCGATCGCCTCGAACGCGCACTCCGCGATCGGTGCGGAGGCCGACATCGCGATCGAGGTCGTCACCGGCCCCGAGTTCATCTCCGGCTCGACGCGTCTGAAGTCGGGGACCGCGCAGAAGCTCGTCGTGAACATGCTCACGACCCTGTCGATGATCAAGCTCGGCAAGACCTACAGCGGAGTCATGGTCGACCTCCTCGCCACGAACGAGAAGCTCCGCGCGCGCTCCATCCGCACCGTGATGCAGCTCGCCGGCGTCGAGGCCGAGGAGGCCGCCGTCGCGCTGTCCGCCGCTTCGGGTTCGGTCAAGCTCGCACTCCTCATGCTGGCGACGGGCGCTCAGGCGGATGCCGCGGCATCCGCCCTGGAGAGCGCCGACGGCATCCTGCGCGAGGCGATCGCCGCACTGAGCTGACGCGCGCCTCGTCTCGAGGCGCGCGTCAGCTCAGTGGCCGCAGGTGCAGGCGGCGCCTCCGCCGCAGCATCCTGCGTCTGCCGTTCCGTGCGCCTGGGACGACTCCGGCACGTCCATCGCGGGGTTCTGGTCGAGGAATCCGTAGGGCTTGAACCAGAAGCCGGCGTAGTCGACGGGCATGACGGGCCAGTCCTCCGGGCGCGGGAAGTGCGTGAGGCCGAAGGTGTGCCACAGCACGATGTCCTCGCCGTCGATCGACCGGTCGTCTGCGGTGTACTCGGGGAGGCCTGCACCGCCCTGGTGGGCGTTCGGGTAGCGTCCGGCAGGCCAGATCTGGCCTGGTTCGTGCTTCGTCGCCCACAGATGCTTGGTCGCGAAGGCCGCGCGGGCCGCCACGGAGGATGCGGGGTCGGCCATCAGCAGCGCGGTCGGCTCGGGGATCAGGTGGTACGCGGTTGGGCGGCCCACGGCGTTCGTGCGCGAGGCGCTCTGGATCTCCCACACCCGGGCGACCGAGGTGTCGGCCTCGCGCTGCGCCTGCTTCTCGGTGACGAGCGGGGTCTCCGACCAGCTGAAGGCGTTGCCGAACGGGTTCTCCGGTCCCATGGGCACGCGCTGCGCGTCGACCTCCACGAGGCGGTTGTCCTCGCCGTCGATCGCCACGTCGAGACGCGCGCTGAACAGGTGCTGGTGCACCGGTGCGAAGACGCCGGGGGCGAGCTCGGTCGCGTGCCTCTGCCGCACGCCCGGTTCTCCCGCGCCGACGAAGACGATGCCAGTGGCCTTGGCCGTGACCTCGATCGAGCCGTCGAGGTAGAAGTGCCAGTAGAAGCCGTAGTCGTAGTTGCCGATCGTGGAGAAGTACGACACCACGAAGCGGCGCGAGCGGCGCACGTCGGCGCGACCGGCCAGATCGGTGTGCTTCCAGAGGATGCCGTAGTCCTCCTCGTGCATGCAGACGACGTTGGGGATGCGCACGGGGTGCCCGTGGTCGTCGGCGACGTACCCGTCGAGGTAGCGGATGACGCCGAGGCAGTCGCATCCGAGCTCCAGGTGGTTGGCGTTCTTGCCGAGGAGGTACTCGCCGGCGTCGAAGTAACTGATCCAGAAGCGGCCGGGCGCGGTGTCGCCGTAGGGGACGACCATCTCGGGCACGCTCGCACGGCTGAGCACGGAGCGACCGTCGAAGCTCACGTCGTGCAGCACGAGACCCTCGCGGGCGTTGAAGCTCACGCGCATGGACCAGTTCTCCCACTCGACCAGGGAGCCCGACACGGAGAAGCTCGGGCCCTCGGGCTGCGTGATCTCGATGGGCTTGAGGGTCGTGCGGGCCTCGCCCTGCACCTCGGGGTAGTAGTTGCCGTGGCCGGCGGGCACCGGCACATCGCCCACGTCCTCGACGCGGATCACGCTGTTCGCCGTCAGGTCGATGTGCACGATCAGCCCCTCGACGGGGTGCGCCCACGGCGAGTCGTCCTCGTCGTACTTCAGGAAGGTGAGGGAGCGGATGACGCGGCGACCCACCTCGTCGGCGCGCCCCGTGTATCCGGGGGCGAGCGGACCGCAGAACGCGAGCGCCATGTGGTCTTCGAGGCCTCGCCGCCGCATCGCGGCCTGCCACTCGGGTGAGGCCTTGGCGATCGCCTCCGCGCGCTCGTACTCCTCGAACAGGTACTGCGGCTGGCCGTAGGGCGGCGCGTCGTTCGGCACGCGCTCGGCGCTCACGACCTCGCCGCGCGTGATCGAGACGACGACCTCGGTCGCGACGCCCGTGGCGGTGTCGAGCAGGGTGGCATCGACGCGACGGTCGATGGGGGCGCCCGGCGTCCACGCGGCGAGCTCGGCCTTGGTCGGCTCGTCGGGGAGGAGCATCGGCACGCGGACGGTGTCGCTCATGAGGCCTGCGGACTCGAGCACCGCCCTGGCGGCGGCGATCTCGGCGCCCGTGAGCGGGTCGAGGGGATGCGGCGCGGCGATCTTGTCGATGGTGACGGGCTGGTGGGACATCGGCGTACCTCACTATTTCGAGCGATTGCTCAATAAACGGGTTTCGACGATGGTACGACGGCTCAGGGCCTGCGCACAAGCCTTTCGAGCGCGTGAGGGGTCGCGTATCGCCGCATCGCGGGCGGAGGATCCGATGGCGTGTGGCCCCTCACCCTCCGGACCGGGTGTCCATGCGGGTGTGAGTGCGGGTGCGGCGTGGGGACCGCTGCGGGTGTACCTCGGGGGCATCACGGCCACCCTGATCGCGACGACGGCGTTCCTGGTGGTCGCGAT
>NZ_PCOT01000037.1 GCF_002979415.1 Microbacterium sp. MYb72 | reverse complement strand
CTCCCCGAGGTGACAGCATGACCGCACCCCAGCCACGCAAACGCCCCCAGCGCCGCACCACCACCGAGCCCGCGACGACCACCGGAACCGTTGACGGCTCCAGAGAGAGCGCCGAGGCTGGGACTCACGAAAACCCCGTGCGCGCGCGTGAGGCTCAACACGACCGCCGTGCGGCCCCGTTCGCACCCGGCAATGACGCCGCCCGCACGCATGGCGCCTACTCGCCGAGCGTCGTCGGCGCGCTGGCCGTGGAGTTCGCACAGTCCGCCGTGGATGCGATGCCGTTGCTTGCTCTCGACCGCTTCGCCTTCGCGCTCCGGGCATGGAGTCATGCCGAGGCGCGGTGCGAGTTGATCCGCCGCCATCTCGACGGGCACGGTGTGCTCAACAACCGCCACACGCCCCGCATGAGCCTGCTCGTCGCTCTCGCGGCATCGGAGCGCGCCGCGGCCCGTGGGCGCTCCGAACTCGGCCTGTCCCCGGAGAGCGCCGCACGGATCGTCGCGCTCCTCCGAGGTGCTGGCGCTGACGTGCTCTCACCCGACGAACGAAAGGCTCTGCTGTGATCCCCAGGCCGACCAAGCCCCGCCCCGAACGCCTCCGCGCCGCGCTCGCTCTCGCCCGCGTCGCGGAAGCCTCCCGCGACTGGCTCGCAATCACCATGAGCGGCACCGGCGAGTACCCGCGAGCGGGCAAGGGCTCCCACCCCGCCCCCGGCGACCTCGCCCGCGCCGTCGCGATCGCACGCAACCCTGCCGACGCGACGGAGCACGCCCGAGCCCTCGTCGCAATCGCCCGCATCGCCGAGCAGACGCCCAACCTGCTCGCGCCGGTCGAAGCCCTCGGGCGCGTCACGTTCGGCGGCGGGCTGTCGTACCGAGCGGATGAGTACCCCGGCTCCAGCCTCGGCGTTCACCGCGCGACGGTGGCAACGCTCAGCACGACCGACCGCGCCACGGTGGAACGCATCGTGTCCGTGTTCGCGACGGCCCGCGACCTCGCGTACGACGAGATCGGAGCGGACTCGTGAGCGCCCGACTGACAGCCAATCACCCGCCGCGCCGCTCCACGCCGCGTCTTTCCGGGGCGTATGGCCGATGCGCTCACCGACCCGCTCACGTACGCGCGGTTCCTGCACCCTTTACGGGGCCGGAAGCGAGGTCATCGTGAACGTCGCCGAACTCACGGCGCTACGCGAGGCGGAGCGGACGAGTCCCACGAGCGTTCTGCACCTGCGCGAACTGTTCGCCGAGCCGTGGGGCACGCCACTCGACGCCCTGGCCGTCGTGCTCATCAACACGTATCGCAACCTAGAGTCCGGTTTCCCGCTCACCGAAGCGACCCGAGAGGAGTGGATCGGCTGGTTCCGCCACGTCGGCTACATCCACAACCTCGCTCGCTACGGTCAGATGCGACCCGCGGGGCCGATCGTGCTCTACCGGGCCGCGCGGCCCGAATACCGCGACGGGCTCTCGTGGACGCCGAACATCGCCACGGCCCGCCGGTATCAGCGCCGCGACGCTCGCGCGCGGCTGTGGACGACGACCGCCGAGCCCGGCGACTTCCTCGCCCGCGTGTCGCCGTCGATCCTGATTCCTGGTGCCGAGGAGTGCGTAGTGGAGGCCCGCCGAGAGGCAATCAAGCCGGTAGTCGCGCACGCCGAACCGTCGCCGCACCGCGTCCTGTTCGTCTGCCTGGGGAACATCTGCCGGTCACCGCTGGCCGAGGCGATCCTGCGAGCGCGCGCCGCCGAGAGCGGCGTACCCGTCGAGGTGGCATCGGCAGGCGTCAGCGCGAACCCCGGCGACCCGATGGACCCCGACACGCTCGCGGACGCCGCCCGACACGGCATCGACGGCACAGCGCACCGCGCCCGCCGCTTCACACACCACGACCTCCCGCGATACGACCGCATCGTGGCGCTGGATGCGAAGGCCGGAGGGCACATCCGGGCGCTGGAGCGGATGATGCAGACGCCCGCCGTCGTGGAGGTGCGTCCGGTCGTGAACCCGTGGCACCGGGCCGAGAGCGTCCACCAGCGCGCACGTGAGGAGATCGGCGCCATCTGCCGCGACGTGCTCGCGAGCCTCCCGTGCGCCGCCGCCGAGCCGGAGCCGACCGAGCGGGGGAAGGTCACTGCCGCCGACCTGCAACGCGCACGGGCCAACATGCACCACATCCGCGAGCCCGAGGAGAACCGATGAGCCGACCAAAGCGCCGTTCCGAACGGCGACCGATCCCCACCCTCGCCGAGAGGGAAGCACGCGCACGAGAGGCAACCGCCGCCCGTCGCCGCCACGACGCTACGGAACGGACACGAGCGCTCGCCGAACGAGCCCGCATCCTGCTCGCCGACGCGCACACCCACAGGCTGGAGAGAGCCGCCGCGCGAGTCCGCGCCGACCGTGAGCGCGAGGCCCGGCATGCGGCCCTCCGACCCGTCCACGAACGGCTCGTGGTACTCGCCCGCGCTGATCTCGTCGCGGCCATACACGAGACATCCGACACCTTCGAATGGAGCCCAGCATGAGCGGTCGCAACCTCGACCCCCACCGCATCCACCACGCCCGCCACGTCATCGGAGACGCGGGGGTGAAAGCCTCGATGGCGGCGTACGAGGCCATCGCCCAGGGCGTCTACAAGAGCGACCTCGCGGGCACGACATCGACCGAAGCGACGGCGGCGATCCGCGAGGCTCTGGAGGCGTCGCGGCTCGTACCGGCGGCGCTGTCGTTCGCGTGCGCACACGCCGCCGCAGACGAACCCTGCTGGCCCGATTCGATCGTTCGCGGCGCCTGCGGCGAGCGCATCCATCACGCGATCCAGGCGACCGCGATCTGAGAGGAGACGACATGCCGATCCCATCCGGGGCGCGCTACCCCGGCGAGTCCGACACGCACCGCGCGGCGCGACGCGCCGAGGAGGAGCGCCAGCGCGCCGAGGCCGAACGCGCCGCACTCGCCGAGCGCCCGCCGAAGCCGAAGCCTCGCCCCGCGCCGAAGCCTGCGCCGAAGCGTGCACCCGCCGCGCCGCCCGCATCCGAGCCCCCGGCGCCCGAGCCGCCGCGCCGCACCTGGCGCGACCTCGACGCCGCCGAGATCAACCGCTACTGACCGGAGAACACCATGACCACCACGACCACCCTTCCCCTAGGCATCGCCCTGCGCCCCGAGGGCACCACCGCGTGCGCTCACTGCGGCACGCCCGCGACCGGCCCGACCATCCGATTCGACGTGTTCAGCCGAGAGGTGCCGGTCGGCTCCAGCCAGGGCACCCGCGTCGAGGAGGTTGTGAACGGCGGCACCGTGGACCTCGGGCTGTGCGACACGTGCTCGGCGACCGGCGGGCACGCCGCCCGACTGCTCGACGCGAATCCCCGCATCGCCCGCGGCATCGGCTCACCGGCCCGGCATCAGGTGACGTGCGCCCTGAACGCCCTCCAGGTGATCGGCGCGGCCCTGCCCGAGCAGACGACCGACGAGGCACTGCGTGAACTGCTCGAACTGGCACCGCTCGGTGCCGCCGCACGTTGGTCCGCGCGGTTCTCGCCGACGCTACGGCGCGGAAGCCGGGAGGAGCACGCCGCGAGCGAGCCGTGGCTGTTCGTCGGCACCGACATCCGCACCGACATTCGGCGCGGCTACGCCCACTGGCTCGCCCGCCGCCTTCCCCCGCGCCCGGCGGCGTGCCCGAGCGGCGGATGCCTCCTCTGCGGCGTCGGCGAGGTCATGGCCCGGCACGGTGACAAGCCCTGGCGGGAGACGACCGTCAACGCCTCCGTGCTCAGCGGCGTTGGGGGCTCCGTCACCGGCCACCTGTGCCAGCCATGCCAGGCCGCACAGGACGACGCGGGGAGCCACATGCTCGACGCGGCAATCCTGGCCGTCGTAGACCCCGACCGAGCCATCCGCCGTAAGCGGCCCTACGCTCCGACCGTGAACGGCGCGCGAGGGTGGGCCGTGACGGGCCGCAAGCCGAACCGCAAGCCGTTCGGGCACCTGAACCTCGACGGCCTGCGTACGTCGCTCCTGAGCGGCGACTGGTGACTACTTCACGCGACGCGCGGCAATGATCACGTCGGCGACAGCGTGGAGCAGATCAGCGGACACCGCCAGAGCGTTGTTGCACATCGCCGTCACCTCATCGACGGATCGGTGGATGCGCTTGGTCCGCCCTGGCTCGTCCGGGCGCTGATAGTCCATCGCGTGGGCGATTTTGTTGCGGGCCGTGAAGAACGGATCGAGCGACTCAAGCGACGAGTCTGAGATGCTTGCGTGTGGCACGCCGAGCGTGCCGCGAACGCGTTTCTTTAGATCGCCGCTCCCTTGGAAACTCGCCCGTGTCTTCGTGGCGAGGTAGTACTCCAGCAGGCCATCTCGCGGCTCAGCACCGATGATCGCGTTGCGGAGCCCGTCGTCCACGTTGTTCTTCCCGGAGAGCGCCTGTTTCAGATGCGCCTCGTACTGGAGGCGGGCCGCTGTGCCCGCCTTCGGGATGAGGTAACGGCCAGCGTCCCAGATGATGCGTTGCATCGAGGCGTCGATCCCGCTGGACGCCATCACGAGCGCGGAACGGAGGAGGTCAACTTCCTCGCTTGCGGGCCGACCCGTGGTGGTGGAGTTCGCGTTTCGCCGCTGCTCCGCGAGCGCCTGGGAGGCGTTGACAATGCCCTGAACAGAGTTATGCGCACCGCGAAGGAAGCGGTACGCGTTGCGCACCTCTGGCACTTTCTCCTTCGGCCCATCCCGAAGATCAACGATGACGCCCGGCATGTCTGCGACCGTATCGCACTTCTAACCGCGGTTAGGCCGCCGCCGCCTTTGGGGGCGATACGCTCGCGGCATGGACGATGGAACCGGCGCCGCGATGATCGGCCTATGGGGTGTCGTGATCGGCGCCCTGCTCTCACTCGTCGGCACTGTGATCGTGCCGTGGATTCGGGACTCAGCGGAGCGGAAGCGCGCCGAGCGCGAACAGATGGCACGGGAGCGTCGTGATCTCCTTCTCGCGACGATGGCGGCGCTCCTGGAGATGCGTCAACGCCCTATCGGTGATCCCAATCGCGGCGGGGCGCAAGCACAATTCGGCGCCCGCCTGAATGAACTCACCGTGCGGCTGACGCCCGATGAGCAACCGATCCTCGACGTACTCATGCTCATGCTCACGATGGTGCAGGAACGCACGCGTGGCGTGGAGAACATGGTCGGTGAAGCGATGCTCGTGCTCACCCTGTGGGCGCGTGGAGACATCGCGACCGCCGCGGTGATCCCCACCGTGGAGCGTCAGGCGGGCGTGAAGTTCTCCGAGGACCGTAAGTCCGCCGAGCGCGCTCCCGCGGAGGGGCGAGCATGAGCGACACAGAGGATGTCGTCATGGCGCGCATGGAATCGCTCCTTAAAGCGATGCGTCCGAGGGTTGATCTGACACACAAGCGCTCAGATGAGTTGATCGCTGACATCAGTCGGTGGCGGAAACCCGATCCGCTTCGGACGAGTCTGGTCATCAAGGACGCGCCGGAATGTGGCTGGTACATCCAAGTGGATTCTGTCGATCCGCCGCCCGCGATCGAGCACTGGGGAATGCAGATCGCCGAGATCGCGCATCACTTGAGGAGCATCCTCAACACCACACTCACTCGGATCGTGCTAGCCGACGGTGGCACGCCCTCCAAGGCGCTCCAGTACCCGATTGCTCTCACGGCGAAGTCATGGCGACAGCAAGCGGGCCGAATCAAGGGTCTGCCCGAGCGTGTACAGCGAGCCATCTATGCAAGCCAGCCGTTCATGTGGGCGCGGAATACCGGCAATCTTGCTGAGAATCACCTACTCGCTGTGCTTGCCTGGGTAGACAACGAGGACAAGCACCGCTTGGAGTTGCAAGGCAGTCTCGCGCCATCTTGGATCGAACACGAAGCGCGCATCATTGACGCGGACGGCGTTGCGCGCCGCGTCGAACCCAAACTCACATACGACTGGAGCCTCACTCCTGGCTCGCGCGTCGTGGATGCCGACACAACGCCGCACGTGGTCTCAGAGATGGACAAGATCACGCTCGATCTACAGATGGAGATTCTGTACCCGGATGAACTGGGCACCACGACGATCGTTCATCAGTTGATCGAGGAGATGTGGAGCGGAGCGCAGGATGCCATCATGGCTCTCGCGGCGGCTTGGGCAGATGAGGCGATCGACTACCGCCTACTTGCGGGTTCATCAGACTTCCTCCAGGGTGCGGCGTTCGGCAAGGCCGCGGTGGACACCCACGCGGGCGCCGGGACCTGGGACGACGACTTCGCGCGACGGCGCTACACCCAGCCGCCGAAACACCTCGACCCTGAGGAGATAGTGATACCGCCCGAGGTGTTCGACAGTCCGACTGACGAATCAGATGACCAGAGGGTTGTGTGGGAGTCCATCAAGCGGAACCTCCGGCGAGGCTTCGGCGCGGACTGAGCGCCCTGAGCGGCGGAGACATCGCCCTCGGCGTCTCACGAATCCCTCACGAAAGCCGAAGTGACAGTGGGTGACGCCGGGGGAGACGCCGGGACTCGTGCGCGCGTGCGCGCGCGTATAAAGGTGACTGCCCGTGACGCGGCGTGACGGGGCGGGAAAGCCGTGTCGGACTGGGGGTCAAGGGGTCGCAGGTTCAAATCCTGTCAGCCCGACCGCAAGTCCCGGAAACTCAAGAGTTTCCGGGACTTTCCAGTTGGTGAGACGTGATCCGGTCATCGAAGAACCATCACTTTGACGTTCTCACGACACTTTCGGGCCGTCGTGCTCCGGCATGGGAGCGACCGTGCTGGTTGTTGCCGATTCGTGGGTGGGCGCAGGACGCACCTGTTCGGTATGGACACCGAACACAGCCCGGCCGGCAACCCCTGGGCCTGGAGCCGATGCTCGACGTCGGCGATCTCGCCGAGTACCCGGGGGTTCCCGCCTCCACCGACTACGACGGGCGCGCTCATGGTCTCGGCCCGCGCGCGTATCGCTTCGGGAAGCATCCGAAGTTCGCGCTCGCGGACGTGCAGATCTGGATCGAGCAGCAGCGCGATCCAGAGCCGCCTGCACCGGCGGGTGGGCGGTGATCCGATGAGCCGGCAGCGCCTGACCATCGGCACCTTCGGGGCGATCGGCCGGCACGAGATCGAGCCAGCCGGTCAAGCTTGTGGACGATGGCGTAGTCGACGGAGTGCTCCCGCGCATAGGTGAGCATCGGTCTGCGCTCTGGTCCGGTCGGCGTCCCGTCCCTAGTGTCCGCGGTTGACGAACTGGCTGAAACGAGGGGTTCCACGTCCGTGCGAGTGTATTTGATTTGCCTCACGCTGGGCAGGGATAGAGGAGCCACCCCGCTCCACGGTCAGCTAGGAGAACAGTCGAGACACGGATGTACGAAACGGCCGATGTCAGCGGGGACGGGGCAAGGACAGTAGTGGCAACTTCAAGGAGATCGCGGTCGTCAGCCCTGTCGCAGAAGGACGGCCCGGTGAACCGGTTGCGGGTGCGTTGATCACCTTGGTGCAGAGGTTGGAACGCGCGCTCGCCCGCCAGCAACTGCAACTCACCAATCGGGTGCTGGAAGCGAACCCAGTGCTGTTCTCCCTCGTCGACGGGGTTGATGCGGCGCTAATCGAGCTGATTCGAGACGAGCTGGGTGCGGAGCAGTTCGTCAGCATCGCCGAAACGCTCGCCGCGGAGACCTTCGCCGCGGCACGGGCGACGGAGCAGGAACGGCAGATGCTGTTCAGTGTGTTCGAGCTCCGCGCGCAACGTCTTGTCGAGATGCGGGCGTCCGGGCGCCTCTCGATGGCGCAGGAGACGTCGGCGCGACCTCGTCTGGTCGACGCAGTGCTCGATGGGCTCCTGCCCCGGTATGCGAACTGGGAGAGCATCGAGTCACCACTGGACCCTGTCCTGGTACGCCTCGTCGTCGACTGGGCACTCGAACAGCCCGGGTTCACCCGGGAAGCGGAGACCGTGTACCGGCGGACGGACGTAACCGACCTCGCTGTATCCCTGTCCGGGCTACTGCTGGCCTGGCTAGAGGGGCTGCCGTTCACAGCGCTCGCAGCACGCGCAGGAGTCAGCATTGACGTGCTGCTTCGCATCCACGCCAAGCTTGTCTTGTTCGACTTGGTGACCCTGGTAGAGCAAGCAGTGGCCATCCTCCAGCAGCATCTGACGTCGGAGGGCGTCACCCTCGCCCCAGCGGTCACCTCGTTCCCTGACTTCCTGCGGTTCGGTGTCTCCACCGCGGCTGCTCGTGAACTGATGGCCAAGGGCGTCCGACACCGGGCCGCGGCAGTGAAACTTGGCGCGCACTCGGCGATGAGCTCGCCCGGAAACCTCCTTTCGCTTTCAACCCCGTGGACGATCGCCCGGGACCTTCTCGCGGACACTGACACCTGGCTTCCTCGCCTGGGCGATCTGGTCTACCAGCGCACCGTTGCGGACGTGGCAATCAGGAGGCTCATCTAGGGGCAAGTCCTCTCGGGGCCGAAGCCCTCCTCTTGGTCATAAGGAGGCGCGCGAGCTCAGCGTACGAATCGCTCTTTCTGAGCAGTCCTTCATGCTGCGTTCGCCGTGGGGCTCGCGCAGTGCTGCTTGGATCGCGACATCGTGCACCCGGGTTTCATCGTGCTCTACTCGCCGCTAGTCACCTATCACCCGCCTGGACGCAATTCGCCGGTGCAGCTCGATCATTCGCTTCCTGCAGGGATCGTCGCTGACTTCTATCGCGACATCCAGGCGAGCTTCGATGGGCAGATGATCGTAATGAAGAACCTGGACCCGACCGAGCCGTTCGGCCCGGATGCAGTAGATATCCCGTTCACCAAGGAACTCGGAGTCGGCCGCTAGGGCTTCCTTCCGCCAAGGACCGGCTGACCTGGCTGCATTCGCGGTGAGCCAGGGCATGGCATTGCGACGACTCAAGACCGCCGCGGTCGCGTAGCGCTGTATGTGGCGAGTGTCTCCGGCGGGCTCGCCGATCGTAATGGGGGAGCACCCGGCATGCCGCGCATCGCCGGTTGACGCCGTGTCGACGTCAACCGGGCAGTCTCAGGATCCCATTCGAGCCATGAATTGAGAGGGCACCGGCAGTTCAGAGAAGCCGTACTGCTCATAGAGCCCGTGTGCATCTGCCGTCGCAAGGAGAGTCCGGCGCAACCCCAACGGCTCCAGGTCGGCGATGACACCAGACATCAGCATCTTTCCCACGCCGACGCCTCGTACCGCAGGGGCCACGAACACGTCGCAGAGCCAGGCGAAGGTCACGCCGTCCGTGACGACGCGGGCATACGCGACTTGCTCCCCAGAGGTCTCGTTCCACACGCCGTAGTTGCGCGACGAGTCGATGGCTGCGTCCTGCACCGCTCGCGGGCGACCGACCGCCCAGTACGACGCCTCAGACAACCACCGGTGCACGAGCGTGCGGTCGATCCGGTCCGACTCGCTCGAGAAAGAAGTACTGGCTGGTCATGATCCATGACTATCACGAAGTCGGCAGGGGGAATCCGATGAGTCTTCCGCTGGTTGGATGGTTCCATGCCGGCAGTCACCCACGTTCAGTTGCACCCGTTCGTGAGGGGGAGGTTCAGTCCTCTTCGGTTCGATCCGGGCAGCACTCTTTCCGGTGAAGAGGTGGATGTCCTCCTCGACGCGGCACGGCACGCGCCTTCGGCAGGCAACTCGCAACCGTGGTCGTTCATCGTGGGGCGCCGCGGTGATGATGTTCACCGACGGTTGACGGCCCACCTGGCGCGCAGTTCCTCGATCTGGGCCGCAGACGCCGGGCTTCTCCTGGCGAATCTCGCTCACCGTCACGTCGAGGATTCTGGCTTCGAGTACTCGGAGTTCGCGCACTACGACCTCGGCCAGGCGTTGGCGCACCTGACGTTCCAGGCTTACGAGATGGGGATGCACGTCCACCAGTTCCGCGCGTTCGACCGGGCGGCGGTGGCCGACGAGTTCCAGGTTCCTCCGCACTGGGAAGTGACCACCATGGCGGCGATCGGTGTGCCGGAGGCCGGTGCTCGACAGCTCACGGGCGCGGGAACGAGCCGGGAGCGGATGCCGCTCGATGACATCACGTGGGCGCGAGCGGTGGGCTGACGTCGGCGGTTGCGCCTGCGGAGACGCAACTCATGGCCAAGAAGCTCGAAGCCCTCCGGCGCTGCGGCGGTCAGCACTCCGGATTGTAAAAATATGTAGACCGGTCTATTCTGAGTCGCATGACCTCTAAAGGCGACCAGACCCGGGCGCGACTCGCGGCGTCCATGCTCGAACTCATCCAGACCAGCGGCTACAGCGGCACGGGCTTGAACGCGGTGATCGACCACGCTGACGCCCCGAAGGGATCGATCTACTTCCACTTCCCCGACGGGAAGGTGGGGCTGGGCGTCGCCGCGGTCGAGCTCGCCGCGGCGCAGTTCGAGGCGCTGATCGCCGAGGCTGCGGTCTCGACGGGCAGTGCGGCCAGTGCGGCACGCGCGGCGATCGAGGCGTTGGCGAGCATCGTCAGCGAGAGCGACTACCGGCTCGGTTGCCCGGTCTCCGTCGTGACGCTGGAGATGGGCGCCGAGAGCGAAAAGCTGCGGCAGGCCTGCGCCAGCGCGTTCGAGTCGTGGATCGCGCCGACGGCCGCACTCCTCGAGGGGAACGGTCTCGCCGCCGAAGACGCCCGCTCTCTGGCGACCGTCGTCGTCTCGATGATCGAGGGTGCGGTCATCGTCTCCCGCGCCACGCGGAGCACCCAGCCCCTGGAATCGGCTGCTGAGGTCATCGCGGAGCTGATCGAGCGGCGCGTCGAGAACGCCGGGGGAGCCAGATGAGCGCTCAGGACGCCCCGCGTCACGCCCTCGTGCTGGGTGCCTCGGGGCTGGTCGGCCGGCACCTCGTGCTGACCCTCGCGAGAGCCGGAGTTAACGTCACCGCGGCGGTGCGGAGCGCCGCATCCGGGGTGCGCGTCGAGGCATGGCTGCGGGAGCACGGCCTGGCGAGGAGCGTCGACATCGCGATCGCCGACTTTGACGCGCCGGAGATCATGGTGGGCGGCGCGGCGGCCTTCTCGCATGTCACCGAGATCCACAACTGCGCCGGTGCGTATCGATTCGGGATGCCCGCCGAGGAAGCGCGGGCCGCGAACGTCGGCATCGTCGAGAAGCTCATCGATCTCGCGGCAGAACTCCCGATGCTGCAGCGCGTGGTTCACGTCTCGGGGTACCGCGTCGGTGGGCAGGACCCCGACGCCGTTCCCTGGTCGGAGGAGCACCGCGCGGCGGTCTACGCGGAACTGGGCGGCTACGAGGCGTCGAAGGTGGAATCGGACGCCGTCTTCCAGGCCCGGGCCCGGGAGCGCGACGTTCCCTGGACCATCGTCAATCCGGCCAGCGTGATCGGGGACAGCGCGACGGGGGAGTCCGACCAGCACATCGGATTGGCGAGCACCATCGAGCAGATCTGGGACGGGACTGCGACCGCGCTGCCCGGAGGCGCGGCGACCTTCCTTCCCGTCGTCACCGTCGACTACCTGGCGGCGTTCATGGCGGCTGCAGCGGTCGATCCCGATGCCGTGGGCGCGGCCTATTGGATTCTCGACGATGCGACCCCGTTGCTGGCCGATCTGCTCACGGACGTCGGGCGGCATCTCGGGGTGAGAATCCCGAGCCTGAAGGTGCCGGCGAGCGTGATCACGCGGCTGCCTCGATGGATCACCCGAGCTGACCCCGAGACCCTCGGCTTCCTGTCCGCCGATCGCTATCCCACAGCATCCGCGATCGAGCTCGCCGATCGGCACGGGCTCCGTCTGCCCGACGTGCGGGTGTCGCTCGAACGGTGGGCCGACCATCTCGCCGCGCACCGTTTCGGTGCAGCCGCGGGTGACGAGCGCCGATTCGTCGACGTCGCCGGTGTGCGGACCTTCGAGCTGGGAGCATCGGGATCCCGTCGGGTGATCCTCCCCGGGCTGCCGGTCAACGCAGACACCTGGTCGGAGGTGGCATCGGGCATCGGCGCGCGAGCGGTCGATCTTCCCGGTCTCGGGCTGAGCGGCGGAACGGGCATTCACGACTGGGAGCGCTGGCTGCCCGCGATGCTCGGGGACGAACCCGCCGAACTCATCGGCCACTCGATCGGCGCAGCAGCGGCGGTCATCGCCGCCGACCGGTTCCCCGAACGGATCGAGTCCCTCACGCTGATCGCGCCTTTCTTCCTGCAGGCGCCGGTGCGCGGGTCGGAACGTGTGCGGATGCTCGTTCGCGCCTTCTTGCGGCGTGCCGATCCCGTGCAGCTGTCACGCCGGCTCACCGGCGCGGGTGCGAGCGCGAAGGCTCTCGAGAGCAGCATCCGCGACCTCCGGAGAGGTCGTGCGAAGAGCGCGGCCGAGCAGCTCACCTCCGCCGGATCGACGCGATGGCGAGCTGAGCTCCGTGACGCGCTGGGGCGATTCCACGGCCCGGTGCGCATCATCACCGGAAGCGAGGACCCGCTCGACCCTGCCGCGGTCGCGCACCTGGAGTCGCTTCCCCACGTCGAGCTGATCTCTGTGCCCGGGGCCGGGCATCATCCGCAGCTCACCCACAGCGACGTGCTCATCGATCTGCTCGGTCATCCCGCGACCCTTCCGCAGATCGGGAAGGCTCGTCCGTCGACCGCCGCGTACGCCAGCTACGAGATGAGGACCGCATGACACACGAGACACTCCCGCACGGACTGAGACCGGCAACGTCCGGCGACCTCGGCGAGATGACGCGAATCCTCACGGCGGCGTTCTTGGACGACCCCGTCTGGGGACCCTCGTTCCCCGATGTCGAGACGCGTCCGCAGGTGGCCGGCGCGTACTGGCGGTTCATGGTCGGACAAGCCCTGCGCTTCTCCGAGTCGCGAGTGCTCGAGGGCGGCTCCGATGGCGAGGGCGAGTCGCAGGGTGCGAGCACGCGCGGCGCTCTTCGCGCGGTCTCCGTGTGGTACCCGCCGGGTGAGGACGAGATCTCCGTCGAGGCCCATGCTGCCTACGATGCGCTGGTCAGCGAGTTGCTCGACCCGGAGGCTGCTGCCGCCTTGGAGCAGGCCGGTGCCAGGTTCGCCGATGCCCGGCCCAGCGATCCGCATGCCTACCTGACACTGCTCGGTGTGGCGCCCGAGGCCCGCGGCGGCGGGCACGGCATGGCATTGCTCCGAGCGGCCCTGGCCGATTATGACGAGGTGGGGATCGCCACCTACCTGGAGTCGTCGAACCCGGCGAACGACGTGCGTTACGAAAGGCTCGGGTACCGTCCCCGCGCGGTGGTGGAACTCGTCGGAGGCGTTCGGGTGCAGACCTACTGGCGTGATCCGCAGAGTGCTCGGCCAGCGCTCTGACGCGCATTCCGCTCATCGTGCGGAGAGCGGACGGTGAGCAGTGCGACCGCGCCGGGCCGCTCACGCGATGGTGTGCATGCCGACGTTCACGACCCGTCCGTCGGAACCACGGTAGAAGAAGCGCGTGACGCCCCAGGGCTCGTCCGTGAGCGGATGGACGACCTCCAACCCGGCCGACTCCACGCGGGCGAGTGCGGCGCGGACGTCGTCGACGAAGACGGAGACGTCGGGTGCGACGGATGCCGTGGCATCCCGCGTGATGAGGCTCAGCTGATGACCCTCGTCGTCGCCGAGGGTGACGATCCACCCGTGGTCCATGAGCACGCGGAGGCCGAGCGCAGCCGTGTGCTCGGCGACCGCGCGCGGGAGGTCGGTCACAGTGAGGTTCGGAACGATCCGGTGCACGTCCATGCATTCATTGTGGTGACGGCATCCGACACTCTCAGCCCGCACTAATCTTGCAGTCGTGTAATATTGCACGTCTGCAATAATCCTCACGCCTTCCGAAGGGCTGGAATGTCAACTGTCTCCACCCGCACCGGTGCCACGCCGGTCGCGAAATCTGACGCGTCGAAGCCGATCATGACGCACCGTCAGATCCTCCTCGTGATCTACGGTCTCATGGCCGGAATGTTCCTGTCGTCTCTCGACCAGACCATCGTCGGCACGGCGATCCGCACGATCGGCGACGACCTGCACGGCCTCGACCAGCAGGCCTGGGTCACCACGGCGTACCTGATCACGTCGACCATCTCCGTGCCGATCTACGGCAAGCTCTCCGACATCTTCGGGCGCCGCCCGCTGTTCATCTTCGGCATCTCGGTGTTCATCATCGGCTCCGTGCTGTCGACGTTCTCGACGTCGATGCTGATGCTGGCCGGCTTCCGCGCCTTCCAGGGCATCGGCGCCGGCGCGCTGATGTCGCTGCCGCTCGCGATCATGGCCGACATCCTCGCCCCGCGCGAGCGCGCCAAGTACCAGGGCTACTTCTTCGCCGTGTTCGGCATCTCCTCGCTGATCGGCCCGCTCGTCGGCGGTCTCTTCGCAGGTGCCAACGAGATCCTCTGGATCTCCGGCTGGCGCTGGGTCTTCCTCATCAACCTGCCCATCGGCCTCATCGCGCTCGGCATGGTGATCACCTTCCTGCACCTGCCGAAGGTCGCGAAGCACGACAACCCGCGCATCGACTGGTGGGGAGCGACCGCAGTGATCGTCGCGCTCGTGCCGCTGCTGCTGGTCGCCGAGCAGGGCCGCGAGTGGGGCTGGGGCTCCGTCGCCTCGATCGCCTGCTACGTGATCGGCGGACTCGGCGCCATCGGATTCGTGCTCATCGAGATCGCCATGAAGAACGACGCGATCATCCCGATCCGCCTCTTCCGCTCGAACACGTTCTCGTGGGCGACCATCATCGGCGTGCTCGTGGGCTTCGGCATGTTCGGCGCCATGATGACGATCCCGCTGTACATGCAGATCGTCGCCGGTCTCACCCCGACCGAGTCGGGCTTCGCGATGCTGCCGATGGTGGTGGGCCTCATGGCCTCCTCGATGGCGGCCGGTCAGATCACCGCGCGCACCGGCAAGTACGGCATCTTCCCGCGCACCGGCACCCTGACCACGGCGGTGGGCTTCCTGCTCCTGACGTTCGTCTCGTCGACCACCTCGGTGTGGTTCATGATGATCGGCATGTTCGTGGTCGGTCTCGGCCTCGGCCAGCTGATGCAGTCGCTCACCATGGCGAGCCAGAACGCGGTCGAGGCGCCCGACATGGGCGTCGCCACCAGCGCAGCGACGTTCTTCCGTCAGATCGGTGGAACGCTGGGTACCGCGATCATGCTGTCGGTGCTGTTCACCCTGCTGCCGACGAACATCACGCACAGCATGGGCGACAAGCCCACGCTGACGGCCGCTCTGAACGCCGCGCTGGATCCCGCCGTCGCCGGCGAGAAGCAGAACAAGGCCGTCATGGAGCAGCTGTGGACGCCGATCGTCGGCCCGCTGCAGGAGAACATCCAGTCGCAGCTCGACAAGGGCGTGACCGAGGCGAAGGCCTCGGCGGGCGAAGCCGTGACGACCGCGGTGACCGACTCCGTGAACCAGGCCGTCGCCGCGGGGCAGCTTCCGGCCGCCGCCGCGCAGACGGTGATCGACCAGAAGGTCGCGGAGGCCACCCCGGCCGCCGAGGCCAAGGCGCTCCAGGCCGTCGCCGACAAGGCTCACGCCTCCGTGACGGACGGCACCGTGTCTGTGGACTGGTCGGACAAGGCCCAGCGCACCTACTGGGTGGACCAGCTCGTCCCCGACATCGCCGAGAAGATCAACAAGGGCACGTCAGAGGCATCGAACGGATCGAGCAGCTCGGTCAGCGACACGTCGTTCCTGAACGGCGCGGATGCCGCGCTCACCAAGCCCTTCATGGTCGGCTTCACCCAGGCGATCGACGTGATCTACTGGGTAGGCTTCGGGGTGCTGATGCTCGCGTTCGTGCTGAGCTGGTTCTTCAAGGCTCCGCCGCTGCGCACCCGCTCGGCTCTGCAGGAGATGGCCGACGACGCCGGCATCAGCGAGACCGGGACGATCAAGGTGCAGAGCTGATATGACGAACGACCAGAGCGCAGGGGAGCCCGAGGGGCTTCGCGAGCGCAAGAAGAAGCTGCGGCGGGAAGCGCTGCACGAGGCTGCCCTGCGCCTGGTCGAACGTCAAGGGCTCGACGGAACGACCGTCGAGCAGATCTGCGAGGAGGTGGGGGTCTCACCCCGCACCTTCTTCAACTACTTCCCGTCGAAGACGGCGGCGGCCCTCAACCTGCCGGAGCAGATCATCTCTCCGGAGGCAGCTGCGCGGTTCCGGTCGGCGACGGGGGAGCTCATGCCCGCGATCTGTGATCTCCTCGCCGACTCGATGAGCTCGGGCGTGGAGCGCACGAGGCTCAAGAAGCTCGTCACGGAGCAGCCGCAGCTCGTCGCGACGTTCACGCAGTGGATGGGAGCGCTGAAGGCCGAGTTCGGTCTGCTCATCGAGGAGCGCGCCGGGTCGCCCGAGGTGGCGGATGCCGCGATCCTCCTCGCGCTGAGCTCGCTGCGCACCCTCATGCACCGTCCGGCCGACGACACCCGACCGGATTCGGTCAGGCTCCTGGAGACGATGGACCGTCTGATCGCCGTGCGCCACGCGCCGATGGTCGGCCCGTAAGGGGCGAGGCGCTCACTCCCGAGGTCGTGAGACCCTCCTCAGCAGCAGCCGGTACGCCAGGGCGCAGGAGCTGAGGACGACCGCCCCCACGAGCACCGGGGTGAACAGGTAGCCCCACCCCGCGTGCGTCATCATGATCGCGATCGGAGTACCGCCCGCGGGCGGATGGATAACGCGGGCGAGGGCCATCGTCGCCATAGCGAGCCCCACGGCGAGGCCGAGGCTCCACCAGGCGACGGGCATCATGGCGTGCACGACGAGCCCGCACAGCGCGGCGATGACGTGGCCGCCGATCACGTTGACCGGTTGCGACAGTGCAGCATCCGGCATCAGGAACACCAGCACGCACGACGACCCGAATGCGGCTATCAGGATCGGTGTCCCCGTGAGGTCTCCGGCAAGGCCGAGGACGGCGATGGTCAGGCCGCCGGAGACGGATGCCGCGAGCACGAGGTGCCATGGGACCGCATCCGGTGCAGGGCGCAGCCGGTTCCACCGACGCGAGGTCCGGGAGTGATCTTCGGAGGGCGGGTGCTCTGTCACGACTGCTCCTGACGGGGTGAGAGCGTGCGAGGGGCAGGGAGCCTGGAGCTCGACCTGCCCCTCGCAGGTGGTGTGCTCAGGTTCCGGCCTGGGTCGGCTGCTGCGCGTACGAGTGGGCGCCCGTGCCGCGGTAGCCGCCGCCCTCGACGATCAGGTACTCGGGGCGGATCGGGTCTCCTGCGAACCAGTCCTCGAGGATCTCTCTGGTGCCGGCCGCATATCGGGCCTGCCCTGACAGGGAGGTGCCAGACGTGTGCGTGGTCATGGCGTTGTGGGGCATCGTGCGCCACGGGTGGTCGGCCGGCGCCGGCTGGGGATCCCACACGTCGCCCGCGTACCCGGCGAGGTGGCCGGACTCGAGCGCACGCACGATCGCGTCGCGGTCGGCGATCGCCCCGCGAGCGGGGTTCACGATGTAGGCCCCTCGCGGCATCGTCGCCAGCAGGTCGTCGTCCAGCAGGCCCCTGGTCTCCTCGGTCAGCGGTGCGTGGACCGTGAGCACGTCGACGTCCTTGACAAGGTCCTCGATGCTCTCGTGGAAGGTGAGGCCGTATTTCTCCTCGTACTCCTGAGGCAGGCGGAAGCGGTCGGTGTAGCTCAGGCGCACGCCGAACGGCGCCAGACGTTCGATGACGGCGCGGCCGATGCGGCCCGCAGCGAACACGCCGACGCGCATCCCCTCCAGGTCGTACGACCGCTCCACCGCATCTGCGATGTTCCATCCGCCGTCCACCGCGATCTGGTGCTGCGTCACGAAGTCGCGCACGAGCACGAGAACCTGCATCACGGTGTGCTCCGCGACGCTGATGCTGTTGCTGTACGTCACCTCGGCGACCGTGATGCCTCGGGCGTTCGCGGCGTTCAGATCGGTGTGGTCTGATCCGATGCCCGCGGTGATGACGAGTTGGAGGTTCTTCGCGCTGTCGATCCGCTCCGTCGTCAGATACGCAGGCCAGAACGGCTGCGAGATGACGATGTCGGCATCCGGGAGCTCCCTCTCGAAGACCGAGTCCGCGCCCTCCTTGTCGCTCGTGATCACGACCGTGTGCCCCTCCGACTCCAGCCAGTCCTTGAGGCCGAGCCCCCCGGACACGCTCCCGAGCAGCTGGCCGGGAACGAAGTCGATGGCCCGGGGGGAGGGGACGGTCGCTCCGCCGGGATACGAGGTGATCGCAGGGATGCTGTCCCGCGCATACACCGGCGGATAGCCGGTCACGGGGTCGGGGTACAGGACGATGAGAATCTTGGACACAATCTCTCCATTCAGGTGAGGCGCATCTCCATCGGCGCCCGCACATCTCACGTTACGAACGCCGATAGTCGGCAACAACGAACCGTTGGTTGCTGCCTCACAAGCGATGGTTGTGGTTACGATGAGACTGTGCTCAGCCCCGCTATGCCCGACCTGAGGGCGCTCGAACTGCTCGAGGCGATCGTCCGGACAGGGTCGATCACCCTCGCCGCGAGCGAGCTCGGCATCACTCAGCAGGCGGCATCCCTCCGGCTCCGACGGCTGGAGCTGCGACTGGGCAGGCAGCTCGTGATCCGCGCAGCGCGCTCGTCGCAGCTCACAGAGGAGGGCGCGGCAATCATCGAGAGGGCCAGGCCCGTTCTTGCCGCGGCCGCTGTCATGGACGCAGGGCTCGACGAGATCCTCGCCGGCTCGCGGGCGGTGACCGTCGCGGCCAGTCTCACGATCGCCGAGTACTTCCTTCCCCAGTGGATCAGGTCGTACGCCGCGGGCGGCGGCGATCAGCGCGCTGTGCGGTCGCGGGCGACCAACACGCGCGACGTCGTGCGCCTGGTCGCCGAATCAGAGGCGGATCTCGGCTTCGTCGAAGGCAGCGAGCCGCCGCGCGGCCTCCGCTACGCGTTCCTCGCGAACGATGAGCTCGCGGTGCTCGTCGCACCCGACCATCCCTGGGCTCGTCGCGGGCACATCAGTCCGTGGACTCTCGCTGCGATGCCGCTCGTCACGAGGGAGGAGGGTTCGGGATGCCGCGATGTCGTCATGGCCGCCCTCCTCGCCCACGGTGTGGAGCGTTCCGCCCTCGCCGCGCCGGCGTTGGAGCTGCCCAGCAACACTGCGGTGCTGGAGGCGGCGGCATCAGGTGTCGCCCCGGCCGTCATCAGCACGCGTGCCGCGGAGTCGTATCTGCAGGATCGGCGGCTGATGCGCATCCGCGTGGATCGCGTCGTCTTCCAGAGGCAGCTCGGCGCGGTGTGGAAGCAAGGGGCGCACCCGTCCGCCCCGGTGGCGCGGGCTCTGCTGCAGGCCGCAGCTACGATGCGACCGCGTTCCTGAGGCTGATCGCCGGCGGCTAGAGCGCCATCCCGGCGAGACGGGCGAGCCTCTCGGCCATCGCCTGCGGCTCCCAGGAGTGCCACGCGCCTGCCAACTGCTCGGAGCGGCCGTCTGGCGCGGCCTCCGCGAGCGCGTCGGCCGTGGCGATCATGCCGGGGAAGGTCTCCGTGCCGACGAGGGCGACGACGGGGGCGGCGACAGGTGCGAGCGCGTTCCGGTAGCCGCTCTCCTCGACCGCGGCCAGAGCCTCTCCATCGGGGATCCAACTGTGGATGAGCCCGGGATAGTCGGGGGACTTCTTGAGCTCTTCGAGCCATTCCGGCGGCATCCCGATCATGTACCTCGCGACCGCCTCCTCGAGATCGCCGGCGTCGATCGACTCGCGCACACGGGCCCACCACGACGGCGCTCCGCCCTCGAAGAGTCCGAGCGGAGCCTCCCACAGCACGAGTCCGGCCAGCTCGGGCAGGCGGGATGCGGTGAGCATCGCGATCGCGCACCCGGAGGAGTGGCCGATCAGGATGACGGGAGCCTCCGCATCTCGGGCGAGCGCCTCGATCGCGTCGAGTTGGGCGGTGAGCTCGATCGGACCCTCCGATATGCTCTCGCCGCGCCCGAGCCTGTCGGCGATCAGGGCGCGTCCGCCGAGTGCGGCGAAGGCTTCACCTGTGGCGAGGGTGATCGGGTCGTCGGCACGTGTGGGGCCGGCGCCGGCGATGAAGACCGCCGTGGGTGCGCCCGGCGTTCCGAGGTCGTCGTAGACGATGCGGTCGCCCCGAGGGGTGGTGAGAGCGCTCATGCCGCGGCCTCGATCGGATGAGTGAGCTCTGCGTCGAACTCGAGGGTCTTCCTGCTGTCCATCGTCATCTCCCATTTCAAGACTGGTCGGTATGATTTCTATAAACTAGACTCATGAGTATGAAGTCGTCAAGGGGTGCAGCGGATATCCGCCCGAGCTCGGTGCGCAAGCGCGAGTCGATCCTCGCCGCCGCCCAGGAGCAGTTCCTCGCCCACGGGTACGAGGCGGTGACGATGGACTCCATCGCTCGGGTGTCTGGAGTGGCCAAGCAGACGCTGTACAGCCACTTCGGCGGCAAGGAGGGCCTGTTCCTCGCGCTGGTCGGATCGCAGACCAGTGCGGCGAGCGAGCGCGTGCTCGGCGCACCTCCGGTTGTTCCCGACGGGGCGGATGCGCGCACCGTGCTCGCCCCGATCCTCGAGCAGCAGCTCTCGACTGTGCTCGACCCGGGTCTCCTCGCGCTCCGCCGACTGGTCATCGGCCTCATGCCGCAGTTCCCCGACCTCGCCCGTTCGCTGCACCTCAACGGCCCGCAGCGGGCGATCGACTCCCTCGCCGAGGTGATCGGCAAGATGGATGCCGCCGGCATCCTGCGCGCGTCCGATCCCGTCCTCGCCGCGACCCAGCTCAACTGGCTGGTGATGGGAGAGCCCGTCAACCGGGCCATGCTCCTCGGCGACGACGAGGCACTGCCGAACGGAGATGCGGCAGGGCACGTGGCACGTGCGCTCGACGTGTTCCTCGCGGCCCACCGATCCGAAGGGTGATCCGCTCAGGCGGGGCGCTGCTCGACCAGGCCGATCGTGTTGCCCTCGCTGTCGACGATGAGCGCCTGCCACTCGTCGGTGCCCGCGGGGCCGAGAGTGCCGTCCGCATGGCTGAAGATCACGTGCGGCTCGCTGACGATCGTCGTGCCCGCGGCTCGCAGCCGCTCGACGGTGCTGTGGATGTCGACGACCTCGATGTAGAGCAGCGCGCTCGCCGCTCCCGCATCGAGCAGCAGCCGCACCCCGTCGAGGTCGAAGAAGAGCAGTCCGGGCGGATCGAAGCGTGCGGCGGGTTCTGTGCCGAGCAGGTCACTGTAGAACGCGGCGGCGCGGTCGAGATCCGTGGCGCGCTGCGCGACCTGGATGAGCTTCATGTCGACTCCCTCTGCCCGAGATCCTAGATCTTCTGGCGTCCGGTGGGCCAGAGGGCGTATACCGGAGACGACACCCCGACCGTGAAGGAGCACTCCATGACCTACCGCATCGGCTATCTCGTCGGCAGCCTCTCCCGGGACTCGATCAATCGCATCCTGTCGAAGGCGCTCGTACGGCTCGCGCCTCCGAGTCTGGAGCTGACCGAGATCTCGATCCGCGACCTGCCGCTCTTCGATCGTGACGACGAGCAGAGTCCGGCCCCTGCGGTGACCGCGTTCAAGAGCGCGGTCGAGGAGTCGGAGGGGCTGCTGTTCGTGTCGCCGGAGTACAACCGGTCCATCCCCGGTCCGCTCAAGAACGCGATCGACTGGGGATCCAGGCCCTGGGGGCGCAACTCCTTCGCGCGCACCCCCACGGGGATCATCGGCGCCTCGACCGGGGCGATCGGCACCGCGGTGATGCAGTCGTCCATGCGCAGCGTCCTGAGCTTCCTCAATGCGCCGCAGTTGAACGCGCCGGAGGCGTACATCACGTTCAAGCCCGACGTGTTCGGGCCCGATGGCGAGGTGGCGGATGCCGGCACGGAGGGCTTCCTCCGGCACTACATGGAGGAGTACGCGGCGTTCGTCGAGCGCGTGCTCTCCGTCACGGCGCCGGGGCACGTCGGGGACCGAGACTAGGCCGGCGCCAGGGGAACTGGTTGCCCTCCCGAGTCGCTTCGCCCCAGATCGAATCGCTCGAGAGGGCTCACCGCCCATCCCGGACGGTAGGGGAGGCGGCGAAGATCTCGCTGCTCTCGTCGGCTGTTTCCCCAGTTCTCAGCCGGTAGCCCCCGCTACTCATATCAGAATATCGCGAAAATGTCTTGTCCGCCATTTGGGGGACAAAGAAATCTACGAATATTTCTGAGCGCCCGTGGGTCTTGTCTTCTCCGCGCCGGATCATAGGGTGGTTCCATGGACAGAAAGCTCGTGCTGAACGCGCAGCTCGCCATCGCGCGCGGGCACCGCGTCGAGGTGACGGAGCAGAGGGACGACGCCGCCGACGAGGCGGTCGTCTTCGCCGTCATCGACCTCGACACCGGCATCCGCTACCGCCGCGCCGAGGATCCGCGCGGCGAGGTGAGCCGGTGGCTCGGGCGCGTCCTCGACTGCACCGTCATGATCGGCGGGCACGGTGCGCACACCGTGCTCTCCGTGATGCCCGACGGCGGCGGCGCGAGCGCCAAGGCGGCGCTGCGCGGAGCGGATGCCGCCGCCGAGGCGGCGAAGGCCGAGGCCGACCGCTGGGGCGGAGCCGATCGCACTCCGGAGCCCCCGGCCGAACGCGTCTGGTGACGTCGGCGCGGGGCCCGTTCACTGGAAGTCCCGCGATCGGTGGGCGAGCCCGGTGCGCAGATCCTCGAAGGCATCGGCGAGCACGTTCACGACCCCCTCAGCGGATCTCTCCAGGATGCCGCGGATGATGAGGGCGGGGGAGTCTCGGGCGATGCGCCGGTAGCGCGCCCACACGCCCCGTGAGCAGATCACGTTGACCAGCCCGTGCTCGTCCTCCAGATTGATGAAGGTCACGCCGGCGGCGGTCTCCGGACGCTGCCGGTGCGTGACGAGCCCGGCGACCTCGATCCGACGCCCGCTCTCGTGCGCCCGCAGCTGCGCAGACGTGATCACCCCGCGCTCCCTCAGCTGCGCGCGGAAGTGCGTCATCGGATGGTCGTCGGTGGACACCCCCGTCGCCCAGAGATCGGCCGCGAGCTGCTCGTAGCCCGACTGGTCGGGGAACAGCGGCGGCTGCACGGCGATCGTCGTGCCCGGGAGGAAGCGCGCGCGGTCCTCGGCGGCCGCCCCGGCCAGCCAGATGGCCTCGCGTCTGGTCAGACCCAGGCAGTCGAAGGCGCCCGCGGTCGCGAGGGCCTCGAGCTGGGCGGTCGTGGCATCCGTGCGGCGCACCAGGTCGTGGAGATCGCGGTAGGGGCCGTGCGCCTCTCGTTCGCCGACGATCCTCTCGGCCAACGGCGTGCCGATCCCGCGGATGCCGCCCAGGCCGAGCCGCACGGCGTAGCCGCCGTCGCGACGGTGCGCGGCCGTCTCATCGGGGGCGGTGCGGTCGAACCGGGTCTTCAGCGGCGGCTCCGCCTGGATGAGGCAGGAGTCCTGCCCGGTGGCCGCCCGGGAATCCGACAGGGCCTCCAGGGTCTCGGTCGCTCCGGACAGGTGCAGATCGGGCCTGCGCACCTCCACGCCGTGTCGACGGGCATCGCCCGTCAGCGTCGACGCCGAGTAGAAGCCCATCGGCTGAGACCGCAGGAGTCCCGCCAGGAACGCGGCGGGGTAGTGCAGCTTGAGCCAGGAGCTGGCGTAGACGAGCAGGGCGAAGGAGAGGGAGTGGGACTCGGCGAAGCCGAAGTTCGAGAACGCCTGGATCTGCGCGTAGATCCGGTCGGATGCCTCCTGCGACAGCCCGTGCCGCGCCATCCCCGCGTAGAGCTGCTTCTGGATGCTGTCGATCTTCTCCAGACCGCGCTTCGACCCCATCGCCCGACGCAGCGTATCGGCCTCGTCCGCCGTGCAGTCGCCGATGATCGTCGCCATGTGGATGAGCTGCTCCTGGAAGATGGGGATGCCGAGCGTGCGCTCCAGCACCTTCTTCAGGGCGGGATGCGGATACGGGACGTGCATCGTCAGCGGCTCCTCGCCGCGCTCTTCGCGCCGTTCGTTCTCGGCGTCGGTCCTGTCCTTCTCCATCTTCAGCCGGACGAACGGGTGCACGGCTCCGCCCTGGATGGGGCCGGGGCGGATGAGGGCGATCTGGATCGCGAGGTCGTAGAAGCAGCGCGGTTGCAGGCGGGGGAGCAGACCCATCTGCGCCCGCGACTCCACCTGGAAGACGCCGATGGAGTCGGCCCGGCAGAGCATGTCGTAGACCGCCGGCTCCTCCTTGGGGATCGTCTCGAGCTTCCAGACCTCGCCGGTGCTCCCCTCGATGAGGTCGAAGCAGTGCCGGAGGGCGGAGAGCATGCCCAGCCCCAGCAGGTCGAACTTCACGAGCCCCATCCAGGCCGCGGAGTCCTTGTCCCACTGGATGACGGTGCGGTTCTCCATCCGCGCGTGCTCCACGGGCACGACCTCGCCCACGGGGCGCTCGGTGAGCACCATGCCGCCGGAGTGGATGCCGAGGTGCCGTGGCGCCTTCATCAGCTGGTTCGCGTAGTCGCGGACGATCTCGGGGAGGTCGGTGTCGTCCTGCTCCGACAGCTGAGAACCCCAGCCGTCGACCTGGCGGGACCAGGCATCCTGCTGGCCGGGGGAGAACCCCAGCGCCCGCGCCATGTCGCGCACCGCGTTCTTCGGCCGGTACTGGATGACGTTCGCGACCTGCGCGGCCCGATCGCGCTTGTACTCGTCGTAGACCCACTGGATGATCTCCTCCCGGCGACTGGAGTCGAAGTCCACGTCGATGTCGGGCTCCTCCTCGCGGGTGGTGGCGAGGAACCGTTCGAAGGGGAGGTCGTAGAGGATCGGATCGACCGCGGTGATGCCCAGCAGGTAGCAGACCGCGCTCGCCGCGGCCGAGCCCCGCCCCTGGCAGAGGATGCCCAGCTCCCTCGCCTTCGCGACGATCCCGTGCACGATGAGGAAGTACCCGGGGAAGTCCTTCTCCTCGATGACGTTCAGCTCCCGTTCGATCCGACTGCGGCCGCCGGCGTCGAGGTTCGGATACCTCTGGGGCACGGCATCCCACACGAGCCTGCGCAGCCAGCTCATCGGGGTGTGTCCGGCCGGCACCTTCTGCGTCGGGAGGGCGGGCCGCGCGCGTCGGAGGGGGAAGGCGGATGCCGCGGCCAGCTCCAGCCCGTGCTCGATCGCCCCGGGGTAGCGCCGGAACCGGGCGGCCATCTCCGCGCCGCTGCGCAGGTGGGCCCCGTCGTGAGCGGGGAGCCAGCCGTCGAGATCGTCCATGCTGCGCACCGCCCGCACGGCGGACATGGCCTCGGCGAGCCGGGCGCGGTCAGGGGACGCGTAGTGCACGTTGTTCGTCGCGACCACGGGCAGCCGCATCCGCCTGGCGAGGTCGGCGAGGGCGTCGTTGCGCCGGGTGTCCAGGGGGTCGCCGTGGTCGAAGAGCTCGACGGCGACGTGATCGCGGCCGAACAGGTCGACGAGCCGCCGCAGCGGGGTCTCGGCGTCGCCCTGCTCCAGACCTCGGCGCACGGCGCCCTTGCGGCATCCGGTCAGGATCGCCCACTCGCCGCCCGCGCGATCGGCGAGCGCGTCGAGGTCGTAGACCGGACGTCCTTTCTCTCCGCCGCGCAGCTGCGCCTGGGTGATCGCCCCGGAGAGGCGGTGGTATCCCTCCATGCCCCTGGCGAGGACGAGCAGATGCTCGCCTGCGGGATCGGCGGCTCCGCGCTGCGGTGCGGGCAGGTCCAGGGACAGCTCGGCGCCGAACACGGTCTGCACCTGGACCTTCATGTGCTCGGCGACCTCGCCGAAGCGGGCGGCGCCGTAGAAGCCGTCGTGGTCGGTGATCGCGAGGGCGGAGAGGCCGAGTCGCTCCGCCTCGGCGAGAAGCTCCTCGGGGGAGGACGCGCCGTCGAGGAAGGAGTACGACGAGTGCGCGTGCAGCTCGGCGTAGGGCACGGCGTCTTCGGGGCGGGGGATCTCGGTCGGGAGCATGCGCTGCCGGCGCCGGCTGACCGGACCCGCGTCCTCTCTCGTGCCCTGCGGCTCGGCGGGGGTCGGAGTGGAGAGCGGCTCCTTGCCGCTCAGGGTGCGCTCCAGCTCCGTCCAGGAGAGCGGCGGGTTGTGCCAGCCCATCAGCGGTACCTCCCCTCGGCCCACCAGCGGACGCCGGTGCGGAACACGAGCCACGCCCTGTCGCTCTCGTCGACGATCTGCAGCCGATGCCCGACCCGCCCCTGCGCGCGATCCCAGAGCCGCTCGTGCACGGGCCAGGGGCCGGCCCAGGCCTGCACCGCGGCGCCGTCGATCTGCGCGGGAGGCGCCGAGAGCGCCCCGCGCTCGTCGATGTCGACGGATGCTCCGGCGGCATCGACCACTCCGATCGGCCGCGGCGGTGCGAACACCTCGGCGGGAACCGGGTCGGGGAGGCTGCCCGGCCATGGACGCTCCGGATCCCTGGGGGCGGTGCCGCGCTCTCCCCACGGCGTGAGCACCTGACGGTCGGAGAGCCAGCGGCCCCCGGAAACCGTCGCGGTGACGACCCCCTGGTGTCCGAGCATCGTCTGCACGCGCGAGACGGCGTGGTGCAGCCGCTCGTCGGTGCCGGAACCGAACAGCCCCGGCTGATGATGGGCGGCGTCGTCGACCGCGGCGGGGATGATGCGCACCGCCACGATGCCGCCGAACGCCCTGGCCTCATCGATCGGCTCCTTCGCCTGCGCGGTCGCCAGCGCCTCCAGCTGCCAGCGCACCCTGTCGACGAGATCGGCGGCGTCGAAGCAGGTCGGATGCAGCCAGGTGCGGGAGAACACCTTCCCGTTGTCGTCGGTCAGATCGATGCGCACCTCGGTGCACACGACGGAGGCGTCGGCGAGCGCGAGCAGCACGGCATCCGCTGTCTGCCGCACCGCGAACGCCACCTGATCGGCGCCGGCCAGGGCGGGTTCGAACTCGACCGTCCGCACCAGCTCCGGGTCGGGAGGCAGCGGGGTCAGGGGGCGGGAGTCCGCGCCGGCGGCGAGGCCGTGCAGGCGCGCCCCGCGCTCGCCGAACCGGTCGCGCACCTCGAGTCCGTCGAGTGCGGCGAACGCGCCGAGGGTGCGTACGCCGAGCCTGGTCAGGAGCCCCGAGAGATGCTCGTCGCGGAGCACCTGGACGGGCAGCGGGGCGAGGAACTCCCGTGCTCTCCCCGCCGGGACGACGGCGCAGGGCTCGGCTGCCCGCGCGGCGAGCTCCGCGGTGAACGGGCCGTCGGCGATGCCGATGCGCACCTCGGGGAAGCCGGCGTCGGCGAGGATGGCGATCAGCGCGCGACCGGCTTCATCCTCTCCGCCGTGGTAGCGGGAGACGCCCCTGGCGCGGATGGCGGCGAGCCCCGGTCGCAGGATCGTCGCCCCGGGGGCGTGCCGCTCGAGGATCCGCAGCACGGGGAGGAAGGCCCGCTCGTCTGCGGCCGGGTCGTGGGGGAGCACCCGCAGCGAGGAGAGGTGGCCCTGGGCGACGCGGCGGCGCTGGCCGATGCGCACGCCGTGCTCCCGAGCCGATGCGGTGCAGGCGACGACCGTGTTCGCCTGCACGAGAGCCGTGGGCGGATGCGGTGGGGCGCCGCCCAGAGCAGCGCGCAGCGGCCAGTCGGGGAACCACAGCACGATCACGCGGAGAGGAGCAGTCATCCCGCCACCGCCCAGGACGCCTCATCGGCGGGAGCATCTGCGGTCCTGTCGCGCAGGGGAGGCAGCGCGGTGAGAGAGGGGGGCGGCGACACGGTCTCGATGGCGCCGCTGCTCCCCGGCAGCCGCACCAGCACGCTCGACGGCGCGGGGCTCCGTCTGGTCTGCGCCGTCACCGTCGCCGTGCAGTCGGAGAGCAGGCCCCAGCCGGCGCCGAGCCCGTGCCAGTGCTGATCGTGGAGACGGATGCTGCCCTCGCTCTGCGGCCAGAGACCGAACGCGGCGGACTCGGCGACGAGCAGCGTGGTGCCGCGGTCTCGCAGTCGGGCGCTCAGGCGTGAGACGTCGGCATCGCGCACACGGGAGCCGGGCTGCACGACGATCAGCGGGACGACCTCGGCGAGGGCGGAGGTCGCGGCCAGCCAGCGATCGCCGGGAGCCGGAACGAGGATCAGTCGGGCGAGATCGATGCCGAAGGCGGATGCCGCCTCCACGCCGAGCGTCGGCATGCCGATCACCGCGCACCAGTGCCCCTTCTGCGATGCCGCGCTGAGGAGGGCGAGCACGAGGGACGGGGACGGGGAGACGGTGTAGGCGCTGCCCGTCAGCAGGCCCTCCTCCGGCAACAGGGAGGAGAGCGCGGGGTCGAGGGGGAGCAGCGGATGCTCGCTGCGGCGGCGCTGCATCCGGCTGATCTCACGGCGCAGCCGCAGCACCTCCACGGCGCGGACATCGGCGGACTGACCCATGCATCCATCCTCGAACATATATACGAATAAAACAAGGTGACGTGATGACGATAGTTCGAACGTCGGACATGACGCGCGATGCCGGAGAACAGGTGCAACCGAGGTTCTCCACAGGGGTCGGGCGCGGGTGCTCCCGCTCGCCTAGCCTTCCGACATGGATCTCCGCACTGTGCTCGTGGTGCTCGCCCACGCGGCCCTCCTCGTCATCGCCGTCGCGCTCGCCGTGATCGACGCCCGCACGCATCGACTGCCGAACCGCATCGTGCTGCCGACCCTGGCGGGGGCCGCGCTGCTCGCGGCGACCGAGGCGATGCTCACGGGGGAGAGCGCGGCGCTCATCCGCGCCGGGTGGGGGATGGTGCTCCTCGGCGGCTTCTACGCGGCGCTGCGGATCCTCGGAAGGTCGGGGATGGGCGGCGGCGACGTGAAGCTCGCCGCCCTCATCGGCCTGGTGCTGGGGTGGCACGGGTGGACCGCGCTCGCCGCGGGGGCGGCATCCGCCTTCGTCCTCGCCGCGCTGTACGCCCTGGTGCTGATGGCGCTGCGCAGGGCGGACGGGGCCACGCGCATCGCCTTCGGTCCGTGGATGCTGCTCGGGGCGCTTCTCGGCATCGCCGTGACGTGGGCGCCCCTGCCGACGGTGACGGCGCTAGGGTGAGCACATGGCACTCGCACGACTCCACGGCGGCCCGCTGGACGGGCAGATCATCCCCCTCGGCGACGCGGACGACAAGCTGATCGTCCCCTACAGCGAGACCCAGGTGGTGTACAACCGACGGGGCGAACCGCAGAACACCGGTTCGCACGACGGCCCCACCGAGATCGACTACTGGTACGACGAGTCCCTCGAGGACATCAATCCCGCGGATGTCTGAGGCGCCGTCCGGATCCGAGCCCTCGCGCACCGTCGAGGTCGAGCGCAAGTACGACGTCGACGCGGACACGACGCTGCCCGACTGGCGGGACATCCCCGGAGTCGACGCGGTGTCGGAGGGAGAGCTGCGCGAGCTCGACGCGCGCTACCTCGACACGGCCGACGCCGCCCTCTCCCGATCCGGCGTGGCGCTGCGACGTCGCACGGGCGGGCCCGACGCGGGCTGGCACATCAAGGGACCCCGCGAGGGCGACGGTCGGCTGGAGATCGGCTGGCCGCTCGGCGAAGATGACGGCATCCCGGACGCCGTCTCCGCTGCTCTCGCGCGGTGGACCACCGCGGAGCTGACACCCCTCGCGCGCATCGAGAACAGCCGCACGGCCTATCTGCTCACGGGGCCGGCCGGCGTCGTCGCCGAGTTCGTGGACGACAGGGTCAGGGCGACCGACCTCCGCCACGGAGTGCAGCGCGAGTGGCGGGAGTGGGAGCTGGAACTCGGCTCCGCAGCCCCCGACGATCCCGAGGGGCGGGAGGGGCTGTTCGCCGCCGCGGAGAGGGCGATCTTCGCCGCCGGTGGTCGCGACGCGGCATCCGGCTCGAAGCTCGCGCGCGCACTGGGGTTCTGAGGGCGAGCGCAACCCCCTTCCGCGCGGACCCGGCGCATGCTTGAGTGACAGCATGCGCCCACCCGCCAGGCTCCGTTCCCTGCAGACGATCGTCCCCGACACCCTCCTCGTGCAGGACGAGGTGCGCGACGTCTTCGCCGCCCAGCCCGACATCGGACGGCTGGCGCAGCGCATCGTCGGGGCCTCGTTCAACGGCTCCGGCATCGACACCCGCCACACGGTGATCGACGAGCTGTCGCTGACGGCCGACGTCGCCGACCCGGTGTTCTTCGATCGGGCGAGCGGGCGTCTGCTGTCCCCTGGCACCCGGGAGCGCAACGAGCGGTACGTCCGCGAGGCCTCGCGGCTGTTCGTCGAGGTCGCCCGGCGCGCCATCGCGGTCGATCCCGACATCGAGGCGGCCGATATCACCCACGTGGTCACCGTGTCCTGCACCGGCTTCCACGCGCCAGGCCCTGAGTACGAGATCGTCAGGGCGCTCGGTCTCCCCGACGGGGTGCAGCGGTACCACCTCGGCTTCATGGGCTGCTACGCGTCGATGCCGGCGCTGCGAGCGGCGAGCCAGTTCTGCGCCGCGGACCCCGAGGCGGTGGTCCTCGTGGTCAGCGTCGAGCTGTGCACGCTGCACCTGCGCTCCTCGGAGGACCCCGACACGATCGTGGCGTCGTCGCTGTTCGCAGACGGGGCCGCCGCGGGCATCGTCACCGCGCGCGACCTGCCCACGCCGGTGACGGCGCTCAGGCTCGACCGATTCCACACGGCCATCGCCCCCGAGGGGGAGAAGGACATGGCCTGGACCATCGGAGACAACGGCTTCGAGATGATCCTCTCCACCGCGGTCCCGCAGATCATCGGGGAGGCGATCATCGGCGCCCTGCGACCGCTGTACGCGGGCGAGCAGGAGCTGCTCGAGGCCTACGATGGCGGAGAGGTCTCCGAGGCCGTGCAGCACTGGGCGATCCACCCCGGAGGCCGCAGCATCCTCGACCGCGTGCAGGAGCGGCTGCACCTGAGCGATGTCCAGCTGCACCCGGCGAGAGAGGTGCTCAGGGTGAACGGCAACATGTCGAGCGCGACCGTGCTGTTCGTGCTGAGGAGCATCCTGGAGCAGGAGGACTCCCGCGACGGCGACCGCGTCGCTGCCATGGCGTTCGGACCGGGGCTCACCGCGGAGAGCGCACTGATGACGGTCGAGTCCCCCGAGGGGTCATGAGCCCCGACCTCTCGGCCAGGGCCGTCGACGCCAGGGAGCTGATGGACGACCCCGAGGCGGACCAGCGGATGCTGGAGCGCACCTATCTGCGCTTCGAGATGGTGAACCGTGTCGTCTCCGGTCCTGGAGCGCTGTACCGCCGCGACATCCGTCCGCGAGCCCGACAGCGACCTCTGCGGATACTCGACGTGGGATCCGGCGGCGGCGACCTCTGCCGCGGGCTCGCGGCTCGTCTCCGCCGCGACCGGCTGGATGCCGACATCACGGCTCTCGACGCCGACGGCAGGGCGACCCGGTGGGCGCAGGCGCATGACGGCGGTGCGGGCGTGCGGTACCGCTGCGCGCTCACGGCCGAGCTCGTGCGCGACGGCGAGGTCTTCGACGTCGTCCTGTCCAATCATCTGCTGCACCACCTCGAACCGGGTGAGCTGCAGCAGCTGCTCCGGGAGACCAGGCAGCTCGTCGGAGAGGGCGGGGTCGTGGTGCACGGCGACATCGCGCGCAGCCGGACGGCCTATGCGCTGTTCGCGGCATCCACCCTGCCGTTCTCGCGGAACCTGCTCGCTGGATCGTTCATCCGCGCCGACGGCCTCACCAGCATCCGCCGCTCCTACTCGCCGCGGGAGCTGGTCGCGGTCGCCCCTCCTGGGTGGCTGGTGCGTCGGCGTCTGCCCGCACGGATCGAGCTGAGATGGGACGCGGCGGATGCCTGACCACGATGCCGTCGTGGTCGGCGCGGGTCCGGTGGGTCTCCTCGCAGCGTGTCTGCTGATCCGGCGCGGGCTCGACGTGGCGGTGCGTGAGAAGCGGGAGGGGCCGGACCCGCGCAACAGGGCGATCGGGATCCACCCGGCCGGCCTCGGTGCGCTCGATGCGGCAGGTGTCGGAGACGCGGTGCGCGCGGAGGCGCTGGCGCTCCGCGGAGGCGACGTTCTCAGTCGGGGCCGGATGCTCGCCTCCGTCGACTTCGCCGAGGGGCGGCGGGTCCTGATCCTTCCGCAGCGTCGGACCGGGGCGCTGCTCGCGGAACGGCTCGAGGGGCTCGCGCCCGACGCTCTCCGCCTCGGGTGCGCCGTCGTCGATATGCGGGGGGAGCGCGATCGCGTGCGGGTCGTCACTGAGTCCGATGGCGCCCGTGAAGAGCTCACCGCGTCGTTGGTCATCGTCGCCGACGGAGTGCGCAGCGGCCTGCGCGACGGTCTGGGGCTCTCGTGGACGCAGCGTCCGGGAGCGGCGACGTACGCCATGGCCGACGTCGTCGACCGGTCAGGAGGAGATCGTGCGCGCCTCCACTGCGAGCCGGGGGGACTGGTGGAGAGCTTCCCGCTTCCGGGCGGCATGCGGCGATGGGTGCTGCGCGAGGACGGGCAGGGTCTCGGCGATCCTTCCGCGTTCCGGACCGCGATCGCTCAGCGCGTCGGCGCCGAGCTGGAAGCGGATCCGGCGCCCGTCGTGTTCGACGCCGCTCAGCACCGGGTCGACCGTGTCGTCGTCGGAGGGCGCATCGTGCTGCTCGGCGACGCCGCTCACGAGATCAGTCCGATCGGCGGTCAGGGGATGAATCTCGGCTGGATCGATGCGCAGCGTCTCGCGGCATCCGTCAGTGCGTCGGGCGCCGCCGATCTGTCGGAGTTCGCGCGGCGCGGAGCCAGAGCGGCGGGGCGGGTGCAGCGGCGAGCACGCTTCTACATGTCGATGGGCGCCCCCGCCGGCGGGATGCCCCTCCGCGTGCGGGAGGGCCTGATCCGGGCGCTCGGCGCGCCCCTGCTGCGTGAGCGCACGGCGGACATCCTGACGATGGGGCGCCTGTAGTAGACGCAGAACGGGGTGACGACGAAACCGTCGTCACCCCGTTCGATCCTGCGTCGATCAGAAGTTGATCATGTGCCCCGCGAGGCCGTGGAAGCCCTCCTGCAGCGCCTCCGACAGCGTCGGGTGGGTGTGCACGTTGCGGGCCAGCTCGAGGGCCGTGAGGTCCCACTTCTGCGCGAGGGTGAGCTCGGGAAGCAGCTCAGACACGTCGGGGCCGATCATGTGGGCGCCGATGAGCTCGAGGTGCTCGGCATCCGCGATGAGCTTGACGAAGCCGACGGGCTCGCCGAGGCCGTGGGCCTTGCCGTTGGCCATGAACGGGAAGGTCGCGACCTTGATCTCGCGGCCCTCGTCCTTCGCCTGCTGCTCCGTGAGGCCGAACGAGGCGACCTGGGGGGAGCAGAACGTGGCACGCGGCATCATGCGGTAGTCGCCCAGCGTCTGGGTCTCGGCGCCGCCGATGGTCTCGGCCGCGACGACGCCCTGCGCCTCCGCCACGTGGGCGAGCTGGAGCTTGGCGGTCACGTCGCCGATGGCGTAGATGCCCTCGACGTTGGTGCGCATGTGGTCGTCGATGTCGATCGCACCGCGCTCGGTGAGCTTCACGCCGGTGTTCTCCAGGCCGAAGCCCTCGACGTTCGGGGCGAACCCGACGGACATCAGCACCTTGCCGGCCTCGATGGAGGCCTGCTGGCCGTCCTTGCCGGTGTACGTGACGGTGACGGACGAGCCGTTGTCGACGATCGTCTCGACCTTGGTCGAGGTGAGGATGTCGACGCCGTAGTTCTTGTACTGCTTCGTGATCTCCTTCGACACGTCGGCGTCCTCGTTGGGGAGGGCGCGGTCGAGGAACTCGATGATCGTGACCTTGACGCCGTAGTTCGTCAGCACGTAGGCGAACTCCATGCCGATCGCGCCGGCGCCGACGATGACGATCGACTCGGGGAGCTCGCGGGTCATGATCTGCTCTTCGTAGGTCACGACGTTCTGGCTGAGCTGCACTCCCGGCAGCAGGCGCACCCTCGAGCCGGTCGCGATGATCACGTTGTCGAACGTGACCTCCTCTGTCGTCCCGTCGGCCTTGGCGACGGAGATCGCCTTGGGGCCGGTGAAGGTGCCGCGACCGTTGTACTCGGTCACCTTGTTCTTCTTCATCAGGAAGTGGATGCCCTTGACGCGGCCCTCCGCGACCTCGCGGCTGCGGTCGAACGCCTTGCCGAAGTCGATCGTGAACTCGCCCGAGATGCCGAAGAAGTCGGCCTTGTGGTTCAGGGTGTGTGCGAGCTCCGCGTTCTTCAGGAGGGCCTTCGAGGGGATGCAGCCCACGTTGAGGCAGACACCGCCCCAGTACTTCTCCTCGATGATGGCGGTGGAGAGGCCGAGCTGCGCGCTGCGAACTGCAGCGACGTATCCGCCAGGACCTGCACCAAGGATGACGACGTCGTAGTGTGGCATGCTCCCAGCCTATCGTTCCGAGGGGGCGTCTGAGCCGGCCGGAGGCCGGTTTCCACGTCGTGAAAGAAGCACGATGACGACGGCCGCGACGACGAGGACGCCGACGATCCCGAGGACCCAGAACCCGACCGGGTCCGCGCCCTCGACGGCATCCTGCGGGGCCTGAGTCGCGACGGCCTCGGGGGTCTCCGACGGTGTCGTGGAGGCGGTGGCGGTCGGCGTGGCGGTGGGGGCCGTGACCGTGCTCGTCGTCACGGTGAAGGAGAACTCGCCCGAGGTCGGGTGGCCGTCGCTCGAGACGATCTTCCAGACGACGTGATAGACCCCGGCGTCGCCCTCGGCGGCGAGCGGCTGCGTGACGATGGCGCCGTCCACGGTCGCGGGCCCGTCGGTCACCGAGGCGCCGGCGGCATCCGTCACGACGACCTCGGTCGCGCCCTCGCCGGTGATCAGCTTCTCGCTGAAGGTGAGGGTGATCTCGCCGGGCAGCGTCTCGACCGTGCCGTCTGCGGCGGGGGATGACGCGATGAGCGCATCGTGCGCCGAGGCGGAGAGCGGCGCGAACAGCACGACGAAGGCGGTGAGCAGGGCCGCCGCCAGCGCTGCGGGGGCGAGAGGGATGCTGCGAGCTGTGGTCTTCACCGCTCCAGCCTATGAATCCTCCGTATGGGATGGCTGAGTGCACCTGCACCTCCCGGAGGCCGCCTTCGATCGGTTAGTCTGGACGATCAGGAGGGCACAGTGACAGACAACGACAGCCGACCGGCCGGCGACGCCGCGATTCACCGTTCCGGTGAGCAGAAGCACGACGTGACGCAGACGTTCGGGCACGATTCGGATCTTTCCTTCGTGCCGTTCGGCGTGGAGCTCACAGACGTGGAGCAGAGCGCCATCGCCTCCCTTCCGTCGGGATCCGCCCTGCTGCTGGTCCGCTCCGGCGCTCTCGCAGGGGCCCGCTACCTCCTCGACACCGACGTCACCACGGTCGGCCGTCACCCGGAGGCCGACATCTTCTTCGACGACGTGACCGTGTCGCGCCGTCACGCCGAGATCACCCGCACGGGGACCTCCTTCGAGATCATCGACCAGCGGTCGCTCAACGGCACCTACGTCAACGGCGAGCGGGTCGACCGCAGCCCCATCGTCGACGGCTCAGAGCTGCGCGTCGGCAAGTTCCGGCTGAACTTCTTCGCTTCACCGCTCGACCGCGTCGCGGCGAACGACTGATGGCGGCCGCTCCCGCCCGCGAACGGTCTGCGTCCGCGGGCCTGCTGAGCATCGGTCAGGTCCTCGCCCGGCTCACGCCGGAGTTCCCCGATCTGACCTCCAGCAAGCTGCGCTTCCTCGAAGTGCAGGGGATCGTCACCCCGTCCAGGACCGAGTCCGGATACCGCAAGTTCTCGACCGCCGACATCGAGCGGCTGCGCCTGGGGCTCACCCTGCAGCGCGACCACTACCTGCCGCTGAGCGTCATCCGCGAACAGCTCGACGACGCCGATGCGAGCGGCGAGGCTGCCGGAATCGTCCCGCCCCC
>NZ_PCOT01000036.1 GCF_002979415.1 Microbacterium sp. MYb72 | reverse complement strand
GGCAGTCGACGGCCGAGAGCGAGCCCGCTCCGGAGAACGTCCCCTCCACGACCGACGCGTTCGTCAGCGTCACGTTGCCCGTGTTCGTCACCCGGAAGGAGTACGTCACGGTCTGACCTGCGACCAGGGTGGCGCGGTCGGCCGTCTTGACGATCGACACGGACGGGTCGGGGACCGACGGCGTGCGCGTCGTCGACGGGTCGGACGTCACCGGGATGCCAGAGGGCGGGGTGCCCGTCGCGGTCGCGGTGTTGTCCATGGAGCCGGCATCGACATCCGCCTGCTGCACCACGTACGTGGCCGTGCAGACGAGCTGCGCACCGGGGGCGAGAGTCCGATCAGCGGGACAGCTCACCGCCGACATCGTGCCGGCGCCGGTGAAGGCGGTCTCGTTGACGCCGACGTTGTTCAGCGTCACGTTTCCGGTGTTGGTCACGACGAAGCTGAACTTCACGGTCTCGCCGACGACGAGCACGGCGGTGTCGGAGGACTTCTTGATCGTGATGCCCGGGGTCTGCGTCGCGGTGAGGCGGACGCTGGAGGGGGTCGAGGTCACGGCGATGTCGTCGGGAGAGACGGCTCGCGCGGTCGCGGTGTTGTCCACGGCTCCCGCGTTGACGTCGGCCTGGCGCACCACGTACGACGCGGTGCAGGTGGTCGAGGCTCCGGTCGCCAGCGGCTGGGGCAGCGTCGGGCAGCTGATCGCCGACATCGCTCCGGCGCCGGTGAACGCGGTCTCCGACACGGAGATGTCGTGCAGCGGCACGTTGCCGTCGTTGGTGACCTTGAACGAGTAGGTCACCGTCTCGCCGGCGACGAGGGTCGAGGTGCTCGCCGTCTTCTGCAGCGAGACGTGCGGCAGCCGGGCGCCGTTCGTGAACGTGCACACCGCGGCGACGCCCTTCGGACCGCCGTCCGGAACGATGAACGAGCCCGTGCTGCCCGTTCCTGAGGCCAGGACGTTGCCGGAGTTGCGGTCGACGCAGGTCCAGCTCGAGTCGTACTTGGGCCTGCCGGTTCCCGTGCCGGTCTCGGTCACGGTGATCTGCTGACCGGAGAGCACGAGGACGGGCCCGGCTTCCTGCGGCTGGACGCCGGAGGCCGTGCCGGCGGTGGTCGCCGTGTTGCCCTTGGTGATGCCCGCGCCCGAGATCGTCATGGTGACCTGGTCGGAGGCGGTGTGACGCCCCGCCGGGAAGTCCTTGACGATGGAGACCGTGTTCGGAGAAGCGCAGGAGGCCATGTCGACCGAGCCGGCGGTGGTGAAGGGCACGTTGCTGATGACCGCGCCGCTGGTGGGGTTGACCTTGTACATGCGGTTGCCGCCCGCCACGTACAGGTAGCCGTCGCCCGCAAAGGCGATGCCGTTGAGCGCCGTGCCGCCCGCGTCGATGCGGACGAGCTCGGTGGCCGTGATCGCCACGGGGGTGCCGGCGGTGGCCGGGATCTTCTGGTCGATGACGCTCACGACGTTCACCGTGCCCGCGCCGCTGCCGCCGGCGACGACGTAGAGGTTGCCCTGGCTGTCGAAGGCCCAGTCGCCGTTGCCGCCGCCGTTGGGGATCGTGCCGGTGGCGACGAGGCCCATCGACTGGTTGGTGGTCGTGTTGAAGCCGTAGACGTTCAGGACGTTGCCGGTGAGGCCGCCGTAGTAGTAGTGGCCGTTCGCCTGGTTGATCGCGCCGTGCGTGACGGCGGCATTCGCCTCTCCCGCGCCGAGCAGAGTGGTCTGGCCGGTGATGCTGGAGTACTGGTAGATCGAGCGAGCTGTGCCGGCGTTGGCCGGGAGGACCCCGACGATGATCTCGCCGTAGCCGTCACGGTCGGCGTCGTAGATGCCGGTGCCGTTGAGGTTGCCGGTCGCGCCGGCGATCGAGAACGATCCGACGGAGGTCTGCGCTCCGCCGGTGCGTTCGATCTGCCAGATGTTCCGCGGGCTCACCCCCTGCTGGGTGTAGACGTCACCGCACGACAGACCGCCTGCGGCCACCGCCGTTCCCTGGTCGACCACGACCACGTTGACCGCAGCGAGAGCGGTCACGACGACCGCCACCACCGCCGCCGCAATGGACTTCGAACCCTTGAGCTGTGTTTTCCGGGCGCGCCCGAATCCCCACTTCATCGGCATCCCGTTCTCCCCCGGTTACCCGTTGCTAATATCCCCTGAACCAGGAGACCCACAACCCCCCACCCTAGGGGTTATGCGCAGATCTTTTCAGCGAACGCCTAGCTAGCATCCCAGTTAGACCGATATTTCAGCCCGAGGATGTCGAATCCGCCCTTCCGTGTTCGTGGTACTGGTGAGAGAAAGGAACTCATCATGAAGCTCACCATCAGCCTGCAGGTCACTCTCGACGGAGTCGCTCAAGCGAACGGCGGCAACAACGAGGAGATGGACCCCGGCTTCACCCGCGGAGGCTGGGCGATCCCCTTCGGCGACGCGGATGCGGCGCAGTACATCCTCGACACCTGGCGCCGCCCCGACGCGTTTCTGCTGGGCCGGAAGACGTTCAGCCTGTTCGAGACGTTCTGGGGAGCACGCAGCGACGACGGCGGGTTCGGCGAGGCGATCAGCTCGGCGCCGAAGTACGTCGTCTCGAACACGCTGACCGCGCCCGCCTGGTCGGGAACCACCGTGATCTCGGGAGATGTCGCCGGGGCGATCCGCGACCTGAAATCGCAGCCGGGAGGCGAACTCCTCATCGTCGGCAGCGCAGCGCTCGCACGCTGGCTCCTCGAGAACGAGCTGGTCGACGAGATCAACCTCGTGCAGTTTCCCGTGATCGTCGGCGAAGGAGAGAAGCTGTTCCCGCAGAGCGGTCGCGACTTCGCCCTGGAGCTGGTCGACTCGACGGTGTTCGGCACCGGGATCATCGCATCGACCTATCGAGTGGGCGGCCGCCCCGTCTACGCGCAGTGAGAGGAACGACCGCATGCACTACCTGGTCAACGTCATCGACCATCGCAGCGAGTCCGGCACCGAAGAGGAGGCCGTGGCGATCGACGCGTTCAACGAGAAGCTGGTCGCCGGCGGACACTGGGTCTTCGCCGCCGGACTGGCCGATCCCACGGCGTCGACGGTCGTCGACGGGCGCGGCGACGAGCCGATCTTCACCGACGGCCCGTTCGCCGAGGCGAAGGAATGGGCCGCGGGGCTCTGGATCATCCAGGCCCCTGACCTCGACGTCGCGCTCAAGCTGATGGCCGAGGGATCGAAGGCGTGCAATCGCCGGCTCGAGATCCGTCCGATCCTTCCGCCGCCCGTGTGACCGAGGTCCGCGACGCCCTGTCCCGCGCCCACCGCGAAGAGTGGGCGCGGGTCGTCGCGACGCTCGCCAAGCGCTTCGGCGACCTCGACACGGCCGAGGACGCGGCGGCCGAGGCGTTCGCGACGGCGGCCGAGCGCTGGCCAGACGACGGGGTCCCTCCCGCGCCGGGGGCGTGGCTGACGACGACAGCGGTCCGCAAGGCGATCGACCGCATCCGGCGTGAGAGCACGCGGGATGCGAGGCACAGGGAGGCGATGCTCGTGTACGACGGCGAGGCGACGCCGCTCGGCGTGATCGACGATGATCGGCTGCGGCTCCTCTTCATCTGCTGCCATCCGGCGCTGGCGATGGAGTCGCGCGTGGCGCTCACGCTGCGCATGGTCGGCGGTCTGAGCGTGCCGGAGATCGCGAGCGCGTTCCTCGTGCAGGACACGACGATGGGCGCGCGCATCACCCGGGCGAAGGCGAAGATCGCGGCGAGCGGCATCCCGTACCGCATGCCGACGGCGGAGGATCTTCCCGTGCGGACGTCGGGTGTGCTGGCCGTGCTGTTCCTCGTCTTCAACGAGGGGTACCTCGCATCGGGCTCCGCCTCTCCTCCGCTGCGTCGGGAACTCACCGCCGAGGCGATCCGCCTCACCCGTCTGCTGCGCGAGCTGCTTCCGGCGAACGGCGAGGTCGCGGGGCTGCTGGCGCTGATGCTGCTGATCGACGCTCGGCGCGCGGCGCGCGTCTCCGTCGCGGGTGAGCTGATCCCGCTGTTCGAGCAGGACAGGATGCTGTGGGATGCCGCGCTCATCTCCGAGGGGCACGCGCTCGTGCGCGAACGGCTGGCCTCCGGCGTCGCGCCCGGTCGCTTTCAGCTGCTGGCCGCGATCAACGCGGTGCACACCGACGGGGCGGCGACCGACTGGTCGCAGGTGGTGGCGCTCTACGATCAGCTGGTGCTGATCGACCCCTCTCCGGTCGTGCGGCTCAGCAGAGCCATCGCTGTCGGGGAGTCCGAGGGCGCGATCTCTGGTCTGGCTCTGATGGACGGTCTCACCGCCGACCTCGGCGGATATCCCCCGTTCCCCGCGGCCCGCGCCCTTCTGCTCGCGCAGCTGGGCCGCGACGAAGAGGCCCGGGTGGCGTACGACGCGGCGATCTCTCTCGCGCAGAACTCGGCAGAGGTCGCCTATCTGAGGAGGCGGCGGGCCGAGCTGGGGTGCTGACGCCCTTGATGCCGGCACGAGTCGCGCCCTGACGCAGAAGGCGCCGTTCCGGCGCCACGTGCCAGGCCCGGCGCGTCCCTCACTCCGACCGCTGGCCCCCGCCTGCGCGGACGTGGGCGCGCTCTCCCTGACGACCGAACAGACTCAGCACCTCCGCGGGAGCGCCGTCTGCGCTTCCGAACCAGTGCGGCACGTGCGTGTCGAACTCGGCGACCTCTCCCGCTTCCAGCGTCAGATCGTGAGCGCCGAGGATGAGCCGCATCCGCCCACTCAGCACGTACAGCCACTCGTACCCCTCGTGCGCCCGCGGCTCCGGCCTGATCTGGCTGCCGGGAATCAGGATCTTCCAGGCCTGCACCGATCCGGGCTGCGGAGTGAGGGGGATGACCACTCGCCCGTTCACCCGCCTCGGCTTCAGCCGCACCCGCGGATCGCCCACCTCCGGCGCTCCCACCAGCTCATCCAGCGGCACCCGATACGCCTGGGCAAGAGGGAGCAGCAGTTCGAGGCTCGGCCGACGCTGCCCCGTCTCGAGACGTGACAGGGTGCTCGTCGAGATTCCCGTGGCCGACGACAGCGCCGCCAGGGTCATGCCGCGCTGACCGCGCAGCCACTTCAGACGCGGACCGACGGCGTCCAGCGCCGAGTCGATCATCGCAGACGGTTCCATCCCGTCAGTGTGACCCATCCATCCCAGAAACGGCAACGAACTTTGCCGAAACCGGTGCCGTCGATCGATCCTTGCCTCATGAACGACTACGACGCACTGATCATCGGCGGAGGCGCCGCAGGGCTCAGCGCAGCCCTCGTCCTGCTGCGAGCCCGCCGCCGGGTCGCGGTGATCGACGCGGGTCACCCCCGCAACGCTCCCGCGTCGCACATGCACGGGTTCCTCTCCCGCGAGGGGATGCCGCCCGCCGACTTCCTCGCCGCCGGACGCGCCGAGGTCATCGCGTACGGCGGTGCGATCATCCACGACACGATCGTGGCCCTCACGCCGGGGTTCGTCGCCGACCTCTCCGACGGCACGTCCGTGCGGGGGCGCCGAGTGCTCGTGACCACGGGCCTTCGCGACCGGATCCCCCTCCTCCCCGGCCTCTCCGAACGGTGGGGCAGAGACGTGCTCCACTGCCCATACTGCCACGGCTACGAAATGCGCGATCAGCCCCTCGGGGTCCTCGGCGGCGACGCGGACGCGATCGCCCACGCCATCCTCATCCGCCAGTGGTCGGACGATGTGATCCTCTTCGTCGGCGACACCGCTCTGGGCGACGAACAGCGCGAACTGCTCGACGCGCGAGGCGTCCGGATCCAGCCGGGAGAGGTCCGCGGGCTCGTCATCGACGACGACGTGCTCACGGCGATCGAACTCGACGACGGGCAGCGGATCCCCCGACGAGCCCTGTTCGTCCGCCCCGTCTTCGTCGCGAACGACGCGCTGCTGAGAGACCTCGGATGCGGTGTCGACGAGGCCGGGTGGATCGTTCAGCGCACCGGCGGCGCCACGACCATCCCCGGCGTCTACGTCGCCGGCAACGCCGCGGACCCCCGTGCCCAGGTCATCACCGCGGCAGGGCAGGGCTCTGCGACGGCGATCGCGATCAACGCCGACCTCGTCGCCGACGACCTGCAGGCCGCGCTCTCCCGAGCACGCACCGCCTCACCGTCGGCGCCCGCCGACTGAGCCACCCGCACCACCGACCGAAAGACCCCGAAGGAGCACTCCCATGACCGCACGATCCGACACCCCGCCCGCACCCGGCGCACCGGCCGTCGCGCCACCCTCGAAGCATCAGCTCGCCCTCATGATCTGGATCGCCGTGTTCCCCACGCTCACGATCCTCAATCTGATCCTCGGCGATCTCCTCGCACCGCTCCCGATGATCGTCAGGACACTCGTCCTCGTCAGCATCGCCGTGCCCATCGTGATCTACGGCGCGATGCCGGTGCTGCACCGTGCTCGTCGCGCGATCATCCTGCGTCGCCGCGAGCGGGTCTCGACCGTCGGGGCGTAGACGGCGGCGTCCTAGGCGCGCACCCGCTCGTACAGTCCGTTCGCGGCCGCGGTGAACACGGCGACGTAGTCGATGCGCTCCGGCAGTGTCGACCACTGATCGCGGATGCCCTCGTTGAGCGCCAGCAGCTCGAGGATCAGCTGCTGCGGATCCGTGCCCCTGGCGATCTCCCCCGCGGCGATGCGCTCCTCGATGAGCGGGATGAGGGAGTCGAGTGCGGCTTCGAGGGTGCGCTGCGCTCTGCCCTCGACGGGGTGCCCCGCGATGCGCGAGGCACCGGTGAGCATGACGCGGAAGCGCAGCAGCTCCGGCTCCTCGGCGGCCCGACGCACGGCCTCGATGAACTGGTCGAACAGCGAGCGCACCGAATCCGTCGGCAGCGTGATGGTCTGGTAGACCTCCTCGCGGCGCTCGACCACGGCCATGAACAGGTCGTGCTTCGTGGCGAAGTGGTGCAGCACTCCGGCATCCGTCACCCCGGCGGCGCGTGCGATGTCGGCGATGCGGGTGCTCTCGTACCCCTTGCGCCCGAACTCCGTGGTGGCTGCCGCCAGGATCCGCGTGCGTCGGGCGTCACCGCGGGCCACGCGCTTGTCGACGTCGGTGGAGGACTCGGAGCTGCTCACCCTAGAACCCTACGAGATGTTCGGCCAGCGGAGACCCTGCCCGAAGCGCCACAGCGGATCGGCCGTGTCGAAGCGCACGTCCTCCCGCGAGGCCTCCACCGCCGCCATCGACCGGGGCAGGTCGAACGGCAGACGCCCGGTGGTCGCGGCACGGCCGGAGACGGCGTCGAGCAGGATGCCGTCGTCGACGCCGAACGTGCCGAGAAGAGTCACCCCGAGCTCGGCGAGCGGAGTCAGCACGGCGGGCCGGTCGAGGAACACGTCGATCACGGTCGGAGTCTGCGCTGCGATGTCGGAGATCCGCGCGACCTCCTCGTCGGAGAACTCCAGGCTGCCGCTGTGGAACCCCTGCTCCAGCATCCCCTCGCGCTGCTCGTATGGGGCCGCGAGGCGGACGATCGCGAGATCGGCGGATGCCGGGTCGTCGACGACGAGCGCGCGTCCGGCGAGGGCGTCGGTGTCCATCTCCTCGACGTACACGCGGGTGGTGGGGGTCAGCGCGACGGGCTCGCCCTGCAGCGCCACGACGGACGCCCGCTGCACGCGCTCGCCGATCGCGAGGTGCGCGGGGATCGCGATGCGTTCGCGGACCTCGGCGGGGGCAGCCGCGCGTGCGGCCGCATCGTCGAACAGCCCCAGCCGCTCCTTCTCGCGCAGCACGCGCCGCACCGACTCGTCGATGCGCTCCTCGGACACGAGGCCGCGGTCGAGCGCCTCCAGCACGGGCGCGGGATCGTCCTCGCCCCCGAACTGGTCGACCCCGGCGTCGAGCAGCCGCACGACGCGCTGCACGGGGTCGGCGTCCAGCATCCCCCACGCCCGCACGGGCAGCTCGACGCCGAGGCGGGGCAGACACATGCCGTTCACGATGTTGAAGTCGGTGACGACCACCCCGTCGAAGCCGAGCCTGTCGCGCAGAAGATCCGTGATGAGGCGACGCTCGAACGCGAAGCCGACCTCGTCGTACTCCAGCCCGAGCGGCGCGGCGTAGCCGGGCATGACCCGCACGACGCCGGCGTCGATCGCTGCGGCGAAGGGGCGCAGATGGTCGTCGAAGCGTCCGCCGGGATAGACGGTGTGGGCGCCGCGCTCGAAGTGGGCGTCCTCACCGCCGCGCTGGGGTCCGCCGCCGGGGAAGTGCTTCACGGTCGCGGCGACGCCCGACTCGCTGAGGCCGGTGACGTACTCGCTCACGAGGAGGGAGGCGAGGCCGGGGTCTTCGCCGAAGGTGCCGGAGACGCGGGCCCAGCGCGGCTCGGTGGCCAGATCGGCCATCGGGTGCAGTGCGATGTGTATGCCGGCCGCCCTGAGCTCCGCGCCGATCATCCGCGCCGCCTCGCGCACGAGCGCGGGGTCGTGGGTCGCGGCGAGGGCGATGGGCTCGGGGAACGACGTGAAGCCGCCGCCGCTCATCGCGACGTCGTGATTGCGGCTGCGGCCGTGCACGGGGTCCGAGGCGACGGAGACGGGGATGCCGAGCCTGGTCGACGCCGCGACGCCTCGGATCGCCTCGCCCCACCTCGCCAGCTCGGCGACGGGGGCGGGGTTCATCAGCGTCACGTGCGAGACATGGCGCTCGCGCAGCAGCGCGGTGGTGGGGGCGAACCCGAACGGCGACTCGTCCTCGGCGCCCTCCCAGAGCGTGCCGCCGGCGCCGGTCACGATGCGCGCGACGAGCAGACTGCCGACCTTCTCCTCGATGGTCATGGCGGAGAGCAGCGCGTCGAGGCGCGTCTCTGCGGCGGAGATCGTGGTGTCGGTCATGTCGGCGTCCTTCGTCGGCTCGGCGGCTGCGGGCAGTGGCATCCGCTCCAGTAGACCATAAAACCTAGTGACGACTAAGTGAATTTTCGACGACCTCTTGCGCGGGGAGGAATCCGCGCGTTATCGTCGGCTGAATTAACTTAGTGGTCACTAAGTTTTTACCCCTGGGAAGGGAACGGCTGGTCCAATGAGGGACCACACGGACCGAGGAAGGACCCATGCACACCACTCCCCCCACCCCGCAGACGCGCGTGCCGATGTCGCGCATCTACCTGTTCGCGCTCATCGAGCTCGCCGCACTCGGCGCTCTCGTCACCCCGCTCGTCGTCTCGCTCTCCCTGAAGGTGCTCCAGCTCGTGCCGGAGTCGCAGAAGGAAGGAGCGCTCGGTCTCGTCACGGCGCTCGGCGCTCTCGCCGCCCTCGTCGCCAATCCGATCTTCGGCCACCTCTCCGACCGCACGCGCAGTCGCTTCGGCCGACGCCGCCCCTGGCTCATCGGCGGCGTGCTCGGCGGTGTCCTCGCGGCCGCGCTCATGGCCGTCGCCCCCAGCATCCCCGTCCTCGTCGTCGCCTGGGTGCTGTCGCAGGCGGCGTACAACGCGACGCTGGCCTCGCTCTCCGCGCTGCTCGCCGATCAGGTCCCCGAGGAGCAGCGCGCCAAGGCGTCCGGCATCTTCGGCGCGATCGGCTTCCTCGGGATGGTGCCCGCCATGCTGGTCGCGGCGTTCTTCGCGTCGAACCTCACGATCGTCGTCCTCGCGATGCCGATCGTCGCCGTGATCATCGTCGCGATCGTGTGCCTCGTCATCCCCGACCCGCCGATCGAGCGGGTCGACGGAGAGCGCGGCTCGATCGCGCAGGTGTTCCGCGCCTTCCTGTTCAATCCGGCCAAGGCGCCGATGTTCACGCTGGTGTGGGTGCAGCGGGCGACCATGCAGTTCGGGTTCACCGTGGTGTCGACCTTCGGACTCTTCTACCTGATGATCCGACTCGACATGGATCAGGTCGCCGCGGCATCCCTCACCTCCACGGCGGCGCTCGCCGGGGCGGCGCTGAACTTCGTCGCCGCGTTCGCGTGCGGCTACCTCGCCTCCCGCCGGGGCAACTACGCGCCGTTCATCATCGGGTCGGCGCTGCTCATGGCGCTGTCGCTGCTGCTCAAGGCGTTCACGCAGGACCTCTCGGTGTTCTGGGTGAGCACGCTGCTGGCCGGGTTCGCGCTCGGCGCCTACTACGCGGTCGACCTCGCCCTCGCGATGCGCACGCTGCCCGTCGGCGAGGAGGGCAAGTACCTCGGCATCTTCAACGTCGCCAAGACCCTGCCGCAGTCGATTGCCCCGGCCATCGCTCCCCTCGTCGTGCTGATCGGCGGGAGCGACCCCGTCGTCGGAGGAGAGAAGAACTACACCGCCCTGTACCTCGTCGCGGCCGCCGCCGTGCTCGCCTCGCTGCTGACCCTGCCGGGTCTGCGCCGAGTGCTGCGGCGCGACGTGTACGACGCAGGGCGGTCCACCGCCGCGGCCAGCGCCGCGCAGAAAGAGGAGGTCGCGTGAGCGCCATCATCGCCGGAACCTACAACTCCCGAGACACCGGAGGCACGCCGCTCTCCGCGGGAGGCGTCACCCGCGCGGGCGTGCTCTATCGCTCCGACGCTCTCGCCGGCATCACCGACGACGGCATCCGCACACTGAGCGACAGCCCGATCGGCACGATCGTCGACTTCCGCAGCGACTTCGAACGTGTGGAGGCCCCCAACCGGCTCGGCACGGAGCGCTCGTTCGTCGAGGTCGGCCTCCCTCTGCTCGAGGGGTCGATGACCGGGATGCCGTCACCCGGCGATCTCGGAGACCTCGGCGATCTCGACGGCGAGGCCGCGCGGGCGATGCTCTCGCGCATCCCCTCGCTGGCGGATCTCTACGTGGGCATGCTCGGATCGGCTGCGGCGTCGTTCGCCGAGGTCGCGCGGCTCGTCGCACGGCCCTCCGACGAGAGCCGCGGCGCCGTGCTCGTGCACTGCACCGCGGGCAAGGACCGCACCGGCGTCGCGACGGCACTGCTGCTCGACGCGGCCGGTGCGGACCGCGCCGCCGTGGTCGCCGACTACGTGCAGAGCGAGACGAACCTCGCGGGCGACTGGGCGGATCGGATGCTGGAGCGCGCCAGGAGCTGGGGTATGCCGATGGTCCCCGCCCTCACCGATCTCGTCACCGCGACGCCCCCGCAGGCGATCGAGGCCGCGTTCGCGTGGATCGACGAGCGCGGCGGGTCGGCCGAGTACCTTCGCGGCGGAGGGCTGTCGGACGACGACCTCGAGGCCCTGCGCGCTCGTCTCGCCGGCTGAGGGGTATGACCCTCCTCGACACGGGCGCCCTGCTCCTCACCGCCGCTCTGGCGGCGGGGCTGGGCGCCCTCATCGGCCTCGAGCGGCAATGGCGCATGCGCACCGCCGGCATGCGTACGAACGCTCTCGTGTCGCTCGGCGCCGCGCTGTTCGTGATCCTCGGTTCGCAGGCGCTCCCCGGCGAGACCGCTGATCCGACACGCGTGGCCGCTCAGGTGGTCTCCGGCATCGGGTTCCTCGGCGCCGGTGTGATCCTGCGCGAGGGACTCAATATCCGCGGACTCACGACGGCGGCGACGCTGTGGTGCGCGGCCGCCGTCGGCTCCCTCGCCGGAGCCGGGATGCCGCTGCTCGCCGCCGGAGGGGCGATCCTCGTCTCGGCGACCAACATCCTGCTGCGCCCGCTGAGCACCGCGCTCAACCGGAGGCTGCGACTCAACGCCGAGGACGAGTCGACGGAGGACGGCACCGACGCCGGCGCCCCGCAGGACTTCGTGCTCGAGGTCACGACGGGCGAGAAGAGCGAGCAGCGGGTCCGCGCCCTGCTGCTCCAGGCCGCGACGCACCCGGAGCTCACCCTGCGTTCGGTGCGAGTGCGCCACGGCAAGAACACGGAGGTGCACGTGCGCGCGGAGGTCAGCATCGACGACCCGGAGAGCGTGGACGTCATCGAGCGTGCGATCTCCCGCGTCGGCACCGACCCGAAGGTGATCGGCAGCCGCTGGTGGCCGGTCGAAGAGGCCGGGTGACGACGGGGCTCGATCTGACACATTCCACCGAGCGTGTTAGATGGGCAGATGGAGCACTCCCCCGCACACGATCCTGACGGAAGCCCGTCGGCGCACACCCGTCGACGCTTCCTGATCGCTGCGGGCTCGGGCGTCGCCGTCACGGCAGCGGGAATCCTGCTCGCCACGATTCCCCCGGGCACAGACGGCGGGGCGCCTGCCGTGGACCCGGACAATCCGAGGGGGCTGCCCGAGTACGAACCCGTCTACGATCGCGCGATCAAGGGCCTCGAGGCGCCCCTCGGGTTCGTGGACTGCCGGAACCCCACAATCCGGTCGACGCGTGACACCGCAGGGAGCGACCACCACGCGGTGACGCCGATCATCGACCGCTTCGTCATCCACCACACGGGCACGACCGAGGAGCAGCTGGACTTCCTCTCGCGCTGCAACAGGCGCTCCTCCGCGCCCACCTTCTATCTGCGGAACGACGGGTCCGTCTTCGAGCTCATCCGCCCCGGCGCGAAGCCGTCATCGACCGGCGCCGACTGGAACTGGCGGTCGCTGGCCGTGGAGACCCTGGACGCCACGGGAGCGCCGGACTACACCGTGACGGCGGTGCAGCTGGAGGAGCTCGCCCAGATGATCGCGTGGCTCGCGACCTACGATGGCAGGACGCTGGACGGCGTGCCGGTGTCGTTCACGATCGACAGGGAGCACGTCATCAGCCACAGGGAGACCTGGTCGGGGACCGAATGCCCCGGACCGTACCTGCAGTCCCGGCTGGACGACATCGTCGCCCGCGCCCGCGAGATCTTCGCCGCACGCTGACCGGGTCAGGCGCGCGGTGAGCGCGACGCGGATGCCTGCAGCGGGATGCCTCTGCCGCGGATGCGCAGAGCCGACCGCGTCAGAAAACGTTCAGCGACCTTCGTCGCCGATGAACCGGTCGACCAGTGACTCTGCGGCGACATTGCGGCCCCGGAGCATCGCCTCCATCATGTTCACCTGAAGCTCTTCCTGCCTGAGCATGTAGTCGAAGAAGTCGGACTCGCTCGTTGGTCCGATCACGGCGAGACGGCGGAGGTCCTCCACGTACTCGACAGTGCGAGGAAACGCGAACCTGATCGATTCGCGACGGAGACTGTTCGGCATCCACCCGACCAGTCGGCCTCGCAGCCGGGCACCGGCACCCGTGCTGTCCGATATCCCGAGGCGTTCGGCGGCCGCTCGGTAGCGCGGGGCGTTGAACCGCTCGAGGCGATCGTAGGCGCGCCAGAACGGCGCCGTCTCGTGCTTCTCAGTCCGTATCGCCATCGCCGCCATCCCGATACGGGCGAACTCCCGGTTCGCCAACTCGGCGCGGAATCCTTGTTCGAAGGTGGTGAATCGCATCGTGCTCCTCTGGTCGGCGTGCGAAGGTCGTGCCGGACGGCGGCAGGTGCGAACGGAGTCGCCGGACTCCGTTCGCACCTGCCGCCTGAAGAGACCTGCGTGCTACTTGCTGGGCCGGGAACGGCGGGAGACGAGGACGCTGCCGCCGACCGCGATGAGAGCCACCCCGAGCACGACCATAACCAGCGACAGCTCGCCACCGGTGAGCGCGAGCCCCGACGTCGATCCTGATCCCGCGCTGGCACCGGTGCCGTGGCCTGCTTCTCCTCCTCCCGCGCCGATAGCGTCCGCGTCCAGCGTGAGGGTGTTGGTGACCGTCACGCTGACGGGCTCATCATCATCGATGGTGACCGTGCCGGTGGACAGCACCGGGGCGGCCCAGGTCGCACCCGCGATCGCGTCCGGAGCCCGCTCGCTCAACGTGAGCACCGCACCGACCGGCAGAGCACCCGACGTCACCACGTCACCATTCGCCGACAGCTCCAGAGCCCCAGAACCAGCCTCGAACCCCTCACCGGCCGGGTAGTCGTATTCGAGGAGGAACACCGCATCATCAGCGACGAGCGATGCCCCGTCGCCAGCGACCACCTTCGACGCCTCGAACACGCCCGTGTTCAGAGTCGCCCGGTTCGTCAGAGTCACGGCGACCGTTGTCTCGTCGCCGAGGATGAAGTCGTTCGTGCTGAATACCGGTGCGGCCCAGATGATGCTCGAAGGTCCTGTCGGCAGTATCTCCTCGATATGCACGGTGGAGCCGGTCTCGTACCCTTCGCTCGTCCACGTCGACCCCTCTGCCACATTGAACGGCTGGTTCTCGACGATAGCTGTGCCATCGGGTGCCGTCACGGTGTAGGTGCCGGCGAAGACGATGCCGTCGATAGCCTGACCGTCCCAGGTCACAGCCTTTGTGATGGAGAAAGCACCGAATCCTTCTCCTGTGCCGGTGCCCCCGCCGCCTTCTGTCGCGAACGTTGCAGATGCTGAACTGTTGATCGTGACTTGATCCGCGACGCGGAAGGTAGCGAAGACCTGGCATGGCACGTCATCGGCGGAACGCCCAGGGCTCTGGTTCCATGCGATGTGAGCGGTCGAAGGAGGGGTTGCCGCTGCGGAGAGCGTCGCCGTGCCCTGCTCGGTTGCGGTTAGCGCAAGAGTTACCGTCACCGGAGCACCCGATCCCGAGACCTGGAGCTGATCACCGGAAAGCACTCCTGGGCCGCTGACGACCGTCAAGGTGCCCGGAATCCCCGCGGTGCTGAGCGTCAACGGTGAGCTGAAGACGTCGGTCGTGATGACGAACTCGCCAGATCCGCCGATCGGTATCGGCGCAGAGGGTCCAGCCACCGACAGCGTCGGATCGGCGGAGATGCTTGCGAGAATCTCCGCCTGACGTTCAGGACCCATGTTGTCCAGGCAGGTGGCGCCTCGCTCGAGCTCGGTTCCCGTTGCGCTCGGCGCCACGGGATCGCTGATGCACCAGATGAGGACCTGAAGTGCTGAGCGCTCCCACGAATCACCGTCGGATACTGCGCGCGCCGCATTGTTGAAGTTGAAGTAGCCCGTTCCCTGATAGGCGTCCTGTCCATGCTGGATCAGGTAAGCGATCAGCGACTCCTGTTCTGGCGTGAGCTTGGGATTCGCCCCGGCGAGCTCGTTCAGTCCCGGAATGGGATTGCCATCGATGTCGAGCAGGTTGCCGTCAGCATCCACTCCACTGCAGACGTGGGAGAAGTAGTCGGTGCAGAACATCCACTCCGAGACCGGGCCGATGCCTGAGACGTAGCGCGTGGAGCACACCGGCGGATACGCGTTGGTGTCGTTCGCGGCGAAGGAGTCGTAGAGCGGGACGACACGCCCTTCGTTGTATTCCGCGAGCCTCGTCCCGAAGACCGATCGCAGGTCCGGCACCGGGCCGGACGAATCTGCCGGATCCAGCAGCGTTGTGCCCTCACAAACCGGAGCCGTGAACGCTTCAGCCGGCACAGTGGGAGCCTCGGCTGCCGCGGGGCCTGCGAGACCCCATAGGCTCCCCATCACCAGAATGACCGTCAGCAGTGCTCTCCATGGAGCCGCCTTGGCACTGATATCGCGACCTTGTCGCCTGATTGTCATGAGCTGTCCTTCTTCGTGATGTCGGAGAGAGCGCACGCTTGCGCTTTCCGAAGTGCGGTGCGGGCCATCGGGTTCGGGCCCAGTCGTTCGTGAGATGAAGCCCTGGGGGGAGGCGGAGCTCCCCCCAGGGGCGGCCTGTTGGGGACCCTGGGGAGTCGGGGAGAGCAGGCCGCGGTCTGACAGAGACTGCGTCAGACGTTGCGGGGCGGGCTGCTTCGTCGAAAGCGCCCGGATGTCGTACCGAGGTGGTGAAGGTGATGCATCGCCGCATCCGTCATTCGCCGCGATGTCATCACGACCCCCATTCCCAGTCGTACAACTGACTTAGAATAACTCAGCTTCGGTCGAGGCGCAAGACTTCCGTCTAACATCGCTTCGATCTCACGCCAGGGCCGCCACGACCTCAGCTGCAGCGCGCTGTCCCGATTCGATCGCCCCGTCGAGATACCCCGGGTGCTCCATGGCGGTTTCGGAGCCAGCCCAGTGGATGTGGCCCACCGGCGCGGCACCGAGCGGCCAGAACCCGCTTCGCGATCCGAGAACGGGCAACGCGACGTATCCTCCGCGAACATCGGGATCGAGATGCCACGCCTTCTCGTGCCAGCTGTTCGGCTCCAAGACCCTGAGACCGTAGTGAACCGCAAGCGGACCCAGAACTCGCGACATGCGCTCATCGGCAGACAAGGCGTCGAGGGCTCTCGCCGCTCTGCCGCCGATCAAGATGCACAGGTGCCCCGGCCCCTCGGGCGGCGACGTATCGAATATCGCGCCGCCACCTCCGTGCAGGAACAGCAGATCCTGCGGAGCACTCCCCCGCCAGAAAGGACGGTCGTAGACGGCGATCGCCTTGTACACAGCGCCCATCTCGGTGCTCTCTTGAACGTTGCGGACCGCTGACGGGAGAGGGGGAGTGTGCGCGATCGCCGAAGCGACAGGTGCAGGCACGGCGATGACCACTTTGGCCGCCTGGTATGTCGCAGCGCCCGTGCAGACGACGACTCCGTCGGCGTTCGAGTGCAGACTCAAGACCCGTTCGTCGGTTCGCACTCGGTCGCCGAGGTCCCGGGCGAGGCGTTCCACGAGCGTTCCCATCCCGCCGACGACGAGCGAATCCTGAGCGCCCCCAGAGGCCGAGAGGATGGTTCCGAGCCCATGCTGCGAGTGCACGACTCGACGCACTCCGTACAGAGAGATGCGATCGAGATCAGCCGTCCAGGACAGTTCGGCCCCGACTCGCAGAAGTCGCCGCGAGCGTCCCCACGACAGCTTTCTCAGGAAGAGGTCGAACGGCTGGCGATTGGACCAGCGCGCCGGCGCGAGCGCGGCAATCGTGCACGTCACGGCTGCGGCCGCAACCGCTCCGAGACCGGTCAGCGAGAGCCACCCCACGCCTTGCGCTCCATCGACGATGCGCGGGAGGATCCCCACCTGGCGTTCGAATGTCACCTCGCCGAACTCGCGAGCCAGGGCTGCGACCCGCTGATGATCGGCACCGATCCACTGTCCGCCGAGATCCAGCCGCGAGCCCAATGGGGATGTCTCCGCCAGCACGCGTCCACCGACGCGGTCAGCCGCCTCGAGCACGATCACCTCTCGCCCCGATCGGACGAGTTCACGCGCGGCGACGAGCCCTGACAGACCCGCCCCCACGACGACGACCGTGTTCGGCTTCGGAGGATGCGATGAGTCCATGTGTTCATCTTTCTCAGTCGGTCATATGACTTGTACACGTGAGCCAGAGATCTGCGATGGCGGCTTCCGGCTTCATCCGACGCGGAGAAGGACCTGCGCGAGCCGCCGCACGATCCCGTGCGATCCGGGTTGAACCGCCCGCAGCGTGTCAGGACGGAGCGGCTTGCGGAGTATCGGCTTCAGGTGGGAGAAGCTCGACCACGAGTAGGCGCCGTGATAGGCGCCCATGCCGCTGCCGCCGACCCCGCCGAACGGGAGCGTCGGTGCGCCGACATGGATGATCGCCGCATCATGCACGAGCGCACCAGACGAGGTGCGTTCCTCGAACAGTCGGCGGACACGCGCAGAGCCGGAGAAGACGTAGAGCGCCAAAGGCTTCTCGGTGGCGTTGATCGCGTGGATGGCGGCTTCGACCGACGGGACTGCCACGATGGGCAGGATCGGCCCGAAGATCTCGTCTTGAAGTACGGGCACGGTCGACTGCGGACCTATCACCATCTCACCTGACTGCGCGAGCGTGACGATGGACGGCGCGATGTACCGTTCTGCACGGTCATGCGCTCCCCCGACCGCGATATCCACCCCCTCGAAAAGGGATACCAGCCGATCGAAATGGCGATCCGTCGCGATGCGGCCGTACTGGGGGTTGGTGCGCGGTTCCGCCCCCCAGAGGTCGATGAGAGCCGACCTCATCGCGGCGATGAGCGGCTCCACCCTGCCCGGAGTGGTGAGAACGTAGTCCGGCGCGACACAGGTCTGCCCGGCATTCGTGAACTTAGCCCACACGATGCGCCGAGCCGCCTCCTGAAGCCCCTCATCGTCGTCGAACCACACGGGCGACTTTCCGCCGAGCTCGAGCGTGACGGGAGTGAGGTGCTCAGCCGCGGCTCGAAGAACGACACGACCCACGCCGGCGCTGCCGGTGAAGACGATGTGATCGAAGCGCTGAGCGAGGACGGCCGTCGTCTCGTCCACGCCCCCCTCGACGACACTCACCGCGCCGTCCGGAAAGTACTCGGGAACTAGCCGCGCGATCAGCCGCGAGGTCGCGGGAGCAAGCTCGCTCGGTTTCAACACGGCAGCGTTTCCTGCCGCAAGCACGCCGACCAGGGGAGCCAGTAGAAGTTGCACCGGGTAGTTCCACGGAGAGACCACGAGGATGACACCCAGCGGCTCAGCGAGCAGACCGGCCGATGCGGGTTGCAGAGCCATGGGAACCGGCACCCGTCTCCGCCGGGTCCACCGGCGGAGGTTGCGCAGCGCGAAACTGATCTCGCCGAGAACGACATCGGATTCGGTCAGCTCCACCTCTTGGCGGCTCTTTCCGAGGTCCTCCCACAGTGCACCGGCGAAGCTCGAACGATTGTCGAGGATGAGCGCACGAAGCGCCCGAAGCCTCTCGATGCGGGATGAGACCGATCGCGTCCTTCCGGACAGGAACACCTCTCGGGTCGTGCCGACGGCTGCTGCGATCGCCTCCTCATCAGGTGACGTCGCTTTCGCTCTCCCCCACATGTTTCTCCCTCAGCATTCGGGGCTCTGCGGCGCCCGACCCTTCGATCATAACTCAGTCAGTCGTATGACTGGTGTCGACTAGAGTAGTGGCTGAACACAAAGACAGGGAAGCCCGAATGCGTTACGTGGAATCATCCGTTCGATCGCCGCAGATCGTCGCCGCGGCCCGGCGCGTCATGATGCGGGACAGCGTCGCGCGAACGACGATCAGGGCGGTCGCGACCGAGGCCGGCATTCCCCTGGGCACCCTTCAGCACGTGTTTCCGACCAAGGAGCTCCTCCTCAAGGCCGTGATCGACGACGTCGCGTCCGAGTCGAACGCCCACACCGGGTCATTGGTCCGCCACGCCGGCCTCGCCGAGACCATTCGTGAAGGTGCACGCAGCTACTGGCACGGACTCATCGACGACAACGTCCCGTACCAGGTGATGCAGGTCGAGCTCCTCAACTACGCGCTCCGCAGCACGGGAGACGACTTCTCCGAACGCTGGCCCTTCTCCGCACAAGCGGCCGCCGTCGTCTCACTCCTGGAGGCCACGGCATCGAACGCCGGCGAAGTGACGGGGGCGCCCTTTGAACGCATCGCGCGCCTCTTCATCGCTGGCCTGGACGGGCTCATGCTGCAGTACGCGGCTGATCTGGACAGTCGTCGCGCCGAAGAGGATCTCGAGGCCCTGATCGACGCGACGATTCTGTATGCCCGGATCCGACCGTCACATTGACAGGTTCAACGATGCGACAGCCTGCCCGATGCGGGTAGCCCTCGCATGCCGGGCATCGAGTGCTTCTCGCATGTCCACCGGAACGAACCTCGTCTTCGTCCCCGGGGCCGCCCGAGCGAGCAGGTCCATGTCTGCGGAGATCACCGTTGCGACCATGGCGTAGCCGCCACCGGACACGGCGTCGCGATGCAGGACGATCGGCTGCGTGCCTCCGGGGATCTGAATCGACCCGACTGCGTAGCCCGCATCCACGATGTTCGAGGGATCCTGACCGGCGCCGAAAGGCTGTTCGCGCTCGCGCCACTCGACGCCGGGGCCGTCATAGCGCAGCCCCATCCTGTCAGCCGTCGGGGTGAGGGTCCACTCCTCCTCGACCAGGCGGCGGACTCCTTCGTCGGTGAGGAGGTGGTCATACAGCCCGAGAACGATCCGCACACGCTGCGAGCGCCCGAACGAGGGACGGAACCGCTCGTCGAGGGTCGAAATCGCCGGGACCGACAGCAGCGACTCCCCCACGGGGAGCGAATCGCCCGCCGCGACTGCGCGTCCGCCGACACCACCGATCGAGCCGATCACATAGGTCGAGCGACTGCCCAGCGCCTCGGGCACATCAATGCCTCCGCGCACCGCGATCCAGTACTTCGTGCCGCCCTGGATCACGCCGAAGGAGAGCATGTCGCCCTCCACCAGCTCGATGCGCGTCCATTCCTCGCGCGGCTCGCCATTGACCAGCACCGGCACTGGAGCCCCCGCGACGGCCACGACCGTGGACTCGGTCGCTCGCAGCACCGGTCCGATGTAAGTGCACTCGAGCACAGCTGCGGATGCCTGGTTGCCCACGAGGGCGTTCGCGAGCCGGGCCGACTCCTGGTCCATGGAGCCGCCCTGGGGGATGCCGAGACTGTAATAGCCCCTCCGTCCCTCATCTTGGACGGTCGTCTGCAGTCCTGGTTGCACCACCTCAAGCATCGAGAGCCTCCATCATCGTTCGGTTCGCCGCGTCGGGATCCTTCTGCCATGCGTCCAAGGAGAACGTCACCGGCGCCTGTCGCCAGCGCCAGGTTCCCGCGTCCACCTCGGCCTGAATCGCCTCGTACTCCTCCCTCTCCACCGAGCGGTAGCGGACGATGTCCCCGGGCCGGAACAGCACGGAGGACTCCGCGAAGTCTGCGAGCCGCTGTTCGGGGTCGTAGATCGGCGGGGCGACCACTCCGAACATCTGATAGCCGCCTGCTCCCCTCACGGAGTAGATCGCGCCGAAGCATCCGCCGTGCCCGATCGTGAGCCTGGGGGTATCCGTGCGAGGGCTCAGGTACTTGGGCACCACCAGTTGCTGCTCGCGTTCGACGAGCTGATACAGGAACGGGAGCCCGGCGACGAATCCGACCATGCTCACGATCCACGGCTGTGCCTGGTGGCGGCGGATGAACTCGGCCCTGTCGGCGAGGCCGTTCACCGCGGCCGCGTAGTCGAGGTCGGTGCCCGAGGGGTCCTGGTGGTACCCCTCGCGGAAGCGTGCGCCGACCTCGGCGGTGAACGGATCGTCGTACCAGACCGGCACGTCGATGATCCGGGTGGGGATGGCGGCGCCCTCACGGTGCTCGATGCCGCTCTCGATCTCGCGAACCATCGACTCGAGCGTGGTGTGCGAGAGCCGATCCGGGTCGAAGCGCACGAGCAGCGATGCGTTGGCGGGACAGATGTCGACGATGCCCTCGGCCGCGCGGCTCGTCAGCTCCTGGGCGATCGCCATGACGGTGAAGTTGGCTGTGAGGCTCATCGCCTCATCCACCTCGACGAAGAGGAACTCGTCGCCTCCCCACGTGTACCGCGACGGCGTCGGTGCGCTGATGCTCTGGCTCACAGCCCCTCCAGGATCTTCCCGGTCTCGATTGTCTTGGTGTGGTGCGCCGTGGCCAGGAAGTCAGGCTCCTCGAGCAGACGCAGGTGCAGCGGGATGGTCGTCTCGATTCCCTCGATGCGGGTGGCGGTGAGCGCCGCGCGCATCCGCTCGATGGCCTCGATCCGGGTGGGAGCGTGCACGATGACCTTCGCGATCATCGAATCGTAGAAGGGGACGACGACATCGCCCGCCTCGAATCCGGAGTCCACGCGGATGCCGTCGGGCCATTCCAGGACGGCGATGCGTCCGGGGCTGGGGAAGAAGTTCTGCGACGGGTTCTCCGCGTTGATGCGGCACTCGATCGCATGCCCGTCGAACCGCACGTCATCCTGGGTCATCCCCAGCGCCTCCCCGTCGGCGATGCGCAGCTGCTCGCGTACGAGGTCGATGCCGGTGATCTCCTCGGTGATGGTGTGCTCGACCTGAAGGCGAGTGTTCATCTCGATGAACGCCGCCTCCTCGCGCGCGGCGTCGTACAGGAACTCGACCGTGCCAGCGCCGCGGTATCCGCTGGCCAACGCCAGCCGCACGGATGCTGCGCGCATCCGCTCGCGGACATGGTCGGGGATCTCCGGCGCGGGCGCCTCTTCGACCACCTTCTGCGAGCGCCGCTGCAGCGAGCAGTCGCGGTCACCGAGGTGGATGCAGTTCTCGCCGTCGGCGAGCAGCTGCACCTCGACGTGCCGGGCCTGGGAGACGAACCGCTCCAGGTACACGCTCGGGTCTCCGAACACGCTCGCGGCCTCACTGCTGGCGAGTTCGATCGTGGAGATCAGCTCGTCTTCGCTCGCAATGTGGCGGATGCCGCGGCCTCCGCCACCGGCGCTCGCCTTGACGAGCAGCGGATAGCCGATCTCCCTTGCGATCGCGACGACATCGTCTTCCGACGACAGCGGGCCGCCGGTGCCGGGAAGCACCGGAACACCGGCATCCTTCGCGGCACGGATCGCATTGGACTTGTCGCCCATGAGCTCGATCGTGTCGGGGTCAGGGCCAACCCAGATTAGACCGGCCGCGATGACGGCGCGTGCGAACGCAGCGTTCTCGCTGAGGAAGCCGTAGCCGGGGTGGATCGCGTCGGCTCCGGTCTCCCTGGCTGCGGCGAGCACGGCGTCGGGGTTCAGGTACGAGTCCTTGGCCGCGGCCGGGCCGATCACGACGGACTGATCGGCGATCCTGGCGCTGAAGGAGTCGCGGTCGGCCTCCGAGACGATCGCAACCGTCTCGATGCCGAGTATCCGCGCAGAACGGGCGATGCGGACCGCGATCTCGCCTCGGTTCGCGATGAGCAGGCGGCGCATCAGTTCTCGTCGACCGTGACGATCACGTCACCGGGATTGACCATGCCGCCGTCCTCCACGAGAAAGGAGCCGACCACGCCGGCCGCCGAGGCGCTGATCTCGGTGAACTGCTTCATGATCTCGACCATGCCGATCGCCTGTCCGATCTCGACCGAGACGCCCTCCTCCACGAAGACGGGCTTGCCGGGTCCCGGCCTGCGATAGAAGATGCCGGGCAGTGGCGAGACGATGTCAGCCATGGTCGTCCTTTCGGTGGGGGTCAGGCGGCGTCGACGACGGCGCGCACGGCGCGCGCGACGTCGGGAGAATTGGGAGCGTCAGAGTGCACGCAGACGCTCTGGAAGCGCACATCGATCAGCGATCCGTCGATCGCGGCGATGCGTTCACCGCGCAGCGCCGTCGCGACGCGGTCGGCAGCGGCCTCGGGGTCGGTGCGGTGGGCCGCGCGAACCAGCGCGAGCGTCCCATCGGAGTTGTAGTCCATGTCGACGTAGAGTTCTCCCACGAAGGGCACCCCCTCCTCTGCGCACACCCGCTCATGCGCAGTACCGGCGAGGCCGAGGAAGGGAACATCGAATGCCCGCACCGCGCGGGCAGCGGCACGCATCAGTTCTTCGTCGCCGGCGAGCATGCCCCAGAGGGCGCCGTGCGGCTTGATGTGGTTGAGCGGCACATCGGCGGCCATGAGGAAGCCGAGCAGCGCGCCCGTCTGGTAGAGGATGAGGGACTCGACCTCATCGGGGCGCAGCGCCATGCGCCGTCGGCCGAACCCCACGAGGTCGGGGAGCCCCGGGTGGGCGCCGATCCGGACTCCGTGATCCTTGGCCAGAGCGACAGTGTCGTGCATGACGCCCGGGTCGCCGGCATGGAACCCGCAGGCGATGTTGGCGAGATCGATGATCCGCATCAGCTCGGGGTCGTTCCCGAAGGTGTGCAGCCCGAAGGCCTCCCCCATGTCGGAGTTGATGAGTACCGGTGCCTGCGCTGCCATGCGGCCACGTTAGCCCTCGGCACCACTCGAGATCGTTGGGCAGTATGCTCAATCTCCGATGTGGACAAGTGGAGTCTGCACAACGGCAGGAAGGCCACGGATGCGCGTACGCGATCTTCTGGACGACGACGTCCTCGGTGTCGAGCTGCGTTCAGAGCCCGACCAGCCGCAGCTGGACCAGCCCATCAGCGGCTGTGCTCAGTCAGAGCTGATGGACCCGACGCCGTTCCTCCAGCGCGGCGAGCTCATGGTGACGACCGGCATGGCGCTGCACTTCGAGGACCACCGCACCTGGGAGGCCTACGTCGAACGCCTCGCCACCGTGCCGATCAGCGGCCTGGCCTTCAGCCTCGGACGCATCCACGGCGCGCTGCCGAACGGGCTCGTGTCGGCGTGCAACCAGCACGGCATCCCCCTTCTCGAGCTGCCCGCGGACCTGCCTCTGCTGCAGTTCTCTCGACACATCTGGCAGGAACTGGCCGCGCAGCGCTACGAGATCGTGCGTGCGGGCTGGGAGCTGGCCGACGAGTGCACGCGCCTCGCAACGCACGGCGTCCCGATCGTCACGGTGCTGCAACGCATCGCCGACGCGATCGACGCCCACGTCGCGCTGATGGATCCGGCTGACTTCCCGCTTGCCTCCGCGGGCGTGCCGGTCACGAGGTCGAGCGCTGCCGCGACCACGCTCGCGCTCCCCGGCGGAAGCGGCGCTCGATTCACCCTTCGCATCCGCGGCGGCGCTGAGGGACAACTGCTCCAACCTCTGCTGGGTCCCGTCGCCGCCGTGCTCGCGATGCAGCTGTCGTACACGCTGGCGTCCTCATCCCCGCTCCACTCACCGGCCGCCGCGCGGCTCATTGAGGCGATGCTCGACGACTCCGTCGGCACGGAGGCTCTCGCTACGCTCGCCAGATCGGCGGGTCTCGACCCGGATGCTCCGTGCCAGTTGCTGTCCGTGTCCGCCGATCCGAATGCGTCGACCGCCAACGCTCGGCTCGTCGCGTGGCGAGCGCAGGTGCATCTGGAATCCCGATTCGGCGTCGTGCGGTTCTTCGAGCATCCCCAGCGGACCGTGTTCCTCCTCCAGCGCCCCGGGACTGCGGAGGGCGCGGCCCAGGGGCTGGCGGCAGCGATCGATCTCGCCCAGGTCGGCGTCATCCACTCAGGAGACCTGTCCTGGGAAGAGATCCCTCTCGCGCTGAGGATGGCGATGCGTCAGTCGCACACGGCAGGGGTGCGCGCGCTCCCGCCTCTCGACCTCGCCTCGATCGCCCAGGCGCTCCCGTCCGCAGGGCTCGCTTCGCTCGCCGGTCGCTTCATCGCACCACTCGACGCCGCCGACCCGACCGGCGTGCTCACAGAGACTCTCGGCGCCTACCTGCGCCACAGTGGCGCCGCGCGGGCCATCGGCGACGAGCTGTTCATCCATCGGAACACACTCGCGTACCGCATCCGCCGGATCGAGACGCTGCTGGGGGTCGACCTTCAGGACGGGGAGACGAGGGCGACACTGCTGCTCGCCCTGCACATCATCTCGGCGTAGTGCAATCCGCACAGGGCATGGGGCAAGACAGGGCAAAGGGCCGATTCCACGGCGTCAGCGGCGTCACTAGATTCACTGCTCATCGGCATTCCGCCGTCTCTGCGTGACACCCGACCCGAAGGAGTAGCCATGGCTTACGCCGACTACGTCATGCCCGCATCCGAACGAGCCCCTCGATGGTCCCTGTCCATGGCGTGGTGGGCACTCTTCTCCGCCATGTTCTGGATCTACGTGGCGGTCGCCTCGGCAGGTGCCGTCGGGCTCGTCGACACCATCATCGGAATGGCGCTGACCGTCGCCACCTACGGCGTGATCAACCTGATCCTCTCCCGTCACGCCGCCCGTACGGGTCTCACGGTGGAGCTGACGTCTCGATCGATGTTCGGCGTGGTGGGTTCGGCGCTGGCCACCCTCATCTTCGCCGCCACCGCGATCTACTACTGCGTGTTCGAGGGGTCGATCATCGCGATCGCATTCCAGAAGACCTTCGGCGGAGAGCTCAACCTCTGGTACGCAGCCGTGGTCGCCTACGCGATCCCGCTCGCCTCCGGTCCGGTGCAGCGCTGGCTCGACCGGCTGAACGGCATCCTGCTGCCGATCTACGCGCTCGGACTCATCCTCGTGGTCGTGTTCGCCACCGTGCAGAACGGCGCGCCCACGAGCGTCTTCGACGTCGCAGCGGCCGGACCACTCCCGGGCTGGGTCACCTCCTACCTCATCTACATGGGGGTGTGGATCATGATGATGTACACGTTCGACTACGCCAGGATGGGCCGGAAGCAGGATGAGAGGTTCCACGGCCAGTTCACGTTCGGCTGGGTCTTCTACTTCTTCACCTTCATCGTGAACGGGCTCGTCGGCATCTACATCATCGCCGCGACGGGACACGAGGGCAGCGAGACGGGCGTGGTCGACGCCTTCCTCGGCAGCATGGGCTTCTTCGGACTTCTCGTGATCTTCATCTCGCAGACGCGCATCAACACGGCGAACTACTTCCTCGCCTCCAGCAACCTCGACGCGTTCGCGACCAGGGTCTTCCGCCTTGCACTCCCCCGTTGGGTCTGGGTGATCGTCGCGGGAATCATCACATACGTGCTCATGCTCACGAACGTGGTCACGTGGCTGCTCAAGGCCCTGGCCTGGCAGGGTGTGTTCGTCGTGGCGTGGGTCGCGATCGCGCTGGTGTTCATCTGGATGCTGCGCGGCAAGGATGTCGTCCCCGAGGTCCGCCGCCCGTACCTCCCGGCCGTCACCCTCGGCGCCCTGGCCTGGATCGTCGCCTCTGCCGTCGGCATCCTGCTCACCGAGCTCGCGGGGGCCACCGTATTCGGGGCTCTCGCACCGGTGATCACGTTCGCGATCGCAGCGGTCGGAGCCTGGGCGGCCTTCCGCCTGCAGCCGCCGCGCACGATCGCGACGGACGATGCTCCACGGATCGACGAGCAGCACCTCGCCTGAGACCCGCGAAAGCAGCGTCGCGCCCGAGGCCGCGTCTCGCCCTAGCCGCCGACTCGGGACATCCACCTGCTGAGCTCGGCGGCCAGGGCGGCGGGCGCATCGAGCTGGATGAGGTGCCCCGCCCCCTCGATCAGCGCGACCGAGGCGTGAGGGATCGCCGCTCCGAGACGATGGGCGCGGTCGCTCGGGATCCAGGTGTCCTCCGCGCCCCACACGATGTGCACGGGTTCGGTGAGTTCCGCGTAGCGCTGCTCGATCTCGTCGGTGAACCATTCGTCGGCCTGCGCGATCTGCCGGTAGAAGGCCGCCTGTCCGGCGGCGTCAGTCCACGGCTCGGTGAGCATGTCCAGGTCGTCGGGGCGCAGCCCCCGATGGCTCGCGCCGCTGATGTACGCCTCGATCGCACCCCGGTGCACCGCCGGAGGCAACTGCTCGAACACCGCGGCATGCTCTTTGACCAGCAGGAAGAACGGAGATCCCCACGGCGAGAGCGCGACGACGTCGACGAGGCAGAGCGACCGATACTCCGCCCCGTGCAGCAGGCGCGCGCGGAGTGCGACGGCGCCTCCGAAGTCGTGCGCGATGACATGAGGATGCTCGAGCTGCCAGTGCGTGAGGAGATCGGCGAACAACTCGCCCTGCACGCCGAGATCCACCGCATGCGTCGGGTCCTTCGAGGATGCCCCGTACCCCGGCATGTCCCAGAGATAGACCGTGAACTGGCCGGCGAGCGTCTGGGCGATCGGCCACCACAGGCGAGAAGACCAGGGTGTGCCATGGAGGAAGACGACGGCAGGGCCGGAGCCGTGGCGATCCCACCGAACGGTCCGCCCTCGCCAGACGAACTCCTGCGTCAGGGGCGTGCTCACCGTTCCATTGTTCACCGTCATCGGCCAGTCGAGCTCCTGCCGTCGCTCACACGGATGCCGACGGCGTCACGCTCCACGGGTCTCCCCCGTGTCGCTCAGCGAAGCGAGCCGTGTCATCGCGGCCGTCTCGATCTCCGCGATGCGCCGCAGCATCTCTGCCGCCTCGACCAGTGACTCCGCATCCTGCGTTTCGCCTGCCCGCGCGATCGACTCCGAGACCCGAGTCCACAGCAGCGCGGACTCCGCAAATCGGGCCACACTCTCACGGATGACGTCGGCATGAGCCTCGTGTGCGACGAGTTCCGCACTCTCGGCCAGGAAGTCCCGGTACATGTTGCGGAACAGGGCCCCTCCGGTGCCGGCCCGCTCCATGAGCATGGCGATGACGGGGAGGTCGCGGGCCGGGTCATCGACCCGGTCGAGCCAGGTCGGAACGCGCGTGGCCGTGGTGAGGATGCCGCGATTGCCGAGGTTGGCGATCGGAGGCGCGAGGAACTCCTCGGCGCAGGCGGTGATCGCCGGGACGATCGACTCGCGGATCCGCTCGGGTCGCGCGGCAGCGGTCGGAACATCCACGACGAAGGCGCGGTGCCGTGCGGACATCGGGCCCCGCGCTGCACGAGCACGCGCGAGGCTCTCCAGACTCGTCGAGACCTCACCTCCCTGCTGGGCCGTGTCGACCAGGTACGCCCTGTCGTGGTCGTAGCCGTACATGGCCACGACGTGGCCGGCGAAATGCACCCGAGACCCGAAGTACTCCAGATCGTGGCTGTCGAGCTGTAGACCCACGGGCTTTCCCTGATCGATCTGCGCGCGCAACCGATCCCACGCCTTCCGAGGCGAGGTGGTCTCCTCGACCCGCAGCTCGATTCCCAGGCGCGAGGTCAGGTTCTGGGTGAGCTCGAAGGGCTTCACCCGTCCGCCGAGGAACGGGAGCTCCTGCCGCGCGGAATCCCAGTAGATGAACGACAGACCCGACCCCAGCCCGAACAGCATCGCTTCGGACAGCGAGAGCCCTGCACGCTCCAGCAGCACGCCGAGGGCCGTCGTCTCGCAGTGCAGTCCCCCCGACGCGTCGATCCCGTCGATGATCGTCGCATCGCCCCGGTCGCCACCGCGCTCCTGCCGCATCTGATCACTCATCGGACACCTGGACTCGCGCCGCGAGCCACGCCCTCTCCGCCTCGAGAAGGCACAGCGAGTAGGAGAAGACCTCGCGCGCAGCCAGAGGCAGAGCACCCTGCGAGCGCTCGGCTGCGATGACGCCGGAGATCCGCTCGTCGATCCAGACCAGCCGTCGCTGCAGCGCGTCCGCATACTCCTGCTCCGGGAGCAGGGCGAGGTTGGCGAGCCCGACGAGGGCGGGATGCGCGACGGTTCGCCTCTCGGCGATGAACGCGACAGCGGCTTCTTCCGCCGCGCGCCTGCCCGCTTCTGACGCGTGGAACACCTTCCTCGATCTGGCGCCGGCCTTGGCGCCCTCGGACTGTATGAGTCCGCGACCCTCCAGCTTCGAGAGCACGTAGTAGATCGACGAGAACCCGATGTCGGCCCACCGGCGGATGCCGCGCTGCTCGATCACCTGCTCGAGGTCATAGCCGTGCCGAGGCTGCTCGGCGATGAGCCCCAGGATGGTCAGCTCGGTCGGGGTCAGGTTCATGGCAGTTACTCTAGCACTAGAATAGTGCGTCGCTGGGGACGGCCCAGACGACAACTGATTCGATGCTGACCGCTCGAGATTCAGACGATTCCGGAACCCAGGAGATGGTTGCTGAAGTCGCGGATGTCCGGCATGTCTCCGAACGTTCGGGCGAGTTGCATCGCAGCAGAAAAGTCGGCGTCGGTCACCTCAGCGACGCTCTCCAGAGCGACACCGGCCGGGCCTTCGAGCCCGACGACTGTCACGTTTCGAAGACCAACTTCGGTCATCTCCTCCTGGAGCTCTTGTGGAGTGTGGAAGTGGCCGCCCGGGAAGCGGAGAGAGGGAACCGGCGCGCCGTGTCTCAACAGGTCCAGCCACGCGTCGAGGGAGGCGTCGAGGAGGTCAGGATCGAGGGCCGCCGCGGCGAAAGCCAACAGCCGGGGAATCGCCGCAGCGTGCACGAATCCGCCGGGTCGACACACTCGGCGCGCCTCGTTCAGTGCTTGCAGGCGTTCCTCGCGCTCGGCCAGGTGATAGAGGGGGCCAGCCATGAGAACCGCATCGAACGAGTCCTCCGGAAAGTCGAGCCGTCGGGCGTCTCCGACCGCAGCGGTGAACGTCCCGATCTGTCGCGCCGCAGCAACCTGGCTCTCAACAGGGTCGATCAACACCACTTGGTACCCGCTGCGTGCCAGCGCGTCCGCGTGAACACCGGTGGCCCCTCCGACATCCAGCACTCGCGCCGGTGCAGGGGTGGCGGTTCGAACGACCTCCTGTGTGCGCTCGAACTCGAGTCGCCCCTGCGCGGACCGCGTGGTCAGCCGCGCATGCTCATCAAAAACACTGCCGTAGTACGCCTGTATCGCAGCATCGATTCCGTCTTGGTCCATGCCTCATCATCCTGCAAGACAGCTCTTCGATCCCACTGCGTGTTCAGTTGGAGAACGTGAGCCTGACGCGGCGACAGTACGACCGCTGTCCGCAGGCCGCGTGCGAGGACACACCGATGGCGACACCGCCGACTCCGCGAACGACAGATCAGTCGGCAAACGGACATACAGCGGCCGCCCGATCTCCCGAAGCGGAAAGCACGTCAAAGAGCGTCGTTCTCATCCCGCCGTCAGGGCGGCCACGTCGCTCAGCACGGCATCACGTGAGCGCCCGTACTTGGTGAGCACGTCTTCGGGGGAACTGATGAGGGCCTTCCACAGCGCCCAGGCCGCTCCTCGTAGCCATGCATCCTCGGGCAGCTCTAGCCGGTCACGCAGTCGATCACGTTCGCGAGAACTGCAACTCAACCATGCGAAGGCCAGGTCGCAGGCGGGATCCCCCACGCACGTCTGTCCGAAGTCGATGAGCGCCCCCAATCGGCCGCTGGTGTCGAACAGCATGTTGCCCGGCGCGACATCGCCATGGACCCACACCGGCGGCTCGGTCCACACGGTGACCACGGCCTCATCCCAGAGCGCCCGACATCCCTCAGCCCGGCGCCTGTCCAGGAGAGGGAGCCGCCCCTGTACGTCCTCGCCAACCGCGCTGACATGCGAGCCGCGGTACGCGGACGCACTGCCCGCCCATGGCCCTCCGACCGTGTCGCAGGCCTGCAGCTCCTTCAGCGCATCACCCACGCCGCTGATGGCGCGCTCTCGGTCGCGCGCGTCGACTGCGGTCAAAGTGCGCCCCTCGACCCACTCTCGAACGGACCAGGGTCGGTCGAATGCCGCCGAGGGAGACCCTGTCGCCACCACGCGAGGGATCGCGACGCGAAAACTGGATCCGAGGACCTCGAGGGTCCGCTCCTCCCGAACCAGACCGGCGACGTAGCCGTCGGCACTCGGGAGGCGGACGGCCATGCGGTCACCAAGCCGGAAGGTGCGGTTGTCCCACCCCTGGACCTCCACCGGGCGGATGGGCAACTCCGACCATTGAGGGAACTGCTCCGATACGAGAGAACGAACCAACGAAGACGTGATCTCCTCGGAAGCGACAGCCATCGCGCCAGCCTAGTGAGCGACCGCGCGAGCACGCGGTGCTTCGTGCACACACCCGAAACCGATCGTCATCGGACGCGACCCGTCCCGCACTTTCGAGAGATCGGACAACCGGGGTCCGATCTCATAGAAGTTGACAGTGTGTGAGACAGTCAAACCGCGGAATCGCGGCGGGTTGACGCGGCATCTCTCGTGGCATTCGTCTCACGAAGGCTGTTATCAATCGGCCGGCGAACGAGGTGCTAGAGATGCGTCGAAGTCCGTGGGACTAAGTTCTGCCACCATTGGCAGCATGCGCAGATCCGCTAAATCCCGACTCCGTGAGCTCGGCACCGCGCGCTACTGGCGACACCGTCAGCATGTCGCCAAGCGCACGCAAGCACTACTGCAGTCGAGCTCGCAAGTACGCGGTCAGGCCGCGAAGGCGCGCGACGGTCTACGCTCGGGTTGGCGCCTGGCCTTGGGGAGCGCGAAGCTTGTCGTACTTGCCATAGCAGCCGTCACAGCACTCGAGCTCGTTACATGGGCAATGAGGACTTTCCTCCCAGATCTCAATATCTCGGTCATTGATTCGCCAGACGAGAGGGCGGGGGAAGCAGTCGTATCGCTGGTTGAGTCAGCAGTCGCCGTTGGCGCGACTCTCCTCGGTCTCTACTACGCCACGGTCGGTGTGATCGCGTCCACGATCTACAAGTCAGTGCGTGGCGATGTCCGAGATCTCTTTATCTCAGAGCGAAACAGCGAAACTTACCTGAGCATCGTTCTACTCACCGTCGCCAGCGGCATCACTGTGCTAGTTGCGTCTGCGCTCGGATATGCGGTCTCCAGCCTGACGCTTCTGGTGCTGGCGATCTTCGCAACGTTGACATGTGTCGGGCTGGTCGGAGTTACAAAGCGGCTGCTTGCCTACTTCGATCCGTCTCAGCTCGCCCTTCCTCTTATCCGCAGGCTCGCAGCAGCCATCTTCGATGCTGGGTCTGAAAGAACTCGCGGGATCCCGCACCGTCAAGACGAAGCTCAGACTGCGGCGATCCGCTCGCTGGCCTCATACAGACACCTGATCGAATTGATCGAGGGGACCGAGTTGCGTAATGCGACCGCTCCCGTCTCGTTGACCCGCCAGTTGCTTCAGACGCTCGAACTCTACTCGTCATGGAAGCACGCAATTCCGACCGACAGCCGCTGGTGGCAACGTGTGCCTCAGCATATGAACTGGCTGACGGCCGATCACACTCGGCTGCATCTCGCATTGCACACATCCTCGGGTTTTCCGCCCGACATGCAACCGGATTACCTGTGGTTTGAACATGCCCTGGCACGCCTCCTCAAGCGGACGCTGACTGTGGCATTCCGGTCGCAAGGTGGCGCGGACGCACTCTCTGTCGCGGAGGATGTTGCGAACCTTGTCTATCGCCTGACAGCTCGGTCACAGATCGAGGAAGCGCTCGTAATCGAGACCATGTGGGGCCTCGTAGTTGCCGAGGTCACTGACACGCCACAAGTGGCTGCCAGCGACGCGGCCGACTACGAACTTCGCATCAATCAGATGGCCGCTGCTGAAAGCCTCGTTCGCCCACTCACCTCGATGGTGTTGGGGCTATCGCATGGCGCGACGGCGCTTGCTACCCGAGATCTTGCCGGCGAGTTTGAAGCGGCTCTCCAGAGTCCGAAAGACCTATACAGCGGCACCCTCCCGACAGAAACTCGGAAGATGCTCGAGGGTTTCGCAAAGGCTGTGAAGCGGGAGATCGACATCGAAGGTCATCGGATCACTCCGTCATGGTGGGTAAATCACCTCGCAGCACGCAGCATGGTCGACGCGTTGATAGCTACGGAGAACGGAATCCTTCGGGCGTTGGGAAGCAGAACCATCGATCGCGTGACCGCTTTTCAGACCGGAGAGCGGCCCGACCTCGCAGCCGTTGCGGGAATGGCATCGCTCGAGCTGCTTCACAAGTTGGAGGTCCATCAGCATCGGGTTTCGCGCACGCTCGAAACGCTGGAGAAGTACCGCAACAGCAACACAAGCATTCCCGGCTGGCCCACCAGATCACCTGACAGCATTAGCCCCCGCAACGAACATCAGAACCTACTTCGAAAGCTCGCTGAGCTTCTTCCTGCGCTCCGACGTACAGCGTTCGATCCTCGAGAACCCGATCTCTATGGCCAGGTCTACCAGTTCGTGATTGAAGGAGCCTTCACGGCGATCTTGGAGGGGGAGCGCGATCGGGGCCTCCTGATGTACGAAGCTGCACTGTCGGAGGTTGATTCTGCACGAAGCCGCATCAGCGCTGACCTCGCCAATGTACCTGATCGCACTCGGCTCACTTTCGCCCTCGAACCAGTGATCACTGCCATGGACCTCGCTGGTTACGCGCTTCTTGTACAGGAGCTGGACGGTTCCGGGATTTGGGCTGAGGTCCGAACGTCGTGGGAAAGCAGGCTCCGGGGCGATCCCGCCCTCTCACAGTTCTTGCTTGCCGCGGCCGCGCACGCTGACGATGCGCTTCCGATGTCTCCCGGTAGCTTCGAACGCAGCCGGCGGTCGTCCCTACTCGAGCACATGCTCGAAGAGCGAGAGATCCACCAACCGGAGACATACGTGTGGCCGCCCTCTGTGAACCGTGGGCGCCCGCACTCAAGCCCGATCGTTTCCGCTTTCGTACCTAGCCGCTACCGAATGACCGGCGACTTGTACGAACTGTTCGTTGCAGAGTTCTTGGTGTCGCACCTGCCCCCCGACGCTGAACTCCCGAGCAAGGTTCGCAGGCTAGCGGAAGCGATCAAACGATTCCGAAATCTTCCCGAGCCGGTTGTCGAGGACGGAGATTCGCATGCATGACAACCCTTTCGAGGATCTCATCGGCGATCGATCGCACAGATTTCTTGGAGACCCCCACTCAGTGCCGAACAGGCCCCGCTGGCTGGTTGAGCCCCCGGATCCGAGTGGCAACGAGTACATGTTTGTCGACGACTTGCGAACCCACTCACTGCCATATGGTCGAGGACTCGACGGGGGCTTCGATCTCAGGATTGATACGGATGATCATCGAGTAAAAGAGATGATCATTAACGCGATGCCTGCCCCGCTATACCGACACGACGACCTGTCGGATGCCTTCCGCGACTACATCGAGATGGCACTGACATTGCTGTCCCGTGGGAATCTCTATCTTGAGATTGAGTACTACCGCGAGTCTGATGAACTAAGCTCGCGACCCGTCGCGTTCCGGCTGGAAGCGTTGTCCCCCGAGCTAGTTCAGACGAAGTTCGGGAAGACCTTCTACTGGCAGCCGCCGTCTGATCAGAACGTCGAGTCAGAACACTGGACAAGAGAGCTGCTCGACCCTGCGAGGCTCATCACCGTGTCGTTGCCCCGCGACCTGCGACGAACCATGGACAGGGCTCTCAAGATCATCCAGATCGCAGACCAAGACCTTGATGTGATGCAGCGTTTCACTCTCGGAAAGCAAGGATGGGGTTCAGGTTTCGACTTGCAGGAGTACCAGCGCCGATCGAGGAACATCGTCCTCCGCGAAACAAGAGAGATCGGGTGGCCTGGACGTGGACTCTTAACCGAGGGGCTACTCGACCCAATGAAAGCCTGGCGGGCGATCCAGTTCGCTCAGCTGGTAGCGAGAATGCGAGACATCGCTCAAGACGGTCTACAGGCAGCAATCGCTCGAGCCGGCGACGAGATCGGCTTCGAAGCCACGATGTCTCTATCAGGTGTGCTCACTCAAACAGATCTCGACCGGCTCCAAAACGAACTGGGAAGTGGCGTCATTCCGATGGCCGAACTGCTGAATCCATCTTTTCACAGAACGTGACAAACGCACCGAGCCTGCGTATTCGGAGGTACGATTCTCAGACGGTGACCGGATCGAACGCGCTGTGGAACACGTCGTACACCACACCGACCAACGCGCAACATACAGCGTTCCAGTCATAGTCGGATATATTCACGGAGTCGAGCGAGGCACCGAAGTGAACAATCCTATTTCGCAGACCGTATATAGACGACGCAGCGGAACGCGCCGCGTCGTCGCCACCTTCTTTGCCGAACGACGCGACCACCTTGCGCAAGTCCGTATCGGATGCGTGTCGAAGCACGACCTCAAGGCTTGAAGCCTCACGCGGCCGCCAACTGAGTTTTTGATCGAGCTTCACAGCCAGCTCCGACCATGCGATACTCAGGCCGAGCGCCTTTGCAAGTTCCTCACTAGTTTTATACGCGTATGTTGCCTCGAGACAGCGATAGAGCGCGAGGTACAAGTTGCGGGGGTCGGTATCGAACACCGCTCGACTGATCGCCTCATATGGAAAGGACTTGGCGGAGATAGAGGCGAGCGCTAGGAGGTCTCCAAGTAGCGCTTCACTAATCCATCCCCCTCCATACGCACTTTCCGCAGCAGCAAACTTTGCAACGAGTTGATAAAAAGAGTTCTCATCAAGACTGAAGCGACAGTCGAAAACCGCTAGCCGCGGAAACAGACGCTTCAGCTCCTCGACATCATGCCCCTCATATGAGTCCGTCGTCGAGTCAGCTACCTCGACGAATGCCTGAGCTTCGAGCCCGGACCTCTCGGGTCGAATCTCGAGTTCGCTCAGCGTGACGACTACGTGGCCCGGCAGGCAATCCGACTCTTGCACATCCTCACCGAACTCCGGATAGCGGTTCACGTACTCGTCGAGATAGTCGAAGCCGACAAGGATGATGAAGTCATCGTCGCCCAGGGTTGCATGGACCGCGGCGCGCTGCGATCCGAATAAGACTCTTCGCCCTAACGATAGATGTTTGATTATGAGGTCGCTCTCTTCATCACCCTCCACGTATCGGTAACCGTCGTTTGGCGCGATCGGCGCGCCCCGACCACTGCAGAACTCGCCTAGACGTTGAAACAACCTCTCATTGGCGCTGATCATCGTTCTTGCCACTACTCTGCCCGCCAGCACTGCTCCATGTTCGGAACGTCGAACCCCTCCTCCACGAGGACTTTGAACGCTTCTCCATACACTGCGCGCTCGTAGCGACCGACCTGACCAACCCGCCTGTCGAGCACCTCTCTCAAAACGTCAAGCCTAAGGAAGTCGCCTAGGCTTTCCGGGGCCATCCCGTTTAGTCTTTCACAGAGAACCTCTTGCTTTGACACGAGCGAAGCGATCTTTTCCTTGCGTTCTATCGGAGAGCGATTTGCACCTGGGCGTCCCAGCACTGCGACTCCGATCGCGACCATAAACCCGATGCGTGCCGGTTGACTGTCGAAGACATGCCTTCCCCGCGATAGCTTTGAATCTTCTTCAGCATCGACGAATGCTGAGAACGCCGTGTCCAGGCGTGCGAGCATGCCCATCGCCTCGTAGAACTGGTCCTGAAAGTCTTGATCGGCGACGTTGTCGACGAAGTCGAGCCTGGAGAACTCATCGGAAACCTGCTCGCGAGTGTCAACACTCGTCTTTCGAAGCGAGAAGGCGATGTACAACTCCACGACCGAGTCAGTTCGATACTGCGCAGCCGCAACGCGACGTCCTTGACTGTCAGTTGTGATGATCCTGTCCAGATCTGGCACTCGAGACTCGAGTTCGCCCAAGAGTGGGGCGTATACGACCGTGAGCTGACGGTTAATTGTCCACGGCACCTGACCCGTGTTCAGCACCAACATTCGATAGACCATGGCACGAACGCTTGTAGTGAGCCAGAATTCGACTCGCAGTGACCGGGAGCGGACGCTCTCGTCGGATGACGCTGCCTCAAGAAGCGCGGATGTTCGTTGCATCCCATCGATGATTGATAGTTGGTCGCCACCCTCAGCCGGCAGTACCGCGCCGATCTCAAACGAACCCGATGTGTCGAGTGCATCGAAGCGGTCTTGGGTAAGTACAAGTCCGACCACGAGCGGCGGGAGGACTGCACCCTGCACGATGTCCGAAACCATTCGTGATCGAATTCGTTTTGCGGTGGTCGTGGCGAGGGTTGATCGCTGGCCCGAGATAGACCCTTGGTTCTCGTGTGCCTCGCGTGCAAGATCGAGGTACGCCCCGATGGACATCGTCGTCTGTACGGACCAGCACTTCGTCCGCTCGTCGTACAACCAGCTGCTTGCCATGGGGGACCTTTCATCAGGTTTCAGTACCGCGGTTGAGCGCTGGAGCGACCGAGGTGCCTGGTTAGCATCGCAACCTCGTGTAGCGAGTGTCGGCCGACTTGCTCAGGGTCAGCGTATTACGACTCGTCAGATCACAAGTGCGCCCCGAGTCAGCGCTCAACGCCCTCATGACACGTGAGTCCGCGATTGAGATCTTCGGTTCGAACCTTGCGTACGAGATTCGTGCGCTCTTCTGCGGACCGATCGGACCCAACCTCCGCGATCAGTATGCCCATGGTCTCAACAGCGATGCAGTGTCCGTCTCGCCCGAAACCGTCTACTGCTGGTGATTCATGTTGAGACTCGTGTTTGTCCCCTTCTGGAATCACATTCACGATGCTAAGACGGCGGACAGCCATGAGCCTGACGAACGCTCACTGGCCGCGCCGGACGAATCAGCATGATTATCTCTTCGACTACTGAATCCACCAATCGACGCACATCAAGAAGTTCTCATCCGACG
>NZ_PCOT01000035.1 GCF_002979415.1 Microbacterium sp. MYb72 | reverse complement strand
ACCCTGTGGGAGAGTAGGACACCGCCGGACTCCTTTTAGTCAAAATGGCCACCCATCGCTGGGTGGCCATTTTGCATTTACACGAACAAAACAGGGAGCATCATGTCGGAAGAGGAAGAGCGCCGTCCGCGTCGCAACGATAGCGGACCGCGCGGAGACCGATCTTCCGGCGGAGGTTCCCCCCGCAACGGTGGTGCTCCTCGTCGTGAGGGTGGGTATAACCGTGACGGTGGTGCCCCGCGCCGTGAGGGTGGTTACAACCGTGACGGTGGTGCCCCGCGCCGTGAGGGTGGGTACAACCGTGACGGTGCAGCGCCCCGCCGTGACGGTGCAGCGCCCCGTCGTGAGGGTGGTTACAGCCGTGATGGTGGTGCCCCTCGTCGTGAGGGCGGGTACAACCGTGATGGTGTTGCTCCTCGTCGTGAGGGCGGGTACAGCCGTGATGGTGTTGCCCCTCGTCGTGAGGGCGGGTACAGCCGTGATGGTGCAGCGCCCCGCCGTGATGGTGCAGCGCCCCGCCGTGACGGTGCAGCGCCCCGCCGTGAGGGTGGTTACAACCGTGATGGTGGTGCCCCTCGTCGTGAGGGTGGTTACAACCGTGACGGTGCAGCGCCCCGCCGTGAGGGCGGGTTCAACCGTGACGGTGGCGCCCCGCGACGCGAAGGTGGCTACAACCGCGACGGTGGCGCTCCCCGTCGCGAAGGTGGCTACAACCGCGACGGTGGCGCTCCCCGTCGCGAGGGTGGCTACAACCGCGACGGTGCAGCGCCCCGCCGTGAGGGTGGTTACAACCGTGACGGTGCAGCGCCCCGCCGTGAGGGCGGCTACAACCGTGACGGTGGCGCCCCGCGCCGTGACGGTGGTGCCCCGCGCCGTGAGGGTGGTTACAACCGCGACGGTGCAGCGCCCCGCCGTGAGGGTGGCTACAACCGCGACAGTGGCGCCCCTCGTCGCGAGGGTGGCTACAACCGCGACGGTGCAGCGCCCCGCCGTGATGGCGGGTACAACCGCGACAGTGGCGCACCCCGTCGCGAAGGCGGCTACGGCCGCGACAACGATCGTGAACGAAGCAACCGCTCGTTCCCGCAGCGCGGGGGAGCAGGACGGGACAGGGCGCCGCAGGCCGGCGGTGACCGTCCGCGGCACAACGATCCGGAGGTCCCCGAGGACGTCACCGCTCGCGATCTGCACCCGTCCGCCCGCAACGAGCTCAAGACACTGAGCAAGGAGAACGCCGAGCGGGTCGCGCGCCATCTCGCGATGGCGTCGCGTCTCATCGACGAAGACCCCCAGCTCGCGCACGAGCATGCTCTCGCCGCATCGCGGAGCGCAGGACGCATCGCGATCGTCCGCGAGACTCTCGGCATCACCGCGTACGCGACCGAGGACTTCGCGCTCGCGCTGCGCGAGCTCCGCACCTATCGTCGTATCTCCGGCAACGACGACCAGATCGCGCTCATGGTCGACAGCGAGCGGGGCATCGGGCGCCCCGACCGCGCTCTCGAGACCGGTCGAGCCGTCGACCGCACGTCGCTTGCAACCCCGGTGCGGGTCGCCCTCGCAATCGCGATGTCCGGCGCCCGCCTCGACCAAGGTGACCTCGAGCTCGCCCTCGGCGAGCTGGAGATCCCCGAGCTCGATCCTGATCGTGCCTTCGACTGGAGCCCCGCTCTCTTCGCAGCCCGCGCGGCCGTGCTCGAGGACCTCGGTCGCACCGAGGAAGCCGAGTTCTGGATGAAGCGAGCCGAAGTCGCCGCAGAGGCGCTGGGCATCGATGAGGCCGGCGACGAGGAGATCTTCGTCGAGGATCACCTGATCGAGGACGAAGACGAAGACGACACTGCAGACGACGACACTGCAGACGACGACACTGCAGACGACGCAGATGACGCAGATGACGCACATGACGCAGATGACGCATCCGAAGCAGCCGATGCCGACGCCGACGCAGACGCCGCGAGCACCGACGCAGTTGTAGACGACGCAGCCGACTCTGACGCATCTCGCGATGGCGCGATCGCGGCCGAGCCGTCCGTCGAGGATGAGGTCCGCGAGCTCCTCGGCGAAGACGACGACGCGCAGGCAGCAGAAGACCAGGAGGACGACTCCGCAGGCGACGGCCAGAGCGCCTGATGGGGTTGTTCTCGAAGAAGCAGTCGCTTCGCACGCCGTTGGACGGCGTCGACACCGTGCTCGCCGATCTCGACGGCGTGGTCTACGCCGGTCCGGGCGCCCTGCCGTACGCGGTGGAGAGCCTGAACCGGGCGGCGGAGCATGCGCGTCTCGGCTACATCACGAACAACGCGTCCCGGACGGATGCCGCGGTCGCCGAGCACCTCAGCGGGCTGGGTCTCACGGTGGCTCCGTCTGATGTGGTCACGAGTCCGCAGGCCGCCATGCGCCTGCTCACGACCATGGTCCCTGCTCCGGCGACGATCATGGTCGTCGGCGGCGACGGCCTCGTCGACGAGGTGCAGAAGGCGGGCTACGTCGTGACCCGCAGCGCGGAGGATGCTCCGGCCGCTGTGGTGCAGGGGTTCGCCCCTGAGGTCGCATGGACGGATCTCGCCGAGGCGGCCTTCGCACTGAAGCTCCCTGAAGACGAGGGCGGCATCCCGTGGATCGCCACGAACACCGACTGGACGATTCCGCGTGAACGCGGCGTCGCCCCGGGCAACGGCACGCTGGTCTCGGCTGTGCACACCGCCATCGGTCGGCTCGCGACCGTCGCGGGCAAGCCAGAGGTGCCCATCTTCGAGGAGGCGAAGGCGCGTTTCGACGCGCATCAGGCGCTCTTCATCGGCGACCGACTGGACACCGACATCCTCGGCGCCGTGCGTGCGGGAATCGACTCCGCTCTGGTGCTCACGGGGATCGATCGGCCCAAGCACGTTCTCGCCGCCCCCGAGGGGTCTCGTCCCACGTACATCCTCAGCGATCTCCGCGAGCTTCACGAACCCTATCCGGAGAGTGTGCAGCGCGATGGCGGGCACTGGGTCAACGGCGCCGGCGTGCGCGTGACCGGGGGAGACGTCGAGATCCTCGCCGAGGGCGACGCGCAGATCGACCTGCTCCGCGCCGGAGCATCCGCGATCTGGGCCTCCGGAACGCCGGTGTTCGTGCTGCGCGTCCCCGAACGTCTGTACGACGATCCTTTCCACCGACCCTGACGTGGCGCGGACGGCGTGTCCGACCTCCCGCGTACAGTAGAAGCGTGAGCGAAGAGACGACTGCGCCGACTGACGGCCTGTGGAGCCGCTTGCGTCTGATCGAAGGACAGCCGCTCGCCGATCGCGCCGAGGCGTACTCGGCACTGCACGAAGACCTGTCGCGTCGTCTGGAGAGCGGAGCCAAGCTCGACCAGCGCGAGACCACGGCGTCCCGATGACACGACTGGATGCCGCCCTCGCCGGGCGAGGCCTCGCCCGCTCGCGCTCGCACGCGGCCACTCTGATCGCAGAGGGCCTGGTCAGCGTCGACGGACGTCCCACCGTGAAGGCGTCGACGCCCGTAGCCGACTCGGCGGAGATCACCGTCGCCGGGGCCGATCACTACGTCGGTCGGGCCGCGCACAAGCTTATCGCGGGACTCGACGGCTTCGGCATCGCCGTCGACGGACGACTCGCCCTCGACATGGGAGCCTCCACCGGCGGATTCACGCAGGTGCTGCGCGAGCGCGGAGCCCGGCGCGTTCTCGCGGTCGACGTCGGCCACGATCAGCTCGCGGCATCCGTCGCCGCGGATCCCGGTGTCGTGCTCGTCGAGGGGTACAACGTCCGGCACATGACTCCCGAGAACCTCGCCGCGGCGACGGGGGAGTCCGCGCGCCCCGATCTCGTCGTCGGCGACCTCTCCTTCATCTCGCTCGAACTCGTGCTCCCGGCGGTCGCCGGGGTCGCCGCCCCCGACTCCGACATCGTGCTTCTCGTGAAGCCGCAGTTCGAAGTCGGGCGCACCGCCGTGCGCGGAGGGCTCGTCACCGACCCGGCGACCAGGGCGGATGCCGTGGCCCGGACGGTGTGGAGCGCCTGGGACGCCGGACTCGGGATGCTCGGCATCCTTCCGTCGCCCCTGCTGGGCACCCATGGCAACACCGAGTATCTGGTCCACCTCGCGCCCGGTCGGGGCAGCGATCCGTCAGAATGGTCAGACCGCATCAACGCACTGGCAGGGAGTCGATGAACGAGCGCAGCATCCTGGTCGTCGCCCATGCGGGCCGTGAGGACACGGTCCATGCCGCGCGGCGTGTCGTCGAGGCACTCCGAGAAGCGGGCGCTCGCCCCGTGCTCGCGGCCGATGACAGCGCGGATCTCTCCGCCGTGGATCCGATGTTCGCGGATGTCGACGTTCTCGGGAAGACGGTCGACCAGGCCGAGCTCGAGCTCGCCATCGTCCTCGGCGGCGACGGCACGATCCTGCGCGCGGCAGAGCTCGTGCGCGGGTGCGCGGCCCCCGTTCTCGGCATCAACATGGGGCACGTCGGATTCCTCGCGGAGATCGACCGAGACGACATGGACGACGCAGTGCGCCGTGTGATCGCGAGGGACTACGAGGTCGAGGAGCGTCTCGCGCTCTCCGTACGAGTGAAGGACTCAGCGGGGGCGGTGATCTACGAGACCTGGGCGCTGAACGAGGCGACGGTCGAGAAGGCCAGCCGTGAGCGGATGATCGAGGTCGTGCTCGAGATCGACGGCCTTCCGCTGTCGAGCTTCGGCTGCGACGGCATGGTCGTGTCCACGCCGACCGGTTCCACCGCCTACAACTTCTCCGCCGGCGGGCCCGTGATCTGGCCCAGTGTCGAGGCGATCGCGGTGATCCCGCTGTCGGCGCATGCGCTGTTCGCGAAGCCGCTCGTGGTCAGCCCCGATGCGGCCGTCGCGATCGAGATGCTCGAGGGCACCTCCGGCTCGGGCATCCTGTGGTGCGACGGACGCCGCTCGCACGAACTGCCGCCGGGCGCGCGCGTCGTCGTCCGCCGGTCATCCCGCCCCGTGCGGCTCGCGCGCCTGCATCCGACGGCGTTCACGAACCGCCTCGTGCGCAAGTTCCAGCTACCCGTCGCCGGGTGGCGCGGCCAGGATGCGCAGGTGCAGTCGTGATCGAGGAGATGCGGATGCAGGGCCTCGGAGTCATCGCCGACGCGGTGCTGCCCCTCGGCCCTGGTTTCACGGCGATCACCGGCGAGACCGGCGCGGGAAAGACCATGGTCGTCACGGGGCTCGGACTCCTCCTGGGGCAGCGCGCCGATTCGGGCGCCGTCCGTGCCGGCGCCGCTCAGGCCTCCGTCGCCGGGGTGTGGATCGTTCCCGAGACCGGTGACGTGGCCGACATCGTCGCGGATGCCGGAGGCGATCTCGAACCCGTCGGCGCCGGGTCGGCCGAGCTCTACGTGTCGCGCAGTCTCAGCGCCGAGGGGCGCAGCAGAGCCAGCGTCGGTGGGCGCGCGGCACCGGCCGGCGTCCTGTCCGCTCTGGCGGAGGAGCTCGTGGTCGTGCACGGTCAGTCCGAGCAGCTGCGTCTGAAGTCCGCCGCCGCGCAGCGCGATGCCCTGGATCGGTTCGGCGGTGCGCCCATCGCGGAGGCGCTGAGGGCGTATGAGAGCTCCTTCGCGCGCTGGCGTGCTCTGGACGCGGAGATCACCGACATCACCGAGAATCGCGATCGGCGACTCGAGGAGGCCACACGTCTGCGCGAGGCGCTGGCGCTGATCGAGGCGACCGCTCCCGAAACGGGGGAGGACGTGGAGCTGACGGCCAGGGCCGAGCGCCTGGCGAACTCCGAAGAGCTGCGGCTCGCAGCATCCCTCGCCCACACGGCGCTGTCGAGCGAAGAGGGCGATCCCGACGTCTCCGGTCTCATCGGGGAGGCGCGCAGGGTGCTGGAGCGCGCCTCGGATGCGACCCTGACCGAGCTCGCGCAGTCTCTCGCCGATGTCGGCTATCGCGTGGCGGACATCGCAGGACAGCTCTCGGCCTACCTCGCCGACCTCGACGAATCGGGCCCGCATGAGCTGGCCGCGGTCGAGGAGCGCAGGGCGGCGCTCGGCGTGCTCGTCCGCGCCCACGGGTCTCTCGAGGACGCGCTGGAGCTGTGGCAGACCGGTTCGGCCCGGCTCGCCGAGCTCGATGACGACGGAGACCGGATCGAGCGTCTGGAGGAGGAGCGCGACGCCGCGCGAGCCGAGCTCGACGGCCACGCGCGCACGCTGACGGACGCCCGTGTCGCAGCCGCTTCGCGGCTGGGCGCCGCGGTGAGCGAGGAGCTGCATGCTCTGGCCATGCCTGACGCGCGCCTCGAGGTCTCGGTGAGCGAGGGGGCGGAGACTGCGCACGGACGCGACGACGTCGCGATCCTGCTCGCCCCGCATCCCGGCGCTGAGCCCCGCTCCGTGGCCAAGGGCGCATCGGGCGGCGAGCTGTCCAGGGTGATGCTCGCGATCGAGGTCGTGATCGCCGGAACCGACCCCGTGCCCACCTTCGTGTTCGACGAGGTCGACGCGGGCATCGGAGGCGCCGCCGCGATCGAGGTCGGTCGACGACTCGCCCGACTCGCCGAGAAATCTCAGGTGATCGCGGTGACGCACCTCGCCCAGGTCGCCGCCTTCGCCACGAACCATCTCTCGGTCGTCAAAGCCAATGACGGCGCGGTCACGGCGTCCAGCGTCCGACGCCTGGACGGCGCCGAGCGCGAGGCCGAGATGGCCAGACTGCTGTCCGGACTGACCGATTCGGATGCCGCCCTGACACACGCCCGAGAACTTCTCAGCCTCGGGGCCCCCACCGCCTGATAGGATCGAAGCCCGTGATGAACTCTTCTTCCGCGGGGCCCAAGAACGACACGACCAAGCACATCTTCGTGACTGGTGGTGTCGTTTCGTCTTTGGGCAAGGGACTCACGGCGGCCAGCCTGGGCAACCTGCTCACCGCGCGCGGACTGCGCGTCGTGATGCAGAAGCTCGATCCCTATCTGAACGTCGATCCCGGAACGATGAACCCGTTCCAGCACGGTGAGGTGTTCGTCACCGACGACGGCGCGGAGACCGACCTCGACATCGGCCACTACGAGCGCTTCCTCGACATCAACCTGTCGCAGGCGGCCAACGTCACCACCGGCCAGATCTACTCGCAGGTCATCGCGCGCGAGCGCCGCGGGGAGTACCTCGGCGACACGGTGCAGGTCATCCCGCACATCACCGACGAGATCAAGCGCCGCATGCGTCTGCAGGCGACCGAGGAGCCCCGCCCCGACGTGATCATCACCGAGGTCGGCGGCACGGTCGGCGACATCGAGTCGCAGCCGTTCCTCGAGTCCGCGCGCCAGCTCCGTCACGAGCTCGGCCGCGACAGCGTGTTCTTCGTGCACGTGTCGCTGGTGCCGTTCATGGGCGCATCGGGCGAGCAGAAGACCAAGCCCACTCAGCACTCGGTGGCCGCTCTCCGGCAGGTCGGCATCCAGCCCGACGCGCTTGTGCTGCGCAGCGACCGCCCCGTGAGCGAGAGCAATCGCAACAAGATCGCCCTCATGTGCGACGTCGACGCCGAGGGCGTCATCAACACGGTCGATCTGCCGAGCATCTACGACATCCCGTCGACGCTCAACGAGCAGGGTCTCGACTCCTACATCGTGCGTCGTCTCGGTCTCGACCAGAAGGCGGCGGACGTCGACTGGTCCCGTTGGAACACGGTGCTGCACGCCGTGCACAACCCCAAGCACGAGGTCACGATCGGCCTTGTCGGCAAGTACATCGACCTCCCGGACGCATACCTCTCCGTGACCGAGGCACTCAAGGCCGGCGGGTTCGCGCAGGAGACCAAGGTCAACATCCGCTGGATCCCCTCCGACCTGTGCGAGACCCCCGAGGGCGCCAAGGAGCAGCTGTCGCAGCTCGACGGCATCTGCGTGCCCGGCGGCTTCGGCATCCGCGGCATCGAGGGCAAGCTCGGCGCGCTGAAGTTCGCGCGCGAGCAGGGCATCCCGACGCTGGGTCTGTGCCTGGGTCTTCAGTGCATGGTGATCGAGTACGCTCGCGACGTCGCCGGCATCGCCGGTGCATCGTCGAGCGAGTTCGACCCCGAGACCACGGAGCCGGTGATCGCGACGATGGCCGAGCAGATCGAGATCCTCGACGGCGGAGACCTCGGCGGGACCATGCGTCTCGGCCTCTACCAGGCGGCCCTCGCCGAGGGGTCGCTCGCCCGCGAGCTCTACGGCGCCCCTCTCGCCTCCGAGCGTCACCGTCACCGCTACGAGGTGAACAACGCGTACCGTGCGCGCCTCGCGGACGCGGGTCTGGTGTTCTCCGGACTGAACCCCGAGCTCGATCTGGTCGAGTACGTGGAGCTTCCGCGGGATGTGCACCCGTACTACATCGCCACCCAGGCGCACCCCGAGCTGCGCTCGCGTCCGACCGCCCCGCACCCGCTGTTCCGCGGTCTGGTGGGAGCGGCGATCGAGCGGCACCGCGCCAGCGAGCTGTTCGACGTCAGCGACGATGCCTGAGCGAACCGGGGGAGTCTCGCCCGAGAGTCTTCAGGACGAGCTGTTCGAGCCCGTGGTCATTGACAGCGAGCTCGTCTACCGCGGCGCGGTCTGGGACGTCCGTTCGGACCGGATCCGCTACGGCGACGGAGAGATCGTCCGCCAGTACATCGATCACACCGGCGCCGTGGCGATCGTCGCGGTCGACGAGGACGACCGCGTGCTGCTGATCCAGCAGTACCGGCATCCGATCCGCCGTCGCGATTGGGAGCTGCCCGCCGGCCTGCTGGATGTGGAGGGCGAGGAGCCGGTGGTCGCCGCGCAGCGTGAGCTGGCGGAGGAGGCCGATCTCCGAGCCGCGCACTGGGAGCCGCTGCTCAGCGCCTTCGCGACACCAGGGGGCAGCAACGAGATCGTGCACTTCTTCCTGGCGACGGGGCTGTCGGAGCTTGCCGATGCGCACGCGCGCGAGGACGAGGAGGCGGACATCCGCGTCGAATGGATCCCTCTGGCGGATGCCGTCGGCGCTGTGCTCGACGGGCGCATGCACAACGCGCTGCTCGCGATCGGCGTGCTCGCGGCCGAACGGCACCGCGCGAGGGCGTAGTCGTGCAGCTCGACCGTGCCCTCGACGCCTACCTGCGTCATGTCACGATCGAGCGCGGGCTCAGCGCGCACACGATCTCCGCGTACCGCCGTGACCTCGGCGGCTACCTCGCGTGGCTCGAGGAAGGCGGAATCACCGACTCCGGTGAGATCTCCCAGGCCGTGGTCGGGCGCTTCATCGCCGAGAGATCCTCGGCGGTCCCTGCTCCCGCGGCGACGAGCCTCGCGCGACTGCAGTCGTCGGTGCGCGGCTGGCATCGCTTCCTCGCTCGAGAGGGCATCGAGCAGGACGATCCGACCGGACGGCTGCGGCCGCCCAAGGCGCCGCGCCGGCTGCCGAAGGCGCTCACGATCGACCAGGTCGAGCGGCTGCTGTCGGCTCCGTCCGGCGAGGATCCCCTCGGCATCCGGGACCGGGCACTGCTCGAACTCCTCTATGCGACCGGCGCTCGCGTCTCCGAAGCCGTGGGGCTCGACGTCGACGATCTGGCGCCCGGCGATGTGCTGCGTCTGCGGGGCAAGGGCTCGAAGGAGCGCATCGTCCCGATCGGCTCGTATGCCCGTGCGGCGGTCGACTCGTATCTGACGAGGGTGCGGCCGGGCCTGGCGGCGAAGGGGAGGGCCTCGGCGAAGCTGTTCCTCGGCGCGCGGGGCGCGCCCCTGTCGAGGCAGAGCGCCTGGCTCGTGATCCGCGCGGCGGCAGAGCACGCCCAGATCACGGCGGAGATCTCGCCGCACACGCTGCGTCACTCCTTCGCGACGCATCTGCTGCAGGGGGGCGCGGATGTGCGCGTCGTGCAGGAGCTCCTCGGCCACGCGTCTGTGGCCACGACCCAGATCTACACGCACGTCTCCGTCGAGGCTCTGCGGGACATCTACGCCACATCTCATCCTCGCGCTGTATAGCGCAGATCGAAATGTCCCCCATATGGGGGACGCGAGTTCTCGCGACGCTCAATTATGCTTTCTCGGTATGCAACTCTCCGGTCGTCGAACCGGGGCCGATGAAGGAGTAACGACATGCGATCCACCGGTCCTCTTGCGGTTCTCGCCGCAGCTGCGCTGGCGCTCACCCTTGCCGGATGCTCGACGGGCGGAGGGAACGGCGGCCTGACCTACGAGGACTCCCCGCTGAACAAGTACCTCAGCGCCGCCTACGGGGGAGACCTGTCGCCGGAGGAGCAGCAGAAGAAGCTCGACGAGCAGCAGCGCAAGCAGGAGGACCTGATGGCCGAGTGCATGGCCAAGGAGGGCTTCGAGTACAAGCCGAACCTGCAGAACGGCGGCACCGTGGTCTCCTCCGGCGAGGACATCGAGTGGGAGCCCGAGAAGAAGTCCTGGGTCGAGAAGTACGGCTACGGCATCGTGAACAACCCGTTCAGCGAGCAGGGTGAGAGCGACCCCGGCGAGGAGTACGTCGACCCGAACCAGAAGTATCTCGACTCGCTCTCCGAGTCCGAGCGCACCGCGTTCTACGAGACCGCCTACGGCGCTCCTCAGGAGATGGAGGACACGGAAGAGGGCGGCAGCTACGAGTACAACTGGGAGGACGGCGGCTGCCAGGGATGGGCTCAGCACGAACTCCAGGGCGAGGATCCTTGGCAGTCCGACCAGTTCGCCGACCTCCGCGACAAGATGACCGAGCTGTGGTCGACGACGCAGGAGTCGTCTGAGCTCAAGGCGCTGAACGCGAAGTGGGCCTCGTGCATGGCCGACGGCGGCGAGCCCGGATTCAAGGCTCAGACCGACGCCCAGCAGTCGATCTCCGATGCGCAGAGCAAGATCTACGAGGCCGCGTACGGCGACGGCACGACGGAGATCGACCCGGAGAAGGTCGAAGACCCGAACAAGAGCCCGGAGATGAAGGAGCTCGGCGAGAAGGAGATCGCTCTTGCTCTGGTCGACCTGGGATGCCGCGAGAAGACCTCCTACGCCGACGAGTCGCTGAAGATCCAGTTCGCCCGCGAGGAGAAGTTCATCAAGGACAACAAGGCCGACCTCGAGGCGTTCAAGGCCGCTGCCGAGCAGAACAACTGACGCATGAAGGACGACGAGACCCCCACGACAGAGCTCCCCTCCGATTTCTCCGAGATCATCGCGGGCGACGGGACCGCGGATGCCGAGTCCTCCGCCGAGGAGAAGGACGCGGTCGACATGTCGCGGGTGAGCGGCTGGCGCCGCATCCTGCGCGGCAACCGCACCCTGTGGATCGTCGCCCTGTGCGCGGTCGTCAGCCTCGTCGCGGGGCTCCTCGTCGGTCGCTTCCTGATCTCGCCGGCCGAGGCCGCAGAGGCACCGGACGCCGGGCTGGTGACGGTGCCCGTCGAGTTCGGTCCGCTGAGCAACGACGTCACGCTGCGCGCCGACGTCGGCTATGCGGATGCCGTCGACGTGACCATCGACACCTCCGGCGGCGGCGGCAGCGTCGTGACGGGATCCGTCCCCGAGGTCGGCGCGACACTCAACCCGCTGTCCATCGCTCTCGAAGTGGCCGGACGGCCCGTCATCGTGCTCCCCGGCGACCTCCCGGCCTACCGCACGCTGCGCCTCGGCGTCTCCGGACCCGATGTGCTGCAGCTGAAGCAGGCTCTCGTGAGCGTCGGCATCGATGCGGGCGACGTGACCTCGAATCTGTTCGATCAGGCGACGGCGAACGCCGTCGGTCAGCTCTACGCCCAGGCGGGCTATCCGACCCCTGCTCCCGAAGAGGGCGCGGGCGATGCCGTCCGCAGCGCGGAGCAGGGCGTCCGCGACGCGCAGAGCAGCGTCACGCAGGCGCAGCAGGCCCTGACCGCGGCGGGAGCGGGACCGACCAAGCTGGAGAGCTGGCAGGCCGACGTCAAGGTCGCGCAGGCCGAGCAGGCCCTCGCTGCGGCGCGGAACTGCACGACTCCGCCCGAGGGCGAGGCCTGCCCCAACGTGCAGCAGGCCGAGTGGGATCTGCAGACCGCCAAGCTCGAACGCGACCAGCTGTGGTCGTCGAAGAACACCGGTCCGGAGAAGGCGGCGCTCGACTCCGCCCGCGCCGGCGTCGACTCGGCGAACAAGGCGCTGGAGAGCGCGCGCCAGGCCGTGCTGCCGTTCCTGCCGGCCGGCGAGGTGCTGTTCCTCACCGAGCTCCCGCGGCGAGTGGATGCCGTCAACGTCAAGCGCGGCACCACCATCCAGGGCGCCGTCATGACGGTGTCCGGAGCGACCGTGCGTCTCACCGGCGCCGCGGCCGAGGCCGATGCACGGCTGCTCAAGGTCGGCGCCGAGGCGTCGTTCGAGCTGCCCGACGGCACTCCGCACCATGCGGTCGTCTCGGAGCTGAAGCCGGGCAAGGACAGCAAGGCGCGCTGGGAGGTGCTCTTCGAGCCCGACCCGCTCACGGCCGAGCAGCTGACGCAGCTCCAGGGCAACAACGTCCGCGTGCAGATCGCCGTCGGCGCGACCGAGGGCGATGTGCTGTCGGTGCCCCTCGCGGCGCTGACCGCCGGCCCAGGTGGCGAGTCGCGTGTCGAGGTCGTCGAGTCCGACCCCCGCAAGGGCAAGGACGCGAAGACCCGCACGGTCGTGGTCGAGACGGGTCTCGCGGCGAAGGGAGCCGTGGAGGTGACCCCGGTCGACGGCGACCTCGAGAAGGGCGACCTCGTGGTGGTGGGACGGTGACGGACGAGCAGACCGCGACCGCCGACGCTCCTGAGATCGGCGACGCTCCTGAGGTCGGCGACGCTCTCGAGGATGCCGGCGGGAACGACGAGCTCGTCGTCGAGCTGCGCGACGTCACCCGGTCCTTCCCAGGGCCTCCGGAGGTTCAGGCTCTCAAGGGGGCGACCCTCCAGGTGCGACCGGGGGACTACATCTCGATCGTCGGTCCCAGCGGCTCGGGAAAGTCGACGATGCTCAACATCCTCGGCCTCCTCGACCGCCCCAGCGTGGGGGAGTACCTCCTCGCCGGCGTGCGCACGGGGGACCTCTCCGACGACGAGCGGGCCGCCGTGCGTGCGCAGTTCATCGGCTTCGTGTTCCAGTCGTTCCACCTGATGCCCCGGCGAACGGTGCTCGACAACGTGCTGATGCCGATGCTGTACAGCGGAGTGCCCCGCCGCGAGCGCGAATCGCGGGCGCGCGAGGCCCTCGCCAGGGTCGGGCTGTCGCACCGCGTCGACTTCTTCCCGAACTCGCTCTCGGGCGGTGAGCGTCAGCGCGTCGCCGTAGCCAGGGCGGTCGTCAGCGGGCCGAAGCTGCTCCTCGCCGACGAACCGACCGGCAACCTCGACCAGCGCACGTCCGGCGAGGTCATGTCACTGTTCGAAGAACTCAACGAAGACGGACTCACTCTCATCGTGATCACGCACGACGACAACGTCGCTCGGCGGGCCCGCCGCAGCATCCGCATCGCCGACGGTCGATTGAGCGAGCTGTGATGCGCCTGCCCTGGCGTCGCAAGGCGACAGCAGAGAACGCGGACCAGCCCGAGCAGGGGAGTACACGCGCCGTCCGCAGGAAGGTCGGCGAGAAGCACGCCGACCGGTTTACCTTCCAGGACCTGGTCGCCGAGGCGACGGCGGACATCGGATCCCGCCCCGCGCGTCTCGTCATGACCATCCTCGGCACGGTGCTGGGCATCGCGTCCCTCGTCGCGACGATCGGGTTCGCCCAGACGGCCGCCGCCCAGATCGCGAGCCAGTTCAACGGCGCAGCGTCGACGCAGGTCGTCGTGACCGCCGCCGAGGCGCAGTCCGGTTCCAAGGGCAAGACCGTCGCCGCCGGCCGCCTCCCGTGGGATTCTCCGGAGCGTGTGCTGCTTCTCGCCGGTGTCGAGAGCGCGACCCTCCTCGGTGAGGTCGAACTCGCCGACGACGAGACGATCACCGCGGTGCCGGTGAACGACCCGTCAGCGGCACCCGCCGCATCGCCGCAGCTGTTCTCGTCGTCTCCCGAGCTTCTCGACACCGCGGAGGGCGAGCTGATCACCGGCCGCTTCTTCGACGCGGGGCACGACTCCAGGGGCGATCGGGTCGCGGTGGTCGGGGACCGGCTCGCCAAGGACATGGGCATCAACCGTGTCGATTCGCAACCGTCGATCTTCATCGGCGGGGTCGCCTACGCTGTGATCGGCATCGTCGACGGCTTCGAGCGCAAGAGCGAGCTGCGGGATTCGGTGATCATCCCGAACGGAGCTGCGCGCGCGGACTTCGGTCTCGCGGTGCCCACCGAGCTCGACATCCGCATCATGGTCGGCGCAGGTCCCCAGGTGGCGGAGCAGTCCGTGCTGGCGCTGCAGCCCGATTCTCCCGACTCGCTGAAGGCGCAGGCGCCGTCGGGCGCATCCGACCTCAGCCAGAACGTGCAGGCGGACGTGAACGTGGTCTTCCTCATCCTCGGAGTGATCGCGCTGCTCGCCGGCGGTCTCGGCATCGCGAACGTGACGCTCCTCGGCGTGATGGAGCGCATCGGCGAGATCGGCCTCCGTCGTGCGCTGGGGGCCACCCGCCGTCAGATCGGCGCGCAGTTCATGGTCGAGTCGATCGTGATCGGCTTCATCGGCGGCCTGATCGGCTCTGCGCTCGGCGTGCTCGCCGTGATCGTGGTGGCTGTGGTCCAGGGGTGGACTCCCGTGACGGACCCGTGGGTCGCCATCGCCGGCGCCGTGCTCGGCGCGATCGTGGGCTGGGGCTCCGGATGGTACCCGGCACGTCGCGCCGCGAGGATCGAACCCGTCGCGGCTCTGCGCGGCGCCTGAGTCGTCTGCAGGTTCTCTGCCCGTGGCGGCACTGCGCGACGCCTGAGTCGTCTGCGGGTTCGCTCGGCGTTCGTGGTGGTGCTGCACGGCGGGCGTCGTGTTCTCTGCCCGTCGCGGCACTGCACGGCGATCGAGTGGCTCATTCGATCGGACGCGCGCCTGTGCGCCGGCATCCGTTCTCCGGGTGCCGGCACCTCCGGCTCCGGTGCCCCGGCGTGTCTCGGCGAGCGCTTCTGGTTGAAGGTATGAAGTCAGACCATTGACAGCTGGCGTTCAGGGAGGCCAGAATCGCTGCAACTGCTCCCTCTACTCGAAAGCCAGGTAGCACCCCTATGAGTGACACGACAAAGGCGCCGGACTCACAGCCCATCGATCATGATGCGGCCGCACTCGCAGAGCTCGGCTACAAGCAGGAACTGCACCGCGGCATGTCCGGCTTCTCCAACTTCGCGGTCTCGTTCTCGATCATCTCGATCCTCGCCGGCTGCATCACCTCCTTCAACATCGCGCTGAAGTCCGGCGGTCCGATGGCGATCAACATCGGCTGGCCCCTCGTGGGTGTCTTCGTCCTCTGCGTCGCCCTCGCGATGGCCGAGGTCTGCTCCCGGTATCCCACCGCAGGCGGTCTCTACTTCTGGGCGGGTCGGCTCGCGAAGAAGAACAAGCGTCAGTGGGCGTGGTTCGTCGGCTGGTTCAACTTCCTCGGCGAGGTCGCCGTCACCGCCGCCATCGACTACGGCGCCGCGGCGACGATGATGGCCTTCGCCAACCTGATGTGGGGCGTCGAGGTCAACCCGCTCAACACCTTCGGCCTCTTCATCGTGATCATCGTGATCCACGGTCTGCTCAACACCTTCGGCGTCAATCTCGTCAGCATGCTGTCGAACGTCTCGGCGTGGTGGCACATCGTCGGCGTCCTCATCATCGTCGCGGTGCTGTGGATCATGCCCGCCCACCACCAGGATGTGGCGTGGTCGTTCACGACCTTCCACAACGAGACCGGCTGGACCTTCGGACCGTACGTGTTCCTCATGGGTCTGCTGATGGCGCAGTACACGTACACCGGTTACGACGCCTCGGCGCACGTCGCCGAGGAGACGAAGAACGCCGCTGTCGCCGCCCCCAAGGGCATCGTCATGAGCGTGCTGATCTCGATCATCGGCGGCTGGATCCTGCTCTTCACGATCGTCTCCGCGATCCAGGACGGCAGCGAGGAAGGCCTGTCCACGATCGTCAACACGACCACGGGCTCCGGACCGGCGCAGATCTTCCTCGACGCACTGAACAACCCCGACGTGGCGAAGTTCCTGCTGTTCATCGTCTGCGGCGCCCAGTTCTTCTGCGGCATGGCGTCGGTCACGGCGAACTCGCGCATGAGCTACGCGTTCTCGCGGGACAACGCCATCCCCGGCTCCCGCCTCTGGGCGCAGGTGAACAAGCGCACCGGCACGCCGACCAACTCGATCTGGCTCTGCGTCGTGCTCTCGATCATCGTCACGCTGCCCGCGCTGTTCAACATCACGGCGTACCTCGCGGTGACCTCGATCGCCGTCATCGGCCTGTACATCGCGTATGTCACGCCCGTGCTGCTGCGCCGCCTGAACAAGGAGTTCACGCCGGGGCCGTGGAGTCTCGGCCGCTGGAGCGCCGTGGTCGGGTGGGTCGCAGTGGTCTGGGTGGTCTTCATCGTCATCCTGTTCGTGCTCCCGCCGGTGACGCCCATCACGGTCGACACGTTCAACTACGCGCCTCTCGCGGTCGTCGTGGTCGGCGTGCTCGCCGTCGTGCTCTGGTTCGCCTACGGCAAGCGCGACTTCATGAGCGACGCAGAGGCGGCGCACCTCACCAAGGCCGCCGACGAACTGCTGGAGGAGTGAGGTCGCACGATGACCGATCTGATGGATTCCCCTCTGGTGGATGCTGCGCTCCACCCGGTCCGTGGGCACATGGCCTTCGAGTCCTGCGTCGAGCAGCTCGGCTCCGCCATCCAGCTCGGGATCTTCCGGGTGGGGACGAAGCTGCCGGGGGAGCGTGAGCTCGCAGAGAAGCTCAACGTCTCCCGGGCCACGCTCCGGGAGGCCATCAGCGCCCTTCGCGCCGCCGGGTTCGTGTCCACGACCCGGGGGCGCGGAGGGGGCACGGTCGTCGAACCACTCGCCGAGGTGTGGCCGGCGGGTCAGACCCCGCCGCGCCGTGCAGAGATCGACGACGTGATCGTGTTCCGCGCCGTCATCGAACCCGGAGCCGCCTACCAGGCCGCCCAGCTGGACCTCACCGAGGAGCAGCGGGCTCTGCTGGAGACGAGCCTCGCTGACCTGGCCGAGGCGCAGACTCCGGCCGACTACCGACAGGCCGACGCCCGGTTCCACCTGGCGATCAGCACCGTCTGCGGCTCCGACGAGCTCGCCCGTGCCTGCAGCGGCGTGCAGGTGCGGATCCATCAACTCCTCGCCGAGATCCCCTTCCTGAAGACGAACATCGACCATGCGGAGGACGAGCACCGTGCCATCGTCGCCGCGATCCTGGACGGCGACGCCGTTCGGGCCCGCGACGTGATGACCGCGCACTGCGAGGCCACCGCCGCCCTTCTCAAGGGCCTCCTGAAGTAGGCAATCCTGGAAATGAGTGCGCACAGATGAACATCACCCCCGCCCCGGCCCGCAACGACCGCATGCTCACCGTCGAGCAGCTGAGATCGGCGATCCTCTCCGACGAGATCGACACGGTCGTGCTGGCCTTCACCGACATGCAGGGGCGACTGCAGGGCAAGCTCCTGCACGGACGCTTCTTCCTCGACACCGTGCTGGAGCACGGCACCGAGGGATGCAACTATCTGCTCGCCGTCGACGTCGACATGAACACGGTCGACGGCTACGAGAACGCCTCGTGGGAGTCGGGCTACGGGGACATGGAGTTCATCCCCGACTACTCCACGATCAGGCGGATGCCGCATCGCCCCGGCAGCGTGATGATCCAGTGCGACCTCGCCACGACGTCCGGGCATCCGGTGCGGGTGTCGCCGCGGGAGATCCTGCGGCAGCAGGTGGAGCGCGCGGCCGGGCACGGCTGGACGGCGCTCGCGGGCACCGAGCTGGAGTTCGTGATCTTCAACACGCCGTACGAGAAGGCGTGGGACGACGACTATCGCGGTCTCATCCCCGCGAACCGCTACAACATCGACTACTCGATCATCGGGTCGAGCGTGGTCGAGCCGCTGCTGCGCGAGATCCGCAACACCATGTACGCGTCGGGGTTGAACGTCGAGTCGGCGAAGGGCGAGTGCAACTTCGGTCAGCACGAGATCGCGTTCAAGTACGACGAGGTCATCACGACGGCCGACAACCACGCCGTCTACAAGACCGCGGCGAAGGACATCGCCCGCCAGCACGATCAGTCGATCACGTTCATGGCCAAGCCGAACCAGCGCGAGGGCAACTCGTGCCACGTGCACATGTCCCTGCGCGGACTCGACGGCTCTCTGGTCTTCTGGGACGCGGAGACCGGCTCCCGCACCCCGCTGTACGACCACTTCATCGCGGGCGTCCTGGCGACCATGCGCGACTTCACGCTGTTCTACGCGCCCAACATCAACTCCTACAAGCGCTTCGTCAAGGGGTCTTTCGCCCCGACATCCGTCGCGTGGGGCATCGACAACCGCACGACCTCCGTGCGGCTGGTCGGACGCGGCGCCGGTGCGCGCATGGAGAACCGTCTGCCCGGCGGCGACATGAACCCGTACCTCGGGCTCGCCGCCATGCTCGCGGGTGGTCTGTACGGCATCGAGCACGAACTCGAGCTGGAGCCGGAGACCGCGGGCAACGCCTACGAGTCGGGAGCGCCGATCGTGCCGACGACCATGCATGAGGCCAGAGACGCGCTCGCGCGGTCGGAGATCGCCCGCGAGGTGTTCGGCGAGGACGTGGTCAAGCACTACGTCCACTACGCGGACGTCGAGATCGAGGCGTTCGACGCAGCCGTCACCGACTGGGAACTCAAGCGCGGATTCGAGAGGCTGTGAGCATGATTGCGAGCGCGGTGACTCTGTACCTTCCGGTGGCTGGTCCCTTTACGTGCGGATTCGAGAGGCTGTGAGCATGACGGTGACTCTGTACCTTGCGGTGGGCGATGCCCTCAAGCGTGGATTCGAGAGGCTGTGAGCATGACCTTCCAGATCCCTCTCTCTCCCTTCGACGGCGGCGGCACCTTCACGGTCCTCAACCCGTCCAACGGTCAGGCGATCGGCAGCGTCGCACTGGCCGACCTCGCGGCGACGGATGCCGCCATCGAGCGCGCCCATGCGGCCTTCCCCGCATGGCGTGCGATCGCACCCGGCGAGCGCGCGCGTCTGCTGCGCTCCTTCGCGGCGGCCGTCGACGCGCACATCGACGAGCTCGCCGCGCTCGAGGTGATCGGCTCCGGCCATACGATCGGCAACGCCCGCTGGGAAGCGGGGAACGTCCGCGACGTCCTCAACTACTACAGCGCGGCGCCCGAGCGTCATTTCGGGCGGCAGATCCCCGTCGCCGGTGGTGTGGACATCACGTTCCACGAGCCGCTCGGCGTCGTGGGCATCATCGTCCCGTGGAACTTCCCGATGCCGATCGCCGGCTGGGGCTTCGGCCCCGCGCTGGCGGCGGGCAACACGGTCGTGCTGAAGCCGGCCGAGCTCACCCCGCTGACGGCGCTCCGGCTCGGAGAACTCGCCAGGGACGCCGGCATCCCCGAGGGCGTGTTCACCGTGATCCCCGGCAAGGGGAGCGTGGTGGGCGAGAGGTTCGTGACCCATCCGCTGGTGCGGAAGGTCTGCTTCACCGGCTCGACCGATGTCGGCAAGGGCATCATGCGCGGCTGCGCAGACCAGGTGAAGAAGCTGACGCTGGAGCTCGGCGGAAAGAACGCGAACGTCGTGTTCGAGGACGCGGATCTCGAGAAGGCCGCGGCATCCGCCCCCGGCGCCGGACTCGACAACGCCGGACAGGACTGCTGCGCACGCTCGCGCATCCTCGTGCAGGCGAGCGTCTACGACAGGTTCCTCGAGCTGCTGCAGCCCGCGGTCGAAGCCTTCCGGGTGACGGACCCGTCGAGTCCCGACGCCGAGATGGGGCCGTTGATCTCCGCGAAGCAGCGTGACTCCGTGCTCGCGGGCATCGCGGACGCCGACGTCGCCTATCGCGGACAGACCGTGGAGGACACCGGCGGATTCTGGATGCCGCCGACCGTGGTCATGCCGCGCAGCGCCGCTGATCCGGTGTGGTCGCAGGAGCTGTTCGGCCCCGTGCTCGCGGTGATGCCGTTCACCGACGAGGCCGACGCGATCGCGAAGGCCAACGACACCGAGTACGGCCTGTCGGGATCCATCTTCACCCGCGATCTCGGGCGCGCGCTGCGCGTGGCGAGAGGCGTGGAGAGCGGCAACCTGTCGGTCAACTCGCACTCCTCCGTCCGGTACTGGACTCCGTTCGGAGGGTTCAAGCAGTCGGGACTCGGGCGCGAACTCGGACCGGACGCGCCCGACAGCTTCTCCGAGGTGAAGAACGTCTTCATCTCGACCGACGACTGACACAACACAGCACTGACACACCCCGAGAAAGGCAGCAGGACACACGATGGGCAAGCTCGAAGGCAAAGTGGGCGTCATCACCGGCGGATGCAGCGGCATCGGCCTCGCGACGGCGAAGAAGTTCGTCGCGGAGGGGGCCAAGGTCGTCATCGGCGACCTCGACGAGGTGAACGGCCCGCGCATCGCAGAGGAGCTGGGCGGCTCCTTCATCAAGGTGAACGTGACGGATGCCGCAGAGGTGGAGGCGCTGTTCGCGCACGCCAAGGAGAAGTACGGGCGCATCGACATCGCGTTCAACAACGCGGGCATCTCGCCGGCATCCGACGACTCCATCCTGAAGACCGGAATCGACGCCTGGAACCTGGTGCAGGACGTGAACCTCACCAGCGTGTACCTGTGCTGCAAGGCGGTGCTGCCGTACATGCTGGAGCAGGGGAGCGGTTCGATCATCAACACGGCGTCGTTCGTCGCGATCATGGGCGCCGCCACCTCGCAGATCTCCTACACCGCGTCGAAGGGCGGCGTGCTGGCGATGACCCGGGAGCTCGGGGTGCAGTTCGCGCGCAAGGGCATCCGCGTCAACGCGCTCTGCCCCGGCCCCGTGAACACCCCGCTGCTGCAGGAGCTGTTCGCGAAGGATCCGGAGCGCGCCGCGCGCCGTCTGGTGCACGTCCCTATGGGGCGCTTCGCCGAACCGGAGGAGATCGCCAACGCCGTCGCGTTCCTCGGCAGCGACGAGTCGAGCTTCATCACGGCGATGGACTTCCTCGTCGACGGCGGACTCTCCAACGCCTACGTCACGCCGCTGGATTCGGACTTTGACTGACCAGCGCCCGATCATCGGCATCACGACCTACCGCCAGGCGGCCTCCTGGGGCGCCTGGCGGGAGGTACCGGCCGACCTGCTCCCCAGCGACTACGCCCTCGCGGTGGAGCGGGCAGGGGGCATCCCCGTGCTCGTCCCGCCGCTCGCCGATCGCGGCGCGGCAAGAGCCGTGCTCGGTCGGCTCGACGGTCTGCTCATCGCGGGCGGAGCCGACGTGAACCCCGCGCGCTACGGGCAGGAGCCGGACCCGAACGTCGTGCGCTGGTACGACGACCGCGACGCATCGGAGCTGTGGCTGCTCGGGGAGGCGGACGCGCTGCGGCTCCCTGTGCTGGGCATCTGCCGGGGTATGCAGCTCATGGCTGTCGCCGCCGGCGGATCGCTCGTGCAGCATCTGCCCGACGTCGTCGGCCACGATCGGCACGGGGGCGGCGAGAGCTCCTACGAGGCCATCCCCGTGGCGGTGGATCCGGGGCATCGGGTCTCCACACTGCTCGGTGAGCAGATCACCAGCGCCAGCCACCACCACCAGGCGGTCGCGGACCACCCCGGTTTCGTCGCGACAGCGCGTGATGCCGACGGCGTGCTCCAGGCGATGGAGGCCGAGGGGGACCGCTTCGAGGTCGGGGTGCAGTGGCATCCGGAGACCACCGACGACGTGCGGGTGATCGAGGGACTGGTCGACGCAGCGAGGGACAGCGCCGCGCGCCGACGCGACGAGAGGTGAGCCTGCGACTACAATCGAGCAAGCACGAAGGAGCAGGAGAACCGGTGGCTGAGAGAGCGGCAACGTCCAGGGCGAAGGCGAAGAAGGCCGACGACACACCCATCGGACCCACCGGTCGTCCCTATCACGGGTTCCCGACGCCGGAGCCGCTGGCGTCTCACGGCCCCGCGCGCATCATCGCACTGTGCAACCAGAAGGGCGGCGTCGGCAAGACGACGACCTCCATCAATCTCGCCGCGGCCCTCGCGGAGTACGGGCGCAAGGTTCTCGCGGTCGACTTCGATCCGCAGGGCGCTCTGTCGGCCGGTCTCGGCATCCAGACGCACGAGACGCCGACGGTCTACGACCTGCTGCTCGACACGAAGCGCGACGCACACGATGCGATCGTGCGCTCCGGCGTCGAGGGACTCGACGTGATGCCGGCGAACATCGACCTCTCCGCCGCCGAGGTGCACCTCGTCAACGAGGTCGCGCGTGAGACGATCCTCGCCCGGGTGCTCCGCCAGGTGGCGGGGGAGTACGACGTCATCCTCATCGACTGCCAGCCGTCGCTCGGGCTCCTCACCGTGAACGCCCTCACCGCCGCTCACGGCGTGATCATTCCGCTGGAGTGCGAGTTCTTCGCGCTCCGCGGCGTCGCGCTCCTCATCGAAACGATCGACAAGGTGCGCGACCGGCTGAACCCGTCGATCACGATGGACGGCCTCCTCGCCACGATGTACGACCCGCGCACGCTGCACTCGCGCGAGGTTCTCGAGCGCGTGGTCGAGGCCTTCGGCGACGACGTCCTGGAGACCGTGATCGGCCGCACCGTGAAGTTCCCCGACGCCTCGGTCTCGGGTGTGCCCATCACCGAGTTCGCGCCGGAGCACGCCGCCGCCCAGGCGTACCTGCGGCTGGCGCGGGAGCTGGTCGCCCGTGGCGCCGTCGCCTGACGAGACCCCTCGCCACGAGACCGACGCGACTGCGTCGTCTTCGGGAACCGCGTCGCCTGACGAGACCCCTCGCCACGAGACCGATGCGGCTGCGTCGTCTTCGAGTACCGCGTCGTCCAGGGAATCCTCGGATACCTCATCTCCCGAGGAGAACTCCGGTTTCCGTGTCTCCCTGTCGAACTTCGACGGCCCGTTCGACCTGCTGCTGAATCTCATCTCGAAGCATGAGATGGACATCACCGAGGTCTCGCTCAGCGCCGTGACGAACGAGTTCATCTCCTACCTGAGGGAGCTCGACGACGATGAGGAGCTCGACCAGGCGTCGGAGTTCCTCGTGGTCGCCGCGACACTGCTCGACATGAAGGTCGCCGGACTCCTTCCGCAGGGAGAGCTGGTGGATGCTGAGGCCGTCGCACTGCTCGAGGCTCGGGACCTGCTGTTCGCGCGACTGCTGCAGTATCGGGCCTTCAAGGAGGTCTCCGCCTGGTTCTCCCGCTGCCTGCAGCGAGAGGATCGGCGGCACGTCCGCGCTGTGCGACTCGACGAGAAGCACCGCAAGAAGACGCCGGAGCTGGTCTGGTCTCTCTCGGCCGACGACTTCGCCGCACTCGCCCTGCTCGCGTTCGCGCCCAAGGAGATCCCGCACGTCGGACTCGATCACCTGCACGCTCCGCTCGTCAGCATCCGTGAGCAGGCGGCGATCGTGGTGACGCTCCTCCGCGGCGCCGAGTCGCTGAGCTTCCGCGAACTCGTCGCCGGCATCCGCGAACCGGGTATCGTCGTCGCGCGCTTCATCTCGGTGCTGGAGCTCTACCGCCACGCGGCGCTCTCCTTCGAGCAACTGGAACCGCTCGGCGAGCTGACGCTGCGCTGGGCCGCCGACCACTGGTCGGACGAATCACTCGCCACCCTGGGAGCCGACTATGACCGATGACCTCGAACCGTCAGCCGGAGTGCTGACCCAGAAGATCGAGGCGATCATGCTCATCATTGACGAGCCGATCGGACTCGTGGCGCTGGCCGCCGCCGTGGGGTCTCCCGTGGCCGCCGTGCGGCAGGCGCTCGAGACGCTCGTCGACGACTATGACGGCAAGGGCCGCGGTCCGCGTCGAGGTTTCGAGCTCCGCGAGGTCGGAGGCGGCTGGCGGCTCTACGTGCGCGAGGACCACGACGACCTCGTCGCGGAGTTCATCGGCGGCCAGGCGCCGGCTCGACTGTCCCAGGCCGCGCTCGAGACGCTCGCCGTCATCGCCTACAAGCAGCCGGTCACCCGCAGCCAGGTCGCGTCGATCCGAGCGGTGAACGTGGACTCCGTCGTGCGCACCCTGCTCGCACGCGGCCTCATCACCGAGCTCTTCGCCGACTCCGAGACGGGCGCCATCAACTACGGCACCACGGATGCACTGCTGCAGCACCTGGGCATCAACTCGCTCGACGAGCTGCCTCCGATCTCCCCGCTGCTCGATGACGGCGCAGACGGCTTCGATGAGGGTCTGGTTCGATGAGTACGCGTGTGGTCGGCGCCGTTGCGGTTCGGTGCGGGCGTGTCGATGAGGGTCTGGTCCGGTGAGCGCGCGTGCGGTTGACGCCGGTACGGTGCGGCTTGGGCGCTTCGATGAAGGTTTGGTTCGATGAGTGCTCGCGCGGAAAGCACCCTTCTGGTGCCGCGCGGACGCTTCGATGAAGGAATGGTTTCATGACTGATGGTTCGATGACAGACGGCTCCGCCCCCGAGGGCGTGCGCCTGCAGAAGGTGCTCTCCGGAGCGGGAGTGGCCTCCCGACGCGTGGTCGAGAATTACATCGTCGAGGGCCGCATCCGCGTCAACGGCGTGGTCGTGACCGAGCTCGGCACCCGCATCGATCCGGAGACCGACCTCGTCGATGTCGACGGCACCGCTGTGCAGCTCGATGTCTCGAAGCGCTACGTGATGCTCAACAAGCCCACCGGCGTCGTGAGCAGCATGCGCGATGAGAGCGGCCGCCCCGATCTGCGGCTCTTCACGAAGGACTATGAGGAGCGCCTGTACAACGTCGGACGGCTGGATGCCGAGACCAGCGGACTGCTGATCCTCACGAACGACGGCGCCCTCGCGCACGTCCTCGCGCATCCGTCGTTCGGCGTCACCAAGGTGTACATCGCCAAGGTCGAGGGGGAGGTCACCGCCCAGACGATCTCGAAGCTCACGAAGGGCATCGAGCTGGAGGACGGACCCATCGCGGCCGACAAGGCGCGGCTGCTGGACACCTCGCGGGGGTCGAGTCTCGTCGAGCTCACGCTGCATTCCGGACGCAACCGGATCGTCCGCCGCATGATGGCGGCGGTCGGGCATCCCGTCACCGAACTCGTGCGACGCCAGTTCGGTCCGCTGCACCTGGGAACGCTCCCGGCGGGGAAGAGCCGCGAACTGACTAAAATCGAACTAGGCGCGCTGCTTACTCTGTCGCGCCGTGATTCCGGTGTCGCCGAGGCGCCAGGCGAGCAGCAGGAGAACGAGTGACCGACACGACGAGTGCGCCCAGCGCGCCGCGCACGGCGACCGCCGTCGCGTCGCGTCTCTCGGGCACCGTCCGCATCGTCGGCACGGGGCTGCTCGGTGCGAGCATCGGGCACGCGCTCAGCGCGAAGGGCGTCGATGTCGTGCTCTCCGACACGTCTCCCGCACAGCAGCGCCTGGCGATCGACTACGGCGCCGGTCGTGCCCCGTCTGCCGACGACGCGCCAGTCCTGATCGTCGTCGCCGTGCCGCCAGACGTCACCGCCGATGTCATCCAAGCGGAACTCGAGCGGTACCCGGATGCCGTCGTCACCGACGTCGCGAGCGTCAAGCTCGAGCCCTTCCGCGCACTGACCTCGCGCGGTGTCGATCTCGCCCGCTACATCGGCTCGCACCCGCTCGCCGGTCGCGAGCGCGGCGGGGCGATCTCGGCGCGGGCCGACCTGTTCATCGGCCGTCCGTGGGTCGTGTGCCGCGACGGTGAGACGAAGGCCGCCGATCTCGCGCTCGTCGAGGCTCTGGCTCTCGACGTCGGCGCGCAGCCGATCGAGATGACACCGGAGGAGCACGACCGCTCGGTCGCGCTGACCTCCCACGTGCCCCAGGTCGTCGCGAGCCTGCTCGCCGGACGCCTCGCCGACGCGGAGGAGGGCGCTCTGCGTCTCGCCGGTCAGGGCGTGCGCGACACGACGCGCATCGCGGCATCCGCCCCCGAGCTCTGGGTGCAGATCCTCGGCGCGAACGCGGCCCCCGTCGTGGAGATCCTCGACGCCCTCGCCGAAGACCTCCGCGAGGTGTCGGATGCGCTGCGCGCTCCCGAGGCGCCCGGTTCCCGGCGTGCGGTGGCGGAGACGATCCGTCACGGCAACGACGGCGTCGAGCGTCTGCCTGGCAAGCACGGACAGAACCGCCGCTTCGAGTCGTTGGTCGTCATGGTCGACGACACGGCAGGACAGCTCGGACGCCTCTTCGGCGAGCTCGGCGAACTCGGAGTCAACGTCGAAGACCTCCGCCTGGAGCACTCGCCCGGCGCACAGTTCGGTCTGGCGGAGATCAGCGTCGACCCGGCCGCGCTGCACGGCGCGGTCACCGGACTCACCGAACGCGGCTGGCGGATTGCGGGGAACACAAATGACTGACACGACGACCGCCACCGCTGCGCGCACTCCCGACTTCATCGCCATCGACGGCCCTGCCGGGTCGGGCAAGTCCAGCGTGTCGAAGGCCGTCGCGCGCACGCTCGGATTCGGCTACCTCGACACCGGCTCCGCGTACCGCGCGCTGGCCTGGCACGTCCTCGATCGAGGGGCGGACACGGCGGATGCCGCAGCCGTCCTCGCCGCGGCATCCGACTTCCCCGTGCGGCTGGGGCTCGACCCCGACGACCGCACGGTGCGCGTGGGCGACGTCGACGTCACCGAGGCGATCCGCGCACCGCACGTGTCGGGCGCGGTCAGTGGCGTGGCGCGCGTGCCCGAGGTCCGCGCGCAGGTGAACGAGCTGTTCCGCTCGCTCGTGGCCGAGGCCCCGTTCGACGCGGTCGTCGTGGAGGGACGCGACATCACCACCGTCGTCGCCCCCGACGCTCCCGTCCGCATCCTTCTCACCGCTGCCCCCGAGGTGCGCGCTGCGCGCCGGGCGGGCGAGCTCGCCGGTGAGAACGCTGCCTCCGTCGCCGCCGCGCTGCACAAGCGCGACGCATCGGACAGCGCCGTCGTCGACTTCCTCAACGCCGCAGAGGGCGTGGAGGTCGTCGATTCGACGGATCTCGATTTCCCCCAGACCATCGATGCCGTACTCGCGGTGATCGAACGACTCCGAGGAGCACACAGTGGCTGACGACGAATACGAAGGCGGCCCCGACCACCTCGCAGAGAAGATGGAGGCGCTCGACGAGCACCTCGCAGAGCAGCGCGCGGAGACTCTGCGCGCGGGTCTCGCCGACTACGAGCTCGACGACGAAGACGCTGCGCTTCTCGCCGGGATCACGATGGACGAGGACGGCATCCAGTTCATGCCGGCCCTCCCGGTCGTGGCGATCGTCGGACGGCCGAACGTCGGCAAGTCCGCGCTCGTGAACCGCATCCTCGGCCGTCGTGAGGCTGTCGTGGAGGACACCCCCGGTGTCACCCGCGACCGCGTCACGTACAAGGCCGAGTGGAACGACCGCCGCTTCACGCTCGTCGACACCGGCGGGTGGGAGCCCGACGCCCGAGGCATCGACCGCTCGGTGGCGGCGCAGGCCGAGGTCGCGATCGACCTCTCCGACGTCGTGCTGTTCGTCGTCGACGCCATGGTCGGAGCGACGTCGACCGACGAGCATGTCGTGAAGATGCTCCGCAAGAGCGGCAAGCCCGTGTTCCTGGTCGCGAACAAGATCGACGACGCGCGCCAGGAGCCGGAGGCCGCTGCCCTGTGGAACCTGGGCCTCGGCGAGCCCCACCCGGTCTCCGCGATCCACGGCCGCGGCGTCGCCGACCTCCTCGACGCGATCCTGAAGACGCTCCCCGAGATCTCGGCCGTCGCCAAGCAGGAGATCGGCGGCCCTCGCCGCGTCGCGATCCTCGGGCGCCCGAACGTCGGCAAGTCGTCGCTGCTGAACAAGGCCGCAGGCGAAGAGCGGGTCGTCGTGAACGACCTCGCCGGAACCACGCGCGACCCGGTCGACGAGATCGTCGAGCTGGGCGGCAAGCTGTGGCGTTTCGTCGACACCGCCGGCATCCGTCGCCGCGTGCACATGGCTCAAGGCGCCGACTTCTATGCGTCGCTGCGCACCTCTGCGGCGCTGGAGAAGGCCGAGGTCGCGGTGGTCGTTCTCGACGTTTCCGAGACGATCAGCGAGCAGGACGTGCGCATCATCGACCTCGTGCTCGAGTCCGGACGTGCGCTCGTGCTCGCGTTCAACAAGTGGGATCGCCTGAACGACGACGACCTGGAGAACCAGGACCGTCGCCGCTACCTCGAGCGTGAGATCGAGCAGGACCTCGCGCACGTCGCGTGGGCTCCGCGCGTGAACATCTCGGCGAAGACCGGTCGTCACCTCGACAAGCTGGTTCCTGCGCTGGAGACCTCGCTGGAGAACTGGGATCGCCGCATCCCCACCGGCAAGTTCAACGCGTTCCTCGCCGAGCTCGTCGCCGAGCACCCGCACCCGCTGCGTGGAGGCAAGCAGCCGCGCATCCTGTTCGGCACGCAGGCCTCGACCCGTCCGCCGACGTTCGTGCTGTTCACGACCGGATTCCTCGACCCGGGCTACCGCCGGTTCATTCAGCGCCGCCTGCGCGAGCTGTACGAGTTCGAGGGAACTCCGATCGTCGTCAACATGCGTGTGCGGGAGAAGCGGCAGCGCTGATCGGCCCGGGAGTTCGTTGGCTGAAGGGCTGGGACTCGTCTCTGGACCCGCTCGGTTCCAGTTCGTGTCGGGTCGGTGCGCCGTACCCCGGATGCTGTGACAGGCTGAAGGGGTGACGGTCGTACCTCCCGCAGCTGGTGAACCGCGCCGCCCCGAGGGGCCGCGCAACCCGGGCGACGCCTGGGTGATCGCGGACACGGGAGAGCGGTACTGGGGCCGGTTCGGCGCTGCGGGGCTGCTCGCTTTCGATCCCGCACGCGGCGTGCTCCTGCAGCACAGGGTCGCCTGGAGCCACTTCGGCGGCACCTGGGGTCTCCCCGGCGGTGCGATGCACGAGGGCGAGAGCGCCATCGTCGGCGCTGTGCGTGAGGCGCAGGAAGAAGCGGGCGTCCCGGACGGCGCCGTGCGCGTACGTGTGACGAGCGTGCTGGACCTGTCGATCTGGTCGTACACGACGGTCGTCGCCGACGTCGTGGAGCCCTTCGAACCGGTGATCAGCGACCCGGAGAGCGTGGCGCTGGAGTGGGTGCCCGTCGAGGACGTCGATGCGCGTCCGCTGCATCCGGGTTTCGCCTCGTCGTGGCCGATGCTTCGGACCCTGCTCGACGAGCGTCCTGCGATCGTCGTCGACGCCGCGAATGTCGTCGGCTCGGTGCCGAACGGCTGGTGGAAGGACCGAGCCGGAGCGGCAGCGCGGCTGCGGGAACGCCTGGTCGACCTCGCCGTGCCGGCGGAGGATCTCGGCATCGGAGCGACGACCTGGTTCCCCGAGGTGTCGCTGGTCGTCGAAGGTCAGGCGCGGGCGATCGAATCCGAGGAATCTCCCGTGCGGGTGGTCAGGGCGGATGCCGCCGGGGACGATGCGATCATCGACGAGGCCGCTCGGCTGCTCTCGATAGGCCGCTCGGTCACCGTCGTCACCAGCGACCGCGGCCTCACTGCGCGGGTGGAAGCTCTCGGCGCCCGGGTTCTGTCTGCCGGGTGGCTGCTGCGTACTATCGATCACTGAGGCTCGTGCTTTGAGTTCTCTGCGCGCTCTCGATCACTGAGGCTCGTGCTTTGAGTTCTCTGCGCGCTCTCGATCGCTGAGGCTCGTGCTTTGAGTTCTCTGCGCGCTCCCGATCGCTGAGGCTCGTGCTTTGAGTTCTCTGCGCCCGGAGAGCCCTCTGAACCCTCTGAACCCTCTGAGCCCTCTGAGGCCTGCGAACGCCCGGCCCTCCAAGCCCCCGGCCCCTCCAAGCCTCCGGCGCCCTCTAAGCCCTGCCTTCCGAGCCTCGTCCTCGGAGCCTCCGAGATCGTCCGGCGTGCAGGTCAGATGAACATCACTCGTCGCGGTGTGCGGTCGGTGTACGCGCGCCCGAGCGGACTGGTCCAGGTGATGGAGCCTCCGGGGCGCTGTTGAGCCGTCCACCTGTGCGGGTCGGGCACGTCGGGATGCTTGAGCGCGTGGTGGGTTCTGCAGAAGTGCGCCAGATTGTCTACCGCCGTCCGTCCACCCTTGGCGTGATCGTGGTTGTGGTCGATCTCGCTGCGGTGCACCGGCATCCGGCATCCCGGGAAGCGACAGTGCTGGTCACGCGCCCGCAGGAATCTCTTCATCGCGGTGGTGGGCGTGTACGTGTCGGTCTCGACGACGAGGCCGGACGGATCGAGGAACAGCCGCGTCCATCCGCTGTTCCGCCCTGCGAGCGCTCGTGCGATGTCAGCGTCGAGCGCTCCGTGGCCGTCGAGCTGCGCGGGTCGATCGTCGAGCCCCGCGAGTGTGGTCGCCGCGACCGTGACCTGAATCCGGGCGTGAACGTCGTCGAGGGCATCGCCGATGGCTGTGCTCGGAGTGGCGGTGAGGAGCATGTCGGCGAGGACATCGGCGCGGATCTCGTCCAGGGAACGCTCGTCTGCGGGGATGCGCTCGACGTCGGTGAGTGGATCGCGCGCGAAAGTCGCTCGGTCATCGCTGAAGATCATGCCCGCATCGGAATCGGTCCCCGGCGTCGAGCCGCGCTCGGCAGAAGCAGCGTCAGCGGTGGTGTCGGCGCTGGTATCGGCGAGGATCGCGGGGGCGAAGGGATCGGCGAGGAACGCGTCGAAGAAGGGATCGGCGAGATCGACGTCCTCGGCGTGGACGGCGTCCGCGCCGGGGTCGATGGCTGACGGGTCGAGTTGGGGCTCGCGTGTTCCCCTGGCCTCGATGACCTCTCGCGCGACGTGCGTGAGCCGGTCCTGGATCGCAAGGGCGATCCACTCGGGGAGAACCGCCGTGAGCAGGGCGAGCCCGTCGTCGAGTGAGGTCACAGAGACGCCGCGGTCCTTGGCGGCGCGACGATGGCGTTCGACGAGCGTCTCTCCCGCGAGAGACGCGGCGACCTCTCGCGCGTGGGCGCGGGTTCGTGCTGCCGTGTCGCACTCTGCCACGACGAGCGCGGCGGTCTCGAACAGGCCCATGACGGCGGCATCCGCTCTGCGGTTCGCGATCGCCTCGGCGACGACCGCTCCCGCCCGTACGATCTCGCGGACGTGGGCGGCGGTGATGCGACCGTCGGCGAACGCGGCACGGACGCCGGGCATGCTGTCTCGGAGTGAACGTGCATCGGCGAAGGCGAACTCCATCGACGACCTCGGGATGCGCGCGGCTGCCGAGAACTCCGCGATCATCGACCGGTAGATGGCGTCGCGATGGTAGGGACTCTCCGCCACATCCTGATCGTGGATGTCGAACTGCTCGATCAGCAGTTCAGCGGCCTCGGCCTCGAGCGCGGCGATCTGCCGGCGCTTCAGCGCCCAGGCGTCGAGAACACGACGTCGTTCCTCGAGATCGTGGTCGAGATCGGTGCGGTGGGCCATGTCCCCAGATTAGAACAAAGCTACGAATGAGTGAACCGTCAGGAGTGGGGGAATTCCTGGTCGTCTGCTTCGCGTCCGCGGAGCCGATCGATCTCCCGGCGTTCTCGCTTGGTGGGACGGCCCGCTCCGCGGTCGCGCAGCCCCAGCGCGGCCTGCGGCTCGCGCTCGGGCGTGCGGTCCTCGTAGGCGAGGGCCGCGACCGGGGCGCCGACGCGCTTGACGAGGAGCTGTCGGACGATGAGGATCCGGTCGAATCCGGAGATGCGGATGCGCAGCTCATCGCCGATGCGCACGGCCTGCGCCGCCTTGACCTTGTCGCCGTTGAGTCGTACATGCCCCGCGCGGCATGCAGTCGTCGCCGCGGAGCGCGTCTTGTACACGCGGATCGCCCAGAGCCAGCTGTCGACGCGTGCGGAGTCCATCAGGTGACCTTCCGTGTGCGGAGCGCGAGGAGCGCCCCGGCGATGATGAGGCCCTGCCCGATCGTGTAGGTGAGCATGACGGCGGGGCTGCTCCACGACGGGAGCGCGTCGGGCAGGAAGAGGCGGAACGCGAGGATCGAATCGCTCGTGAGGAAGAACGCGCCGCCGGTCGCGACCACGGGACCGCACCGCGTGGAGAAGGCGGCTGTGCCGCCGAGCACGAGTCCGTAGACCGCGACCGCGGGGAACAGTCCTCCCGCGTGCGGCCCGATCACGCTGACCATGGCGATCCACCAGGCGGCGTAGACGAGCGCCCACCACGGCATCCGTCGTCGAGAAAGGTGTCGTGCGAAGAGCGCGATGTAGGCGAGATGAGCGATGCCGAAGAACGCGAGCATGAGCGGCAGCTCCGGGGCTGAGGGGAAGAACGCGCCGGCGCCGTCGCCGAGCCAGGAGAAGAGCAGGGCGGCGAGGATCAGCACCATGGCGGCGCGGGGTTTCAGCCGTCGGGCCGACACCAGCACGGGAACCAGCAGGAGCGGCATCAGGATGAGCTTCGTCGGCGCGGCCAGAGGACTGTGCACGGCGAGCAGGATCACGTGAAGCGTCGACGCGACGATGTAGGGCGCGAACGCCCAGAGGAGAGCGCGGTTCTTCATCAGGTCTCGACGGTGACCTGTTCGACCCGGTCATCAGCGTCGAGGTGCACCGCCGGCCAGTATCCATCGGGGAAGTGCTCGCCGCAGCCGTCGGTGAGGTGCAGGATGATCGTGCCGTCGGCCGACGCCTCGATCGTCTCGAGGGACAGGTCGGATGCCGCCTCCTCGAGCTCGTGCGGCTCCGGGTCTCCGGTGCTGAACTGCGTGACCACGGCATCCGAGGCGACGCGTCGCAGTGCTTCGAGGTGCGAGACGACCTCGCGGAGCCGGGGGAGCAGCGGAGCGATCTCGTCGGGGCTCGTGCCTTCGATCATGAGGTCGAGCTCTCCGCCGTCGGTCGTGATGCCGCCGATGTACCAGTCGGAGACGAGCACGTCGCCGTCGGTGAGCTCGGTGGTCGCACGGACGAGGGCGCCGAGCTCGGCGTCTTCGACGATCGGATGCTGGTCGCTCATGCCTCCACGCTAGTGGTCAAGGGGCGAGTTCGAGGGCGACGAGGGAACGGCCCGGCTTGAGGTCTGTCCTCTCCTCGAATCCTGCCGCGAGGAAGGTGCCGAGGGTGCCGTGGAACAGCTCGTTCGAGCGCTGCTTCTCGCCGCCCGTGTCGACGGGATAGCCCTCGATCACTCGGGCGCCGGAGTCGCGCGCGTATTCGACGGCCGCGCGGAGCAGGTCGAGGTTGAGGCCGGAGCCCCGATGCTCTCGGCGCACCACGAAGCACGTGACCGCCCAGACCGAGGCATCGTCGAACGGTTCGGTCGACGCTGCCGCGATGATGCGCGTTCGCGGAACCCGCGCCTGTCGCGTGCGGGGCCCGATGCGGATCCAGCCCGCGGCGTCGCCGTCGACGTAGGCGATGATGCCCGGGGGAGGCCCCTCGTCGATCTCCGTGCGCAGCATCTCGGTGCGCTGGTCTTTCGTCGTCGAATTCCAGTCCTTGTTGCTGAGAACCGGCCAGATGCACTGGCAGCTCGCGCCATCCCCGCCGCCCGTGAGTGCGTGCTGCACATCGCTCCACCGGGCTGTCGTCGCCACCTCGGTCGTGATCGTCGCCATGCACGGGACGCTACGCCGGGCCTCCGACACACGCAACGCTGCTCGGTTCGCGGACGGCCTCGGCATCAGGCTAAGATAGGGGAGTTGCCTGCGGCGAAAGCCACGGACAACGGGCTGTGGCGCAGCTTGGTAGCGCACTTGACTGGGGGTCAAGGGGTCGCAGGTTCAAATCCTGTCAGCCCGACCAAATCAGAAGGTCGGATTTCCGCGGAATTACGCGGGAGAACACGAAAGGGCACCTGCCGGACTACTACCCGGCAGGTGCCCTTTCTCTCACAGGCCTCTCACGACGCCTCGATTTGCACGGATTCGGCGGCTACTACTCCGCCGCTCCGCTCACACAGCGATCGCGCGTTCCATCGCCTCCGCGGCCTGCTCGACGCCCATCGCCCCACGCTCCGGGAAGTACGTATCCAGGAACACGGCGAGCGTGTGACCGAGCCACGCCGCGCTCGCGGACGGCGGCACACCGATCGAGTCGAGATAGTGCGCGAGGCTGTGCCGGAGCGCGTGGAGGCGGATGCTCGGAAGCCCCGCGCGAGACGCCAGCCGACGGAACCGCTCGGAGTACCGTTCCGGCTGTTCCGGGCGCCCGAGAGCATCCACGATGACGTACCCCGTGTCCTCCCAAGCCGCCCCGGCGCGCAGGCGGTCTGCGGCCTGAGCCGCGCGGAGCGATCGGAGGAGGGCCATCGTGCCCGGCTCGACACGCTCGACGGGCAACGTACGCTTGCGCTGTTCCGACTTCGGCGCTTCGACCGCCCATCCGCCGCTCTGGAGTGCCACCCGCCCGCGTTCGACACGAACCGTTCCGCGGTCCATGTCCACGTCATCCCACTGGAGGCCGTGCACGTCGGCGCGCGTCATCCCGGCGAGGCTGAGACGCCACACGCCCGCGAGCGCGTCGGCATCCGACGCCGCACGGAACGCGGCCACCTGATCGCGCGTCCAGTAATGCGCATCCCCGGTGACCTTCGGCGCCGACTTCGGCGGCTTGACCTTCCGCCACGGATTCGACGCGATCACCTCATCACGCACGGCCCTGTCGAATGCCAGCGCGGCGGCGGCGAGCCCGTAACGGACGCTCCGAGGCGAGAGGGGTTGACCCCTCATGCCGCCCTCTCGGCGAGCCCACGCAATCCATTCGTCCACGTCGCGCACGCGCACGTCGGCCACCGAGCGATCCCCGAGACGGGCGAGCACAGGCCGGAGTGCCGAGCGGTAGCCCTGCTGAGTGACCTCCCGCATATCGGTGAGCGTGGACAGCCACCGTTCGCACAGCGTGCGCACGTCGTCACGGCTGAACGTGCCGCGCCTGACGTGCTCTCGTGTCGTCTCCACGAACGCCCGCGCCTCGGCGAGCGTGTCGCACGTGCGCGTGACCTGCTGGCGCGCCTGACCCTTCGCGGACGTGTCCAGCACGACACGGAACCGTGCGACGCCTCGGGACTCGATTCGCCGGATCGGCTCGCTCCGCTCCGGGCACTCCGGGCACGTGTGGGCGATCCGCTCGGCGCCGGTGTCGCGGTCGGTCCCGGTGAACGCCGCCCACCCGCTCGACCGTTTGCCGCGATCGACGCCGCACGACTGGCAGACGTTCCCCGAACGGGGGAGTACCCGCGCGCTCATCGAGCGACCGCCGCGCCTCGGTAGCGCGGGTTCGGGCGCCGGAGGGTGTACGTCGTCGCGGAGAGCAGGAATCCGCTGCGGGCTGAGAGGAGTTCCCAACCCTCGCGCATCATCCGGTGCGCTCGTCGCCCGTCGGCTAGCGTCACGACCTCGAACGGCTCTCGGGTGCGGCGGCTCATCGTGTCACCTCCGCGGCGTTCGGGGCGTTGCTCGTGTCTGTCATCGGTCTGCCTTTCGATTCGTGGGGCTCTCGCCCCGGTTCTCCCCGGCAGTCGCCGGGGGAGTCTGTGCGCGCGGGCTCGGCCCTCGTCGGCGCTCGGGCCAATCGAGGTCAGGACGCTCACGCCGGGCCTCTCGCATCCACTGATCGACGGTCGCAACCTTGCGGTCGTATCGCTCCGCAATCTTGCTCCGTGGGATGCGGTCGCGGGCGTGTTCGGCCAGTGTCTCGGCTGTGGGCCTTGCGGGACCGCGTGCGCCGATCACGATGTCTGCGGGAAGGGCCAGCACCGCGCGGGCCTGAGCGGCGAGGGTTCCGACGGGCACGCGGAAGATGCTCGGGTCCGTGTTGTCTCCAGTCGCGATCACCTCCACGGTTCGGAGTTCTGCCGAGCCGGGCCGGGGATCGAGGGTCACTCGATAGATAGCGCTACCCGCTGGATTCACGATCTCCGCGCCGCGATCGGATTCGACCGCCGTGCGGCTCCACCATTCGCGAAGGTCGCCGATCGTAGGGCCGGGCGCGTCGTCGGGGAGGTCGGAGGCCTCGTCCAGTGCGTCGCGCAAGAGACTGCGGAGGCCATAGAGGTTGAACCTGCCGCCGTCGATTCCATCGGTTGGGCGGCTCCACGTGGACGCGTCCCACTGATCCGAGGTTGAGCGCATCGCGATTCCTAACTGTTGCACTTGCAGTGATCCACAGTTTACGCGCAAGTAAACCCTATGCACAATCGGTACAGCGAACTACTGAGGAGGAAACGATGAGTGAGCGCCTACTTACCGCTGTCGATGTCGCCGAACAGCTCGGCGTATCCCGGAACCGCGGATACACGCTGTTGTCGTCGGGCGCGGTTCCCGGAGCGGTGCGGATCGGTCGGAGTGTCCGTCTTCCCGCCGACGCTCTGGACCGGTTCATCGCTGGCGGCGGCACTGCCGCCAGCGCTGACGACTGACCGCACAGACGGAACGGCCCCCGTCGAGAGGAGGCGGAGGCCGTGAGTCCAAGCCCTGAGAGGAGGGCGAACATGAGCAGAATACCGCCTATCCGTGAGCGGTTCGGTGAGACGTTCCCCCTGGCCGTCCGGAATCACGCGGCAGACGTGGCCCCTCCGGCTGATCTCGCATCAGTCGAAGCCCCACGACGAGCGTTCATGGTGTCGGACCTCACGACCTACGCGCGGCGCCTGCCGTTCGTGCGCCTGCCCGTGTGGGCGTTCCGCATCCCGAGCCACACGGCGTTCCGCACATACGCCGCGTTGCTCACGTTCGCGAACCTGAACACCGGCGCATGCTGGCCGTCTCACGCGGCGATCGCGAGTGCCGCCGGACTCGGGGAGAAGACAGCGCGTCGTGCGCTCGATGAACTGCGCGCGCTCGGCATCGTCACATGGAAGCGACAGCACGACGCGAACGGGCAAACGAGCAACCGATACACCGTGGCGATCGACCCGGAGACGCCGCCCGCCGGGCTGGCCGAGCCTGTGGATAACTCGCCAGTGACGGTCAGCCTGACCGTCACCCCTCGGTCAGAACGACCGTCACCCGTCGGTCAGGTTGACCGACGGAACGAGAACCAAGAGAACAAGAACCAGGGGAACGAGACGCGCGCAAGCGCGCCCGCCCTCGATGCTCGATGCTCCCGACACCCCGGCCTCGCCGATCCTCCCGCCTGCCGAGGATGCCGAGATGCACGGATCGCCGCTGAGGCATCCGCCGCCGCTGAGGCCGAAGCAGAGAAAGCGCGCCGCGCCGCCGCCCTCCTCACCCTCGACCCCGCCGCCGTCGAAGCGCTGTCCGTGCGCCTCGGCGGGGTGTACAGCGCGGAGGCGATCACCGATGCCGCGCGAGCCGAGATGCCGGGGAACCTCCCGCTCGGGCTCCGCATGCTCGCCAGCCGCGCAGACGCCGCCGATGCCATAGCGAGGTGGGAGCGATGAGCCGCGAAGCATCATGGGCTGACATGGCAACCGCCGTCATGGCGCACCTTGACGCCTACGGCGCCGATGCGATCTACGACGTGTGGCACGTGCTGAACGCCTACACCGTGACCGCGACGACCCCCGCGTGCGCCGACTGCCGCGAGACGACGGAGCCGGAACGCCTCGCCGAGCCGACACCCGGTCTGAGCCCGCACATGCGCGCCGTGCTCGACGTGCTCGGCGACGGACGACCCCGCACGCCGACCGAGATTCGCCCCGACGCCCCGCACACCGCCGCGCGTTCCCTGCGTGCTCTCGATCGTCGCGGGCTCGTCGCCAGCGCTGGTGACCTCTGGTGGCGGCGATGAACGGGCGCGCGGTGCTTACCGGGCCGGTCCCGACGTACCGGCAGACGCATGACGCACTCCGCCGTCGTCGCGGCCCGGCATCGGCTCACCCGTGCCACTGGTGCGGGCATCGCGCGGCGGAGTGGGCGTGCCTGTGCGCTGACTCCAGCGTGACGACCGGCACGAACGCGACCGGTGCCCGAGTGACGTACTCGCCGGTGCTGTCGGAGTACGTGCCCGCCTGCCGGTCGTGCCACCGCCGCCGAGATGCCGCACGAGCCCGCGAGAGCCGCGAGGTATCCGCCCTCGCCGTGAGCCGACTCCCTGCACGCCACGGTCCCGCCGTAGCGCTCGCGCCCGAGCCTGAGCCCGTCGCCGCCCCTCCGGCCCTGTTCCCGGTCGGCTGGCAGGGGGAGCCCCCAACGCCCTCAACCGTCCTAACCGGAGTTCAGACCGCTCAGCGCCCCTCAGACGCCCCGAGCCCCCGAGATGACATCAGAGGGCACAGAACCGGAGTCAGCGCACAGGCACGCCCACTCCGCCGCGCGATGCCCGCACCAGTGGCACGGGTGA
>NZ_PCOT01000034.1 GCF_002979415.1 Microbacterium sp. MYb72 | reverse complement strand
GGAGCGGGAGCCAGGAACGTGAGTCCGTGTACGGCTCTGTTCCCTCGAACCGCGCCGTGATCAGGTGGATGCCGCGGGTCACCTGGGGCACGGTCACCGTGACCTTGCCCCGATCGGCGGCGGTCAGCTCGACCGTCGCGACGACCTTGCCGTTGTCGCGCACCGTGACGGTGCCGACGGCGGCGCTGCGGTCGTCGGCGGCGACCGTGACCTTCACGATCGCGTTCCGGCCCGCCTTCACGACGACGTCAGACGAGCTCAGCCGCACGGACGTGTCGATCGGCTGCACCTGGTCGTCGACAAGCACGGCGACCGACCGCGCGGGCACCGTGACCGTGCCGCTCGCGGCATCCCACGTCGTGCTCTTGACCACCGCATCCGCTCCGTTCGCCTGCGCGGGCGTCAGAGCGAACGAGCGACCGGCGAGCCCCGCCACCGTCTGCGTGACGGGTGCGGGCGACGCGTTGAACACCACCAGGGCTCCGTCGAGCTCGGGGTCGACGTCGGCCCCGACCAGATCGTCGATCTGCATGAGGATCACACCGGGCGCGGCCTCCGCTCCGCTGTTCGGGAACGTCACCTTCTGCTCGATGAGATCCGCCGAGCCGAGCCGCAGCAGGTCGACCTCGTCACGCACGCGCAGCAGATCGAGGGCGGATGCCTCGGCCGACGCCATGTCGGAGGCTCCGGGCTTGAGCGCCGGGTTCTCCAGCAGCGGCGCCATGATCGGCCACTTCTCCTGGTTGTCCGCCGCGGTCGGCAGGCCGGAGCCGAAGGTCGACTCCTGGCCGGTCCAGTCGATGCGGTTGAACCAGTCGCCCGAGTTGTAGCTGTTGCGGTCGAGCGACTTCGAGCGCAGCAGCTCGGTGCCCGCGTGCCAGAACGACGGCGACTGCGAGAGCGTCACGGTCGCCAGTTCGAGCGTGTTCATGCGCACCCGGTCGGCCATCGACGTGCCCACCGGCAGCTTGAACACCGACAGGTCGTACAGCGTCTCGTTGTCGTGGGCGTCGACGTAGTTGATGACCTCGTCCGGCTCCTGGGCATAGCCTGCGGCCGAGCCGCGGTAGTCGATGCCTGAACCGGCGGTGACCTTCCCGTCGCTCGTCACGAACGTGAAGTCGCGCAGGTTGCCCGCGAGCCCCAGTTTGACGAGATCCGTCTCATGGCCGAGGTCGGTGAGCGCCTGCTCGGTCGTGCCGTTGATCGGGTTCCCGTTCGGGTCCGTGCCGAGACCGGTGCCGAAGCCCTGTCGGAACGTCGAGGAGCCGTCGACCGGGCTGCCGCCGTGCACGGCATCCCGCAGCCTGTCGTTGAACGTGCCGATGCCTGTGCCGCCGAGCTGGCCCTGCGTCGCCTGCTCGAACAGTGCGTTGTTCGCGACCTCTCCGAAGTTCCAGCCCTCGCCGTACAGATAGATCGCCGTGCCGTCGACGCCGTCCTTCTTGAGCGTCAGCGCGTCGAGCGCGTCGCGGATCGCCTGCATGTTCGTCGTGGAGTGGTGCCCCATCAGGTCGAACCGGAAGCCGTCGACCCTGTAGTCGCGCGCCCACGTCACGATCGAGTCGACCATGAGCTTCTGCGCGGCGAGGTGCTCGGTCGCGACGTTCTGGCAGCAGGTCGAGGTCTCGACCGCGCCCGCCGCGTTCAGCCGCTGGTAGTAGCCGGGCACGACCTGATCGAGCACCGACGTGCCCGCCTGACCGGATGCCGCGGTGTGGTTGAACACCTGGTCGAGCACGACCTGCAGCCCCATGTCGTGCAGCGAGCCGACCATGGTGCGGAACTCGCCCACGCGCGCCCCGCCGTTCGCGTCGACCGCGTACGAGCCCTCGGGCGTCGAGAAGTGGTACGGGTCGTAGCCCCAGTTGAAGCCGTCCGCATCGGCCGCGGCCTGCACACACGCCTGCTGCTGATCGGACGCGGGGCCGAACGATGCGAGGTCGCAGTCCGGCACCGCCTGGGCCGCACGGTCCTCCTCGATCGTGGCGAGATCGAACGACGGCAGCAGGTGCACGGTGTTGATGCCGGCATCCGCGAGCTGGCGGAGCTGATCGGTGCCCGCGCTCTTCTCGTCGAAGGCGAGGTAAGTGCCCCGTTCTTCCGCAGGCACGGTCTCGTCGCTGATCGAGAAGTCGCGGATGTGCAGCTCGTAGATCGCGCGATCGACCGACTTCTCCACGACGGGGGACTTCGTCTTCTGCCAGATCTTGGGCTGCCACGCCTTGTCGTCGAGGTCGATCGCGACGGAGCGCTCCGAGTTCAGCGTGAGGGCCGTCGAGTACGGATCGGTGACCAGGTTGGTCTCGATCTTCCCCGTGGTCGGCGCGTAGACCTTCACCTCCCACAGGAATTCATCGCCCTTGAGGTCCTTGCCGCCCTTCACGGTCCAGGTGCCGGATGCCGCGTCCCATGCCGCGTCGTGACGCACGGGATCGCCGCTCGCCCCGGCGTTCCAGGTCAGGAGGGCCGCGCTCTGCGCCGTCGGCGCCCACAGCCGGAAGGTCGGCTTCTTGCCGCTGAAGGTGACACCGAGGTCGACCTCGTCGAGTGCTGCGGCGTAGAGGTCGTCGAGCACCCCGGGGATCTGCACGCCCGTGAACGCGGTGAGGGCGCCTGCCGTATCGCGCTGGGCGACGGCGAGCTGCGTGCGCACGAGCGCCGCGGCATCCGCATCCTTCACCCTCAGCGCGAGGTAGCCCTGGAGAGCGGGGAAGCGCGCGAGCTGAGCGTCGGTGAGTCCCCCGTCGATCACGGTCAGGGCGATCGGATCCGCGCCCGAGACGTCGCCGTCGGCCACGGCGAGCGCGGCGTCGGATGCCGAGTACAGCTGGTACGCGGCCCTGTCGGTCTTCCCGAGCGTCGCGGGCCACGCGATGGTCGTGGCGTCGATCCAGTGCGCACGCAGTTCGCCCGTGCCGGGGAGCGGCGGGTCGACGCTCACGACCTCGAGGATGTGCGTGGCGAGCGTGTAGCGGAAGGTCGTGACCTTGCCCTCGGTGGCGCTGAACGAGATGTTCGCCCCTCCAGGCGCTCCGTCCGCTCCGTAGTTCTCCGACCAGCTCAGGCCGTGCGCGACCTTCAGCTCATAGGCGCCGGTCGGCAGCTCGTCCGTCGCGAACTCGTAGACGCCGTCGCGGTCGCCGTCGGCCATGAGGGTCGCGAGGCAGTCGGGCGACCAGTCGGCCGCACAGCCGAGCTCCGACTGCTGCGAGCCGGGGAGCGTGACGATGGGGCCCTCCGACGTGGACTGCACGATGTTCGTGCGCGGATCGAAGTAGAACGTGATCGGTCCGCCCGCGTGGTGCACGGCGATGTTCGAGCCGTCGGGTGCGCCGTTGGCGCCGTAGTTGATCGCCCAGCTGCCGTTGATCGCCGCCTTGTACTCGTAGTCGCCGGCGGGGAGGTCGAACGTGCCGGCCCACACCCCGTCTGCACGGAGCGTGAGCGCGGCCTTCTCGCACGCCGGATCCCAGTCGCCCGCGCATCCCATCTCGGAGTTGAGGCTGCCGGGGACGGTCACCATGTCGATCGGGGACTCCGGCTCCTCGGCCTGCTCGAGCGTCACGGCGTTGCCGACCGAGGCGTAGGTGGATGCCGCGGAGTGGTGGCCTGCGGCATCCGTCGTCACCGCCCGGTACTCGACCAGCGTTCCCTTCGCCAGGCCCCGGATGTCGTGGAAGACGCGGGGATCGGTGTCCTCCGCCGTGCCGAGCGCGTGCCACTCGTCGGAGCCGACGACGCGGTACGCGAAGCTCGTCTGCGCCCACTGGTCGGCGATGGTCGCCTGCACGGCGGACTGCCCGGCGAGCCCGGCGCCCGCGGCGGGAACGCTCAGGGTGACCGGCGCGGCCTCGGCGGGGGCGGTGACCTTGCGATCCGCCTTCCACACCACCGCAGACAGTGCGGGCACCGTGATGCTCGTCGCCGCACCGGCATCCGCCGTCAGCGCCGCGCCGTCGCCGTAGACGGCGCTGTAGCCGGCGTCGGCGGTGAGCGTCTTCAGGTCGACGGTCTGCGCCGAGGAGGCGTTGTTCACGGCGACGAGGTACTCGACCCTGTCGTCGGCATCCACCCGGGAGAACGCGTACACGCCCGCACCGGATGCCGTGTACCGCTCGATCTGCGCGCCGTCGACGAGCGCGGGGTGGGCTTCGCGGAGATCGGACAGCGCCGCGATGCTGCGGTACAGCTCACCGTCGGTGCTGTAGCGGTCCGTGGAGCCGACCTGCTCTCCCGTGATGAGGTTCTGGTTCGCGTACTCCGCCACCTGCGTGGCGAAGAGCGACTGGCGTGCGTCCTTGTCGCCGCCGGTGCCGGCGAAGCCCTGCTCGTCGCCGTAGTAGACGACGGGCTGCCCGCGGGTGAGGAACATCAGCTCGTGCGCGAGCTCGTCGCGCTGCACCGCGGAGTCCGTGTTCCGCAGGAAGCTCCCCACCCGGCCCATGTCGTGATTGCCGAGGAAGGTCGGCAGCGCCGTGGCCGAGGAGTCGGAGGTCGTGTAGCGGTCATCCCCCGCGAACAGCGACTGCAGCCCCTTCGCGGAGTTGCCCGAGGCGTAGCTGACGGCCGAGGACTGGAATGTGAAGTCGAGGATCGAGTTCATGTCGGTGTCGCGCACGTAGGGGGCGAGCTTCACCGGATCGGCGTCGTAGACCTCGCCGAACATGAAGAAGTCCTTCTTGCCCTTCGCATGGGCGTAGTCGAGCACGTCCGTCGTGAACTGCTGCCAGAACTCGAAGTTCACGTGCTTGACGGTGTCGATGCGGAATCCGTCGATGCCGAGGTCGATCCACTTGTCGTAGACCTGCACGAAGCCGTTGACGACGGTCGGATGCTCGGTCATGAGGTCGTCGAGGCCGCTGAAGTCCCCGTAGGTCACGGACTCCCCGGACCAGGTCGAGTCTCCGCGGTTGTGGTACAGCGAGGGGTCGTTGAGCCAGGACGGGACCTTCACCTCCTTCTCGGCATCCGCGACCACGGGCGTGTACGGGAAGCTCGTGGCGGGGTCCAGGGCGGGGAAGTCGCCGGTGCCGGCATAGTCGCCGGGGTCGAACGTCTTTCCGTCGGCGTCCCGGTACGGGCTCGTCGCCTGGTCGATGTAGTCGTACTTCTGCTGCGTGTAGTCGATGACGTCGGCGGTGTGGTTGGTGATGATGTCGAAGTAGACCTTGATGCCGCGGTCGTGCGCCTCGGCGATCAGCGCCTGCAGCTCCTCGTTCGTGCCGAGATGCGGGTCGATGCGGGTGAAGTCGGTGACCCAGTAGCCGTGATAGCCGGCGCTCGCGTTCGCCCCCTCGCCCTGCACGGGCTTGTTCGCGAAGCTGGGGGTGAGCCAGATCGCGGTGGTCCCCAGTCCCTCGATGTAGTCGAGCTCGTTCCGGATGCCGGCGATGTCGCCGCCCTGGTAGAAGCCCTTGTCGGTGGGGTCGAATCCGGTCGTGAGCCGCTCGCCGTCCAGACCGCCCCTGTCGTTCGACGGATCGCCGTTCGCGAAGCGGTCTGTCATCACGAAGTAGAACTGCTCCCCCGCGCCGGGCTGCCGCACCGGTGCCGCGATGAGCGCATCGTCGTCGCTCGTGTAGCCGCCGCGAAGGTCTTCGACCTCGACGCCGACGCGGTGGCGGGTGTCGTCGTAGGTGAACCGGAGGGTCGCCGGGCCCGCGACCGTCAGCGGGATGTTGTCCCCTCCGCCGTCGAGTCCGTACGCCTCGTCCCACCCGTCGTCGAGAGCGACCTTGTACTCGTAGCTGCCGGCGGGCACCTCGAACTCGGCGCTGTAGATGCCCGGCGCACCCGTGGGGGCGAGCTCGGTCGCGGCGCAGTCGGGCGCCCAGTCGGCGGCGCAGCCGAGCTCGGACTGCAGGTCGCCCACGAGCGCCGCGGTGCGCTCTGCGGCGGATGCCGCGGGTGCGGCCACGGCCGCGAGTCCCGCGGTGATGAGCGCGGTGACGGCGAGGAGTGCGGTACGGCGTGCGGTGGTCGTCTTCGACACGGATGCTCCCTGGGGATGGAGAGGGCACGACGGCGTGCCCGGATGCTGTGCGTGCGAAGCTATCAGTCCGCTGGGAGAAACTGCAAGCGCTTCCAGTACTTCTGTCGCGTAATATTCCAGACTCGTCCGGCAGAAGAAGCCGATAGCGCAAGCGCTTTCAGGAGACGCCCCTCCCCCGATCCGCGAGTTCTCCCCTCGTTCACCGCCCGGTCACCTCCACCGGCTACAACTGCAGATGCGCGGACAGAGACTCAGACCGGATCGGGTAGTCACAGCTTCCGCGCCAACGGTGAGCGTCTGCTCCCGTCGCGGTGCCCACACCGCGAAAGACCCCCGCCGAATCGGGTCGGCGGGGGTCTTCTCCGTTCTGCGGCGCGCTCCGGAACGGGTCCGCCGCGGCTACAGCCTCTCGATGATCGTGGCGTTGGCCATGCCGCCGCCCTCGCACATCGTCTGCAATCCGTAGCGCCCGCCGACGGCGTCGAGATGATCGACGAGGGTGCCGAGCAGCCTCGTGCCGGACGAGCCGAGCGCGTGCCCGAGCGCGATCGCCCCGCCGCGCGGGTTGAGCCTGGCGGCATCCGCCCCGACCTCGGCGGCCCAGGCGAGCGGCACCGACGCGAATGCTTCGTTGACCTCGTAGGCGTCGAGGTCGTCGATGCCGAGGCCCGACCGTTCGAGGATGCGACGGGTGGCCGGGATGGGCCCGGTGAGCATGAGGAGCGGGTCGTCGCCCACAGCGGCGAGCGCATGGAACCGTGCGCGCGGCGTCAGCCCGAGCGCGGCGGCGCGGTCGGCGCTCATGATCAGCGCGGCGGAGGCGCCGTCGGTCAGGGGGGACGAGTTGCCCGGTGTGATCCGCCACCCGAGCTCGGGGAAGCGCGCGGCGAGCGCGTCCGTGCGGAACGCCGGATTCAGGCCGGCCAGCCCCTCGGCCGTCGTCCCCGGCCGGACGGTCTCATCGGTCACCGCATCCGGCGCCTCGTCGACCGCGACGATCGTCCTGTCGAAGAAGCCCTCCGACCAGGCGGATGCCGCACGCCGATGCGACTCCGCGGCATAGGCGTCGAGCGCGTCGCGGTCGAGGCCCCAGCGCTGTGCGATGAGCTCGGCGCTCACGCCCTGGTTGACCAGACCCTCCGGGTAGCGTGCGCGCAACCGCGGCGACATCGGCGATCCTCCGGCGAGCGCGGCGCCGAGCGGCACTCGGCTCATCGACTCGACCCCGCCGACGATCACGGCGTCGTAGGCTCCCGCCATCACGCCCTGCGCCGCGAAGTGCACCGCCTGCTGACTGGATCCGCACTGCCGATCGATGGTGGCCCCTGGCACCGACTCATCGAATCCGGCGGCGAGGAGAGCCTGACGCGCGATGTTCGACGACTGATCTCCGACCTGGCTCACGCAGCCGAGCAGCACATCGTCGATCTGCGCGGACTCCAGCCCGGTGCGCTCCAGGAGCGCGGAGAGGACGCCGGCGGCGAGGTCGACCGGGTGCACGCCCGAGAGCGCTCCCCCTGGCTTGCCCCGGCCGACGGGAGTGCGGACGACATCGATCAGGACGGCTTCGCTGCGCGTGCTCATGGCTCCATTCTCTCCCCGCGATGGCCGCCACGGCGCGGGTCAGGACTCGGACTGGACGAGCCCGTCTTCCACCGCGCGGCGGAAGAGGTCGACCTTCGTCGGCGCGGGACGCCCTGCCGCGGCGTACTTCGCACGGATCCGGCGGATATGGTCGAGCACGGTGGCGCGCGAGACGTAGAGCCCCTGGGCGACGCTCTCGGCCGTGTTGCCCGCCGCGTAGAGCGCGAGCACCTCGGCCTCTCGCACGGAGAGACCGGCGTCGGCCACCTCGGGCACCGCGCGGCTCATCTCCGCCAACCACTCGGCCCCTGCGACGACCTGCCCGCGGGCGGCCGCGCGGATCGTGGCGATGATCTGCGGGGCGTCGGCCGACTTCCTGATCAGCCCGACGGCGCCCGCACGCGCCGCCTGTCTCAGCATCGGCGGCGGCTCCTCGGCGACGAAGGCCAGGATCCGCGCTCCCGTGCGCGACAGCGCCGCCATGTTCTGCGACGGCGTCGACCCGTCTGACAGCGTGAGGTCGAGCAGGATGACGTCCATGCGCTGCTGGAGCGCCAGCAGCTCGGCCACGGTCGTCCCCACCGCGACCACGTGCAGGCCCGGATGCCCGTTGATGATCGCCGTCGTTCCGAGCTGCATGACCCGATGATCGTCCACGATCCCCACCCGAACGATCGAGTTCACTCCGGTCCCCACAAATTCACACCACTTTCCTCGGCGCGAGTCCCCAGTAGATGCGCCGACACCCCGTTTCACGCTGCAAGACAGCTGCGGGGGTGACGTCGCCCCCGCAGCTAGAGAGGGACCCTGGGGAGGAGAGTCACCTCGTGGCGGACGAACCGCCTCTCTAGGGTTGCCGGTACTCCCTCCGCTCACAAGGAACGAGACGTCTTTCCCCCGTAAGTGGGGGACGCGTCATGCGCCGGCACGCGAGAACTCCTCTCGCTGCACGCTGCCGTCCCCCCGCTCACGCACCACCGTCACCACGGAACCGCCGTCGCGATGCACCTCCCTGACGGTGACCGCGACCGCCCCCTCCTCCGCGACCAGTCGCGCGATCGACGTGGCGAGCTCACCGGGAAGGCGGTGCCTCATCGCCGTCTCCTCGCCGAGCAGCAGCACATGCACGCCTCTCCGGCGTGCGCCATCCACCGCCGCGACCAGTGCCGGGTGGTGCAGGCCGGGAGCGCGGATGCGGTCGCGGATGCTCCCCTCAGCCGCGGCGAGCTCCCCGATGAGCGCGTCGTCGATGTCGGCGCCCGAGGCGAGCGCGGTGAGCAGGGGCTGGGCGGTCCTGCGGATGCCGGACAGCTCCCGCCGTGACGACCACCGCTCGGCTGCGGCGAAGACGGTCGCCGATGCGGCCTCGACAGCGGCGGCGCGGACGCCGTACTCGCGCACGGAGATCCTGCTGACGCCGATGAACCACGTGACACCGACCAGCAGGGAGACCACGGTCGGCGTCGCCATGGCCACGACCCCGATGGCGGGCTGTCCGGTCGCGGATCCCCACGCGACGACGAGCCCGACGAGCAGGACGGCGCCGACGCAGCCTGCGGCCGGATTGCCGCGCGCCGCCACGAGAGCGACGAGGTAGGAGGCGAAGGTCAGCAGCCATACCTCACCGGCGGGAGCGTCGAAGATGTCGGCGTAGGCGAGCACGCACAGCGCGACGACGACCGCGCATCCGATGACCGCCGCCGCCTCCGCGCCGCGCAGCCTGCCGGGATGCTGCGCCGTGACCATCAGGGCGCCGAGAAGGGCCACCAGATAACATCCGATGCCGACGGCGGGGTTCGGAACGGGAAAGAGATCGATCAACAGGCTCTGCACGATCCCCGTCACCCACAGCGTGGCGACCGCGACCCGTGCGATCCGAGTGGACAGTCCGGAGTCGATCACCCTCGCCGCAGCGCGCCGCCATCCCAGCTCGACGCGTGTGCCGCCCGCGCCCGAGGTCACGTCCGCCGTGCCGCCGGGGAGGTCGCGCATGCGTTCGAGGATGCTGTTGCGCAGCCCCATCCGCTCGGGAGCCACGTCGTCCGGATCGAAGCCCGGTCCTCGGTCGGAGACCACGAGCGTGAGTTCGTCTCCCCCGACGTCGACCGAGACGGCCGGGCCCCCGTTCCGCGCGTGGAGGACGCTGTTGCGGAGCGCCTCCCCCAGCGCGAGCGACGAGCGCTCCAGCACCGCGGCGGGGACCGTGCCCGCCCTCATCGCGATGCTCAGATCCGCGTCGGCGGCGATGCCGTGCGCCACTCGGGCCAGAGCCTGTCCGGCGTCCTCGGCCTCCAGCTCCCGCTCGACGTCGATCTGGGTCCCGGGGTGCATGCGCATGGCGGTGCGGAGCGCCTCCAGCCCCGCCGACGCCGCCTGCCGCACCTCGGGGAGCGCCGGCCCGGGAAGACGCATCGCCGCGGTCAGCACCGACAGCACCTCGTCGTGGACGATCCTGGCCACCGCGCGCTGGCTCCTCAGCCGCTCCTGCGCCCTGTCGCGCCGCGACTCGAGACGCCGGGTCGACTCCTCGGCGCGCTCCAGGCGGAGCAGTCGCGCCCGCGCGCCCATCACCGCCGCGAGCACGGCGATGTTGCCGACGTGGATCGGGGTCATCGCGAGCGCCGTCGCGGGCACGGCTCCGAGGAACACGAGCCCCGACAGCGCCATCGCGAAGGGGATCACCGCCGCGAGCGCGACGGCGGCGACGGCGGAGCGCACGAGCAGCGGCATCAGGCACACGGCGATCGGGCCGAGAACACCGATCCACGGACGCAGTCCGTCGGGGTCATCGCCACGGTAGCCGAGGAAGACCGTCGCCTGGGCGGCCGTGACCGAGAGGATCGTCGTCGCCCAGAGCACACGGCACGCGGTCGCCGAGAGCGTGGCTCCCGCGACCGCGAGGATCACGATCACGAGCACGGGCACGGCGGCGAGGAGCGTCCACCAGGGGGCGAACTCGGGCATCTGCGGGAGGATGCGAGACCATGCGGCGACGGTGCTCAGGATGCCGCACCACGCGATGATCCGGCCCAGGCGTCGGTCGACGAGCGTCAGCTCGTCGCGCAGCGCGGTCATTGATCCGGCGCGACGAGCCCGTCCTCGATGGCGCGACGGAACAGGTCGACCTTCGTGGGAGCGGCGCGGTCGACGGCCGCGTACTTCGCGCGGATCCGACGGATGTGATCGAGCACCGTCTCCCGCGACAGGAACAGGGACTGCGCCACGCGGTCGGCGGTCTCCCCCGACGCATAGAGGGAGAGCACCTCCGACTCCCGCGGGCTCAGCCTCGCCGACACGAACTCGCGGTCCGCGTCGAGCGCCGCCGCCCAGTCGGGGGACGCGATGACCTCGCCCCGGGCTGCGCGACGCACCGACTCGACGATCACCTCCATGCGCTCGGACTTGCGGATCATCCCGGAGGCGCCGGCGCGCGCGGCCTCGCGGACGAGACGCGACTGCTCACCGGAGGTGTAGGCGATGATCTGCGCTCCGAGCGGCGCCAGGGTGCGGATGTTCTCCGTCGGAGAAGAGCCGTCTGAGAGCGCCAGATCGAGCATGACGACGTCGAGCTTCGACGCCTTGGAGAGGAGGTCCAGAGCGCGCGATCCCGTCGCGGCGACGACGATGTCAGCGTGCTTCCGGAGTATCGCCACGGTGCCGAGCACCGTGGCAGGGTGATCCTCGACGATTCCGACGAGAATGGGCATGAAGAAATCTCCCTCGGGTGGGCTCTCCCCACAGCTGAGCATAGCGCTCGTGCAGTATTCCGGTCACTCCATCGGAGCGTCGGCTGGCGCGTCGCGACCCGCCAGCCGAGACCGCGCGGCGGTCGAGCGACCAGCCCACCAGCCGTACACCCCGATCACCACGAGGGCGGCGAGGTACGCCACCGCCCACCACGGGAATCCTGCGCCCTCCGCGAGCCCTCCTGCGGCGACGACCGACTGCGGCGGATTCGGCGTCTCGCGCTCGCCCGTGACGAGGATGCGGTGCGAGTTGATGCCCAGCGGGGTGCAGGTGACGAGCGTGACGAGGTCGCGCCCTTCCTCCTGGCGGAGGGTCTCGGTGTCGGCGGGATCGACGACCCGCGCATCGATCACACGATAGGTCAGCACTTCGCCGAAGGTCGTCAGGGTGAACAGGTCGCCCTTCTTCACCCGATCGAGGTCGGTGAACATCGCCGCCTCGGGCAACCCCCGATGCGCGGTGATCACGGCGTGCGTGCTCGCGCCGCCGACGGGCAGGGACGTCCCCTCGAGGTGACCGGCACCCTTCCGCAGCGTGGCCTCGTCCGTGCCGTGATAGATCGGGAGATCCACGCCGATCGACGGGATCTGGATGCGCGACATGACGCCCGAGTCCGTGCGCAGCATGCTCGCGTAGTCGAACTCCTGCCCGGTGCGCGCGGAACTGGTGGGGACGTTCGCATCGGCGGCGAGGATCGCACCGGCGGAGAGGGCCTCGTTGTACCGGTGGGCCTCCGCGCGCTGGTCTGCGGGCCCTGGCACAGCGGCGGCGACGCTCTGCGGGTAGCCGTCGACGATCAGCGCCTGGTTGTAGTCGGCGAGCCACTGCGCGGCCGGCGCGTAGGCGAACACGGTCGCTCCCGTGACCGCTGCGGCCAGCGTGACGAGCAGCAGGACCGACGGGCGCCAGCGAGGCCGGCGCCGCGCGTCGCTCCGGGGAGGACGCGCTCGCGTCTGCGCCGTCGCTGCGGTGACGTCATCGTTCACGTGTCCTTCTCCTCTCTCGTCCGCATTCTCTCGTGAGCGCGTCGGCGGCGGGGACGCCCCGCGTCCCCGCCGCCTCATGCGCCCGCTGCCATGCACCCCTGCATCAGCGGGCGCGCGGGCCCGGGGCGGTGACACTCCAGCCCCGCCCCGGGGTCTCTGCGATCACGTCTCCGCGATCAGGCTTCCTCAGCCGCCTTGCGCCGCCGCGAGACGAGCACTCCGCCGACGGCGATGACCGCGAGGGCGGCTCCCGCGATCATGAGGGCGAGCTGTCCGTCGGCTCCGGTGAACGGCAGGGTCGGCACTCCCTGCTGGGTGTTCGGGATGTCGATCAGCGCGACGGTGCCGTTGTCGCCCGCAGCGACGACGACCTCGGTCAGCGCTGCCGCACCGGCCGGGAGGATGAAGCCCGCCGGGGCCGCGATCTCCTTCAGCACGTAGCAGCGCTGCATGTAGTCGTGGCCGGGGGCCGCGACGTCGCTGACGGTGCCGTCGGCGGCGACGGTCTTCTCCGTGTCGCCGACCCAGAGTCCGGGGAAGACGACGGAGCCGTCCGCGCCGGAGGAGACGACGAGCGGCGAGGTCGTGCCGGGTGCGGTCACGGCGCTGAGGTCGTCGATGTCGGCGATGCAGCCTGCGGCATCCGTGGTGCCCATGTAGATCTCGAACCGGGCGCCGGCGAGGCCCTGCTGCGCGTCGGCGGCGTTCACCTTCTTGACGGTGAGGCTGCCCCATCGCGTCTCCACGATGTCGGTCGGCGACCCGCCGGGTCCGTTCGGGACACCGGGGGTGAGCTGGAAGCCGTTCAGGTTCACGAAGGCCTGGTTCTGGATCTCGCCGACCGCGTTCGCTGCCGCGTCGAAGGTGAGCACGACGTTCTGCCCGGCCTCGAGCTTCGCGAGCCCGGCGGCGGTGAAGGAGACGGTGAGCGTCTGCCCCGCCCAGGTCGCCGTGTAGTCGGCGCCCTGCACGAACGCGGCTCCTCCGCCGACGGCCACCGACAGGGTCGAGAGGTCGGTGTTCGGGGTGAGGGCGGGGTCGAGCGTGTCGGTGATGGCGAACACGTCGTACGTCTCGCCGGCCGCGAGCGCGGGGATCTTCGTCGTCACCTGGTACGTGACCGGCGCCCCGAGAGCGGCGCCGTTGTCGTCCTGGCGGACGACGTTCTTGCGCGGGCTCTCGGCGAGCGTGTTCTTCGGGTAGACGTTGACGTCGTACACCCACTCGCCGTCGAGCGGTGCTCCGGCGATGCCGGTGTTCACCGCGGGGGTGGGCACCGTGACGATGAAGGGGATCGCGGGCGCGATCACCCCGGCGGGGGCGTCGATCTCGCGCACGAAGTACGGACCGACGGGCAGCGCGCCGGTGGACACGGTGCCGTCTGCGCTGGTAGTGACCTCCTCGCAGCCGCTCAGCGCGTAGGCGCCGAGCGTCGCGGTGCCCTGGGCGCCGGCGGCGAGCTTCTCGGCCTGGGTGATCGCGTTGAGCGCATCCCATCCCGTGTTCGTGCCGTCGACGAGGTCGATGCCGTCGATCGCGCACACCTCGAACACGACGTCGGCGATCGGCTCCGTATCGGGCAGCGTGCCGGTGCCGTCAGGGTTCGCGGCGCCGTTGCCGGGGTTCGCGAACTTGTGGATGGTGATCGAGCCGGTCTGGTCGGGGTCGATCTCGGCGGCGCTCGCGGCCGAGCCCGTGGCGAGGATGCCGAGCGCGCCGAGCGTCAGCGCTGCGCCGATGGCGAGGATCCGGCGCCCCCGCGGGTGCGTGAGTGCGGTCATGTGATGTCCTTTCGAGTCCGCCCCTGGGTGGGCGGGATGAGTGGTTCTCCGCTGGTGCGGAGCGGGTGGGTCGGTGAGACGCGGCGCGGTCATGCCCTGCGCCTGCGGCGGATCTGCCAGACGACGAGTCCGGAGGTGAGCAGAAGCAGCGCGCCCCCGATCAGCAGCAGGTGGTCTGTGCCCAGACCGCCGGTGAACGGCAGGACCGGCACTCCCTGCTGCTGGTTGACGATCCCGTCGAGCACGGTCACCTGCACGGTGCCGAGCACGGTGACGGTGCGCACGGTCGTGTCGAGCACGTAGCCGGCCGGAGCCTTGGTCTCGACGAGCTGGTGGTCGCCGGGGGTGAGGTTCGGCACGCGGAGGGCTCCGCCGGCCGGGTCCTTCTCGGGCCCGGAGCACGGCAGCTCCGTGCAGTCCTCGACCGTCAGCACCATGCCGGTCGGCGCGCCGTTCTCATCGAGCGCCTGGAGCGTCCACTCCGAGCCCGCCAGGAGGCGCTGCTGAGGCGACTCGTCGATCTTGGTCCACTGCAGCGTTCCCGAGATCGGGTTCACCACGGTCTTGTCGAGGAAGACGTTGCGCAGCTCTCCGAACGCATCGTCGTTCACGGTGACGGTGTAGGAGACCTGCACCGTCTGCCCCGCGGCGAGCGCACCCGTCCAGGTGAGATGGTGCGTGCCGGCATCGTAGGCCGCCGCTCCGACGGCGGGGTCGACCGCGATGGACGCCTCGTCGAGCGTCGCGTTGCCCACGACGTCGCTCAGGTCATCGAACACGGAGAACGGACCGCTCCCGACGGCGCCGCTGTTCGTGATCGACAGCGTGTACTTCACGTCATCGCCGGGGTTCACGAGCGACCCGGCGCCCTTGTCGACCGTCTTGTCGACGCTGAGGATCGGATGCTCGACGGCGATGCCGGGCTCGACGAGGAGGTTGCGCAGCGTTCCGCTCGCGTCGTCGTCGAGCGTCACCGTGTACGTGATCGTCGCCGTCGTGTGCGCTGCGAGCGGCGCCCCCGCCGTCGACCTCCAGACGAGCTCCGTATCGCCGGCGGTGTACGCGACCTGCCCGCACGAGGCGCCGACCGGCGCACACGTCAGGACCGGCGGCGACGCCAGGGTCGCCTTGTCGAGCACCTCCGACATGTCATCCGTCGCGATGCCGCTCGTGGACGGCGAGCCCGTGGCGTTCGACACGGTCACGGTGTACGACACCGTGTCTCCCGCCTTGACCATCGTCCCCGGTGCCGGGTCGGACGTCTTCGCGTACGTGAGGGCCACCGCGGGCACCGTCGTCGTCGCGCAGGACTCATCGTCGTCGTTCGGCTCCGCACACGGATGCAGCGGTGTCACCGGGGTCGTCCCGTCGACTCCGAAGCGGTTCACGAGCGCCACGCCCTCCTGGTCCACGCGCACCGTGACGGTGTACGTGAACTGCTGCCCGAGGGGCATGCTCGCGAGGTTCCAGGTGACCTCGCCCCCGGCGTGCACACCTCCCCCGCTCGCCGAGACGAACGTCACACCGGCCGGGAGCGTGTCCCGCAGGGTGATGTCGGAGAGGTCACGACCACCGTCGTTGACCGCGCTGACGGTGTAGGTGAGCAGATCGCCCACGTTCGCCACCGTCTTGTCCACGACCTTGTCGATCGTGATGTGGCTGAAGTCCTGTCGCGCGATCCCGACCTTGGCCGACTCGACGGGCGGGATCGGCTGTCCGCTCGCCAGGTTCGTCTGCGCCGTGGCGACCGTGTTCCAGGCCACGTCGCCGACGCTGTTCAGCGGCGGCGTCGTCATCGTCAGATCGATCGAGAGGCCCTGATCGAACGCGTAGGTCGCGGTCGACACGAAACGCAGCGCGCGCACGGTCTGCAGGAGCGCGGCCGACGGCGACGCAGGCACGGCGGCCCAGTCGTCGACGCAGCCCGCGTTCTGCGCGTTCGGCAGCACCTCGGGACGGCACGGGTTCGTCGACGTCGAGTAGAACGCCGTGACCCCGGCCGGCAGCGCCGAGAACCCGGTGAGGATCGGCCGGAACGTGCTCCCCCGCTGCTGGTTCACCGTTCCCGCGACCGTGCCGGTGTCGCCCACCCGCGGAAGCAGGTCGTACATCACGACGTTGCCGACGTTCTGCTGGCTCTTGTTCGTCCAGCCGAGCCGGAACGTCGCGTTTCCCCCCGCCGATGCGACGTACCCGATCGCCGGGAAGCTCTTGAACGCGGTATCGAGGCTTCCGCGCACCGACTTCGTCACACGCACCGCATCCGACGTCGGGTCGGGATTGACGGTGAAGGACGTCGACGAGGCGCACTGGTGTCCAGCCCCCGTCGTGCCCGCCACCTTCGTGCCCTGTGTGCAGATCGAGTTGTTCACCTGCGGATCGGAGAGGTTGACGGTCGCCCTGTTCACGTAGTTGCCCGGGAACTGCACCTTCGACGGGAGGTGGAGCTCGAAGCGGATGCGCTCACCCTTCGAGGCCGGCAGGAGTCCGTTCACCGTCGACGCCTTGACCACCACCGTGACGACGGTCTCGCCGGTGACGGGGTCGGCGGTGACGGTCGTGGTCGTCGGGATGTTGTTGCTCCAGGCTCCGGCGCCATAGCGATATGCGTCGAGAACAGCGGGACCGGTGAACGAGACGCCGGCGGGGAAGCGATCGACGAAGGTCAGATCGCCGGTCGTCGGCCCCTTCAGCATGACTTCGCTGTTCACTCGGAATTCCGGCCCTGCGGCGTACCAGTATTTGGTCACGCCGATCTGCGGCCCGTCCAGGATGAAGATCCGGCCGACGGACGAGGTCCCCGTCGCGTAGGGCGTCGTCGCGCCCACGGCGTAGGAGCTGATCGCCGCCTGGTTGCGGAGGATGTCGCCCGCGACTCGACGCGAGTCGGCATAGCCGCCGATCACCACGTTCATGCGTGTGTTGGTCATGCCGGTCGTGCGCGGCAGGATGATCTCCGCCACGCGGCCGATCGCCGAGGCGGGCACGAAGTAGCTGCGGTAGTCGGGTCCGCTCGCGAGCGTCACCGCTCCTGACGGGATGGGTCCGGCTGTCAGGGTGACGATCGAGCCGTCGGTGAGGCGCGCCTGCGGAGCGAAAGCGGAGGGGATGCCGACGTTCTGCGGATTCTCCGTCGTACGTGCCCAGATCGTGACCATGGTCGGATGGAAGGCGGGATCCGTGCACACGGTGCCCGGAGCGTTGCTGGAGTACGAGGATCCGCTCACGTTCGTCGTGCACGGCACCGGGTCGACGACCTCGGATTGCAGGCCGGGGCCGGGCATCAGCACGTCGAGCGCGTAGAGCGCCTCGATGCGAAAAGAGGGCGCAGCGCTGTTGTAGATCGTGGCGGTGGAGACGTTCGCGTCGCCGCGACCGAGCCACGGCCCGGGATACGTCGCCGAGGTGTAGCCGTTCAGGTTGAGGTCGTAGGTGCCGTTGTCGCCCACCGTGTTGAGGAGAGGGCCGTAGCCTCGCTTGGTGACGGTCGCGCCGGGGAGCGTCGACACGACGGTGACGGAGACCTCGTCCGACGACGTGACCGGGGCGCCGCTGATCGACGTCCCGGTGCCGTTGACGACGTTGCGCAGCACGGTGTTGTCGGCGACATTGGCGTTGACCCGCGCATTCACGGTCACGGAGACGGCCGTTCCGGCTCCGGCCGCGCAGCTGGAGCCCAGCTGCGCCGCGGTGAGATCGAAGGTGAGCGTCTGGCCCGCGACCGTTGCGGACGGGGAGCTGGACAGGTACGTCAGGCCCGCGGGCAGCGTGTCGACCAGTCGCAGGCTCGCGAGGTTCTCATCACCGGGCGCACCGAAACCGCTGCGGGGGCAGTACCACCACAGCGTGTACTTCACGGTGTCGCCGGGCTTGTAGAAGGTCTGCTCGACGGTCTTCGAGACGTCGAGTGACGGGGTCGCCGTGGCCGTCGAGGTCACGCCGGGAGCCGACACCGTCGGGGTGCCGTCGGTGAACGTCATCGTCGGCACGAGTGTCCAGCTCGTGCCGTTCGGCGTCGTGTGGTTCGGGGGCGTGATCGTGATGCCGATGGTGCCGGCGACACCCTCGGTGAGGTCTGCCAGGGTGATGACGAGGTTGCCCCCGGTGACCGTCCATGACGTGATGAGGGGGTTCGCGCCGACCGCGACCGTCCATGTCGGGTTCGCCGCCGCTCCGAGCGGGATCGTCACGGTCGGATTGTCGGCGCATGGCGATGCGTTCACGTTGCTGCAGGTGTACGAGACGCGGTACCCGAACGCCGTGCCAGACGGCTGGCTGGACGGCGTGAGCGGCGTGATCGAGATCGACGGGCGCGACGTGGCATCCGCCATCGCGGCGACAGGCGTCTGCAACCCCATCCCCACGGCGATGACGGCGATCATCGCGATCAGAGCGCGGATCGCGCGCCGACGTCGGGTCGCGTCCTCTGCTCGTCGCATCAGGTGTTCTGCTCGCACTGGTGTGTTCCCCTCTTCCGGGCGTCTGGGGCGCCCGCACGATGTTCGGCGCACAGGAGACGCCTCAATCAAGCAGACGGTATTCCGGTCGCGGGATCACGCGGTCGGGCGTGAATCCCCCTGTTATGGGGGACAGACAGACCATCCCCTCCTCGCGACGCCCCCGGCGCACGGCCGCTCAGTCCCCGGGCTCGAGGATGCCGTCCTCCACGGCACGACGGAACAGGTCGACCTTGGTCACGGCGGGTCTGCCGGCGTTCGCGTACTTCGCGCGGATGCGGCGGATGTGGTCGAGCACCGTCTCCCTCGTCACGAAGAGCTGGTTCGCCGCGCTCTCCGCCGTCGCCCCTGCGGCGTACAGCGCGAGCACCTCGGTCTCCCGAGCGGAGAGAGCGACGCTCACTCCACCGGTGGGACGGACGTCGGATGCCACCTTGGACCGTCCTCGCACCGCCGCACGCAGTCGGGAGACGATCTGCGTCACATCGTCCGTCTTCCTGATCGTCCCGACCGCGCCCGCGCGCATCGCATCGCGATGCACCCCCGCAGACGAACGATCCGTGAAGGCGAGCACTCGCGCTCCCGTCGCGGCGAGAGCCGCGATGTTCCGTGCGGACGAGGAGCCGTCAGACAGGAGCAGATCGAGCAGCACGACGTCGATACGCTGCGACACGCTCAGCAGCTCGGCGACCGTGCGTCCGACGGCCACGACGTGGACGCCCTCCCTCGCGTTCAGCATCACCGCGATGCCCACCAGGATCGACCGGTGATCGTCGACCACGCCGATCCTGATCACGCTGCCGTGTTCGTCGATTCCCGCTCCCATCGTGCGTCCCTCCGTTCGACCTGGATCTCGGTGTCGGAGAGCGCGCCCCGTGCGCTCTCCGACACCTCTGCGCGCTCTCCCTCCAGTCGGGCATCCCCATACGCCGTTCCAGAACGCGCGACCCGAGTGCGGCAGCCTCGCCTCACTCGGGCGCGTGAGGACACGGACGACTGTCCGGCCCTCACAGAGCAAGACGGAGTCAGACGCCCCTCATCACTCGGTTCCCCGCGAAACCGTCACAACTGACGGTGCATGCGGCAGGCCGGTCTCAGGCGATGTCCGCGACCGTGGCCGCGGCATCCCTGCTCTCCAGCTCTCTGAGCGCGCGGAACATCGCGGACTCCGAGCCGAAGCCGGTGGCCCGCACCAGCGTGGAGGACCTCGCATCGGGCTGCGCACGACGCAGCGCCCTGGCGGAGCGCGCGCGGATGTCGCGCAGCATCCCCCTGACGGTGAGCTCCTCCTTGGCGAACGCCGCCTGCAGGGTGCGCGGCGACACGTCCAGCCGGTCGGCGAGGGATGCCGTCGTCAGCCTCGGATCGTCCGACTCCGCGAGCATGATGTCCGTCGCCCTCGTCACGATGCAGCGTCGATCGGTCAGGCTGCCGCCGACCAGCTCGATCATGCTCCGCGCGACGCTCCGTGCCGCCGCGTGCAGCGGCGACGCGTCGAGGTGCTCGGCGTCGTCGACCGCGGTGACCCCGTCGATGAAGCCGATGAACGGGCGCAGCGCATCCAGGCTGATCGCGGGAGCCGCCGGCCGCGCGCCCGCCGTCGTCAGCATCCCCGGGTCGGGCACCGACATCGCGAAGAACTCGTTGCGCGGGGCCGAGAAGCGGATCCGCGACTCCGCCGTGGTGGCGGGGATCACGACGACGCGCGTGCTGCTCCGCCCCGCAGGGAACACGGGCTCGACCGTCATCCGCCCTGAGATGCACATCACGAAGAGGAGCCGGGTCGTCGGGGCGGGAGACGGCCACTGCATCTCGATCTCCGGGGAGGCGACGTGCCAGAACCGGATGTCGCCGACCCGGGCGACCCGCGCCCTCAGCGGGGCGCCGTCGTCGACCCCGATCACCCTGGTGTCCACGCGGCGGAGGTACTCCCCGGTGACCTCGCACCCTTCGAGCGACCGGATGCTCGGAATCGGGAAGTGCACGCGGCGCACGGACGTGTTGCCGCTGCGGGCTGCGCTCGTGCTGGTGCCGGGCATCCGTGTGCTCCTTCCCCGTTGCTGCGGGCCGAGGATCGCCGGCGACGCCGACCGGAGGAGACCGGGGGCCGTGCGATGTCACGTCACACAGTAACGCCGACAGGACCCGGATGGGGCTCCGGGTCCTGCCGACCGGCGACGGGTGGGGACCGCCGCCAGGGCCGGAGGGGACCGGCCTTTCCGCGCTGGGGGCGCGGATCCCGATTCCCCGCGAGAACCGCGGGAGATCGGGTGCTTCATCCATCACACCAGGCGAGGCAGCGGCCGCGTCGGGTTCTGCGGGAACCGGCTGCCGCTCTGCGTTCTCCGGCAGCGGACGCCCGCGCGACGCCTCCCCTCGGCATCCGAAATAGAATCGACGAGGCGCCGCGACCCTGGCGCATCCCCCTTCCGACGTGCCCGCGATCCGGGCCGCGCACCCCTCCGAGGACCCACCATGTCCAGCGAACCCATCACCGTGTCCATCCGCCGCGAGGTCGACCCCGACCACGTCGCCGAAGCGACGGCCTGGGCGCAGACCGGTGTGAACCTCGCGCACAGGTATCCGGGGTTCCTCGGGTCGGGCTGGGTGCGCGACGGCGAGGACTCGAACGTCTGGCACATGCTCTACCGCTTCGCCGACGAGGAGACCCTCGTCGCGTGGGAGCGCTCGGGGGAACGCGAGTGGTGGCGCTCGGCCGGGGAGGGCTTCGTGCGCAGCGAGCGCGCGAAGCGGCGCACCGGCATCGAGGGCTGGTTCGACGACCCGAGCACCGACACCATCACCATCCCCCGCGCCGACGGCACGACGGCGACCGTCTCGGTGGTGCGGACGCCGCCACGGTGGAAGCAGGCCGTGTCGATCTGGCTCGGGTTCTTCCCCGCGAACGTCGCCTTCGCCTACGCGCTCAGCCCGGTGCCGGGGTGGAACGAGCTGCCGATCTGGCTGCGGGTGCTGTGCACGACCGTCGTGCTCACGCCGATCATGACGTACTGGGTGCTGCCGTGGGTGACGAGGACGCTGCGGGGCTGGCTCGCCCGCTGAGGCTCAGAAGCCGGAGACGGCGGCGCGCAGAGCAGCCTCGACCGTGGCCGCGTGCGGGGACAGCGCGCCGGGTCGACGCACCAGGAACAGGGTGTTGATGGGCGGATCGTCGGTCGGCCGGAGCACGATCAGTCGCCCGTCCGCGAGCTCGTCGGCGATCAGATAGCTCGGCAGCACCGTCACGCCCGCTCCCCCGACGGCGGCGGCTGCGAGCGCCCGCAGATCGGGCACGACCAGCGCCGGATCGCGCTCCAGTCGGATGCCGAACACATGCCGCCAGTACCGCCGCAGGATCGGCAGGTCGTGCGCGTAGGCGAGCAGCGGGATGTCTGCGAGCTCGGCGGCCGACAGCTCGGCGGAGGGAGCGATCCCGCGCGACGGCGACGCGACGAGGACGAACTCCTCGTCGCACAGCGCTGACGCCGCCACCGACCTCCCGCGAGGGCGCACGGCGGAGACGACGAGGTCGAGGGATCCTGTGCGCGCGGCGTCGAGGAGGTCGTCGGCCAGGCCCGCGGTGACGGAGAGACGGAGCCCCGCGGCGACGGCGGGCGCGAGCGCGGGGAGCGCCACTCTGGCGAGGAACTCAGCCGCCCCGCCGAGCCGCAGCACGGGCGCCGCGGCGGTCGAGTCCTGCCCCACCGCTGCGGCGAGCGCGTCGAGCGGGGCCGCGAGCCGCGCGGCGAGCTCGTCGGCGCGAGGGGTCGGACGGATGCCGCGTGCGAAGCGCTCGAACAGGGGCTCTCCGGTGCTCCTCTCGAGGGCCTGGAGCTGGGCGGTCACCGTCGACTGCGCGAGTCCGAGCGTGCGCGCCGCGGCGGAGACCGAACCGGCCCGGTAGGCGGCGAGGAACGTGCGCCACAGCGGGAGGTCGCGCAGACCATCGACATTCCGATCGCTCATATCGAGAATGTATCGGAATCACGCACCATCGGCATCCGTTCCCCCTGATGCACCTCGATCACTTCGACCGCATTGGAGACACCATGTCCACCATCCTCTTCGTCGTCACCGGCGCCCGCACCTGGACCCTCGCCGACGGCACCGCGCACCCCACCGGCTTCTGGGCCGAAGAGCTGCTGACGCCCTACCGCCTGCTCACCGCGGCCGGTCACTCCGTCGCGTTCGCGACCCCCGGCGGGGCGACGCCGGTCGCCGACGTGGCGAGCCTCGGAGAAGGCGATGTCGACGCTCTCGCCGCGATCCCCGGCCTCTCGTCCCCGCTGGTGCTCGCCGAGGTCGAGCCCGCGGCCTACGACGCCGTCTACTACCCCGGAGGGCACGGGCCGATGCAGGACCTCGCGACCGATGCCGCCTCCGCCGCGCTGATCACGGCCACGGTGGCGGGCGGACGCCCGCTCGCGGCGGTGTGCCACGGGCTCGCGGCTCTGCTCCCCGCACGCACCGCCGAGGGTCGGCCGATCGTGGCCGGCCGTCGCATCACGGGGTTCTCCGACGAGGAGGAGCGCCTCGGCGGTCTCGCCGATCGCGCGCCCTTCCTGCTGGAGACCTCGCTGCGGGAGCTCGGAGCCGATGTCGACGTGGCGCAGCCTTGGAGCGATCACACCGTGGTCGACGGGCTCCTGATCACCGGGCAGAACCCGCAGTCATCGGCATCCGCCGCCGAGGCCCTGGTCTCAGCGCTGTCCTGACCGGCGCATTCGCGCCGGGTGCGTCACAGCGCGCGGATCCGCCAGGATGCCGCGTGCTCCGCGCCCGGCGCGAGCACGACGAGATCGACGCCAGAGGTGAAGGCGTCGGGCGGGCACGTCATCGGCTCGACCGCGAGGCCGATGCGATGGATGCTGTCGACGCCGGGGTTGTCTGCGGTGTGCACCTGCACCCACGGGCAGCGCTCGTCCCAGGTCATCGCGACGCCCGTGCCGCCCGGCGCCGTCAGACGCACCTCGGCCACGCCGTCTGCACGGGTCAGGCCGGTGAACGCGTGGTCGATGAACACGTCGCCGATGGGCCGCGGGGCCCGGAAGTCCCACTCGGGGTGCGCGGACACGGGTTCCACGGCCACGGGGCTCAGCCGATCGGACGTGACCGTGAGCACCTCGGACGCGGGAAACGTCAGGGTCCACTCGTCGACGCTCCGCTCAGGGCCGGCCACGAGGTACGGGTGCGGACCGGTGCCCCAGGGGGCGGCATCCGTCCCGAGGTTGCGGGCGGTGACCGTCTGGGCGAGACCGTCGGCGTCGAGGCGGTACTCGACCTCGACCTCGACGCGGAACGGGTAGCCGGACTGCGGTTCGATCACGGCGGCGAGCACGATGCGGTCGTCGAGCACGAGCCGGTCGGCGAACTCGGTCCAGCACAGCAGCCCGTGCAGCGCCTGCCCTCGCGACGGCTCCGTCAGCGGGAGCTGGTGCTCGACGCCGGCGAAGACGTAGCGTCCGTCGACGATGCGGTTCGGCCAGGGGGCCAGGGTCGCGCCACGGTAGCCGGGGCGCACCTCGTCGGCCTCGAAGGGCACCACGAGGTCGCGCCCGTCCTTCTGCAGCGTCCGCAGGGATGCGCCGACGCTCGCGATCACGGCCTCGTATCCGCCGCTCGCGATGCGCAGCTGCCTGCCTGACCTCGGAATGCTCATCACGCGTCTATCTTCACAGGCCCTGCGCGAGGCGGTAGTACGCCTGGTTCCAGCGCACTTGCTTCTGGAACTCGGGAAGCGTGGTCTCCTCGTCGATCACGAGCAGCTCGACCTCGGCCATCTCGGCGAAGTCGCGGAACGCCTCGATCCCGACCGCCGTCGACATCACCGTGTGGTGCGCGGCACCGGCCGTGAGCCACGCGGCCGCGGAGGTCGTGAAGTCGGGCGCGGGCTTCCACACCGCGCGGCCCACCGGCAGCTTCGGCAGCGACGCCCGCGGCGGCACGTTCTCGACGACGTTCGCGGTGAGGCGGAACCGGTCGCGCATGTCGCTGAGAGCCACCACGACGGCGGGTCCGGGGTCGGCGGTGAAGACCAGACGCACCGGGTCGTCCTTGCCGCCGATGCCGAGGGGGTGGATCTCGAGCGTGGGCTTCGCGGTGGTCAGCGAGGGCGAGACCTCCAGCATGTGCGCGCCGAGGATCAGCTCGTCGCCGGGGGTCATGTCGTAGGTGTAGTCCTCCATGAGGCTCGCGCCTCCGGGCAGGCCCGAGCCCATCACGTTCGCGATGCGCACGAGCACGGCCGTCTTCCAGTCGCCCTCCGCGCCGAAGCCGTAGCCCTCGGCCATCAGACGCTGCACGGCGAGGCCGGGGAGCTGCGTCAGCGCACCCAGGTCCTCGAACGAGGTCGTGAAGGCGCCGAAGCCGCCCTCCTCCAGGAACGAGCGCAGGCCGATCTCGATCGCTGCGCCGTCGCGCAGGGAGGAGTGCCGGTCGCCGCCACGACGCAGCTCGGGGGCGACCTCGTACAGCTCCTCGTACTCGGCGACCAGCGCGTCGATGTCGGACGCGGATGCCGCGGCCACTGCGTCCGCCAGCTCGTTGACGCCCCACGTGTTGACCTGCACGCCGAAACGCAGCTCGGCCTCGGTCTTGTCGCCCTCGGTGACCGCGACGAAGCGCATGTTGTCGCCGAAGCGCGCCAGCTTCAGCGAACGCGCGGCGGCGAGACCGGCGGCGGCGCGCTGCCACGTGCCGAGCTCGCGGCGCACGCGCGGGTCGCTCGCGTGGCCGACGATCGTCTTGCGCGGCACGCCGAGCCTGGTCTGGATGTACCCGAACTCGCGGTCGCCGTGCGCGGCCTGGTTCAGGTTCATGAAGTCGAAGTCGATGTCGGCCCACGGGAGCTCGACGTTGGCCTGGGTGTGCAGGTGCGCGAGCGGCTTCTGCAGCGCGTCGAGACCGGCGATCCACATCTTCGCGGGGCTGAACGTGTGCATCCACGCGATCAGTCCGATCACCCTGTCGTCGGCGTTCGCCTCGAGGGCGGTCCTCTTGATGGAGGCCGCGTCGGTGAGGACCGGCTTCCAGACGATCTTCACCGGAACCTCGCCCGCCTCGTCGAGGATGCGGGCGATCTCCTGCGACTGCTCCGCGACCTGCGCGAGAGTCTCGGGGCCGTAGAGGTGCTGGCTGCCGGTGAGGAACCAGACCTCGAAGCCGTCGAGGGAGGTGGTGAGCGTGGGCATTTCTGGCCTTTCTGTTTCCGTTCGTTGAGCGAGGAGCGAAGCGACGAGACGAAACGTGGTCCGACGGGAAGCTGCGTTTCGTCTCGCTCCGCTCGCTCAAAGACCGGGAGGGAGTGCGGTGATGGCGGCGGACTCGATGGCGAGGCCGGCGCGGTAACGGTCGAGGTAGGCGGCGAAGCCCGCGACGTCCTCCGGATCGGGAGCGACGGTGCGGAGGGATGCCGTGGCGAACACGCTCTCGTCGAGATACGCGTCGAGGGCGAGGTCGTCGGCGTGAGCGAGGTACGACGCGAGCACCGCGATGCCCCACGCCCCGCCCTCGGAGGCGAGATCGCCCACGGCGACCGGGGCGCCGAGCGCGCCGGCGAGGAACCGCTGCGCGACGCCCGCGGTGCGGAACATGCCGCCGTGCGCGAACATCCGGTCGAGCCCGACGCCCTCGGCGGCGAGCACCTGCATGCCCAGCGCCAGGGTTCCGAACACGCCGTACAGCTGCGCGCGCATGAAGTTCGCGAGCGTGAAGGCGCTGTCCGGGGTGCGCACGACGAGCGGTCGGCCTGCGGTGAGCCCCGCCAGCGGCTCACCCGCCAGATGGTTGTAGGCGAGGATGCCGCCGGCATCCGCCTCCCCTCCGAGCGCCTCGCGGAAGAGCGCGTCGAACGCCGCATCGTCTCCGACGGGGTGGCCGGCGGATGCGGCGAAGCGGATGAAGAGCCCCGCCCAGGCCGCGAGCTCGCTGGCGCCGTTGTTGCAGTGCACCATCGCGACGGCGTCTCCGACCGGGGTGGTGACGAGGTCGAGCTCGTGGTGCACCTCGGCGAGCGGGCGCTCGAGGACGACCATCGCGAAGATGCTCGTACCTGCGCTGACGTTGCCCGTGCGCGGCGACACCGAGTTCGTGGCGACCATCCCCGTGCCCGCATCGCCCTCCGGCGGGCACAGCGGGATGCCGGAGGGCGTCGCGCCCGTGGGGTCGAGCAGCAGCGCACCCTCTGCGGTGAGTGATCCGGCCGGGGCCCCCGCGGGGAGCACGGCCGGGAGCAGCGCACCGAGCGACGAGGGGAGGCGGTCGCCCGCGAGCGCGTCGTAGGCCTGCAGCATCCTCTCGTCGTAGCCGCCGGTCGCCGAGTCGATGGGGAACATGCCCGAGGCGTCGCCGACGCCCAGCACGCGGGCGCCCGTGAGCCGCCAGTGCACGTATCCGGCGAGGGTCGTGACGAAGCCGATGCCCGGCACGTGGGGCTCGCCGTCGACGACCGCCTGATGCAGGTGCGCGATCGACCACCGCAGCGGGATATTGACCCCGAGCAGCGCGGTCAGCTCGGCCGCCGCCGCACCGGTGTTCGTGTTGCGCCAGGTGCGGAACGGCACCAGCAGCTCGCCGTCCTCATCGAAGGCGAGGTAGCCGTGCATCATCGCCGAGACGCCGATCGCGCCGAAGGTCGCGGGTCGCACTCCGTAGCGGTCGTGGGCATCGGCCACGAGGTCGGCGAACGCCGCCTGGAGCCCCGCCCACACCTCGTCGAGCCCGTACGTCCACAGTCCGTCCTCGAGCCGGTTCTCCCAGGAGAACGAGCCGGTGGCGAGCACCTCGGAGGCGTCGGCGCCGATCAGACACGCCTTGATGCGGGTGGAGCCGAACTCGATGCCGAGGCTCGTGCGTCCGTGGGCGATGTCGTCGCGACCGCTCATCGGCGGGCGTCCGCGCTCTGGCCGTACACGTTCTGGTACCGGTCGTAGAGCCGGTCGATGGCCTCCTGCGGCAGCGGGATCAGCGGACCCGCCTCCCTGGCGTGGTGCACCGTGCGGGCGACGTCCTCGACCATGACGGCGGCCTTCACGGCATCCTTCGCATCGACGCCGATCGTGAACGGGCCGTGGTTCTGCATGAGCACGGCCCGGCTGCGGTGGCCGCGGAGGGTCTCCACGATGCCGCGGCCGATGGAGTCGTCGCCGATGATCGCGAAGGGGCCGACCGGGATCGGCCCGCCGAACTCGTCGGCCATCGCCGTGATCACGCACGGGATCTCCTCGCCGCGCGCGGCCCAGGCGACAGCGAACGTCGAGTGGGTGTGCACCACGCCGCCGATCTCCGGCATGTTCCGGTACACGTAGGCGTGCGCCGCCGTGTCGCTGGAGGGGCTCCGGTCGCTGCCGGGGGTGCCGGGCACGACCGTGCCGTCGAGGTCGCAGAGGATCATGTTCTCGGGCGTCAAGTCGTCATAGGAGACGCCGGACGGCTTGATCACGAACAGGTCGGCGCCCGGGACCCTGCCCGACACGTTGCCGCCGGTCCAGACGATCAGGTCGTAGCGCACGAGCTCGGCGTGCAGGCGGGCGACGTCCGCGCGGACGGCGCGGATGGATGCCTCGACCTCGGGGGTGAATACGGTCATCGGCTATTCCTTCTTGCGGGTGACGGCGCGCTGCAGGAGCACGAAGACGAGGAGGATCGCGCCGGTGATGATCGTCGTCATCTCGGGCGGGATCTTGCCGTCGCGGGTGATGAGCACGTTCATGAGGCCCAGCACGAGCGCCCCGACCACCGAGCCGAGCACGTAGCCGTAGGCGCCGGTGAGCACGGTGCCGCCGATCACGGCCGCCGCGATCGCGTCGAGCTCCCAGCCGATGCCGGTGATGTTCTGCGCGGTGCCGAGACGCCCCGTGTAGAGCACGGCGGCGATGCCGGCGAGCGTGCCGCTGATCACGTACACGAGCACCTTGGTGCGCGGCACCGAGAGGCCCATGAGCGCCGCCGAGTTCTCGGAGCCGCCGATCGCGTACACGGTGCGGCCGGTGCGCGTGCGGTGCAGGACGAAGAACGCGACGACGACGACGAGCAGAGCCACGATCACGGCCGGGGTGATGACGAGGTCGTTGACCTTCGGCCCGTCGACGACCTTGATCTGCGTGCCGATCCAGCGCAGCGGGGAGTCCTCGCCGAGCCGCTCGGGGACCGTGCTGAGCAGTGACGCGAGACCGCGACCCAGGAACATCATCGCCAGCGTCGCGATGAACGGCTGCACGTTGAAGTACCGGATCAGGATGCCGGAGACCAGGCCGAACAGGGAGCCGGAGCCGATCATCACCACGAGCACGGCGAGCGGATGCCACCCCGCGTTCGACAGCATCACGCCGGCGACCGAGGAGAACGCGATGATCGACCCCACCGACAGGTCGATCCCGCCGGTGAGGATGACGAAGGTCAGCGCCACCGCGAGCACGATGAGGTGCGTGTTGTTGATGAGCAGGTTCGACAGCGTGTTGGCCTGCACGATGCGGCCGTACGCGATCTCCCCGTAGACGACCATCGCGATCAGGATGGCGACGGCGGCGACGGTGGGCAGGGTCGACGGGTTGGTCGACACGAGCCGGCGGATGCGGGTCATGACGCCGGTCGCGGCATCCGTGCGGGCCGGAGCCTCGGTCAGGACGGTCATGCCGTCACCTCCTCTTTGCGGGCTTCGACTCTCGGCGCGGTCGGGAACACGGCCTTCGGGCGGCGGGTGAACCAGCCGCGCACGCGGTCGGACTGCAGCAGGCACAGCACGACGATCACGATCGCCTTGAAGGCGGGGGTGGCCGACGAGGAGATGCCGAGGAACACGACGGTCTTGTCGAGCGTCGCGATGAGCAGGGCGCCGACGAAGGCGCCGCTGAGCGAGAACTTGCCGCCGGCGAGCGAGGCCCCGCCGATCACGACCGCGAGGATCGCGTCGAGCTCCAGCTGGTACCCGGTGCGCGAGATGTCGACCGTCATGACGGTGCCGACGGACATGATGCCGGCGACCCCGGCGAGCAGACCACTGAGGATGTAGGTGGTCAGCAGGAGGCCGCGCGGCTTGATGCCGGCCATCCGGCTGGCCTTGGGGTTGATGCCGATCGCCTCGATCATGAGCCCGAGCGCGCTGCGCCGCACGACGGCGGCGACGACCAGCACGATCAGCACGGCGAACAGGAAGACCACGGGAATGCCGACGACATACCCGTTCGCGATCCAGCGGTACGGGTCGCTGGACGCGGCGGTGTTCTGGCCGCCCGTGATGACCTTCGCGATGCCTCGGCCCGCGAGCATGAGCACGAGGGTGGCGATGAACGGCTGGAGTCCGACGTAGGCGACGAGGATGCCGTTGACGGCGCCCAGGACGCCGGTGATCAGCAGCGTGAGCCCGATCGCGGCCAGTGCGACGCCGACGGAGGTGGAATCTCCCGCCGCCTTCAGGAACTCCATCGACACGGCGCCGCCGACCGCCATGAGCGATCCGACGGAGAGGTCGATGCCCGCGGTGGCGATGACGAGAGACATGCCGAGCGCGATCATCATGACGGGGGCCGCGGCCTTGAGGATGTCGATCAGGTTGCCGACGAGGTTGCCGTTGTTCGGGTTGACCGAGATGGCGAGGTACGTGGGGTCCTTCAGCACGTTGAGCGCGAGCAGTGCCACGAGGGCGACGATCCCCCAGAACCACGGCTTGCGGATCACCTCCCTCAGCCAGGCGGTGGGGCGGGATGCTGCGGCGCTCATCGCGTCTCCTCTTCTGCGTCTGCGTCGACGGGCTGGGCTTCTCCGCCCGGCGCCTCGTCGAGGCTGTCCGCGGCGCTCTCCACGCCGTGGGCGGCGATCACGTCGACGACCGACTGGGCGGTGACGTCGGGGCCGTTCTGGATCTCGCCGATCTTCTGGTGGTCCTTGAGCACGACGATGCGCTCGGACAGGCGGACGACCTCCTCCAGCTCGGAGGAGATGAACACCACCGACATCCCCTCTTCGGCGAGCTGCGCCACGGCCTCCTGGATGTCGGCCTTGGCTCCGACGTCGATACCGCGGGTGGGCTCGTCGAGGATCAGCAGCTCGGGCTCGGTGGCGAGCCAGCGGCCGAGGAGGACCTTCTGCTGGTTGCCTCCGGAGAGGTTCTTGATCGGGCGGTTCGGGTCGGCGGGGCGGACGTTGAGCTCGGCGATGTACCTGTCGACGATCTCGTCCTGCTCCTTCTTGGGGATCGGCCGCGCCCAGCCGCGCTCCGCCTGGAGGGCGAGGATCATGTTCTCGCGCACCGTGAGGTCGGCGATGATGCCCTCGTCGCGGCGGTTCTCGGTCGAGAACGCGATGCGCTTCGCGAGGGCGTCGGCCGGGGACTTGATGTCGCCGACGACGCCGTTCAGCTCGACCGTGCCCTCGTCGGCGCGATCGGCGCCGTAGAGCAGGCGGGCGAGCTCGGTGCGCCCTGAGCCCAGGAGGCCGGCGAAGCCGACGACCTCTCCGCGGCGGATGTCGAGGTCGGTGGGCTGCACGGATCCGCGGCGTCCGAGTCCGCGGGCGGACACGACGGGGGCCTCGTCGGCGGTGCGGGCGTCGGTGCGGCGGTTGCCGCCGAGCGCCGAGAGCGCGTCGAGGTCCTTGCCGATCATCTTCGAGATGAGGGCATGGCGGTCGAGCTCGCGTGTGAGGTACTCACCGACGTACTGCCCGTTGCGCAGCACCGTGAGACGGTCGCTGATCGCGTAGATCTGGTCGAGGAAGTGCGAGACGAAGAGGATCGCGACGCCCTGGTCGCGAAGGGTCCGCATGACGCGGAAGAGGCCGTCGACCTCGGCGGCGTCGAGGCTCGAGGTGGGCTCGTCGAGGATGAGCACCTTGGCCTTGATGGCCATCGCCCGGCTGATCGCGACGAGCTGCTGCATCGCGATCGACAGGCTCGACAGCGGCTGATGGGTGTCGAGGTCCTCCAGGCCGAGACGGGTGAGGGCCTCGGTGGCCGCACGGTGGGTGGCGCGCCAGTTGATGCCGAAGGGGCCGCGCACCTCGTGCCCCAGCATGACGTTCTCGCCGATGGAGAGGTTCGTGACCAGGTTGACCTCCTGGTACACGGTCGAGATGCCCGCGGCCTGCGCGTCGCTCGTCCCGCGGAAGCTGCGCTCCTGGCCGGCGACGACGATCGAGCCGGAGTCGATGCCGTAGACGCCGGTGAGGGCCTTGATGAGGGTCGACTTGCCGGCGCCGTTCTCGCCCATCAGCGCGTGCACCTCGCCCTGGAAGAGCCGGAAGTCCACGCCGTCGAGCGCCTTCACGCCGGGGAACTCGATCGAGATCCCCCGCATCTGGACGATGGGCAGTTCTTCGTTCATTGCTCTGACTTCCGGTCTCTGTGTCTCTCGGCGGAGGGTGCCCGGGCGGCGCTCGGCGCGCCGCCCGGGCGGGTGGTTCAGTACTTGCGGTCGGGCAGAGCGGCCTTGGCGGCCTCGGCGGAGTCGAACGCCTTGCTCGGGACGACGATGTACGAGTCGACCTTGTCGCCGTCGAGCGCCTTCTTGACGACGTCGAGAGCGGTCTCGCCGAAGAGCGGGTTGTACTCGTGGACGTAGCTGAGCTTGCCGTCGGCGAGCGCCTGGATGGCGTTCTTGGTGCCGTCGATCGTCGCGATCTTGACGTCGGTGCCGACGGTCAGACCGGCCTCTTCGACCGCCTGGGATGCGCCGAGGCCCATCTCGTCGTTCTGGGCGAAGATGAACTGGATGTCGTTGTTGTTCGACTTGAGCAGGGTCTCCGTGACGCTCTTGCCCTCTTCGGTGGACCAGTTCGCGGTCTGCGCCGCGACCTTGACCAGCGAGGAGTCGCCGAGGCCCTCTTCGAAGCCCTTGTTGCGCTCGTTCACGACGCCGACGCCGGCCGGGCCCTCGAGGACGATGTAGTTGCCACCGTCGGGGAACTCGGCTGCAGCCCAGGTGCCGACCTCCTTCGCGACCTCGACGTTGTCGGGCGCGATGCGGGTGACGTAGAGGCTGGTGTCGTCGGGCTCGATGCCGCGGTCGAGGAGGATGACGGGGATCTCCGCCTCCTGTGCGCGCTTGAGCGAGTCCTCCCAGCCGGTGGCCTCGGTGGCCGAGAGCAGGATGACGTCGACGCCCTCGTCGACGAACGACGTGAAGTTGTCGATCTGCGACTTCTGGTCGAGGTTCGCGGCCGGCGCGTACTTCAGGTCGTAGCCGGCATCCTCGGTGAAGGTGTCCTGGATGTTCTTCTCGTTGGCCTGACGCCAGCCGCCCTCGGGGCCGACGGCGACGAAGCCGACCGTGATGAGGTCGCCGGAGCCGGAGCCCGCGTCGGATCCGCCCTTGTCGTCTCCGCCGCCGCTGCAGCCCGTCAGGCCGAGCGCGAGAGCGCCGGCGACGCCGAGTCCGATCATTCCGAGCAGTCGCTTGGATGTAGCCATTGTTGTCTCCTCCTTGAGTGCCTCCGGCGGTTCGCCGTCGGGTAACGCGTCCGCCGTGGACGACGTGTGTGGTGCTGTGCTCACCCAATTGTGCGCGGTAACAAAACTTTGCGCAAGTCCGGATTCCCCGTCGTTACGCCGTCGTGACGAGAGGGGCGCCGAGGACGGTCTCCCGGCCTCGACGCCCCTCCGTCGGCGATGGGTCAGCGCGCCGCGCCGCACCCGCCAGCCGGGAGGGCGGTCTGCAGGGTGCGCTCATGGTGCACCCCGTCGACATCAGCCCTCAGCACGATCTGCGCGCTCCCCGCCGGGACGACGGCGAGCCTCGTCGACTGCGCTGCGGACGCGCTCGCCTGCGGGGAGAGCCCCGAGAACGCCCTCGAGCCGTACGGCGTCGCGACGGTCACGTCGGTCGCGACGTCTCCGCTGTTGGTCACCGTGAGGACGAGCTGCGCCTTGCCCGCCACGCAGCGCACGCTGCCGACCAGCGTCGCATCGAGCGTCGGGCCGGCCCTGTCGACGAAGGCGATGTCGTAGGTCCTGGACGTGCCGGAGGGCGCCGTGACGAGCACCGAGGCGACCCCGGAGTCACCGGCCTGCCTGACCGCGACGGCAGCCGCGCGGTCGGTCGCGACCGCGCGCAGCACCGGACGCTGCTCGCCCGCGGGCCACGGCACCTCGTACGCGGTCGTCGCCGACGCGAAGCCCTGCAGCGGCACGCCGTCCAGGGTGATCGCGGAGAGCGTGTCCACCGAGGAGACGCCGGGGGCGGATGCCTGCAGCTCGACCTCCGACACGATCATGTGGGTGGCGGCGCGGGCGTTCATGACCACCCTCACGGCATCGGCCTGCACGGAGCCCAGCGGCACGTCGACCACAGGAGCGGATCCGTCCGCCGGGACGGGGACGTCGACGAGGGATCCGACCGTCGTCCAGGCGCCGGCGCCGAGGCGGTACTGCACGGAGAGCGACTGCGGCCAGCTGTTCGACGAGCCGTCCTTGTAGAAGAAGATCCTGGCGCTCTGCATCGTCTCGGCGCGGGTCAGCGCGTAGGTCAGCGTGTCCTGCGTGTTCTTCGTGCCCGACCTCCAGTTCGACCATCCCTTGTCCGTGGTGAGGCCGTTCTTCGTGCGGTCGGCGCCGTAGCTGGAGCTCTCGGTGAAGGTCGCGGATGCCGCGCTCGCCGGGGCGACGTTCCGTGTCGACGGAACGGTCACGATCACCGACAGGGTCGCCGTGAGCACTCCCCCGCCCGGCGCGCGTGCCGACCCCGGCACGGTGACGACGCCGGGAGTGGCGAACGAGGAGTCGGCGACGCCGCTCCAGTCCCAGGCGACGTCGACGGGCAGCCGCTGGTCGGTGGCTCCGATCACGGCGGGCGCCGTCGCCGGCGCCGCGGCTCGCACCGAGGACAGCGGTGCACCCGCGTACGTCGTGACGGACACCGGATCCGTGATCGACACGACCCCGACCTCGACGATCGCCGTGGCCGCGAAGGCCGCGCCGAAGAGGTCGACGCCCGTCCCGTCGATCGTCCTGGTGCCGGGCGTCGACCAGTCGGCCCCCGCCGTGTTCCACGTGACGGCGGCGGTGCGCTCGACACCACCCCGATAGGTCAGCGCCACCGTGGGCGGGAGCGCCGGGGCCGTGCCCTGCACCGCACCCGTCGTGACCTTCTGCACCTCGACCAGTTCGGTGTCGGTGAGCGTCCAGCGCTGGTTCGCCCCGTCGTTCGAGGTCCACAGCCCCACGCTCGCACCATCGGCGGAGCTCTGCCCGTTCACGTCGAGCACGCGCTCGCCCGAGACGCTGAGCAGCGAGAACGTCGAGCCGTCGGCGGTGGACGAGATCCACTGCAGGGCGGGATCGGATGCCGCCTGCTCCGGCGTGGCGGAGACCACGGTCACCCCTCCGCCGGACTCGGCGAGGAACCTGCCGTCGCCCGACTGCAGGGCGAAGCGGTGCCGATCGGTGCCCTCCCCCGACAGGGTCCGCACGGTCCAGGTCTGGGCGGTCGCGGCCTCCGCGGTGGTGGCGGGGGTGCGGATGACCGCCGCCGTGCCGTTCGCGGCGAGCGCCTTGCCGCTCTGCACGCCGAACAGCTGGTAGCTGTGGCCGTCGCGCAGCGAGGCGGCCTCATCGGCGACGCCGGAGACTCCGGAGATCAGGAGCGTCGTCACCGACTTCGCGGGGACGGTGATCTTCGCGGTGCGGGTGGCCGCGTCGACCGCGACGGGCGCTCCCGCCACGAGCGCATTGCTCGTGGGGTTCGCGGCCGTCGACTGCGTGGTCACGATCGGCGTCACGGTCGCCCCTGCCGCCACGGCGCCGAAGCGCGAGAGGTCGAGCGTGAGCTCACGCGCCGAGGACTCCGTGTTCACGTGCACGAGGGTCGCGGCGTCGCCGGAGGCCGAGACGGCCGCGGTGGTCTGCGCGTCGCCCGACGGGATGAGGGCATCCCCCGGACGGATGTAGTGCGTGAAGTTGCGCACGGTGTTGAACTTCGCGTTGGTCTGGACGCGGCAGCTCGGGTCGGCCTCGCCGTCGGCGATGCGCCGCACGGAGTCGCCGTCGGCGTTGCAGTCGAAGTCGACGAACACCGATCCCCAGTTCTTGTTCTCGACCTTCTGCATGTTGTAGGTGTCTTCGACCGGCTGCCAGAACACCCAGGCGCTCGGCTCCAGCTCGCGCAGATCGTCGACGATGCGACCGGCCATCCCGAGGCCGTTCTCGATGTTGGTGAGGTTGTAGCCGGTGCCGTCCCAGTCGCCCTCGACCTCGCTCATCCACAGCGGCTTGTCGGCGCTCTTCGCGATGTCCCTCACCACGAGCCGCCCTGAGGTGCCGTAGGTGTGCACGTTCAACTGGTCGACCTCGGCCTTGGACTCGTCGCTCCACGCGTTCCAGTTGGTCGCGAAGATCGACGGGTTCGTCTCGTCCATCGCCGAGATCGGCACGTCTGTGGCGGTTCCGGGCTCCGCCAGGCGGTCGGCGAGGACCTTGATCATCGCGTCCTGGGCGGCCGGTCCGATGTGCGCGCCCTCCTGCCTGCTCGCCGAGGTGGGCCAGCCGTCGGGTCCGAGAGTGGTGGACCAGTAGTTCGTGTTGGGCTCGTTGAACGGATCGAGGCTGGCGAAGTCGATGCCGTGCTCCTGCTCGAGGCGCTCGACGACCGTCACGAGGTAGTCCGCATACGCGTCCATGTCGGCGGCGGACAGCTGCTCCGCGTTGCCGTTGCCGATGCCGCCCGAGACGTAGCCGCTCTGGGTGAGGAAGTAAGGCGGCGAGTTGCTGAACGCCTCCCAGTGCGTGATGCGGTCCTTCAGGGCGTCGATCCACCAGCGCTGGGTCCCATCGGCGTCGAAGTCGTAGCTCGCCGGGTCGTCGCCGTCCCAGGCCGCACGGTACTCCGCGCGGTCGGCGTACGTCGAGCTCGCGAGATCAGGGTTCCACCAGCCCTCCACGGCGCCGCCGGGGCGCAGGTACCCCGGCACGTCCGTCGCGTTGCCTCCGCCGATGTTGTACCGGGCGATGTTGAGGTTGAGCCCGTCCTCGCCGAAGACCTTGTCGAGCAGATCCTGCCGGACGTCATCAGGGTAGCCACCCGTCGCGTTCGCGAACCAGACGAGGCTGGTCCCCCATCCCTCGAACGGGGATGACGCGTAACCGGGGTTGGGGGTGATGGTGAGCGGGATCGCAGCCGCCTGCGCCGCGGGGGCGCCGGTCACGAGCGCGCCGGCGCCGAGGGCGCAGATCCCGAGCGCGGCAATGGTTCTCTTCGACTTCATCGTCTGTCCTCAGAGTATGTGTTGACGTCAACAGTGAGCGGTAACAGTGAGCATAGGGACACCCCGCTCCCACGTCAACAGGCGCGTCGCCTCAGGGGACGCCCCGGGCCATCGCCGAATGGGCGCGCCGCGATCCGGCGCCTCGATGAGCGCGAGAGGAGTCGGCTCAGCTCCGCGGAGCGGCGGTCGACGCGCGCAGCTTGAGCTCGGGCTGGATCAGCTCGCGCTCCTCCGTCTCGCCACCCTCGATCGCCGAGAGCAGCTCCCCGATGACGAGCCTGCCGAGCAGCGTGAAGTCCTGACGGACCGTCGTGAGCGGGGGCAGGTAGTGCCGAGCATCCGGCACGTCGTCGAAGCCGACGACGCTCACGTCGTCTGGCACCCGGATGCCACGCTCGGCGAGGCCGTGCATGAGCCCGAGGGCCATCTGGTCGTTCGCGACGAAGACGGCCGTGGCGTCGCCGAGCTCGACGCTCGTGCCGAACGCGTACCCCGAATCCGACGACCAGTCGCCGATCATCGGCTCGGCCACGGGAAGACCGGCCTCCTCGAGCACCGCGCGCCAGGCCTCGGTCCGCGCCTTGGCGTCGAACCAGTCCGGCGGACCGGCGACGTGCAGGATCGAGCGGTGTCCGAGATCGATCAGGTGGCGCACCGCCGCCGTCGCGCCCGCGCGCTGATCGACGGATGCCGTGTGCATCTCCTCGTCGGGCTCCTCCTTGACGACCAGCGTCGGCACGCCGATCGACTGACGTCGCAGCAGGTCGAGGGACGAGGCGCGGGGGGCGATGACGCACAGGGCGTCGACGCCCTGGGTGATGAGCTCCATGACCCCGGCGTCGACACGGCGGTCCTCCCCGTCGCCCACGGAGAACGAGCTCACGGCGTAGCCGTACTCGCGCGCGGCGACCTCGATCGCGCGCAGGGTGCTGCTGGGTCCGAAGTAGCCGGGGTTGTCGATCAGAGCGCCGATGCGCATCGTGCGGTTGGTGGCGAGGGCCCTGGCGATCGAGCTGCGCGTGTAGCTCATCTCGGCGATCGCGTTCATCACCTTCTCCCGCGTGGACGCGCGGATGTTCGGGTGCCCGTTGAGCACGCGCGAGACGGTCATGTGCGACACTCCGGCACGATCCGCCACATCGTAGATGCTCGGCTTGCGCGGCCCGCCTCCGTCTGTGCTCACGCTTTCCCCCTGACCATGTGACCGGCAACAAACACGACATTACTGCGCGGGGCACAGAAACACGGAGTTTCCGCCCGCGGGTCACCCCGCGGGCGGAGACTCCGTCGGTCCTGCCGGTGTCAGCCGCAGCTGCGCGCGACGTACCCGGCGGTCGCCACGACCGAGCGCCCGTCGACGGTCGCGGTCACCGACACCGTCCCGGCGGGGATGCCGGCGAGACGGGTCGACAGCGTCTGCGAGGTCGACCCGTCGACGGCCACGGATTCGACCGCCCGTGTGCCGTAGGCCGTGGCGAGTTCGAGTGCGACGGGGGTCTCCCCCGTGTTCTTCACCTGCACGACGAGCGTCACCTTGCCTGCGGTGCACCGCGTGGTCGCCACCACCGACACCTCCGGCATCGGCGCCTGCGGTTCGATCAGCTGCGGAGCGACGCTCTCCAGAGTCGGCACCACCGCCTTGATCAGGCCGTCGGCTCCGAACTCCACCCTGTCGATCGTGGTCTCGCGGTTGTTGCCGTTGCCGCCGGGGATGGCGAAGCGGTGATACGCGATGTACCAGTCATCTGTCCCCGGCACGTTGATGATCGAGCTGTGGCCTGGGCCCTTGATGCCGAGGGAGAGGTCCTTCTGCAGGATCACCCCGCGGTACGTCCACGGTCCGGTCATGCTCGTCGCCGTGGCGTAGCCGACGCGGTAGTTCTCCGAGCCGGTGTCGTCGATCGCGTACGTCAGGTGGTACAGACCGTTGCGGTAGTTGAAGAAGACGCCCTCGCGGAAGTCCGTCAGTCCGCTGATCCGCTGATAGGTGCCGGCCCTGATGGAGATCATGTCGTCGTTCAGCTCGGCGAGCACCGGGGAGCCGTTGCCCCATCCGAGGTACCACTTGCCCGTCACGGGGTCGTGGAACGCCGCGGGGTCGATGGCCTGCCCCGAGGTGACGGCCTCGTTGTTGAGGATCATCGCCTGCGGCTGCGCGACGAACGGACCGTACGGGCTGTCGGCGACGGCGACGCCGATCGTCTTGCGGTTCAGAGCCGCGTTGTGGCCGCTGAAGTAGAAGTAGTACTTCCCCTCCCGCTCGATGATCGTCGGAGCCCACGCGTTGCCCGTGGCCCACGGCACGTCGCCGTTCGCCCCGTCGAGAGTGAGGAACGGCTCGTCGGAGCGCGTCCAGTCGACCAGGTTCTTCGAGCTCCAGACGTAGAACTCCTTGCCACCCCAGCCGGCGTAGCCGTCGGAGGTCGCGTAGATGAAGTACGTGTCGCCGAACACCGCGATGTTCGGGTCGGCGTACAGCCCCGGCAGCACCGGGCTGTTCACGACGGTCGCCGTGATCGTCCACGTCGTGGTCGCTCCCCCCGGTGCGGTGAGCGTGTACGTCTTCGGCGTGCGCAGGTCGACGACCGTGCCGGATGCCGGAGACACCGTCACCCCGGCCGCCGTGCCGAACGTCGGAGCGAGGGCGGCGAGGTCCGTCCCCTTGACCACAGGAAGGGTGGCGGTGTGCGCGGTTCCGTCCACCAGCGGCGCGACCTTGAGGGCGGCGGGGTCGGCGAGGGACACGTTGATGAGCTGATCCGTGACCCCCGCGTTCCCGAGGATCTCGGTGTCGCTCAGCGCGCGGTTGTAGATGCGCACGTCGTCGAACCATCCCTTGAAGTACTCGTCGGCCCCGTAGAAGGACCTGCCGAGGTAGCCGGAGAGGTTCGAGCCGAGCTGCTGCACGGTCGCCCCGAGCGTCGAGTTCTCGCCCAGCTTGACCCCGTCGGAGTACACCTTCATCGTCGTTCCGTCGAAGACCACGTCGATCCGGTGCCACTGCCCGGCCGAGACCGTCCCGGTGACGGCCGACTCGTTCTGCCAGGAGCTCTGGGTGATGGCGCTGCGGACGTCTCCCCCGCGGACGCGGAGGAAGTGGTACCTGGTGGTGTCCGCCCCCATCGCGAAGGTGAAGAAGTTGCCGCTGGTCTTCTCCGACTTCACGTCCATCGACACCGTCATGGTGCTGCGGCCGTCGAAGAAGCCCGTGGGGAAGGCGGCGTATCCGCCGGAGCTGCCGTCCAGGCGGAGCGCCTTGCCCTTGACGGCATCCGTCGCCACCGCCGCGGTGCCGAAGGCGGTGAGGTCCGCCGTCCCGGCGGAGTCCTTCAGGGTGCCGTCGTCGAAGGTGTACTCCGCGATGGGCAGCTCCTGCGGCTCCTCCGGCTCGACACGATCGGGGCCGTAGGCCGCGAGCAGCCTCTCCTCCTCGGCCTGTGAGAGGCGGATGACGGAGCCGTGACGGAACTTCTGGTCGAAGGAGTACTGGTTCGCGCCGGCGCCGCTGCTCAGCTGGGTGAACTGCAGGCTCGCGAGCGTGTCGGCGGCGTGTCCGTAGTACGCGTTCTGATCGCCCATGACCGACCAGCGCCCGTCGGGCAGCTGATAGACCGTGAGCCCCTCCATCGACGCCCGCAGGCCGTGGGACGCCGCCTGCCCCGAGGCGATCACGGTGGTCCACGGGCCGTCGAGGCTCGTGGCCGTGTCGACCACGGTGTTCCAGTCCGAGGTGGAGAACCGGTAGTAGGTGTCGCCCTCCTTGGCGATCGTGGAGTCGATGATGTTCGGTCCTGTCGCGCCGTCGCCGCGGTCGTTCAGGGAGGCCCAGATCTCGGGCTCGGTGAAGGTCACGAAGTCCCGGGTCTTGGTGAGGTAGACGCGCAGGGCCCAGTCGTTCGTGCCGTCGTCGCGCTGATCGCGGGCAGACCAGTACACGTAGTACTCGCCCGTGGCCTCGTTGTAGATCGCCTCGGGCGCCCAGACGCACCCGGCCTTGTCGAAGCCGGCGAAGACGATGCGCTGATCGCTCCAGGTGACGAGGTCGGTCGACTCCCAGACGACGATGTTCTGGCTCGCGGTGAGCTGGTTCCAGCCCGAGCCGCCCGCACCGCCGCCCTCGGCGTGCAGATCGGTGCCGATGATCCAGTACTTGTCGCCCTCGGGGGCCCGCACCAGGTGCGGATCGCGCACGCCGAGGTCACCCGCGAGGTTCGCGAGGATGGACTTGTCGTCGTTCAGCTTCGACCAGTGCAGGCCGTCGTCGCTGTGACCGAAGAAGATCTTCTCGTAGCCGCCCTCCGTCGCGAAGTGCGTCCACAGATAGCCCGCCGTGTAGTCCCGATCGAGCCCTGCGGGGGCCGCGGTGACGGTCACCGCGAGCGAGCGCTGCGCCGTCGTCCCCGGCACCGTCGCGGTGAGGGTGACCGTGACGTCGGCGCTCCCCCTCGTCACGACGCCCGGCGCCCTGCCGTCCTGCGCGGTCGTGGAGATGACGCCCTGAGGCGACGCGGACCACACGATGCTGCTGCCGTTGACCGCGCCCGTCGACGGGAGGGTGATGTTGCCGCGGATGTCGTCGGCGTTCGGGATCGTGATGCCGTCGAGGTCCGCCTGAGCGAGGGCGTCGCCGCCGGGCAGGGGGAGCACCGTGGCGTCGAACGTGCGCGTCGTGGTGGAGGCCCCGCGGACCACCGTCGCGGTGAGGACGACGTGCGCCGACGCGCTGCCGGCCGCGGGGCGGGTGACGACGCCGCTCGCGCTGATGCGCGCGGTGTCGCTCGACGCCCACGAGATCGTCGACCCGTTCGCCCCCGTGGTCGGAAGAGCCAGGTCGGCTGCGACCTGCGAGAGGTCGCCGAGGGAGAGCCCCGCGGCATCCCGCTGCATCCTGATCGCGTCGGCGGGGACGAGAGCGGCGACATCGCCTGCGCTCAGCGCGCTGCTGTAGATGCGCACGTCGCGGAGGCTGCCCGCGAGGGTCCTGTCGGCGTTGTACACCGATCGACCGAGGTAGTTCGCGGTCGTCACGCCGCCCCCGATCGCCGCGGGGGTCAGCGTCACCGCGGTGTTCTGCGCCACCTGCACCCCGTCGAGGTAGATGCGGGCGGTGTCGGTGGCGTCGTCGAGCGTGTAGGTCAGGGTCTTCCAGACGTCGCGCTGCAGGTTCGCTCCGGAGCCGCCGACCGTCTGCTCCGTCGACCAGTTGCCGCTCGCGATGGAGGCCTTGTACGGGTTGCCCGTGGAGTAGAGGTAGCCGTTGCCGACCCCGGAGGCGTCGGTGTTGCCGAAGCCGTAGATGAAGTAGGGGGTCGCCTGGGCCTGCCGCACCAGGACCTCCGCGCTCACCGTGATCGAGGTGAGTCCGGCGAGGAGGTTGTCGGGGAGCTTCACATGGTCGTCGACCCCGTCGAGGCGGACGCCCTCTCCCCCCGCGAGCGTCGGCGCGCCGACGTAGGTCGCGTTCCGTCCGGAGCCGGAGGCGTCGACCGCGACGGTTCCCGTCGTCTCGCTGAGCGGGTAGTAGGCGACGAGGGTGTCGGCCGCGGATGCCGGCGAGGCGGCGACCACGGCGCCGCCGATGCCGAGAACGAGGGTCGCCAGGCCTGCGACGGCCCTGGCGGCGAAGCGTTGCGTCATTGCATCTCCTTCTGTGCGGCCGTCGTCGGCCATGGTCTGCGGAGCGGTCGGCGTCGGCCGCCCCCTGTGAGGTCAATCGCCGTGACGGCGACGGCGGATGAGGAGTCGAGTGACGAGGAGGGCGATGCCGATCCCGACGAGCAGCGCGCCGACGAGCAGGATCGTGACAGGCACGTCGGCGCCGGTGCCGGGGAGCTGACCGCCGACGCAGACGCCGACGCAGTCGAGCGGAGAGATGTCGACGTGGATCTGCACGCCGCGCACGCCGTCGGCTGCGGAGTCGCCCTCGGCATCGACGGCCGCTGCGGCGCCCGCGACCCCGGCGAGGATCGATGCGATCACCGCACGGCCTCCTCTCGGCGGGCCTCGTCGAGCGCCTCTTCGCGTCCGCGCTCCCGCGCGGTGCTGAGGAGCACCTCCATGCGGCGCCGGGAGCGGATGCGGTTCCAGAGGAGCGCGAGGACCAGCAGGGCCGCACCGGCCACGAGGCCGAGCTGCGGCCACGGCATCGCCCAGACCGTGACGGACGTGCTCGAGGCGTCGACCGCGAGGGGGTCGCCGTCGAGCGTCGACGACGACGGGGTGATCCGCAGGTCTCCGCCGACGGCGACGAGCGGCCACACGTCCGGCACCGTGATCGTGAAGGTACGGCTCTCGCCGGGAAGGATCTCCTGGCGGCGCTCCCCCTCGGCGGGGAACGCGATGGTCTGTCCGGCGATGCTGAGCTCGCCCGCGGCATCCAGTCGGGTGTTGCCGGTGTTGGCCACGTCGAACGACACGGTGGCCGACCCCGCTCTGAACGGATTCCAGGTCATCTCGTAGTCCGCGCTGAGGTTGCGGACCGCGAACGCCGGGGCGATCTCGCCGGTGACACGGGTCATCACCTTGATGCCGACGCGGCTCTCGACGCCGACCCCGGTGCCGCCGGCGTCGTCCTTCTGGATCGACAGCACGGATGCCGCGACTCCCGCCGCGTGGTCGCCGGGTTCGGCGTTGTCGGGCACCGCGACCGTGAACGGCACCACGACGGCGCCGCCCGCGGGGACGGAGACCTCGTCGGGGAGCGTGATCCAGGTGCCGGCGGCCACGGACTCCTGGTCGGAGGGCAGCATGTCGAACCGGCCGGCGGGCGTGTAGTAGCCGTCTGCCGCGGCGAGGTGGAAGACGACGTCGGCCGAGCCGAGGTTGCGCACGACGATGTGGTCGTCGATGCTCTCGCCGGGGTCGAGCTCGTGCTCGACCGAGGTGCGGCCGTCAGGACCCGATTCGTCCGCCGGTGACACCGACCACGAGACCGCGTCGCTCGGCGCCTCCTCGGCCTGGGCGACCGAGGGGACTCCGAGCACGCCGAACGCGGCCACGAGGACGGCGGCGCACAGTGCGAGCGGGGTGGGGGTGGGAGAGGTCATGGCGTCACCGGCGGACGAATCGG
>NZ_PCOT01000033.1 GCF_002979415.1 Microbacterium sp. MYb72 | reverse complement strand
CGTCGACTCTCGTCGCCCTGACGCTGCCCGCGCCCACCCTGTCCGCCGAAACCGACGCCAACGCCGCGCTCATCGCGGCGGCCGCCGACGGAGATCGCGCCGCCGCCGGCGAGTACTTCGCCCAGAACCTGCGGATGCTCACCGCCATGGCGCGCCGCATCGCCGGGAACGTGATGGATGCCGACGACCTCCTGTCGGAAGCCATCGTCTCCGTGCTGGCGCTCTGGGTTCGCGGCACCGGCCCGCGCACCCATCTGGCCGCCTATCTCGCACGTGCGATGCGGAACCGCGTGACGGATGAGCTCCGCTCCCCCCGCTCGCGCACCTGGAACCTGGATTCGTCGTGGGAGCGTGCCGCCGACAACGACCCCCGCCTGACCGAGATCGATCTGGAGCGCGACGTCGCGGCCGTCCACGAGATCCTGAGCCTGCTTCCCGACGATCAGCGCATCGTCCTGACCGCCATGCACATCGAGGGGGCGAAGCCGAGAGATCTCGAAGTGCGGCTCGACCGACCGGCATCCGCGATCTCGTCGCTCGCGCAGCGCGCCAAGGCGAACTTCCGCCGTCTTCTGGAGGAGCGCGAATCCGCCATTGCGGCACGGCACGCCATCTGCGCCTGAGCGCGGATGCCGCCTACATCCCGCGCAATCCGAGCAGCCGGCTGAAGAATCTCGGCCTGCGCTCTCCTCTGCCCGCCAGCTTGTCGTCGAGCGCGGGAGTGTGGGGAGGGAACGCGTCGAGCACGTGGTCTGCATCGAGGGTGACCGATTCGCCCTTCGATACCGCGCGCGCCGCGGGGACCCATCCCGTGACGTGGAGATACCACCCGGCGTCGAGGTCCGTCACGTGATCGGGCAGGATCACTTCGATCTCATGATCTCCGTCGAGCCACGCGCGCCCGGGCTCCACCCGAGCAACGCGGACGACCCTGGCAGAGGTGTCGGCGCTCCACACCGTGCCCTTCCGCCAGCGCTTCACCAGTTCTGCGTCTCGGCGCTCGCGGACGTCCTGCCGCCACCAGAACGTGCACAGACCCGCCAGCAGAAGTCCGGTCGTTCCCCACAGGACGATCTGGAACAGATCAGGGCTCACGGAAGTCCTCCTCAGGGCTCACGGCACCGCGGTCTCTCGCCGAGCGGCCATCCGCACGATAGCAGGCCGCTCGGATGCGGGCCGATAGTCAGACCGCGGTGCCCACGAGTGCGCCGAGACGGGCGATCTGCTCCTCGTTGCGCCGATAGTGCGACCACTGGCCGACCCTGGTGCACGTGACGAGGTTCGCGCGCTGCAGGGTGGCCATGAACTGCGAGGCCGTCGACTGGGAGACGTTCGCACGCGCCTGGATGTGCTTCAGGCACACGCCGACGTCTTCGGCGGGTTGATCCTGCGGAGGGAACGAACCCGGGTCCTTCAGCCAACCGAGGATCGCCAGACGTGTCGGATGCCCGAGCGCCTTGAAGGCCACGATCAGTTCGCCGCTCGCATCTCCGTCATCCACCCTCCAAGCATATTGCAGTATCGCGATTTACCGATGCATGCTAGACATAGATCGTAAAAATACGATTTAACGATGGGAGCGTCATGGACAGGGTCGCGATGGTTGTGGGTGCGCGGGGAGTGATCGGAGGGAACCTGATCTCGCACCTGGAACGCGAGGGAGGGTGGCGGGTCATCGGTCTGTCACGAAGAGGAGGTGCGGATGCCGGGGCGGTGCAGCACATCGCCGTGGACCTGCTCGACCCCGAAGACACCGTCTCGAAACTCTCGACGCTGACCGATGTCACGCACGTGTTCTACGCCGCGTATCAGGATCGCCCGACCTGGGCCGGGCTCGTCCCGCCCAACCTCGCGATGCTGACGAACGTCGTCGACGCCATCGAACCCGCAGCCCCTCGACTCGAGCACATCAGCCTCATGCAGGGCTACAAGGTCTACGGCGCTCATCTCGGGCCCTTCGCGACCCCCGCCAAGGAAGACGACCCTCCCCACATGCCGCCGGAGTTCAACGTCGATCAGCAGCAGTTCCTCGAGCGCCGACAGGAGGGCGCCTCGTGGTCGTGGTCGGCGCTGCGCCCCTCGGTCGTCGCGGGAGTGGGCCTCGGGAACCCGATGAACCTCGCGATGGTGATCGCGGTCTACGCCTCGATCAGCAAGGAGCTCGGCGTCCCTCTGCGGTTCCCCGGCAAGCCCGGCGCGTACACCAGCCTGATCGAGATGACGGATGCCGACCTTCTGGCCAAGGCGACCACGTGGGCGGCCACGAACCCCGAGAGCCGGAACCAGGCGTACAACATCACGAACGGCGACATCTACCGCTGGTCGACCATGTGGCCGAAGATCGCGGCGTTCTTCGACCTGGACACGGCGCCGCCTCTTCCGATGAGCCTGAGCGAGATCATGGCCGACAAGTCGGACCTCTGGGACTCGATGGTCGAGCGCCACGGGTTGCTTCCCACCCCGTACGGCGACGTGTCGTCCTGGCAGTTCGGCGACTTCGTCTTCGGCTGGGACTACGACGTGATCGCCGACACCTCCAAGTCACGCCGTGCCGGTTTCCACGAGTACGTCGAGACCGAGGCCATGTTCCTGCGCATCTTCCAGGACCTGCGCGATCGGCGCATCATCCCGTGAGGGGTCGGTCGCCGGCGGGTGCCCCTGCGTCGATCGCCCGTCCACGCCGCCGCGATGGGGGTCAGAGAACTGGGAGACACTGTTCCACAGGCCCTCCCCGTCCACCCCCGCATGAGAGAGCGTCAGTAGTCGCATGATCAGCCAGTCCCGTCCTCGCATCCCCCCGCCGAAGCCGCTGCTCGCGGAGACGATCTTCGTCACTCTGGCCGAGGAGATCATCAGCGGCGAGCTCGCGGCCGGCACCCGACTGCGCGACATGGAACTCGCCGCGCGCATGTACGTCTCGCGCGTGCCCGTGCGTGAGGCTCTGCAGCGCCTGGAGCGGATCGGGATGGTCGAGATGTCTGCGGGCCGCTTCACCAGGGTCACCGAGGTGACCGACGATCTCGTGGAGCAGTCGCTGCTGTTCGCAGGACTCCAGGCCGGTCTCGTGACCCGCATCGCCGTGGATCGGATGAGCGCCGACGACCTGCTCCTCGCCGCGGCACTGGTCGACCGTCTGCCGCCCGCCCTCCCCGATCCGATCGCGTCCTCCGGGGCCCGTGAAGAGCTCTATTCGTTCCTCTCGCTGAAGGCCGACAACCCGCTGCAGCACGCGATGATGCGCGAGACGTCATTCGCGCTCCGCAGGAACCTTCAGCGGACCAGGATCGACGCCTCGGCCGTGCCGCTGCTGCGCGCCAACTGCGCCTCGCTCAGGGAGGCGATCCTCAGCCGGCGCACCGACACCGCGGAGTCGCTCGTGAGAGAGCAGCACGCGATTCTGCAGGTCAACCCGTAGGGCGGTGGGTGCCGACCGTTCGACTCGCGACGTCGCCCCAGGCAACGAGACGACACCCACTCAGCCGACACGGGGACCCCCGATCTTCCGCGTCGGCGTCCCCAGCCTTCCTCGTCTGCTCGCGTATACCAATCAGACGCTTCGCCTCAGGGCGGGCCCGCGGCGATCCGGTCTTGCAGCGCTCGGATCGTCGTCCCGAGGATGCCTCGGGCCAAGAGCCCCCCGGCGACCAGGGGACCGGCGGAGTCCTCACCGACCGGTGGCAGGAGGAGCAGTGCCGCTCGAACGTCGGCGCTCATGTGCGCCACCTGCCAGTCGATCTCCGCGGCGACGCCATCGGGGCGGTCGATGCTCACCGCCTTCACCGCGTACGCGGCCGCCCCCAGCGCGTGAGCGCCCATGTGGGCAACGCCCGAGGCCTGTGCCGCTGCACGCGCGGCGGCGACCGCTCCGGGTGCCGACGCCGACGCCGCCGCACGACCCGCAACGAAGCGGCGGCGGATCTCGCCCGCAGAGTCGAGCTCTCCTCGCGCGTACGCTCGCGCTCTCGCGATCGCATCGCGAGGGCGATCATCCCCCGGCGCTTCGTTCTCGAAGGAGGAGAGAACCCGCTCTGCGCAGTCCGCGGCCCACGCCGCAACCAGCCGCCGGTCGGTCTCGCTGAGCGATTGTGGTGAGAGCACGCTCCCATGTTCGCACCGGATGCGGCAGATGAGCGGGTGGAGCGAAGGACGGCGAGCTCCTCTGACACGCCGAACGTCGCTCTCCAGAACGCTTCCACGCACGAGATCCGAAGGGACGGCTTACCGCAGTCCTTCTTCGCAGTTGCTGCCGTCGCGCGCTTCGGATCTGAGCACTGGCAAGGGAGGGAACACGATGAATGTGTCCATGGCGGCCGACCATGACGCCACTGGATCCGCGCGAGGGTCATCGGGCGCGAGTTCACGCTGTGCGGAATCAGTGGGATGGGCCCTGGTCCACTCGTACATGAGTTGGCCGGTCTCTGACCAGTCCTTCTCGTTCATCTGCCGGGCGACGGATGCGGGCATGGGGATGTCGTCAGGCGTGCTGTAGTCGTACGTGCAGGAGTAGGTACGGCCGTCGTCCGCGACGTATCGCAGGGCGATCGACACGTTGGTGGAGTACCCGGGCGGCGGCCCGAGAGTCAGTCTGAGCCAGCCCAAGAGGAGGACCAAGAGCACCGCAGCACCAACCGATACGCCGATGATCCGGCGACGGCGCCGAATCGATGTGGTCCGGGTCTGTTCGGTGGGCTCAGGCACGATGACCTCCATCAGTTCGTCGGAGCATCTCGCGGAAGCCGCGGTCCAAGCCCCGATATCCACCGTAACCAACCGACACTTGTCGCGGCCTGTCTCCAGCGTTGACCTCGGTCATCGTCTGGACACGGCATGTAGCTGGCTCAATCCAGAGAGAACCAAGGAACTGCGCTCAGCGGCTCGTGGTTGTCGTCCGCAACCGGGCTGATGGTGAGGACGTATCCCGGGCTGTCAGCAAACTGCCTGAGGATGACTTGTTGCGTGCCTTCTTGCACGGGAAGCCGGATCGCACCCGAGGCTATCGGCCCTTCGTCGTCGAACTGAGCGGCCATCGTCAGCTGCGTGTAGTCCGTGAGCCACAGTCCGCCAGCTCCAACATCGACAGTGCTCACCGCTTCACGCAACACCGGAGCGTCACGGCGATCGTCGGCCACCTTCACCGCCTCGTCAGCATCGTCCGGGCCGGGATAGGCGACGAACAGGGAGCCCTCGCGCATCTGCCCGACGAAGTGGGTCAGGAGCTGCTCAAGCTGCCAATCCTCATCGACGAAGCCGCGATACGTATCGGGCGCGACGAGGCAGAAGAATCCGTCGTCATCGACATGCAGAAGCACGGCATCGCTCATGGCAGCACAGTAGCTGAGCGCGGCCTCAGCGCACCAACCGATCCAATCGTCAGACACGCCCTAGGCGTGAGGTGCTCAGCATGCGACCCGACTCACCGGCACAGTCCGCACTCCCGAGTCATCGATTCGGAAGGCTGAAAGGGGACCTTCTCGCGCGACGTCGCCGGGCGTTCTGAGTGATGAGTCCGACGAGCATGATGACCGCCGATGCGATCCCGCACACCACGATCGAGGAGACGGCAGCGCCGAGGCTGGCGAAGCCGAAGGCGACCGTCGATCCGTTCTGCTCCACGGCCAGTCCGATCATGATGACCACGGTGGCCGAAACGGGTCCGGCGATGAGGAACCCGAGAGTCCACCGCATCGCCACCGTGCTGATGAGCTCGTTTCGTCGCGCCGCCACCGTCCCGACGGCGAACAGCGCCGCAGCGGCGACGACGAAGAGCACGACCCAGACGGCGAGATCCATAGGTCGTCGATCTCCTAGTTGAAGTCCCCGCCGGGGGCCATGTCGGCGAATCGCGAGTAGTGGCCCTGGAAGGCGACGGTGATCGTCGCGGTCGGGCCGTTGCGGTGCTTGGCGACGATGAGGTCGGCCTCGCCGGGGCGCACGTCCTTGTCGTAGACGGAGTCGCGGTGCAGCAGGATCACCATGTCGGCATCCTGCTCGATCGATCCCGACTCGCGCAGGTCGCTGATGGCGGGCTTCTTGTCCTGCCGCTGCTCGGGACCACGGTTCAGTTGCGACAGGGCGATGACGGGAACCTGGAGCTCCTTGGCGATGAGCTTGAGGCTTCGGGAGAACTCCGAGACCTCCTGCTGGCGCGATTCGACGCGCTTGCCCGAGGTCATCAGCTGCAGGTAGTCGATGATGACCATGCGCAGACCCTCGCGCTGCTTGAGCCGACGACACTTGGCTCGAATCTCGACCAGGGTCATGTTGGGGCTGTCGTCGATGTAGAGCGGCGCGTCGTTGATGCGACCGCGGGTCGCGGCGACCGTCGTCCAGTCGCGCGGGTCGAGGTTTCCCTTGCGCATATTCTGCAGCGGGATGGCCCCCTCGGCGCTGAGCAGACGCATGGCGATCTCGCTCTTGCCCATCTCGAGGGAGAAGAAGACGGAGGGCAGGTTGTGGCCGATGGATGCTGAGCGCGCGAAGTCGAGCGCGAGCGTCGACTTACCCATCGCGGGTCGGGCCGCGACGACGATCATCTGGCCGCCGTGCAGGCCGTTCGTGAGCTCGTCGAGCTCCCTGAACCCGGTCGGCACACCGGTCATCGATCCGTCTCGACCGCTCGCGGCCTCGATCTCCTCGAGCGCCGCGTCGACCGCGATCTGCAGCGGCACATAGTCTTCGGCCGTCTCCGAACCCGTGATCGAGTAGATCTCGGCCTGGGCATTGTTGACGATGTCGGTCGCATCGCCCTCTCCGGCGTAGCCGAGCTGCACGATGCGCGTGCCCGCGTCGACGAGGCGGCGGAGGATCGCACGCTCCGAGACGATGCCGGCGTAGTAGCCGGCGTTGGCCGCGGTCGGCACGATCGAGGTGAGCGTGTGCAGGTAGTCAGCGCCGCCGGCGCGGCCGAGCTCACCGGTCTTGATGAGCTCGTCGGTGACGGCGACGACGTCGGTCGGCTCGCCGTGCGAGTACAGCGAGAGGATCGCCTCGAAGATCAGCTCGTGCTTCGGCACGTAGAAGTCGGCGCCCTTGAGCGTCTCGATCACATCGGCGACGGCGTCTTTCGAGAGCAGCATGCCGCCCAGCGCGCTCTGCTCGGCGAGGAGGTCGTGCGGGGGCGTGCGTTCGTGCGGACGCCCTCCGCCGAGGCGCTCCTCCGAGATGTCGGCGATCGACACAGTGCTCCCTTCGATGCGACGAAACGTGCGTGCGGCTGCTCCGTCTCGACAGGCGGTGCCACGTGTGATCCGGCTCCGTGGGGCCAGGTGCACAGCAAACCAGGACCCTCTGACATCGGGTCGCTCGTCCACGCTATTCACGCCCGAAACAGGGTGCAACACAGCCTGTGGATAACTATGTGGAAAGGATGCGGAGAAACTCGGAGTGTCTGTGCAGAACGCATGTGGATAACCCGGTGGAGTACCGAGATTCCCTCTCTAGTTTTTGACCTTGACCTGGGATTCCCAGTTTCCCCACCCTGTGGATGAGAATCGGGTTCAAGCGGGGATTGAAGGTTGTGGTCACAGAGCTTCACATGTGCAGAACCTGGGGAAAGTCAAGCCAGACCGCGGTTCGGGCGCGTCGCAGGATGCCGGACCCCGGCAGTGCACCGGAATGCCGGTGGACACGTGGGCGGAGCGGGTGTATCGTCAGCGCATCGACGCAACCGCGTCGACGGTGCGTTTGCCTTCAGAGGGGGAGGTGGAACGTGGACGCTCGGGCCACCCGACGCGGCATACCAGCCGGCGTCATCTGGGCTGGATTCGGTGTGCTCGCATGGGCCGCCCTCACGATCCTCACCGGTGGCAGCGCAGCCCACGCCGACGAGCAGGACGGGGGTCCGCTCGACGGACTCACCGGACTCGTCAGCAACACGGTGAGCACCGTGACCGCCCCGGTCGCTCCCGTCGTCACGCAGGTCGTGGCCCCCGTCGTCACCGCCGTCGTCGCCCCCGTGCAGCAGGCGGTCCCCGCGGTGGTCAGCACCGTGACGCAGACCGTCGCTCAGGTCCCGGTCGTCGGCCCCGCCGCCGCACCGGTCGTCAAAACGGTCACCGATACCGCACAGGCGGTCGTCGCCCCCGTCACCGGCGTTCTCACGGGCGCTCCGGTCTCCACGATCACGAAGCCGATCGTGGATGCCGTGACCGGCCTTCCGATCGTCGGCGACCTGGTCGACGACCTCGGCGTGCCCCAGGTCGTGGATGACGTCGCGGGTGTCGTCGACGACACGACCGGACTCGTCGGCGGGATCGTCGAGGGGACGATCCCGCCGGTCCTCGAGGCTCTCGAGCCGCAGACCCCCGTGGTCCCCGGCGAACCCGGCACCCCGGGAACCCCCGGCGGCACGGACTCCGGCTCGTTCGCCCAGCCCGGTGAGTCCGCGGCATCCGTCGACGCCGCCCTCGCCACGGCGACCGGCATCGCCCCCGCGTCCGCACAGGACCGCGGAGGCCTCCGCGGCATCCCTGGCGACCCGTCGTCGGCCGGCGCCCCCGCAGGCCCGCAGAACGGCGCCCCGTCTCCGTCGAACGACCCGGCATCCGCGCCGCCCGGCGCGCCGGTCTCCCCGTCTTCCTCCGCCGGCTCCGGCGGAGGCTCAGCGGCTGCCGCCGCTCGCATCAGCGACGACGGCATCCCCCTGCTCCGTGCTGTGGAGCAGGATTCCGGCGCACCCGACGACGCTCTGCCGGCGTCTCCGGTCGCCGACACCGACGTCTCCCCTGACTGACGCCGTGTCGAGCCGCCCTCCCCGGTGAGGACGGCAGATGACGTGCTGCGCGCGCACCCCAAATCCCGCGCGCATCCCATCTTTCGACACCCAGCTCAGTCAGGAGCTCAATCATGCGCACATTCATGAAGCGCGCCCTCTGGGGCACGCTGATCGCCGGCGGGATCACCCTGCTCGGCGCCTCGGTCGCCAATGCGGCCGAGACAGACGGAGACGACGGCATCCTCTCCGGCACCCAGGTGGTCGCGCCGATCTCGGCCCCGATCACGGTCGCGGGCAACGCGATCTCCCTCCTCGGTTCCTCCTCCACCCAGGCACCCGCCCCTGCGGCCCCTGCGCCAGCCCCCGCCCCTGCGGCGGAGACGAGCGGCGCATCCGGCGCAGCCTCAGGCAGCCAGGCAGTGGTCACCGTGAACCTCCCTGTCACCGTGCAGAACAACGCCGTCAGCGTTCTCGGCACGTCCTCGACCAGCACCCCGGCCGCAGTTCCCCAGACAGGGGCTCCCCAGGCCCCGCCGACGGCCGGGGTGCCGTCCGTCCAGACCAGTGGCGACGACGGCGTGCTCTCGGGCACGCAGGCGCTGCTCCAGGTCAACGCCCCGATCACCGTGTCGGGCAACGCCATCTCGGTGCTCGGCACCAGCGGCGTCACGGGTCCCTCCGCCGCAGCACCGGCGCCGGCCCCCGCAGCACCGGCCACGGCATTCACCGACGGCTCCGACGGGCTCGGCAGCGGCACACAGGCAGTGGCACCCGTCACCGCTCCCGTGTCGGTGCTCGGCAACGCGGTGTCCGTGCTCGGCACGAGCTCGGTCACGGGCGCACCGGCGTCCGCGCCGGCGGCATCCGCACCCGCCGTCGCTGCCGGCACCTCAGGCAGCGAGTCGATCGCCGGCGGCACCCAGGTCGTCGCCCCCGTGACCGCACCCGTGTCGGTGCTCGGCAACGCCATCTCGGCCCTCGGCACCAGCCGAGTCACCGGGACCCCCGGCGCTCCCGCACCCGCCACCTCACCGGCCCTCGGCGGGGTTCTGACCACCGGAGCGGGGTCGATCCTCGGCGGGACACAGCTCGCGCTGCTGCCGATCAGTCTCCCGATCACGATCGGCGGCAACGCCATCGCCGTGATCGGCGAGAGCACGGTGACCACCCCGGGCACGACCCCCGGAACGAACCCGGGCACCAACCCGGGAACGAACCCCGGGACGAACCCCGGCACCAACCCCGGAACGAACCCGGGCACCAACCCCGGCACCACTCCGGCCACGAGCCCCGCGACGAGCGGGCACGGAGCCGCCGCGACCGCGACGGGCGCTGACGCGCTCGCCACCACCGGAGGGTCCCCAGCGCTCGGGCTCGCCGCGGTCGCCGCTCTCCTGCTCCTCCTCGGCGCTGGACTCTCACGCCGTCGTCTCGCGACGGCGTGACCATACCCCCGGCGGAGCGGTCATCCTCGGGGGAGGAGATGCCGCTCGCGTCGGGAGCGTGGGTGCGCCGACGAGAGCCTTCGGGAGAGGAACCCCTCACTCGCCCGCAGTCTGCGGCGCCCCACGCGATACAGCGGATGCCCCGTGGCCCTCACCACGGGGCATCCGCCATGCCCTCAGGACGGATGCCGACGGCATCCGTCAGCCGCCGTCGTGCGGCTTCCCTGGTACGCAGAACGCCCCCTGTCCCGGAGGACAGGGGGCGTTCGACAGACGTCGCGCCTTACTTGGCGGCGACGACCTGCAGCGTGATGACAGCGGTCACGTCGTCGTGCAGACGAACCGTGGCCTCGTGCTCACCGGTCGACTTGATGGTCGACGTGATGTGCACCTTGCGCTTGTCGATCGAACCGAGACCGGCAGCCGCGACAGCGTCTGCGACATCGGCGGTCTTGACCGAACCGAAGAGGCGACCCTCGGCGCCCGCCTTGACGGCGAGACGGACCTTGGTGCCCTCGAGGGAGTTCTTCAGGGCCACGGCCTCGTCGCGGTCGTGGATCGCGCGAGCCTGACGAGCAGCCTGGATCGAAGCGACCTGCTTTTCGCCACCGCGGGTCCACGCCGTAGCGAAGCCCTGGGGGATGAGGTAGTTGCGGGCGTACCCGTTCTTGACCTCGACCACGTCACCGGCGCTTCCGAGCCCGGCGACCTCGTTCGTGAGAATCAGCTTTGCCATATCCGTACCCCTTAGCGGCCAGCGCCGGCGTAGGGCAGGAGAGCCATCTCGCGAGCGTTCTTGATCGCGCGAGCGATCAGACGCTGCTCCTGCACGGAGACACCGGTGATACGACGGGCGCGGATCTTTCCACGCTCCGAGATGAACTTGCGAAGCGTGGCGACGTCCTTGTAGTCAATGACGCCGACCCGGATCGACTTCGCGGGAGCGGTGGGCTTGCCACCCTTCCGCGGCTTGCGGCGGTCGCCGCTCGACTTTCCAGCCATAGTTTTTCCTTAGTTATGAGACGGATGCCGAAGCATCCGGAGATCCTTGATCAGAACGGGGTGTCGTCGCCGAAGCTGCCCGGGGTGCTCCACGCATCTGCGCTGGTCGACGAGCCGGGCGTGGACCACGGCTCCTCCGACACCTGCTGCGCGGGGCGGGACTGCCCGCCACCCTGACCGCCACCCTGGCCGCCGCCGTTCGACGCCGCACGGGTGACCTGAGCAGTCGCGTAACGGAGCGAGGGGCCGATCTCGTCGACCTCCAGCTCGATCGCGGTGCGCTGGTTGCCCTCGCGGTCCTGGTAGGAGCGCTGACGCAGACGGCCGGTCGCGATGACCCGCATGCCCTTGGTCAGAGAACCCGCCACGTGCTCGGCGAACTCACGCCACACGGACGCGCGGAGGAACAGCGCTTCGCCGTCCTTCCACTCGTTCGCGGCGCGGTCGAAGTTCCGAGGCGTCGATGCGATGGTGAAGTTCGCCACCGGCAGTCCGTTCTGCGTGTACCGCAGCTCGGGGTCGGCCGTGAGGTTGCCCACCACGGTGATGACTGTTTCGCCGGCCATGAGACTTAGGCCTTCGCAGCCTTGGCCGCCTTGCGAGCAGCCTTCTCCTCGGTGAGCTTCGCCTCGGAAGCGATCATCGCCTGAGCTTCCTCGGCACGCAGCACCTTGGTGCGCATGATCGACTCGTTCAGCTTGAGCTGACGGTCGAGCTCCTGCGTGGCCTCGCTGGTAGCGGTGAAGTTGACGACGGCGTAGATGCCTTCGTTCTTCTTCTGGATCTCGTAAGCGAGACGGCGCTTGCCCCAGATGTCGACCTTTTCAATCGAGCCACCATCGTTGGTGATGACCTTCAGGAACTTGTCGAGCGTCGGGGCGACCGTGCGCTCATCGATCTCGGGGGTCAGAATGACCATGAGTTCGTACTGGTGCGTCACTTACCCACCTCCTTCGGACTAGAACGGCTTCCGGGACTTTCCCGGAAGCAGGAGGGTGTGTAGCACGTCGACCGCCCGTGCATCCGAATGGATGCCTGAGGGCAGACAACCTGCACAGTCTACCTGATGCGGCTCGGAGTCGCGTCCACAGCCCTTCCGGGCGACTTGGCATGCTGGATGCGTGCCGGTGAACGCCACCGGCCGCGACCAGAGGGGGGACGCCATGCGCGTCAACAAGTGGGGGGTCGGCGTGGTTCTCGCCGCCGCCGTCATGCTCACCGGATGCTCCGCAGGGGCCACGGACAAGCCCGCCGACGCGAAGCCGTCTGCGAGCGCCTCGCAGGAGGCTGAGGCGCCGACGACCGGCTGCCCCGAGCTCACGGAGGGCGCGAAGATCGACGGCGCCGCGCTCGGCGGCTGCATCGCCGACGCCACCTCGTCCATCGCGGGGTACGCCGCCACCTCGACGGTCATGGGCATGGAGACCACCGGCAGGTACAACCCCTCGGAAAAGGCGCTCGAGTCGACCACGCCGATGGGTTCGGTCATCGTGATCGGCTCCGACGCCTGGGTGAAGTCGGCGACCGGCGCCTGGCAGGTCGCGGACTCCACGTCCAGCGACCCGATCATCGCCGGACTCAGCATGGGCGCGACGGCCGCCGCCGCATCGAGCCCCACCGCCATCGCCACGCTCCTCGCGGGCGACTTCACCGTCACGGGCACGGGCGAGCGCCTGGGTCAGAAGGTGTTCCTCGTCTCCGGGACGATCGAGACGCAGGGCGTCGCCTCGTCGATCGTGCTGGAGCTCACGAAGGACTTCGCCCCGCTGGCGACCACCGGCACCGCCGACGTCAGCGGCCAGTCGATCGAGTCGGTCACCGTCGTCACCGAGTGGGACGTGAAGCAGGACATCGTCGCGCCGCTCTGAGCGGATGCCGACAGCGAAGGGCCGGGGCGCACGCTCCGGCCCTTCGTGCGTCTCGGGCCGGGTGCGGCTCGGGCCTGGGGCGACGGCGGCGGCGTCTCGGGCCGCGTGCGACGGCAGTATCGTCCGGGGCCGCGTGCGGCGGCACCGTCGGTTCACAACTCCTCAAGAACGGGGTCGTCCGGGCCGATCCGGGCCCGAGCGAGCAGGAATCGCGCGATTCTTGAGGAGTTGTGAACGCCGCGCCGGGCGCATCAGGCGCGGGTCGCGAGCAGTTCCGTGATCTCGTCGAGGCGGGGAGCGGATGCCGCGGCCCCCGGTCGCTGCACGCACAGGGCCGCGGCGGCCGAGGCGAACGGCACAGCCGCTGCGAGGGCGTCTCCTGCCGCGAGGCGGGAGGCGAGCGCCCCGCAGAACGTGTCGCCCGCGGCGGTCGTGTCGACGGCGGTGACCGGGAACGCGGGGATCCGCGTCTCCTCGCCTGCGGAGAGGACGAGCGCGCCAGCCGCTCCGAGCGTCACGACGACGGTCCCGACGCGTGCGGCGAGGAAGCGCGCGGCATCGGCGACCGCGTCATCCGCGACCCCCTCGACCGGCGCAGCATCGGCGACCGCGTGATCCGCGACCCCCTCGACCGCGGCCCCCTCGACCGGCGCCCCCGCGTCATCAGTCACCCCTACGACCGGCGCCCCCGCGGCATCCGCGGCCCCGCCGACCGGCGCGCCCGCGAGATCGAGGCACTCGTGCTGGTTCACGATCAGCACATCCACGAGCGCCAGCTGATCTTCTGAGAGCGGCCTGCTGGGCGCGGCGTTGAGAACGGTCGTCGCCCCGCGCTCCTTCGCCGAGCGGAACGCCGACAGCACGGCGTCGAGCGGCACCTCCAGCTGCGCGAGGACGAGGTCGCCCGAGCCCGCCGACGCGAGAGCGGATGCCGCCTCTCCGGTGATCGCAGCGCCGTCGCCGTTGGCCCCGGCGACGACCACGATCGCGTTCTCGCCGTCGTCGGCCACCATGACGAACGCCGTGCCCGTTGGTCGCTCGGAGACGCCGAGTCCCGCGCGCACCCCCTCGTCGATGAGCACTCCGCGGAGACGCTCACCGGCCTCGTCGTCGCCCACGGCTCCGACGAACGTGGTCGACGCTCCAGAGCGGGCGGCGGCGACCGCCTGGTTCAGCCCCTTGCCGCCGGGGCCGCTCGCCGCCCCGGTGGCGAGGATCGTCTCCCCAGGGGCGGGGATCCGCGGCATCGACACCGAGGTGTCGTGGTTGGCGCTGCCGAGCACGATCACTCCCACGTCGGCGCCCCCGATCCTCCCGAGCACAGGGTCATCGCGCGATGGCCTCCGCGACGGTGAGCCCCGCCAGGGCGGGGATCCCCAGACCCGTGAGCCGGATGCCGTCGGCATCGAGCCCCGCGGGGATCCACTCCTCGCCGAACAGCACGGCCGCCGCCGCTCCCGCCAGTGCGGGTAGCGATGCGGCGTTGCGCGGCTGTGCGAGCGCGCCGAGCAGGAGATCGTCGGCGTCGGTCGCGGTCGCGACGTGGGCGAGCAGGAAGCCGAAGGTCTCGGGCGCTGCGATCGGGTAGCTGTAGACCCAGTCGCCGACCCCGGTGCTCAGGCGTCGCGCCCGATCGAGGGGACCGTTCGCCTCCCCCGCGACGCGCAGCGACGTCTCGGCCATGCGCCGGCTCCAGGTGTCCGCGGGCAGCTCGTCGACCGCGAGGGCGACGGCATCCGCTGCCGTGGCCCCGTCGAGCAGCGACTCGAACAGGACGGCGGAGGCGCGGGCGCACCAGACGCCGTCGAGCGAGTGCGTGATGGCGGCATCCGCCTCCGCCGCGTCGACCGCACCGTTCCCGCGGTGCACGGCGACCGCGGCGAGCGCGCGCACGGTGGCGATGTCGTCGAAGTAGTGCGCGTTGTCGTGCCCGGACTGCGGAGGAACGGCTCCGTGGCGGAGGTTCTGCAGCGCGAGCTTCGTGCCGATGCGAGCGCGGAACCCGGAGGCGGGGTCCTCCTCGATCTCGGCGAGATGCCGCCACTCGGTGAGGCCGAGACCCCTGGCGTGCTGACGAGCGGAGAACGCGAACCACTCGATGTTCTCACCCGCGCCGGGGTGCAGGGTGGTCGGAGGGGCGGCGTGGGTGAAGGGCCGGGGCACGGTGGTGGTGCGGTCCTCGTCGCCGAGCTTCGCCAGGATCCGCACGCGGTTCACGCGCTTGGGGGGAAGGGCGTAGACGCGGAAGTCCGCGTTCATGGAGGACGCCGACTCCCCGGCGACGATGCCCCGGGTGAACAGGTCGATCAGGGGAGTGGTCATGCGCGCGCCTCCTCGACGATGCGGGTCAGGGTGTCGGCGGCATCCAGCGGATGGATCCCCGCCATCGAGCGGATGCACGAACCGGCGACAGGGCGGAGCCCCGCCACCCACTCGTCGGGCAGATCGCCGATCCCGGAGATCGCCCCGCCGATGCAGCCGGCGATGGCCGCGGTCGTGTCGGCGTCGCGGCCCATGTTGACCGCGAAGAGGATGCTGTCGGCTGCGCGCCCCCTGGTGTGCAGGACCGACGCCATCGCCAGGCCGACGGCCTCCGGGGCGAGGTCGGCCCAGAAGTAGTCGACCACGGCGAGGCGGTCGTGGAGGGCGAGGGCCAGCGCGTCGTCGTCGAGACCGGAGTTCACGAGGTCACGCGCGTCGCGGAGGTTGCGGGCCGTCCAGCTGTCGGCGGGGATCGCGGCGAGGCCGGCCTCGTAGCAGGCGGCCGCGTCGGCCCCCGTGAGCGCGGTGGTCACGGCGACGGCGACGACCACTCCCGCCCAGATGCCCTCGGTGGTGTGGCTCACGGCGCCGTCCGCTTCGGCGAGGCGCTGCGCGAGCGCGGCATCCCCGTCGGCGACGATGCCGAGCGGGCTGACCCGCATCGCGAGGCCGTCGCTCCAGCCGTGCATGGTGTCGCCGCTGAGCGGAGGACGGATGCCGCGGCGCAGGTTGTCGATCGCCGCCATCTCGCTGAACCCGCCGCCCTTGAAGTCGTCGGCCTGCGGGAGCACGTCGTCGATCCAGGTCTGCGCGAAGTCGTCGGCTGTCGCCGTGACGCCCACGCGCTGGATGGTCTTGGCCGTGAGGAGGGCGTACTCGGTGTCGTCGCTGCCGGCGGGCTCCGGGTCGAGGTAGCCGGTCACACGTCCGTGGGCGGCCTGGATCTCCGCAGCGGAGAAGCCTTCGACCGGTCGCCCGATCGCATCGCCGATGGCGAGCCCGGCGAGCGAACCGCGCGCGCGGTCCTGCAGGGTGGGCGTGGGAGGGGTCATGACTGTCCTTGTCTCTTGGGGGGTGCTCAGCGCGCGGGGATCAGCGCTGCGGTGCGGCGGGCGAGGTCGTCGATCGCGACCCCGTCGAGCCCGGGGAGGCTCGTCGCGATGCGGTTGCGGAGGGGATCGATGAGGCGGCCCGGAAGGCGGGCGGATCCGGCGAGACCGCCAAGGACCGATCCGACGGTGGCCCCCGCCGAGTCGGTGTCCCATCCGGTGACGACCGCGAGCGGCACGCCCCGTGCGATGTCGCCGCCGCTGCGGGCGAGGGCGAAGGCGATCGTGGCGGCGTTGTTGATCGTGTGCACCCAGTGCAGGTGTCCGTAGGCGGCGTGCAGGGCGTCGATCGCGGCGGCGTCGTCGAGCTCCGACCGCCCGAGGTCGGCACCGTGCGCGATGGCCCCGGCGAGCTCGGAGCCTGCAGGCACGACGGTCGCCGCCAGGTCGAGGACCTCGTCGACCGAGGAGGCGACGAGGGATGCCGACGTGAGCGCCGCCGCCCACATCGCTCCCCACAGACCGTTGCGCGTGTGGCTGACCCGGGCGTCGGTCCAGGCCATGCGCGCCGCCTCGGCGAGGTCGCCGGGGTTGATCCAGCCGTACACGTCGGTGCGGATGAGCGCGCCGATCCACTCGCGGAACGGGTTGCGCACGCGCGCGGCCTCGTCGGGGCGGTAGCCGTCGAGCAGGTTGCGGTACGCGATCCGCTCGGCGGTGAAGGTGCGTCCGGCGGGGAGGTCGGCCAGCCACGCCTGCGCGGTGTCGTCTGTCGTGAACCCCCGGCCGGCGGTCTCCAGAACCCGGAGGTTGAGGAGCGGGTAGTTGAGGTCGTCGTCCTCCGGCATCCCGTCGATGTTCTCGACCAGGGAGTTGACGGCGGAGCGGCGGTTCCACGGCCAGCGGGCCGCGACCTCGTCCGGCAGGCCCTGTGCGGTGAAGTAGTCGACGAGGGGCCACCGCCCGGTGGAGCGCAGGATCTCCTCGATGCCCTGGCGCGGGATCTTCTCGACGGGCTTGCCCCACAGGCACCCCGCCGATCTGCCCGCCCACGCGCCGTGGATCCTGTCGAGCAGCACGGCGGCGTCGGGCGCCGGGATGGGCGCGGGGATGCCGTCGAGCTGCGCACGCAGCTCCGGCCAGGCGCTCGGCTCCGGCGCCACGAGGGCGTCGAGCTCCACGAGCAGCTCGCGGGCGAGCGCGCGCAGCTCATCGGATGCTGCGTCGGGGGTCGCTCCTCCCCTGACCGGGTCGAGCGCGCCGCCCGCCGCACGCCAGCGCTCGGCGATCGCGTCGATCGCCGAGCCCTCGGCGCGCGCCTGCACCAGCTCGTGCGGCACGAGGTCTTCGGGCTGAGCCCAGGTCAGGCGCATCATGCCGCCCGCAGTGCCGCGACGCGGCGGACGTCGGCCTCGGCGCGAGCGACGTCCCTCTCCATGATCTCCACCGCGACGTCCGACAGCAGCGTCGCGTACTCGTCGAAGTCGACCCGGCTGGCCGTCGCGATCGTGTCGAGCATGTCGGCCGGGATGACGGCGTTCCCTCCGATGCCGGCCGCGACGCTCCCCGCCATCGAGGCGATCGAGTCGGAGTCGCGACCGTAGTTGACCGCCCCGAGCACCGTGGGGAGGAAGTCCCCGTCGTAGGCGACGAGGAAGCCCAGGGCGACGGGAAGCTCCTCGATCGACTTCGTGCGGGAGGGCACTCTGGCGTCCATGAGCGGTTCACGGTACGCGTCGCCCACCGTGTCGAAGGGGCGGATCGCGTCGCGGAGCGCGGCGCCGATCTCGTCATCCGTGGCGCCGGCGGAGAGGGAGCGCGCAGCATCCACCACGGCGCGGATCGCCGCCGCCGTGCCGTCGTGCGCCACGTCGAGTGCGGCGTCGATCACCGACTCGACGGTCGCTCCCACCGCGACGGATGCCGCGACCGCCGCCGCGAAGACCCCCGCGGCCTCGCGGCCGTAGCTGGACTGGTGGGCGCCGGCGATGTCGATCGCCTCGGCGTACGCGGCCCGCGGGTTGCCGGCGTTGACGACGCCGACCGGAGCCATGTACATCGCGGCCCCGCAGTTGACGACGTTGCCGACGCCGGCCTCGCGCGGATCCACGTGGCCGTACTGCAGACGGGTGACGAGCCACTTCTCGGCGAGGAAGATGCGCTGCAGCAGGATCGACTCCCGCTCCAGCTCGGGGATCCAGCGGATCTCGGTCTGCAGCAGCGGCACCAGCAGCTCCGCCACGGCGAACGCGTCGATGTGGTCGCGGCGCTCCGCGTACACGCGGATCAGCGCCTGCGTCATGAGGGTGTCGTCCGTGATGTGCCCGTCGCCCTTGTGGTACGGGCTCACCGGCCGGGCGGTCTGCCAGTCCAGGTGGTACGGCGGGACGATCCCGTCGATCCGCCCTCCGTAGCGCTCCTTGATCTTCTCGGGGCTGAAGCCCTCGGCTGCTCCTCCCAGCGCGTCTCCGATCGCCGACCCTGCGAGAACCGCCGCCGTGCGTTCCTGAATCCAGCTCATGCCATTCCTCTCATAGGAGCGGGGCGGATGCCCGGCATCCGCCCCGCTCGTCGTCAACCGTTGACCTGTGCCCAGCCGGCGTCGAGCTCGGACGCCAGGCCCTTGTCGTCGATCTCGCCGCCGAGGAACTTCTGGAACGCGGGGGTCGCGACCGTGTCCTTCCAGCGGACGAAGCCGTTCGCCTGCAGGAACACCGGCCCCTGCAGACCCTCCGCGGACTTCACGATCTCGGGCCAGCCGTTCTGATCGGCCGTCTGCGTCGCGAGCGCCTCGCGCGCCGACACCGTGGTCGGGATGAGTCCGTCGGCGACGTTCATCTTCACGAGGTTGTCGGTCTCCATGAAGTAGTCGAGGAACTTCGCTGCCTGCTTCTGGTGCGGCGAGTCGATGTTGATCGAGAGCGTCTGCGGGTTGGCCGCCTGGACGGCCCCCTCGGACCCGGCGAGCGGGGGCAGCACGATCCAGTCCATGTCGGCCGGAGCATCCGTGGCGATGTTGGCGACCTGGTACGACCCCTGCACGGTCATCGCCGCCTTGCCGGCGTAGAACGTCGCGAGCACGTCGGAGCCCGACTGGGTGACGCCGATCGGGTCGACGGAGCCGGCCTCGATCATGTCGCGCACGCGGTTCGGGACCTCGAGGTCGGCGTCCTTGACGGCGACCTTCATGTCCTCCCCCTTGCCGGTGAAGTACTCCGAGCCGAAGCCCATGCCGAGGCTCATGAACGCGGCCGTCGGGCTCTTCAGACCCCACGTGATGCCGTGCACGTCGCCCGACGTGGTGGCCGCGGCGATGTCGGCCAGCTCGTCCCACGACATCGAGTCGCCGGTCGGGATCTCGACGCCCGCCGCCTCGAGCAGCTTCTTGTTGGCGAACACGACGTAGGTCTGCAGCTCCGTGGGGGCGCCGATGATCTGGTCGTCGACCGTGACCGACTCCAGCACGCCGGGGTCGATGTCGTCGATGGTCTTCTTGCTCAGCAGATCGCTCAGGTCGGCGACGTAGCCGTCTCGGGCGAAGGGCACGATGCCGAGGACCTCGTAGTGGATGATGTCGGGGGCGACGCCGCCGGCGAACTGCGTGGTCAGCTTGTCGTCGAGGCTGTCGGTCGGGGCCTGCACGATCTCGACCTGGATGTCGGGGTTGTCCTCGTTCCAGGCGTCGACGATCTCCTTCGTCGCCTGGATCGCGGCGGGCTGGTCGGAGAACGACTGGAACGTGATCGAGACCGGCTTGCCGTCGCCGGAGTCGTCGGGCGTCTCCCCTCCGCCCTGGGAGCACGACGCCAGGGTCAGGGCCGTGACGGCCGCTGCGGCGAGCGCGATGGATGCGCGATGAAGCTTCTTCACTTCATACCTCTTTCTCTGTGTGTTCGGGAACTGCGTGGAGACTGCGGGTTCTAGCCCTTGACCGCGCCGGACAGCAGACCGGTGGCCAGGCGCTTCTGGAGCAGGGTGAAGAACACGATGCTGGGGATGCTGGAGAGCAGGGCGCCGGCGGCGAGGGGTCCGACCGCGACCTTGCCCTCACCGCCGACGAACGTGGACAGCGCGATCGGCAGCGTGTAGTTCTCGGGCGACTGCAGGAGCACCAGCGCGAAGAAGAACTCGTTGTACGCCGACACGAAGCTGAACATCGCCGTCGCGACGAGCCCCGGCATGAGCAGCGGGAAGACGACCCGCTGGAGGGTGCGGAGCTTGTTGGCGCCGTCGATCGCGGCAGCCTCCTCGACGTCGTAGGGGATCGCCGCCACGTAGCCCTGCAGCATCCACAGCGAGAAGGGCAGCGTGTAGACGGAGTACACCGCGACGAGACCGAGCAGCGAGTCGACCAGGCCGACCGACCGCAGGATGAAGAACAGCGGGATGACGATGAGGATGACCGGGAAGATCTGGCTCACCAGGATGTATCCGACGCCGATCGAGCGGAGCTTGCCCTGGTACCTGGCCATCACGTAGGCGCCGGGTATCGAAAGCAGGGTCACGATGATCGTCGTCGCGACCGCCACCAGGAGGCTGTTGCCCGCCGCACGGACGAGCCCCTGGCGTTCGAGCGCCACCATGAAGTTGTCGATCGTCGGCTGCAGCGGGAACAGGTTCACGGCGAGGGAGTTGATCTCCGCCGAGGACTTGAACGCGGTCGAGATCAGCCACAGCAGCGGGAAGCCGAGGAAGACGAGGAATCCGGCGAGCGCGAGGTACTGCAGGATCCGCACGAGCGGCTTCTTCGCGCGCCGGTCGGCGCGACGACGCTGCGTCTTCGTCGCGTTCTGGGTGACCATGCTCCTGGTCGCGGTCGTGTCGCTCATCGTGCGCTCCTCTCAGGACGGAACTGGCGCCACAGGGCGATCACCAGGATCACGATGAGGAAGAGGACGATCACGTCGCCCATCGCCGCGGCCCCACCGGTGTTGCGGGTCTTGAACGCCTCGAGGTAGGTGAACAGCATCGGCAGCATTGTTCGGCCGCCGGGGCCGCCCTCGGTCATCACGTAGACGATGCCGAAGGAGTTGAAGTTCCAGATGAAGCTCAGGCTGGCGATCGAGAAGATCACGGGGCGCAGAGCGGGGAGCGTGACGTTGACGAACCGCCGCCAGGTGCCGGCGCCGTCCACCGCCGCGGCCTCGAGCAACTCGCTCGGCACCTGCTGCAGACCGGCGAGCAGCACGACCGTGTTCTGCGGCATCCCGACCCAGACTCCCACGAGGATCACGGCGGGGAGGGCGAGGCCGAAGTCGCCGAGCCAGTTGATGTTCGCGGGCCCTCCGAGCGACTCGATGAGCCAGTTCAGCGGACCGTTGGTCGGCGAGTAGATCATCTGCCACATCACCGCCACCACCACGGGCGGCATGGCCCACGGGATCAGCGCCAGCACGCGGGTGATGCCGCGGAAGCGCAGGTCGGTGTTCAGCAGCAGCGCGAGGCACAGCCCGCCGATCAGCTGCAGCGCGGTCACCGTCACGGCCCAGATCATGCCGATGCCGAACGACTGCCAGAACTGCGTGTCGGACCCGAGCTTGATGAAGTTCTCGAAGCCGATGAACTGCGTCTCGTGGTTGCGGGCGAGACGCGAGTCGGTGAAGGCCGTCGCGACGCCGATGACGAGCGGGACGACGCTGAGGGCGAGGATCGGGATCAGCGTGGGGATGACCAGGCCGATCGCCTCGTTGCGCCGCGAGCGGGCCAGTCCGCCTGTGCGCGGAGCGGGCGAGGCGGCGGGCCGCCGGATGCCGGAGTCGACGCTCATGCTGCTTCTCCGATCGTCGACGCCCTGATGACGAGCGTCGCCTCGACGGTCTCCCGCCGCGGCGGGCGGGAGGGATCGGCGAACCTCTCGCTGAGCATCCGCGCCGCGATCCTCCCTCGACGCTCGGACTGCAGCGACACGGAGGTGAGCGGAGGGCTGTAGAGGGCGGCGAGCTCGGTGTCGTCGATGCCGGTGACGGCGAGATCCTCGGGGACGCGCAGCCCGCGGCGCCGGGCGGCGCTGATGGCGCCGATCGCGATGAGGTCGTTCGCGCACACGATCGCGTCGACGGGGATGCCGTCGTCGAGCGTCGCCGCGAGCAGCCGCTCAGCCGCCTCGACGCCCGCCCCCACCGTGAAGTCGGCGGCGGTGATCTGCAGCGCGTCGGCGCGGTGGAGCGCGTGCCGCTCGACGGCGGCGGTGAAGCCCGCGCGACGGGCCGCACCGGGGTTCGTGTTGCCCGGCCCGTTGATGACGGCGATGTGCGTGCGGCCGATCTCGACGAGGTGGTCGACGACCATGCCGACGGCGACCGAGGAGTCGACGAAGACGTTGTCGATGCCGAGGTCGGAGTGCAGGGTGCCGATCACGACGACCGGCACGACCGTGTCGGCGATCGCCTGGCGCAGCGCCGGGGTCACGCGCAGCGGCGAGATGATGAGTCCGTCGCCCGCTCCCATGCTCAGCATCCGGACGAGCTCGACGGTCTGATCAGGGCGCCGGCCGGTGGACGAGACGCTGATGCGGGTGGTCTCCCCCAGCTCGGCCTCGATCGCCCGCAGCATCTGCACGTAGTTCGGGTTGCCGATGTCGTCCACCGCGAACACGACCTGACGGTGACCGCCGAGGCGCAGCGATCGCGCGGTGGCGTCGGGCAGGTAGCCGATGCGCTTCGCCGCCGTGCGGACCTTGCGGACCATCTCGGGGCTCGCCGAGCGGCCGGTGAGAGCGCGCGACGCCGAGGCCAGCGAGACGCCGGCCGCGGCGGCGACCTCGTGCAGAGTCGGCTTCGTCCCCATGATGCTCCTCTTCGAGTGGAAACGTTTCCAGCATCCCGATGTGGAAACGTTTCCAAATCGGCGCTGGTCGGGCTCCAGGGAATCTAGGGGTGTCGGATGCCGGTGTCAAGGGGTTCGTCGGCGGGGCATGGGCGTGACCCGACGTCGACATCACGTGCACTCGACGAGTGAACGGCATCCTGACGTCGGCAAGCCGTGCACTCGACGACATCACGTGCACTCGACGCGGGCGCGGAGGCCGCGCTACCCCCGCCTGGCCTCAGCGCGGGAGGTGCAGGATGCGTTCCGCTCGTACGCGCATCGCGGGGTCGACCATCTCCCCCGAAGCCAGCGTTGCCACGCCACCGGTGGCGAGCGCGGCCAGCACTTCCTCCGCCCAGGCGACATCAGCAACACTCGGGGCGAACACCTCGCCGATCACGGACAACTGGGTCGGATGCACCGCCATCCGCCCGTACAGACCCAGGGTCGCGAGCCGCAGGGTGTCGGCGCGCAAGCCCTCGTGGTCGCGGATCGCCGGATAGACGGAGCCCATGGGAGCGGGCAGCCCTGCGGCACGTGCCGCGAACAGCACCGTGAGTCTGGCGTGATCGAGCACCGGCTGCTCTCCGCCGACCTCGCTGCGCAGGTCGCTCTCGCCGAGCGCCAGCGCGGTGACGGCGGGATGCTCGGCGAGAGCCGCCGCGTTCACCACGCCTCGCGCCGACTCCAGCAGTGCGATCACCGGACGACCGGGGGCGAGCGCGACCGCGCGATCGAGTTCGGCGACACTCTCGACCTTGGGCAGACGGATGCCGACGTGCCGCGGCAGCTCGGCAACAGCACGCAGATCGGCGTCGTCGTGCGGATTCACACGCACCTGGATAGCAATGGACGTTCCGGGATCACCGCGGAGCGCACCGGCCGCAGGCCTGCTGCCGTGCACGCCACCGGCATTCGTCTTCCGCCCACCGAGATGGTCGACGACCGCGTCCCGAGCCAGAGCCTTGCGATCCGGCGCGACAGCGTCTTCGAGGTCGAAGACGACGAGGTCGGCGCCGCTGGACTCCGCCGAGCCGAAGCGGTCGGGGCGGTCCCCCGGCACGTAAAGACCCGTCCGGTAGAGGTCCATCACACCGCACCCGCCTCGCGCAGCGCCGTGATGTCGGCATCCGAGAAGCCGGCCTCGCCCAGCACCTCGTCGGTGTCGGCGCCGTGCGGACGGCCCGCCCACCGGATCGACCCGGGCGTGCGCGACATCCGGAACAGCACGTTCTGCATCGCGATGTCGCCGAGCTCCTCGTCCGGCACTCTCACGACCGTCCCCAGCGCCCGGTACTGCGGATCGTCGACGACTCCCCTGACGTCGTAGACCGGGGCGACGGCGGCCGATGCCGCCTCGAACGCCGCGACCACCTCGGCGGCGTCGTGCGCGCCGATCCACGACTGCACCGCGTCGTCGAGCTCGTCGGCATGCCGTGCGCGCTCGTGGCCTGAGGCGAACCAGTCCTCGTCGATGAGCTCCGCGCGCCCGACGATCCGCATCACCCTCTCCGCGATCGACTGCGAGCTGGTCGACACCGCGAGCCAGACGTCGTCGCGCGAGCGGTACACGTTGCGGGGCGCGTTGTTCACCGATCGGTTTCCCGTGCGGGGCTGCACGAGGCCGAGCTGGTCCCACGCCGTGATCTGCCCGCCGAGCAGCATCAGGATCGGCTCGATGATCGCCATGTCGACAACCTGCCCCCGCCCGTCGCGCTCGGCGCCGCGCAGCGCGGCCATGACCGCGTACGACGTCGCCAGGGCCGCGATGCCGTCGGCGAGGCCGAACGGCGGCAGCGTGGGAGGCCCGTCCGGATCTCCGGTGAGGGCGGCGAACCCGCTCATCGCCTCGGCCAGACTCCCGAACCCCGGCCGCGAGGAGTACGGGCCGAACTGGCCGAAGGCCGTGACCCTCGCCAGGACCAGGCGCGGGTTCGCCTCGTGCAGACGCTCGGGCGAGAGCCCCCAGCGCTCCAGCGTCCCCGGCCGGAAGTTCTCGATCATCACGTCGGCGTCGGCGATCAGGCGCAGGAGCACGTCGGCTCCGGCATCCGTGCTCAGGTCGATCGTGACCGTCCGCTTGTTGCGCCCGAGCGTCTTCCACCAGAGGTTGACGCCGTCCTTCTGCGGCCCGTGGCCGCGTGAGGCGTCCGGCCTCGTCGGATGCTCGACCTTGATCACGTCGGCGCCGAAGTCACCGAGGAAGGTCGCCGCCAGCGGCCCCGCGAACAGCGTGGACACGTCGAGGACGCGCACCCCCTGCAGCGGCGGCGGTGGAACAGTTCTCAGATCTTCCTGGTCCGGCACCGAGACATGATAGCCACAGGCCCGGTCCGCCTCGACCCCTCGCCGCATCCGACAGTGGCGTTCCCGCCCGCGGCAGACTATGCGGTCATCGATGACTTCGAGAACCGACAGTGCCGACATCCCGCAGTCAGCTCGTCGGCGTTCCTGCTTCTCGGGACTTCTGGTGGGACATCTGCACAAGGAAAGTCGAGGCGGTCCATTTCGAGCACGACCATTGTGCGGATCAGAGAATCGAGCGACGAGCCCCCCGCACCCGTTTCGAGTCGACGGTATGTGTGCACGGCGATCTCGGCCTCATATGCAACACGCTCTTGCGAGAAGCCACGCAGAATGCGTGCGCGGAACACCTGCCGCGCGACGCCGAATACTGCCTGATCAATTGCGCTCATGTCGCCCCCAGCCGCCCCAGCCCCCTGACGCGGTCCCGAAAAGTTAGCGCAACGACACCCCGTTCACTAGGGACTTGTGGCCAAGGTGAACTGGCCGTGTGTCCGTTCGACGAAGCCGATTCTGGGCCGACACAGCATCGTTCGAGATCGATGTGCATGCCGCGTCGAGCGCCCCCTGTCAAGGCATTCTGTGCGCTGGTGCACCGAAGTGCCCTGCTGTTGCCTCGTCCTACGCACCACCGAGGTGCGCAGAAGGAGGAATGGGAATGTCTGATGCAACAACGACCACGTGGGTTCAACGAGGACCGGTCAAGAAGCTCCTCACCGCAGTGTGCGCCGTGCTCGTGGCCTGCACGATCGCAGCGCTCGGCTCGGCCCCTGCAGAAGCGACGGACAACCGTTGCACGGCCAACCAGGTCGGCGTGCTCTGTGGCATCTTCTACAACACGTCAGGGGTGAGCATCCGGATCGGTACGAACTTCTCGGGCACCACGAACGTGGGAACCGTGACCGGTGTGACCGCCACCTTGGATTCGTACAAGAACTCGAACATCTTCAAGGACTCCTCTGGCCGCTTCTACGACTGGGATGCCGTCTACGTCGGCCCCAAGTCCTGTCTCGCCATGAAGGTCGGCGCCGGCCTGGGAACTCCGACGTCCTACAGGAACACAGGCACGACCGGCGTCTGGTACAAGGTGAACAACCTCGGCGCGAACGTCACGATGCTGCGTCCGTGCTGATCTTCGCCGCTTCTGCCGGGGCCCGCACAGGGCTCTGGCAGAAGCTCGGCTCCGCCACCACCTTCGGTGCGGATGGATATCACTACTCAATGGAAGCAGGCAGGTCTAGCATGTCGAACATGGGGCTGCGTCAACGTATCCAAGGACCGGTTCGCGTGGTGTGCGCTGCCGTCCTCATCGGGTTCGCCCTCTGGGTGACATGGGATTCCTCGTCGTATTGGGCCCCTTGCGCCGGCGCCTCCGGGAAGAACATGAACGCGGTCTGCTCTGAGGCGATGTCGTCGTACGACATGACGGCCCTCCTGGGGTGGTGGTACATCCTCGCCGCACTCGTTGTCGTGCTCGTGGTGGCACGCGTCGTCCCGCTGAATCCGATGGGAGCGATAGCGATCGCTGCGGTCCTCCTCGCGTGCCCGATCGCAGATTCCGGGTTCTCCTGGGTCCAATGGGGCAGCGCCGACGGCGTCCCCGGACAGGGGTTGTGGACGGCATGCTGGCTTGCGGTGGCTGGACTGTCTCTCGCGTACACGTCACGAGACAGGAAGGCCAGAGAGCACGGGAACGCACTCGAGGGAGCACCTGCAGTGCAGCCTTCACTGCGCAGCTCCTGACCGGTCGACGCGGAATCCGGCCCCGCCCGTCCGCGCTGCGCTTCACGGCACTCCGCGGCGCAACTATCTTCTTCTGCTGCCGCGCACCACGAGCCAGATGAGGTACACGCCGCCGAGCACGAGGGTGACCACGCCCACGGGGAGCGCATGCTTCGGGACGACGTTCTGTCCGATGAGGTCGGAGACGCACAGCAGCGCAGCGCCCATCAGGGCCGTCGCCACGAGGTGCGCCGTCCCGGACTTCACGATGGACTTCGCGAGGTGCGGCGCCGCGAGCGCCACGAACGAGATGGGGCCGGCGATCGCCGTGACCACCCCGGTGAGGCCGACGGCGATCGCCACGAGGCCGATCTTGCTCCACCCCATGCGGCCGCCGAGACCGGTGCCGATGTCGTCCCCGAGCTGCACGAGCCAGAGCCCGCGGCGAGCGCAGGCGAGCGCGACGAGCAGCACGGCGATGACAGCGAAGGGCAGTCGGATCTGCTGCCAGGTGACGCCGCCGAGCGACCCGGCGCCCCAGATCGCGGCGGAGATCGCCACCTCGAGACGGGCTCTCAGCAGCATCCACGCGTTCACGGCGGCGAGGACGGCGCCGACGCCGATGCCCACGATGACGATGCGATACCCGAGCGCTCCCCTTCCCGCGACGAGCACCCCGACCAGGGCGGCGGTGGCGAATCCGCCGATGACGGCGCCGAGCGTCACCAGCGCTCCCGAGCCGGCCAGCCCTCCCGTCATCACGACGAGGGCGCCGGTGTACGCGCCGGTGGTGAGGCCGATCACGTCGGGACTGCCGAGCGGATTGCGCGTGATCACCTGGAAGACCGCCCCGGCCAGCGCCAGGGCGGCGCCGAACACGATCGCGGCGAGAGCCCTCGGCATCCGCCATCCGACGACGACCATGCGCACGCCGCCGTCGGCGCTGAAGAGAGACTGCAGCACACGCAGGGGATCGATCGCGGTGTCGCCGATGCACAGGCTCGCGAGGAACGCGACGACGACCACCGCGACGAGGGCGGACATGCCCAGACGTGCGTGCCCGCTCAGCCGCCGACGCCCCCGATGCACGACGCTCACAGCTGCGTCAGGCTTCTGCGACGGCCGATCCACACCATGAACGGTGCCGCGACGAAGGCCATGACGATGCCCACCGGCACCTCCTGCGGTGCGATGACGAGGCGTCCGACGACGTCGCCCAGCACGATGACGATCGCGCCGAGCAGCGCCGAGAGCGGCACGATCGCCTTCTGCGAGGCGCCGACCAGCCCGCGGGCGATGTGCGGCACCGCGAGTCCGAGGAACGCGATCGGTCCGGCGACAGCCGTGGCGGTGCCGGCGAGGAGCGTGACGACGACGACCGCACCCGCGCGCACGAGTCGCATCGGCACGCCGAGCGAAGCCGCCGTGTCATCGCCGAGGGCGAGCACGTCGAGGCTTCTGGTGAGGAGCAGCGCCAGCACCAGACCCACGGCGATCAACGGGCCGGCGACCGCGAGGATCGACAGGTCGCGCCCGGCGAGGGCCCCGGACTCCCAGCTGCGCATGTGCAGGAAGGCCGTCGGGTTGAGGAGCACGAGGGCGGTCGTCGCGCCGCCGAGCACCGCGGCGAGGGCGACGCCCGCGAGCACGAGCGTCACCGGGCTGCCGTCACCGGCCGCGGCGGAGAGCAGCACCACGATCGCGGTGGCGATGAGCGCACCGAGGAGGGCGAACGCCATCAGCACGGGGAACGACGACAGTCCCAGCGCGGCCACGGCGATCGCGACGGCCACCGAGGCGCCGGCGTTCACGCCGAGGATGCCGGGGTCCGCGAGCGCGTTGCGGGTGAGCCCCTGCATGACGGCTCCCGCGGCGCCGAGCGCGAGCCCGACCACGATGCCGATGACCGTCCGCGGGATCCGCGACTCGCGGACGACGAGCTGCAGAGCATCCCCGTCGAATCGCAGGACCGCGTCGACGACCGTGCCGAGGCCGATCAGCCGCGTGCCGACGGTGAGGCCGATGACCCCGGCCAGCAGGAGTCCGGCGGCCGCGAGCACGAAGACGAGCGCGACCCGGCGGCCGGAGATGACCGTCGGGGCGCGCGTCGTCCGCGTCGCGCTCGTCACTCCGCGGTGCGCGCAGGGCCTCCACCGCTGACGGCCGTCGTCAGAGCGGGGACGAGCGTCTTGAGCACGTACGGCAGGCTGAGCGGAGACGAGAAGTAGATGGCGCCGGCCGTCACCCCGTCGGTGTAGACGACCTTGCCGGACTTCTGCGGAGTGAGCGCAGACACGAAGGCCGTGTCTTCCAGCGCCGAGACGTCTTCTTCGGACTCGGTGCCCCAGATGAGCACCTCGGCGGCGTTCAGCACGTCGAGGTTCTCGACGGGGATGTAGGCCTGACCGCCCGATTCGTCCTCAGGGGCGTAGGCGTCGATCTCGCTCGGCACGACGAGTCCGAGGCCGGTGAGGAAGTCGGTGCTCAGTCCGTCCTGGTAGGCGATGGCGCTTCCGTCGTAGATCGCGTTCTGCAGGAAGACGACGGGCGTGCCGGCGAACTCCGGGTGCGCCTCGGCCGCGTCGGCGAACTGCTGGTCGATGTCGTCGACGAGCTTCTGCGCCTCGTCGAGCAGACCGGTGGCCTCGCCGATCTGCAGGGTCTGCACGTCCCACGGCTCGAAGTACATGGGGTAGTCGGCGGAGTGGGCGACGGTGGGCGCGATCTCACTCAGTCGCTCGTAGTCCTCTTTCGTGAGGCCGGCGTTCGTTCCGATGATGAGGTCAGGGTCGAGCAGGGCGATCGCCTCGAAGTCGAGCCCGTCGCTGGTCGTGAGCACCTCGGGCTCGGAGTCTCCCCTGGCGCCGTCGGCCCACGGCCAGGACGCGAAGTCGTGACCGCCGTACCATTCGGTCACGCCGACGGGCTCGAGACCGAGCGCCCACAGAGTGTCCTGCTCGGTCATGCCGACCGAGACGATGCGCGTCGGCTGCGCGGGCACGGTCGTCTCGCCGTAGGCGTGCTCCACCGTGACGGGGAAGGCGTCGGGGTCGCCCACGGGCGCCGCTCCCCCGGATTCGGATGCCGGGGCGCAGGCTGTGAGGGCGGCAGCAGCCAGGGCGGCGGCGAGGAGGGCGGTGATCGCCCGGGTGCGAGTGGAGGGCATGAGAGTCCTTCATCGAGTTAGGGTTGCCTTATCTTACCTAGGTCCCCGCGGGCGAGTCGAGTTCGATGACGACATCCGTCGCACGCTCGGGAGGACATCGCGCGCTCGGGAGGATGATCTCGACGAGATCCTCCGCCCGAGCCTGCGAACTCCTCCCGAAGAGGCGCACGCCCGAGAGGCGCACGCCCGAGATACGCACGCCGCCGAGACGCGCACGCCGCCGAGGCTGCGAGCTGCGCGTGGGCTCCGCCCGAACGCGCAAAGGCCCCTGCGGATGCATCCGCAGGGGCCTTCGTCGATCGACTCCGGGCGCTCAGCCCAGGACCGGCGGCACCTCGGACCACAGGATGCGGTCGTCGGTCGAGGGGGCCTCAGGAATGCGCCCTGCACCGTCCGGCTCCGGGATCGCGGCGAGCAGCGCCTGGGTGTACGGATGCTGCGGGTCCGACCACACGCGGTCCGTGGGGCCCGACTCCATCACGCGACCCGAGTAGAGCACGAACGTCCGGTCGGCGATGCGGCGCACCACGGCGAGGTCGTGCGAGATGAACAGCATCCCGGCCCCCGCCTCGGCGACGAGGTCGCGCATGAGACCGGCGACGCTGGTCTGCGTCGAGGCGTCCAGCGCCGAGATCGGCTCATCGGCCACGAGCAGCGACGGCCGCGCGGCGAGCGCCCGCGCGATGGCGATGCGCTGCTTCTGGCCACCGGAGAACTGATGCGGGAAGCGCGAGGTGACCGTGGTGGGGAGGCCGACCTTCTCCAGCCACTCCTCGACCCTCGACCCCTCGGCTCCCCGCGCCTTGGCGGTCGCGATGCCGTCGGCGATCTGATCGCCGATGCGGCGCCGCGGGTTCAGCGATGTGGACGGATCCTGGAACACCATCTGGATGCCGGTGAGCGCGGTCGATCGGCGGCGAATCCCGAGCGGGGTCACCGGAGCGTCACGGAACCGCACGGTCCCCGCGGCGAGCTTCTCGATGCCCACGGCGGCTCGGGCCAGGCTCGACTTTCCGCTGCCGGACTCGCCGACCAGCGCGACGGTCTCGCCGGGGGCGACGCTCAGCGAGACGCCGTTGACGGCGATCACCGGCGGGGTGCCGGGGTACCGCACCACCACATCGCGGGCATCGAGGACAGCAACCTCACTCATCCGTCGCCTCCTCCTCGCGCGGTGTCTCCACCGCGACCTCCTGGTGCTCGGCATCCGCCTCGGCGATCTTCGAACCGGGCAGCGCGGCGAGCAGCGTGCGGGTGTACTCGTGCTGCGGCGAGAGGAAGAGCGTCTCGCGGTCGGCCCGCTCCACGATCTCGCCGTTCTTCATGACCGCGACGTCGTCGGCGATGGCGCTCATCACGCCGAGGTCGTGCGTGACGAGGAGCACGGCCAGGTTGCGCTCGATCGCGAGGTCACGCAGCAGCCTCAGGATGCCGGCCTGCACCGTGACGTCGAGTGCGGTCGTCGGCTCGTCGGCCAACAGCACCTCGGGGTCGCACGCGAGCGCGCAGGCGATCGCGATGCGCTGACGCTGTCCGCCGGAGAACTGATGCGGGTAGCGCTTCAGCGCCTCGGCCGGGTTCGGCACCTGCACGATCTCGAGCAGCTCGATCGCCCTCGCCTTCGCGGCATCCTTCTTGAGGTTCAGGTGCACGCGCATGTGGTCGGTGAGCTGGCGACCCACCGGCAGCTGCGGATGCAGGGAGGCCGAAGGGTCCTGGAACACCATCGCGACCCTCTTGCCGCGGACCCGGTTGAGCTGGCGCCGTCGCATGCCGATGAGCTCGGTGCCCGAGAGAGTGATCGAGCCGCCCGTGCGCGCCTGCCGCGGGAGGAGTCCGAGCACGGCCAGCGAGGTCAGCGTCTTGCCCGAACCGGACTCTCCGGCCAGACCCTGGATGCGCCCCGCCTCGAGGTCGAGGGAGATGCCGCGCACCAGCGGACGGCCGATGTCGATCGTGAGGTCGCGGATGCTGAGCGCGGTCATGCCGTCACCACCTTCGCGTCGGCCTTGTGCTCGGCCTGCTTCTCGTGCGCCATCTCGGCGGTCGGGTCGAGCACGTCGCGCATCGCGTCGCCGAGGAAGTTGAACGCCAGCACCACCGTGAGGATCGCGAGACCAGGGAACACCCCGAGCCACCACGCGTCGAAGTTCTGCATCGCCGCGGAGATCATCGACCCCCACTCCGGGGTCGGCGGCTGAGCGCCGAGACCGAGGAAGGAGAGCCCGGAGAGCAGCAGGATCGCCGCGCCGATGTCGAGCGTCGCGAGCACGAGCATGGGGCCCGCGATGTTCGGCAGGATGTCGACGAACAGGGTGCGCAGCGGCGAGTGGCCGAGCAGGCGCCCGGCGATCACGTAGTTCTGCCCGCGGAGACCCAGCACGATGCTGCGGGTGACGCGCGAGTACTGCGGCCACGACACCACGATCGCCGCTATCACCGCGTTGAACAGGGACGGGCCGAGGGATGCGGCGACCACCATCGCGAGGATCACCGTCGGGAACGCCATGAACAGGTCGGTGATGCGCATCAGCGTCTCGTCGACCCAGCCGCCGAAGTAGCCGGCGACGGCGCCGATCACGGTGCCGATGATCATGGCCGCGATCACGAGCATGAGCGCGAGCGGAAGGCTCACGGTCGCGCCCGTCATCAGACGGGAGAAGATGTCACGGCCGTTGCCGTCGGTGCCGAGGAGCGTGTCGATGCCCGGCGGCTGCAGTCGGGGGAGCTTCTGCGCGTTCGGGTCGAACGGCACCCACCACTGCGCCGTGAAGGCGATGATCACCCAGGCCAGTGCGATGACCGTGCCGATCACGCCGAGCGGCGTGCGCCAGGCGCGCGGCCAGCGGAACCGGAACCGCCACCGCCCGCCGGCCTCTTCGATGCGGCTCATGCGATCCTCACTCTCGGGTCCAGGACGCCGTAGAGCAGGTCGACGACGAAGTTGATGAGGAGGTAGATGAGGCCGACGACCAGACCGACGCCCATGATGCCGGGGAGGTCGAGGTTGGCGGCCGAGTTGTAGGCGTAGGTGCCGAGGCCCGGCCATGCGAACACCGACTCGACGAGCACGGTGCCCGACAGCAGCGAGCCGAACGCGACGCCGACGACCGTGAGGATGGGGAGGGATGCTCCGCGCAGCACGTAGTCGAGGATCACGCGCATCGCGGGCAGACCCTTGGCTCTCGCCGCGCGCACGTAGTCGCTGCCCAGCACCTCCAGCACCGAGGTGCGGATGAACCGGGTGAGCAGTCCGATCGTCACGAGCGAGAGCACGAGGATCGGAAGCGCCAGATGCGCCAGCGCGTCGAAGTAGCCGACGCCGTCGCCGTTCAGCAGGAAGTCGATCGTGTACATGCCGGTGATCTTCGGCGGCGGCAGGATCGACGGCGAGATGCGCCCGGAGCCGGGAGCGATGTGCAGCTGCAGGAAGAACACGTAGAAGCTGACCAGCGCGAGCCAGAACGTCGGAACGCTCAGCCCCACCAGGGTGACCACGCGGATCACCTGGTCGGTGACGAGCCCCCGGCGGTACGCGGCGAGCGTGCCGAGCACGATGCTCACCGCGAGGCTGAGGATGATGGCGCCGATCGCGATCTCGATGGTCGCGGGCACCGCGGTGGCGAGGTCGCTGGTGACCGGGCGTCCGGTCACCAGCGACGTGCCGAGGTCTCCGCGGAGGAGATTCCCCATGTAGATGAAGTACTGCACGATCAGCGGCTGATCGAGCCCGTGCGCCTGGATGAACGCCTCTCGCGTCGCCGGGTTCTGCGACGCGCCCTCACCCAGCGCGGCCGACACGGGGTCGCCCGGCACCAGGTTCGTGAGCGCGAAGGTCACGATCGTGACTCCCACCAGCAGGAGCAGGGAGGTCCCGATCCGGCGCAGCAGGTAGCCGATCAGCGGAGACCTGCGCCGCTGCGCCTGTCTCTGCACCGCCACTGTCGTCATGAGCGCCTCAGCCCGCGGGAGTGATCTCGGCGATGTCCATCTCCCACACGGAGTTGTACACGGCGCCGGTGACGGCATCCGCCGTGGCGATGTTGCGACCGGGGACGATCAGCGGCACGAACGGGCCCTCCTCCTGCATCGCCTCGGCGAACGAGGTGAACGCGGCGGAACGGGTGTCGGCATCCGTGGCGCTGGCCGCACCGGCGGCGATGCCCGCGATCTCCGGGTTCGCGTCGGCCGCCCAGCCGGCACGCAGGCCGACCTTCAGACCGGGGGCGAAGGGGAGGAAGTTCGCGGAGTCCGCGTAGTCGGGGCCCCAGAACCACAGGCCGAAGCCCTCGGTGCCGTTGACGTACGCGTCGAGCTCGGTCGCGAAGGGCTGCGGGGCGAGCTCCACGGTGATGCCGGCATCCGCCAGCTGCGACTGGATGCGCTCTGCGAGCGGGGTGAACTCCACACCGCCGACCGGGTAGTCGTTCGGGAACTGCAGCTTGAGCGTCTGGCCCGTGTAGCCGGCGGCGGCGAGCGCGGCGTCGGCCTTCGCCTTGTCGGGCTTCACACCCGTCTTGAGCGCGCCCTCGAATCCGGGCGGGATGACACCGGTGGCCTGCACCGCTCCGGCGCCGGCGAGCTCCAGCAGAGCGTCGTAATCGAGGGAGTAGCGGATCGCCTCGGCGATCTTGACGTTCGCGAGGTCGCCCGCGACGGCCTGCGACTGGTTCAGCAGCAGGAAGATCGTCTGACCCGACGGGACCGACTCGACCTTCAGGCTGTCGCCGAGACCGGCGACCTGGTCGCCGTTGAGGTCCATCGCGACCATCGAGTCGCCGCCCTTGAGGTTCGCGAGCTGCGTCGCGCTCTCGGAGACGTTGCGCACGACGACGCGGTCGTAGCCGGCCTTCTCGTCGCCGTTGTACTTGTCGTTCTTCTTCAGCACGACCTGCGAGGAGAGGTCGAGGGTATCGAGGACGAAGGGACCGGAGCCCGCCGATGCGCCGTCGAGGAACTTCTGCGCGCTGTCGGAGCCGTCGGTCGAGCCGCCGTTCTCGATGACCACGTCGGAGTTCACGATGCCCAGGGCCGGGTTCGCGAGGATCGCGGGGAGCTGGAGCAGCGGGGTCTCGGAGGTGATCGTGACGGTCTTGTCGTCGACCTCCGCGATGGTGAGCCCGCCGAGCAGGAAGTTGGGCTTGGCGTCGGCCATGCCCTGGATGCGCTGCAGCGAGAACACGACGTCCTTGGCCTCGATCGGCGTGCCGTCGGAGAAGACGCGGTCGCCCTCGAGCGTGAACGTGAACTCGGTGGCGGTGTCGTTCTGCTCCCACGACGCGAGACCGGGGATCGGCGTCGAGACGTCGGATCCCTTGAAGTCGACCAGCGTCTCGTAGAGCGCCTTCGCGATCATGTTGCCGGTGGGGTCGTAGGTGTGACCGGGGTCGCCCGTCTCGATCGAGAAGGCGGTGTCGATGACGAGCGAGTCGCCACCGGCGGAGTTGCCGCCGCCGTTGGCGGAGTTGCCGCCGGAGCATCCGGCGAGGGCGAGGAGCGCGACGGCTCCCAGAGCGATGAGTGAGGTGCTGCGACGCGACACCATGGTGACCTCCAAGGGCGAGGAGTACATTTCGGGTAGGACGCCCGATATGGACGACCGTGTTCAGATTCCCATGATGTGCGACGATCTGTCTATCAAGAATGCGTAACGCTGGCTCAATCTGATGCCAGCCCTAGCCGAGAGGTGCAATATGTCCAGCAGTGACGCAGAAGTCCTGAAGCAATCTGGACGAAGTGCCATGCCACTCGACGACATCGCGTACAGAATTCTCGACGTGCTCCGCGAGAACGGGCGCGTCTCGATCGCCGCCCTCGCCGAAAAGGTCGGCATCTCGAGGGCGAACGCGTACACCCGGGTCGAGTCGCTCGTGCACGACGGCGTCATCACGGGGTTCAGCGCACGGGTCGACCCCGCGAAGGCCGGACTCTCGATCGGCGCCCTCGTGTTCGTGACCGTGATGCCCCAGGCGTGGGCGTCGTTCCGGGAGCGGATCATGGAGATGCCCGACGTCGAGTGGTGCGCCATCACGACCGGCGAGCACGATGCGATGCTGCTGATCCGCGCCGTCGACGTCAGCGGCGTGCACGAGTTCTCCACCGGGGTCATCGCGCAGCTCCCCGAGGTCCGCACGGTCGTCAGCGTCGTCGTGCTCGACGAGGTGATCCGCCGCTCGTACCTGCTGCCGTCCGACCTGCCCGAACGCAGCGTCGAGGTGCCCCTGGGCATGACCCGCTGGACTCCCGCATCCCCCGGCCGCGACACGCTCCCCCCGCGCTGACGCTCCGCGCGTGCGGGGGCGCGAGGGGTCGACAGCTGCGGCATCCGCACCCCCGCACCCCGCACTTCACGACCCCTCGGCGGAAGCGAGCGCGCGATGCCCGCGCAGTGGGCGGGCGCCGCTCAGGCGGCGGCGATCTCCTCGCACACGCTGAGCTGCGGGGCCCCGTGCATCTCGTAGTGCTCCACCAGGCGGATGAGTCCGTCGTCGGTGAGCTCGAGGTCGCTCTCGCCGTCTCCGGTCACGACCGTGCCGTCGGCGACGAGGACGTGCACGAACGACACCCAGATCGTGTCGCCCGTGCGGGTCCCGACGAAGCGTCCGAAGGTCACGGTGTCGCCGGAGTAGTCGCCCCAGATCGCGCCGTCGCGCTCCCAGTACACGAACTCGCTCGGAGCCTCGGGGTCCACGGCAGAGGTCGTGGAGGAGATCATCCGGAAGCGCCGGCCGTCGAGGGAGGGAATGCTCATGCTCCTGATTATGGACGATCGGAGCGGGTGCGCCATTCGCGGTCGAGGATGCCGTAGACGAGCAGGGTCATCCATTCGCCCTTGAACCAGGAGCCCTCGACGAACCTCGCCTCCCTGCGGAGACCCAGTCGTTCAGCGACCCTGGCCGACGCGGTGTTGCGCTCGTCCATGCGTGCAGCGATGCGGTGCAGACCGAGTCCGTCGAAGCCGAGATCGAGCAGGGCGGACACCGCCTCCGTCGCATAGCCGCGCCCCGAGAAGGCCGGATCGAGGATGTAGCCGACCTCTCCCTCGCGGTCCTCCTCGTTGCGCCAGAACAGCACGATGTCGCCCACCAGGCGTCCGGTCTCCTGCTCCTCCACGCCGAGGCAGATCGCGTCGCCCACCTTCTCGAACCGGCTCGTCGCCCACCGCGTCGCGAGCCGCTCCTCGACCTCGGCGAGGGTGAGCGGGTCGTACGGCACGTAGCGCACCGCGTCGGCATCCGACTTGTAGACGACCATCTGCTCGGCGTCGGAGGGACGGAGCGGACGCAGCAGCAGCCGCTCGGTGCGGATCGGGTACTCCGGTGCGAGCATCGTCACTCCAGATCCAGCGAGAGCAGCCCAGGCCACGGCGCGGTCTCAGCGCGCACCGCCTCCAGGAACGCTGCATAGTCGGGGGTCATCGTGATCCGCGTGGACCCGAGCACGTGGGTGATGGTGCGGCCGGCCGCGCGCTCGATCCTGATCCTCCTGATCGGGTACGCGGGCGGCGTCAGCCAGACGCGCGTCAGCTGCGCGTACGGGTGGTCGACCTCGCCGATCCGGATGCCGTGGTGGCTGAGGGAGATCTGGGTCGGGGTCGTCCTGGCGACGCGGTACCGCTGTGCGGCGCCGATGCCGAATCCGATGGCGGCGACACCCGCCATCGGCGCGATCAGGATGAGCGCCGACAGCTCACCCTCCAGGAAGCCGGGCGTGAACGCCATCAGCACCGTCCCGATGGTCGCCGCGGCGAACACGATCGCGGCGATGAGGAAGCCGCGGCCGAGGCTGCGCTCCTTCGAGGCGTCGACCGTGAACGTCGTCGGCAGCTTCGCCCTGGCGCGCGCCGCCTCGACGGGGTCGACCGCGGGCGGTGCGCTGATCGGCGTGAGCTGCGCCATGAGCTCGTTGAAGGTGGTCCGGGTGAAGCCGGGCAGCTCGATCACCGTCTCGCGCCCGCCCGTCCAGGCGATCAGGGCCCTGGTGGTGCCGGTGCGGAAGCCGTTCGTGCGGTGCTCGGTGATCTTCGAGCGGAAGGCCGTCGTCGCACGGCTGTAGGTCTCGGTGCTGCCAGGACGTCCGATCTCCACGGAGTCCGCCCGCACGATCACCCGGATGTTGCGGAACCAGAACGCGCCGATCCACACGGCCAGTGTGATCGCGATCACGACGACGAGCACGATCGTGCCGCGCGTCGAGATCGTCATGTTCGGCGGCAGGAACTTCGGCAGGAGGAAGAGCACGGCGGCCGCGAACACGACGGTGAGGAGCAGCGATCCCCCGGCGGTGCGGAGCGGATGCCGGCGGAAGACGCGCTCTGCGGGCGCGACGGAGACCTGACTCATGCGCCCAGTCTGCCGCACCGGCGTCGCCCGATGCGGGCACGACGACGACGGGTACCGTGGACGCATGGAGTGGATTGCCGATCCGACCGCGGGAGCCTGGTTGAGAGACCGCCTCGACGCCTCGTTCGACAGCATGCACGGAGTCGTCCCGCGCGGCTACCCCGCCTACGCCCGCGTGCTGCACCCGACGATCGTGCAGTCGCTGCCCGGCCGCGCGGTGCCGACGCCCGAGGAGTGGACGCGGATGCCGGATCGCGAGCGGCTGCGCCTGTCGGAGCTGCTCATCACCGAACTCGCCACATGGCGCGACGCCGCCGACGCGTTCGGCACCATCCTGCATCCGCTCGCGCAGTGGCTGCACCTCGTGCGCACGCCTCCTGGTGAGGACGGGAACGTCAGGATCGCCCCCGACGGACGCGAGTTCTCGGGGCCGGCGCTCGGGCAGCTGAGCTCCGAGCTCCTCTCGTCCGTCGCCGGTCACCTCGCCGAGCACACCTCGACACCGGATGCCGGTGTCGCCGCGCTCTGGGAGGGACGCGGGGGTCTCCTCGGCTTCCTCGGCCACAGTCCGTCCCGTCTGTTCTTCACGGTCGACGAGGATCCGAACCATCGGGCGATGCTCGATCGCAGCACCCACGACCCGTTCAACAACGTGTTCCGCAAGCCCACCTGGCAGGAGGGCATCCTGTCGCGGGAGATCTCCGAGGCGCCGCGGCTCGAGCTTCCCGAGCGCGCGTACGTGCAGTTCTCGGCATCCGCCCGCGAGTTCGCGGAGCAGGACTGGATGCTGCACGCGCCATGGCGGGATCTGCCCGCCGAGGAGCACGGCTTCCCTCCGAACGCGATCAGTCCGCAGATCCTGTGGCCCGATGATCGCGCCTGGGTTCTGGTCTCGGAGATCGACTATGACTCGACCGTGATCGCGGGCTCCGTCGAGCTGATCGCGGCGATCTGCACCGACGAGCGGATCGAGGCGTTCCCCATCCCCGAGGGCTCCCTCCTGCACGAGGACGCCGACGAGGAGAACCGGTGACGACGCCCGCACCGCAGCCGGGTTTCGATGCGCGCCCCCTGTGGGAGCCGGTCGATCCTCAGGCGGTGCGGGCCTTCGCCGCCGAGCTGCGCGCCCGCCGCACGACAGGCGGCGGCTCGACCTCGGCGATCATCGGCATCGTCATCGCCGTGGTGGCCGGCATCATCATGATCCCGATGATCGGTGTGGCCTTCGCGGGCCTCGCCTTCTCGGGAGGAGACGGATCTCTGCTCGCCGCGCTCCCGCTCGTGCTCTTCGGAGGCGGCGGCATCCTGATCGCGGTCGTGGCGTGGTCCGGATGGCGCAACCGGCGCGTCTCCGCCTACCGGCTGCACCGCTTCGCGCAGGCGAACGGCATGAGCTACCAGGAGAGGGTGGCCGACCCTCCGTTGCCGGGGATGATCTTCAGCCTCGGCCGGTCGCGGATGTCCACCGATCTGGTCCGAGGCTCCGTTCCCCGCTTCGTCGAGTTCGGGAACTACCAGTACACCGTGCAATCGGGGAAGAACTCGACCACGTACCACTGGGGCTACGTCGCGGTGAAGCTCGACGTGCCGCTGCCCAACATCGTGCTCGACGCGAAGGGCAACAACGCCTTCGGCACGAACCTGCCCGCGGTGTTCGAGCGCAGGCAGCGGCTGTCGCTCGAGGGTGACTTCGATGACTACTTCACGCTGTACTGCCCCGAGGGCTACGAGCGCGACGCGCTGTACCTGTTCACGCCCGACATCATGGCGCGCTTCATCGACAACGCGGCCCAGCTCGACGTGGAGATCGTCGACGACTGGATGTTCCTGTACACGCAGCGCAAGGCGTCGACCCTCGACCCCGCCACCTGGGCGTGGCTGTTCGGCGCGGTCGGCGCACTGATCACGAAGCTCGATCAGTGGGCGCGCTGGCGGGACGAGCGCCTGCTGGCGGAGAACGTCGGCGCGGTGCAGGCTGCGACTCCGGTCGCGCTGCCCTTCGCTCCCCCGGTCGGGATGCTCACGCCGCCGCCGGGCGTCGCGCACGAGGGGCGTCGGCTGAAGCGACGGTTCTCGTGGGTTCCGATCGTGGTCGCCGTGGTGATCGGCATCGCCTGGATCTGGATGCGAACGCTCGGCTGAGCGGACATCGGGTGTGGGGGTGGGTGCTGTTTGGGGACCAGCCGCCCACCCCATCCCCCCTCGGGATCAGAAGAAGATCGACTCTCCCTCCGCAGGACGGCATGACCGTCCGCACGTGCGATCAGCTGGGGACTGACGTACTGCACGTGAATGCATTAACGGTATACCGTTCGACGTTGCAACCGGTCGCGGTTCTCCACCGGCCGTCACCCGGCTTCTGCCGCCGCGCCGAGGCCGAAGTGCTCCAGCTCCGCCGCGTCGAGCATGCGCGAACGGATGAGGAACCGCATCCCCGTCGGCCCCTCGACGCTGAACCCTGCGCCGCGGCCCGGCACGACGTCGATCGTCAGGTGCGTGTACTTCCAGTACTCGAACTGCGACGCCGACATGAACACCTCGACCAGAGCATCCAGCCCCACGTCGAGGGCGCCGAGCAGCACGTCCCCCGGCCCCGTGATGAACATCCCCACCGGGTAGCACATGGGTGCAGAGCCGTCGCAGCATCCGCCCGACTGATGGAACATCAGCGGTCCGTGCTGCACGGTGAGGTCGCGGACGAGGGATGCCGCGGCATCCGTCACGTCGACCCGCTGGACCATGGTCATCAGAAGAATCCCATCGGGCCTTCCGCGTACGAGACCAGGAGGTTCTTGGTCTGCTGGTAGTGGTCGAGCATCATCTTGTGGTTCTCGCGGCCGACGCCCGACTGCTTGTAGCCGCCGAACGCGGCGTGCGCCGGGTACTGGTGATACGTGTTCGTCCAGACGCGGCCGGCCTCGATCGCCCGCCCCGCACGGTAGGCGGTGTCTCCGCTGCGGCTCCAGACTCCGGCTCCGAGACCGTAGAGGGTGTCGTTGGCGATCGAGATCGCGTCGGCGAAATCGTCGAAGGAGGTCACCGACAGGACGGGCCCGAAGATCTCCTCCTGGAAGATGCGCATGTCGTTCGTGCCCTCGAACACGGTCGGCGCGACGTAGAAGCCTCCGCTGAGGTCGCCGCCGAGGTCGACCCGCTCACCGCCCGCGAGCAGCCGAGCCCCGCCCTGCTTCCCGATGTCGATGTAGCTGAGGATCTTCTCCAGCTGGTCGTTCGAGGCCTGCGCGCCGATCATCGTGGCGGGGTCGAGCGGGTTGCCCTGCACGACCTTGCCGACCCGCTCGAGGCCGTCGGCGAGGAAGCCGTCGTAGATCGATCGCTGGATGAGGGCGCGCGACGGGCAGGTGCAGACCTCGCCCTGGTTCAGCGCGAACATCGTGAAGCCCTCGAGCGCCTTGTCGTAGAAGGGATCGGAGGTGGAGCGGGCGACATCCTCGAAGAAGACGTTCGGGCTCTTTCCTCCGAGTTCGAGAGTCACGGGGATGAGGTTCTGCGAGGCGTACTGCATGATCAGCCGGCCGGTGGTGGTCTCTCCGGTGAAGGCGACCTTGCGGATGCGCTTGTGCTGCGCGAGCGGGGCGCCGGCCTCGATCCCGAATCCGTTCACGATGTTCACGACGCCCGCGGGCAGCAGGTCCCCGATGATCTCGAACAGGAACAGGAGGGATGCCGGTGTCTGCTCGGCCGGCTTGATGACGACGCAGTTGCCCGCGGCGAGCGCGGGCGCCAGCTTCCACACCGCCATGAGGATCGGGAAGTTCCACGGGATGATCTGGCCGACCACACCCAGCGGCTCGTGGAAGTGGTACGCCACGGTGTTCTCGTCGAGCTGGCTGATGCCGCCCTCCTGCGCCCGCAGCACGCCCGCGAAGTAGCGGAAGTGGTCGATCGCGAGGGGGATGTCGGCCGCCAGCGTCTCACGCACGGGCTTGCCGTTCTCCCAGGTCTCGGCGATCGCGATCTCCTCGAGGTGCTGCTCCATGCGGTCGGCGATCCGGTTCAGGATCACGGAGCGCTCGGTCGGGCTCGTCTTCCCCCATCCGGCGAACGCCCTCCAGGCGACGTCCACCGCGCGGTCGATGTCCTCGGCGGTGCCGCGCCCGACCTCCGTGAACGGCTTGCCGTTGACGGGGCTGACGTTCTCGAAGTACTGGCCCTTGGCCGGTTCCACGAACTCCCCGCCGATGTAGTGGCCGTAGCGGGGACGATAGTTCGCGACGGCTCCGGGCTGGCCGGGCGCGGCGTAGGCGGTGGACACGTCTTCTTCGACGATGGTCATCGTGGTCTCCTTCGACGGGGCCGCGGCGTCGGTGCTCGGCGGCTGTGCTCCGACGGTAGGCCGCGCGGGGTTGCGGTCCGGTTGCGCACCGTTGCGTGCGGTTGCACCCGGCACCACGCGGCCGTGCCCGAGAGCCGCGCGCGGGGCCTCAGCCCTCGTCGAGCCGCTCGATGCGCGCGACGAGACCGGCCCGCTTCGGCGAACGAGCGGGCAGCATCTCCAACGCCAGACGCAGCACCTCGATGTCGTTCTGCCCCTCGGGGATCTCCGCGTACGCGAGCAGCACGTCGAGGCTGGCCTCCGAAACCATCACCTCGCGCAGAGTCGCCCTGACCGCGTCGCGGAACTCCTCCACCCCCGGCGACGTCGACTCCGGCAGCACCGGTCCTCGATAGGCCGTGAGGGCGACGCGGTGAGCACCGCGGTCGAGGAGCGACAGCACGTCCTGAGCATCCGTCTCCAACGTCATCGGCAGCCGGTACGGCCGCGATTCGGGGATGAGCCCGGATGCCGCACCGCCGAGCACCTTGCGCAGCCGCACCATCTCGGGCCGCAGCGTGTCGGGCGACGCGCCCTCCCCGTAGACGAGCTCGGCCAGCCGTTCGGCGGAGAGACCGTGCCGATGGACTGCGAGCATGAGCATGATCGCCGCGTGCCGTGCACTGAGCTCGATGACCTGCTCGCCGAGCTCGGTCTCGGTCTCCAGGCGTGCGCGGTCCCGACCGAGGACGTGCAGGACGCCCCTCGCCGTCTCGGAGCCGGTCGTCCTCGTCGGCGTCGCCGGAGGGCGCGGCGCCTCGGCGCGCTCGCGCAACCGTGTCACCATCAGCTCCGACTCGACGGCCCTGGCCGTGGCGTCGACGAGCAGACGCGCCTGACGCGAGACCACCTCGTCTCCGCCGGTGATGTCGATCACGCCGAGCACGCGCTGCGTCTCCGGGTCGCGCACCGGCGCCGCCGTGCACGACCACGGATGCACCAGGCGGTTGTAGTGCTCCGCGCCGCGGATCTGCACGGACTCGCCCAGTGCGAGCGCGGTGCCGGGCGCCGCGGTGCCGACGGCATCCTCCGCCCAGTTGGCGCCGGCGACGAAGCCCATGTCGCCGGTGAGGGATCTCAGACGTCGGTCGCCCTCGACCCAGAGCAGACGGCCGGCCTGATCGCCGACCGCGATGATGACGCCGGAGTCCTCTGACTCACCGGGCAGCAGCAGCGCCCGGATCAGATCCATCGCGGAGGCGAGAGGGTGCGAGAGGCGGTACCTCTCCAGCTCCTCCTCCGCGAGCTCCAGAGACGGAGCCCCCTCGGGGCCGACGCGGCCGCGCCACGACCGCTCCCACGACGCACGCACCAGCGGGCGCACCTGCTGCAGCCGGCGGTCGTCGAGATTGCCCGCGATGAGCTCCTCGTGGGCACGCTCGATCAGAAGACGTGACGCCTCTGGAAGCGCGTCGCGTGACGCGTTCCATGACGCTGCCACTGCGGTCTCCGATCATCGTGAACGGGGCGATTCTCAGTGTACGAGCCGGAGGCCTCCGGGGGAACAGCATCCCCGCTCCCGCGTGCCCCGTCGCCCCGGCGCCGAGCCCGACGTC
>NZ_PCOT01000032.1 GCF_002979415.1 Microbacterium sp. MYb72 | reverse complement strand
GACGCGATCGGTGCCGCGCTCGGGGTTGAACGTGAGTCCCTCGTCGATGATCAGCCCGTGCACGCCCGACGGGACGATGCACATGCAGAAGGGCCCCGGATGCAGCATCCGGGGCCCTTCGTGCAGCGTGCGTCAGCGCTTGCCGGCGATCTGACGTCCGACGAGGTCGCGCATGATCTCGTTCGTGCCGCCGTAGATGCGGTGCACCCGGGCGTCGGTGAACGCGCGAGCGATCGGGTACTCCATGATGTAGCCGTAGCCACCGTGCAGCTGGACTCCGGTGTCGAGCACCTCCCACTCGCGCTCGGTCGCCCAGAACTTGACCTTCGCGGCGTCCTCGGCGGTGAGCTTGTTGTCCTTGTAGGCGAGCAGCGCGCGGTCGATGTACGCCCACATCGCGTCGGTCGTCGCCGACATGTCGGCGAGGCGGAAACGCGTGTTCTGGAAGTCGGCGATGCGCTCACCGAACGCCTCGCGGTCCTTCGTGTAGGCGGTGGTCCAGTCGAAGGCGGCCTGGGCGGCCGCGGCTGCGGCGACGCCGATCGAGAGGCGCTCGAGCGGCAGGTTCAGCATCAGCTGGATGAAGCCCTGACCCTCCTTGCCGCTGATCAGGTTCTCCTCGGGGACGAACACGTCGGTGAAGCTGAGCTCTGCCGTGTCCCAGCCGTGGAAGCCCATCTTGCTGAGCTTCTTGCCCTGGTCGAAGCCCTCCATGCCCTTCTCGACGAGCAGCAGGCTGAACGCGTCGGGCCGGTTGCCCTCGCCCGTCTTGACGAAGGTCACGACCACGTCGGCCGTGGTGCCCGACGAGATGAACGTCTTGGCGCCGTTGAGGATGTAGCCGCCGTCGACCTTCTTGGCGTTGGTCTTGATGCCGCGAAGGTCGGAGCCCGCGCCGGGGTCGGTCATGGCGAGCGCGCCGAGCACCTCGCCGGTGGCCATGCGGGGCAGCCACTTCTCCTTCTGCTCCTGCGTGCCCATGTGCACGAGATACGGCACCGCGAGGTCGTCCTGGATGCCGAAGGCGCCGGCGAGCGAGCCGGCGCCGGCCGCGATGACCTCTTCCATGACGATCGTGCGGAAGCGGTAATCCTGCAGCATCCCCGCGCCGCCGAACTCCTCGGGCACGGACAGGCCGATCAGGCCCGCCTCACCCGCGGCCAGCATGGTCGCGCGATCGATCTCTCCTGCGGCATCCCACCGCTCGATGGCCTCGTTCGTCACGTGGCGCTTGACGAAATCCTTGACGAGGTCGCGGAATGCCTCGTGATCCTCTTCGTAGATGTCGCGTTCCATTGCGTCCTCCTGAGCATGTCGTGCGTCTTTGCTCCGGTGATTCTATGCCGGAAACACGGGGCACGGCAGACCATTGTGAGAATGCATCCCACAATCCGTGAGACTGGGTACCGCGATTGTCGGATGCCGCAACAGGGCGTCTCAGTGGGGGTAGTCGGGCGCGGCGGGGAGGCCGAAGAACTCCTCGAGCGTGTGGAATCCGCCCTGGTGATAGGCCGCGGCGAGCTCGACGCCGATGTAGCGCACGTGCCAGGGCTCGGGCTTGTAGCCGCTGATGCCCGTCGCACCGGCCTCGTACCGCACGATGAACCCGTACTCCCAGGAGTGCTCCGCGACCCATGCCCCCTGGGGCGTTCCGCCGAACGCGTCGATGCCGCCGCACGGCGCACACGCCACGAGATCGAGGGCGAGTCCGGTCTGGTGCTCGCTGTGCCCGGCTCGGGCGGAGGCGGCGTCGGCGCTCTGCTGCCCCTCGGCGCGCACGTGCGTGGCGTAGGTGCGCACCTGCAGGTCGTACGAGCGGTAGCCGTTGTTGGCGCCGATCTGGCCGACTCCATCAGCGGCTGCGGCCGCCGCGAGCTCCCCCACGGCCTGGGCGACGTCGGTGCGCGCCTGACCCGATCCGGTGGTGATCTGCAGCGGCGCATCGGTCAGCGACGCCGGCGCGAAGTCGATGGGGTTGAGCGGGCGCGCCTTGTTCACCACGACCCAGACATGCGCAGGGTCATCGAGGGAGATGCAGGGCGCGTTGCCTGCGACGACGGCCGCACGGAACCTCTCCCCTCCGCCGAAGCCCGCGATGATCGCCGCGTCGTCGGCGGCGGCGATGGCGTCGAGAACCGCGGGGTCGGAACACGGATCAGCGGCGGGGATCGCGTCGGTCTCGACCGGCGGCACCTCCTGGACCACGCTCGGCTCGGGCATGGCCTGCGGGGCGGACGCGTCGCCCGACGGCACGGTGGCGAGGGAGAGCAGGATGCCGAGCGCCGTCACCGCCAGTCCGACGGGAAGAGCGGGCCCGTGAATCGGGGAGCGCGGCCGTGCATGCTGGGGCTGCCGCGCGGAGTACATGGATCCATTCTCCCCCATCGCCGTTTCGAACGAATATCCCACCGTGGTTGACACGAGTATCGTTGCTATGTTCGAATGAATCATGCGCTGGCAGGGTCAGAAACTCGGAGAGACGGATGCTGCCGCTCTGCCGGGGCTCGAAGACCGCAGCAGCGTGCTGCGCACGGTGACCACACCGGAGTTCGCGGGGATGACCTTCCACGAGGTGCTGTCGCGCTCGGCGCTGAACAAGGTCCCCGGATCGTCGCGGATGCCGTTCGGGTGGACGATCAACCCCTACCGCGGATGCAGTCATGCCTGCGTGTACTGCGTCTCTCCCGACACGCTCATCCTGTGCGCGGATGGGCGCCAACGTCCTCTGCGTGAGCTTGAGATCGGCGACGAGATCATCGGCACCGAAGTGCAGGGCTTCTATCGCCGATATGTGCGCACGACCATCACGGCGAAATGGAGCACCCGAAAGCCGGCCTACCGCGTCACCCTCGCCGACGGCACTCGACTCGAGGCCAGCGGGGACCATCGCTTCCTCACGGATCGAGGCTGGAAGCATGTCACGGATGCCGAGACGGGGCAGCGCCCTCATCTCACCCTGAACAATCGGCTGATGGGGTTCGGCGTCGGTGCGGACGACCTGTCGATCGAGCATTCGGGCGAGGAGTACCGTCGCGGCTACCTCGCCGGGATGATCCGTGGGGACGGGATGATCTTCCACGGCTCCTATCCGAGCCCACGGCGGACTCGGAGGATTCACCGATTCCGTCTCGCCCTCATCGACGACGAAGCCCTGGACAGGTCACGCGAAATCCTCCTCGATGAAGGCGTGCCGACGCGGACCCGACCCTCCCGGAAGATGTCCATCGAGGGCACGGCGGTCAAGACCGTCGCGGATCTGCGTGTGGTCGAGATCACGCCTCTTGACGGAGAACGGGATCTGCTGGACATCACGACGGGCACCGGTGATTTCATCGCCAACGGAGTGATCAGCCACAACTGCTTCGCCCGCGGCACGCACGAGTACCTCGACCTTGACGGAGGAGCCGACTTCGACTCCCAGATCGTCGTGAAGGTCAACGTCGTCGAGGTGCTCGAGAAGGAGCTGCGGCGGGGCAGCTGGCAGCACGAGCTCGTCGCTCTCGGCACCAACACCGACCCCTATCAGCGGGCAGAAGGGCGGTACCGCCTGATGCCGGGGATCATCGAGGCGCTCGCGGCATCTGGCACTCCGATGTCGATCCTCACCAAGGGCACGCTGATCCGACGCGACATACCGCTGCTCGTCAGAGCGGCCGAACGCGTGCACGTCGACATCCAGATGTCCATCGCGATGTACGACGACGACCTGCAGAAGGCCATCGAACCGGGTGCGCCGACGACGCAGGCCCGCCTCGACACGGTGAAGGCGCTGACGGATGCCGGATTCCGCGTGACCGTGTTCCTGATGCCGATCATGCCGCACCTGACGGACTCCGTCGACGCGCTCGACACGGCGCTGGCCCGGATCAGAGCGGCGGGCGCTGCACGCGTGATCTACGGGGCGCTGCACCTCCGGCCCGGCGTGAAGCCGTGGTTCTTCCAGTGGCTCGGCGAGTATCGGCCCGACCTGCTGTCGTCCTATCGCGGCCTGTACCCCGGCGTGTCCGCGGAGGCCCCGAAGGCCTATCGGCAGTGGCTGGCGAAACGGGTGCGCCCCCTGATCCGCATGCACGGACTCGACGGTCGACACGAAGACGACTATCCCGTCCGCGGCACGCGCCCCGGATTCGCGCCGTCGGCGTCGAGCGCGGCATCCGCCCCTGCGCAGCCGATGCTCTTCTGAGCGCGTTCCGTCGACCTCCTCGTCCGGCGGCGACCGCCCTGGCCAATAGGCTCGACCCATGGCAATCGGATCGACGATGCACACCTTCGAGGTGCAGCTCGCAGACATGGACCGCGGCGTCTTCGAGGAGTACGCGTTGCGCGTCGCACGGCATCCGTCGGAGACCGACGCCTACATGCTCACCCGCGTGATCGCGTACGGACTCGAGTACGCGGAGGGCATCGTGTTCGGCGGCACGGTCTCGCAGTCCGATGAGCCCGCTGTTCTCGTGCGTGACCTCACCGGTGCGATCACCGTCTGGATCGAGGTGGGCGCGCCGGATGCCGAGCGCCTCCACTACGGAAGCAGGCTCGCGGAGCGCACCGTCGTCTACACGCACCGCGATCCCGCGAAGGTCATGGCCCCCTGGGCGGACAAGCGCATCCACCGTGCCGAGGACATCCGCGTCTACAGCTTCGATCCCGGGTTCATCGACTCGGCGGTGCCCCTGCTCGAACGCCGCAACGTGCTGTCCCTGACGGTGACCGAGCAGACGCTGTACCTCTCGCTCAACGGCACGATGCTGACCACCGGGGTGTACGAGCACGAGCTCGCCTAGCGGACGGCATCCGCTCTCTTCGCCGCTCCCTGCCCGGCGCGGCCGCCAGGCTGCGCGCTCGGGAGGAGTTCGCACGTTCGGGAGGAGTTCGCACGTTCGGGAGGAGTTCGCACGCTCGGGAGGAGCGACTCGGCGGATCTCTCCTCCCGATCGTGAGATCTCCTCCCGCACGGACGAGATGTCCGTGCGGAAGGCGCGCGCCGCGCATACGAAAGTCGAGGCACGCAGACCGAAGGCCCCGACCCGCGGATGCGGTGACGGGGCCTTCGATGCGGAGGGTCAGGCCGTGAGGTCGGCCGCCGTCGGCACGCGGCCGGCGATCTCCTCGATCAGGTCGTCGTCCACGCGGGCGTTCTCGAACGGCGCGTCGATCTCGGCGCGCTGCAGCAGCTCGGTCATCCGACGCTGACGCTGACGCGTGATGAGCGTGACGACGCGCCCAGAGCGGCCGGCCCGACCGGTGCGGCCGGAGCGGTGCAGGTACGTCTTGTACTCATCGGGAGCATCGGCCTGGACGACCAGATCGATGTCGTCGACGTGGATGCCGCGGGCGGCGACATCCGTCGCGACCAGCACGTTCACGCGACCGGAGGTGAGGCGCTCGAGGTTGCGCGTGCGCTTCGCCTGGTTCAGGTCGCCGTGCAGCGAGACCGCGGGGATGCCGGCGTCGTCGAACTGCTCGGCGAGCATGTCGGCGTACGCACGGGTGCGGGCGAACACGAGCGTCTTGCCGGCGCGGTCGACGAGCGACGTGAGGATGTCGGCCTTGTCGCGGTGCTCGATCACGAGCACGCGGTGCTCGATCGTGCTGGACTCCTGGTCTTCACCGGCGACCTCGTAGACGGCCGGGTCGACGAGGAACTCGTCGACGAGGGCCGCGACCTCGCGGTCGAGCGTCGCCGAGAAGAGCAGCTTCTGGCTGCCGTCGGCGGTGTGACGCAGGATGCGCTGCACCGGCTCGACGAACCCGAGCTCGCACATGTGGTCGGCCTCGTCGAGCACCGCGATGCGGCAGTCCGAGAGGTCGAGCTTGCCCTGGTTGATCAGGTCCTCGATGCGACCGGGGGTGCCGATCACGATGTCGACGCCCTTCTTGAGCGCACCCACCTGGCGTCCCTGCGGCACACCGCCGTAGATCTGCGTGGTGAACAGGCCGACGCTGCGGGCGATCGGCTGGATCGTGCGGTCGATCTGCAGCGCGAGCTCACGCGTCGGAGCGAGGATGATCGCGCGGGGCGACCGACCGAACTCACGGCGCTTGCCGGCCTGCGACTGCAGCACGCGCTCGACGAGCGGGGCGCCGAAGGCGATGGTCTTGCCGGAGCCGGTGCGGCCGCGGGCGAGGACGTCGCGGCCCTCGAGGACGGCCGGGATGCTGGCGGCCTGGATCGGGAACGGCGTCGCCGCGCCCATGCCGACGAGAGTCTCGACGATGTTGGAGCCGAGACCGAGGTCGCCGAAGGTCACGCCGTCGACCTCGACCGCAGCGACGGACTTCGCCTCGAGGCGCTCGTGCACGACGTCATCCGTCGGCTCGAACGCGGCCTTGGGCTTCGCGCTCCAGTCGTTGCGGCTCGGACGCTCGTCACGACTCGGACGCTCGTCGCGACGCGGACGGTCGGTGCGGTAGGCGCCGCCGGTCGAGGGGCGGCTGCGCTCGCCCGGCGCGTCGTAGGAGCGCTGGGTGCGGTCGCGGTCGAACGCACGACGAGCGCGGTCCGCGTCGTAGGAGCGGGCCGGACGCTCGACGGAGCTGGCGTCGTTGAAACGGGGACGCTCGGCGCCGCCGCGGTCGTCACGGCGCGGACGCTCGTCACGATCGAACCGAGGACGGTCAGCCCCACGATCGTTGAAACGCGGACGCTCGGACGAGCGGTCGTCACGGCGCGGACGCTCGTCACGATCGAACCGAGGACGCTCCGCCCCACGATCGTTGAAACGCGGACGCTCAGCGCCGCCACGGTCGTCACGGCGCGGACGCTCATCCCGGTCGAAACGAGGACGCTCCGCCCCACGGTCGTTGAAACGCGGACGCTCGTCACGGCCACCGGCACGGTTCGGACGCTCGTCACGATCGAACCGAGGACGCTCAGCCCCACGATCGTTGAAACGCGGACGCTCAGCGCCGCCACGGTCGTCACGACGCGGACGGTCGTCGAATCGGCGGCCACCGCTCGGACGCTCGTCGCGGTAGGTGCCGGGGCCGGTGGGGCGCTGACCCGCGCGGTCGTTGAAACGGGGACGCTCCTCACCGCGGTGGTGGGGAGCCTCGCGGCGGCCAGACTCGGCGCGGTTGCGGATGCTGCGGGCCTCGTCGCGACCGGCGCGCTCCTGCGCACCCCAACGCTGCTTCGGGGCGCCGGACTCGGCCTCGGCAGGGCGGTATCCGCGGTGGCCGGCGCTGCGGCTGCCCGGGCGACGGTCGTATCCGCCGGCTGCGGGGGCGCTGCGGCGGTCGCCGGCATCCGCGCGTCCGCCGCGCTCGTCGCGGGCGCCGTCACGCGCTCCGGCGTGGCGGTCGTGGAAGGAGGTCTTCTTGGCGCCGTAGCGCGGCTCGAAGTTGGCGGACGGACGTCCGCCTCGGGGCTTCTTGTTCTTGGGCATGGGTATGTCCTTCTGAGTTCTCGCACGAGAACAGCGCCGCGCACACGCGCGAGCACCCTGCGCCTGAGCGCGGGTCCGGACTGTCAGCGGCCGGGGCCATTCATGTGATGGTTGATTAGCGTCGAACGACGCTCACCATCGGCCCCTGGACTCACACTTCTTGCACAAAAACGTCCGCGCCATGCGCGGGTGTCCGAAGCCGACCGAACGAGTCTACCGGTACAGGCTGAGAGAGTGCCCGACCAGCCCGCTCCAGAACTCCGGAGAACCGCGGCAGAACCGAGGGTTCAGGCCGCGCCTCGACAGGAACGGCGTGCTTCTCCGGAGTTCCGGCGCCACCGAGACCGTACGATTGCGGAGTGAACTCCGCACTCCCCACCGGCACGCAGGTGCAGCTCCAGCTCGCCGACGTCACCGCCCAGATCGCGCAGGTCGGCGCCTCCCTCCGCTCTCTCCGCATCGGAGGGGTCGACGCGGTCGCCCCCTATCCGCTCGACCAGCCGACGCCGTCCTGCTCCGGAGTGGTGCTGACCCCCTGGCCCAACCGCGTGCGCGACGGCCTCTGGAACGACGGCGACGTCTCCCGTCAGCTCGCGATCACCGAGCCCAAGCTCGGCAACGCGAGTCACGGGCTGCTCCGGTTCACCTCCTACGTGATCGAGCAGACGGATGCCGTCAGCGCGACCCTCCGCGCGACGATCGTGCCGCAGACCGGCTACCCGTACCTCATCGACACCGCTGTCGCATACGCGCTGCAGGCCGACGGCATCCGGGTCACGCACACGCTGACGAACCGCTCGTCCGAGGCGGCGCCCGTCGCGCTCGGCACCCACCCGTTCGTCACGATCGGCGACGTCGACCCGCACGACCTGGTGCTGAGGATCCCCGCGTCCACCGCCTTCGACACCGATGATCGGATGCTGCCCACCGGCACCCGGCCGGCGGATCCGGCCCTGAGCGACGGGGTCCGCCTGGGCGATGTCGCGCTCGACACCGGCTTCACAGACCTCGCGCGCGATGCGGACGGGCTCGTCCGCCACTCGCTCACCGCACCGGACGGACGCCGCGTCACGCTCTGGCAGGGCGCGGGCTTCGACTACGTGCAGGTCTACACGACGCCGGGCTACCCCGGTCAGCCGCTCGCGGTCGCGATCGAGCCGATGACCGCGCCCGCCGATGCGCTCAACAACGGTCTCGGCATCCGCCGACTCGCGCCCGGCGAGACCTGGACGCTCGAGTGGGGCATCACGCTCGGCTGAGTCTCCGTCGGCGTGCGCGGGTGCACCCGTTCACAACTCCTCACAGAACGTGCGCGAGGGGCCCGGATCCTGAGGATCCGGGCCCCTCTTCGTCATTTCATGAGGAGTTGTGAACGCGACGCGGAGGTCACTCCCCGCGTTCGCGCAGCTCCCGCCGCGTCAGCTGCGGTGCGTGCGGCAGTCCGTCGGAGGTCGCGGTGGCGGTCGCACCAGCGGATGCCGCGTCGGACTCCCCGCCGACTCCGGCCGCCGCGGGCGTCCCGCCGACTCCGGCCGTCACCAGCTCCCGGTCGCCGCCGGCCGCGTCGGCATCCGGGCCCGCCTTGCGCGCCCTGCGGCGCTCCTTCGCACCCTCGACGAGGTTGTACAGCGTCGGGAGCACGATGAGCGTCAGCACGGTCGACGAGACGAGTCCGCCGATCACGACGATCGCGAGCGGCTGCGAGATGAAGCCGCCGTGCCCGGTGATGCCGAGCGCCATCGGGATCAGCGCGAAGATCGTCGCCAGCGCCGTCATGAGGATCGGGCGCAGACGCTTCTCGCCACCGGCCATCACCGCCTCCGCGGTCGACAGCCCCTTCTCCCGATACTGGTTGACCAGGTCGATGAGCACGATCGCGTTCGTCACCACGATGCCGATGAGCATCAGAACGCCGATCAGGGAGGCCACGCCGAGCGGCACCCCGGTGATGATCTGCAGCAGGATCGCACCGGTCGCCGCGAACGGCACCGACACGAGCAGCAGCAGCGGCTGACGCAGTGACTTGAACGTCGCCACCATCACCACGTACACGATGAGGATGGCCGCGAGCATCGCGAGGCCCAGCTGCGAGAACGAGTCGGCCTGCTGCGTCGCGACGCCGCCGACCTCTGCCGCTGCGCCGTCGGGCAGGTCCACCGCGGCGAGCGCGGCCGAGACCGAGGCGGTCGCGACGGCGAGGTTGTCGGATGCCGGGGGCACCGTCACGGTGGCGGTGCGCTTGCCCTTCTCGGTCGTGATCGAGGTGGGGCCGTTGCGCTCCTCGACGGTCGCGATGTCCTGCAGCTGCACGATGCCGGCCGGGGTCGGGATCGCGAGCTCCTTCAGGGCCTGCGCCGTCGTGGGCGGCTCGGGCGCCGCGATGTACACGGTCAGCGCGGTGTCGTCGATCTCGACGGATCCGGCCTGCTGCGGACGCATGGTGTTCGACACGATGGTGCCGACGGCGACCTCGGAGAGACCGCGCTCGGCCGCTGCCTGACGGTCGACGACCACGGCGAGGTACGGCAGAGCGGCGGCGAGGTTGTCGGTCACCTGTCCGACGCCGTCGCGCCCCTTGATCTCGTCGACGACCGCAGCGGTCGCCTTCTCGAGGTCGGCGGAGTTCGACGCGGTGACGGAGACCTCGATGTCGCTCGACCCGAGACCGGCGGATGCCGCGACGGCGACGTCTCCGACGTCCTTCAGACCGTCGATCGACTTCTGCACCTCGGCGCGCAGCTTCTCCTGATCGGCGTCGCTGTCGGTGAGCACCGAGAACGTCACTCCGGCGCCGCCGGAGAACGCGTCGCGGAGCGCCGATCCGCTGGAGCCGATCGAGGCCTGCACGTGGGTGATGCCGTCGATGTCGAGGAGGGCCTTCTCGACCTTCATCGCCGCGTCCGACTTCGTCTCGAGGCTCGCGGTCGGGCCGAGATCCTGTGTGACCGTCATCGTGTTCTGGCCGGAGTCGCTGAGGAAGTTGACCTTCATCAGCGGGGCCGCGGCGAGCGTGGCGCCGAGGACGACCACCGCGATGATCACGGTGATACCGGAGTGCTTGAGCGTCCAGCCGAGGATCGGCCGGTACGCGCGCTGCAGCCGCGTCGGAGGAGCGTCCGGGTGCTCGGGGTCGATCTGCACGCCCTGCTCGTCGAGCAGCGGCTTGCCCGGCCGGAGGAACCAATAGGCCAGAACAGGCACGATCGTGAGGGCGACCAGCAGCGATGCGACCATCGCGATCGTCACCGTCATGGCGAAGGGTCGGAACAGCTCGCCGACCATGTCGCCCACGAAGACGATCGGCAGGAAAACCGCGACGGTCGTGATGGTGGATGCCGTGACAGCCGCCGCGACCTCGCGCACGGCGAGGCGGATGGCGTCGCCCTTGTCGGCGTCTCCGACGTAGTGGCGCTTGATGTTCTCGATGACGACGATCGAGTCGTCGACCACGCGCCCGATCGCGATGGTGAGCGCGCCGAGGGTGAGGATGTTGAGCGAGTAGCCGAACGCCTGCAGCCCGATGAACGTGATCAACACGCTGGTCGGGATCGAGATCGCGGTGACGAGCGTCGACCGGATCGACAGCAGGAACACGAGGATGATGATCACGGCCATGACGAGGCCGAGGAGTCCCTCGGTGGCGAGGGTGTCGATCGACTGCACGATGAACGGCGCCTGATCGAACACGATCGTGAACTTCGCGTCGGGGAACGCCTCCTTGATGTCGTCGAGGGCGGCGATCACGCCGTGCGAGACCTCGACGGTGTTGGCGGCGGGCAGCTTCGTGATCGAGATGGAGAGCGCGTCCTTGCCGTCCACGCGCGAGATCGAGGAGACGGGGTCGTTCTCCTGCACGACGGTGGCGACCTCGCCGATGGTCGTGTCGGTGCCCACGAGCGGAAGGGCGGCGATCTCGTCGACGGACGTGATCTTGGCCCCCGTCTGCACGGTGAGGGTCTGGCCGTTCTCGGTGATGTCGCCACCGGGGAAGAGCGTGCCGTTCTGCTGCAGGGCGGAGCTGATCGCCTGGGTGCTCTCGCCCGCGGCGGCGAGCTTGAGGAGGTCGGGGGTGATCGTGATCCGCTGTCCGACGCCGCCGACGATCTGCGCGGCGTTGACGCCCTTGACGTCTTCGAGCTTCGGGATCGCGACGCTCTGCAGCTCGGCCTGGGCGTTGTCGGCATCCGCGAATCCGGTCACGGCGACCTGGATCACCGGGAAGTCGTCGATCGACACCGACAGCACCTGCGGGGTGACGTCGTCGGGCAGCGTGGAGGAGATGCGGTTGATCGCCTGCTGGATCTTCTGCTCCGCGGTCGCCAGGTTCGTGCCGTAGGTGAACGTCGCCTGCACGATCGAGGCGTTCGTCGTGCTGGTCGCGGTCGTGCCCTCGAGCCCCGGGACTCCCTGGATGGCCGACTCGATCGGAGTGGACACGTCGTTCTCGACCACCTCGGGCGATGCACCGGGGTACGTGGTCATGACCATGAGGTTGGGGAGCTCGAGAGAGGGGATGAGCTCCTGTTTGAGGTTCGTCAGCGCGAGGCCGCCGAACACCGCGGCGACGATCGTGATCAGCGCGATGAGCGCGCGGTTCTTCAGGCTCAGGACGGCGAGTTTCGACAAGGCGGTTCTCTCGGTTAGGCGGATGCTGCGGCTGGTGTCAGGATTCCGGCGAGGGCGTCGCGGATGAGGCCCTCGTCGAGCGGTTCGTCGTGGATCTGGGCGTGCCAGAGTACGCCGTCGATGAAGACGGCTGCTGCCCTGGCTCGGTCCGTACCGTGAACGGGTGCGATGAATCCGACCACCTCGTCGGACCAGTGCCGTGCGAGTTCGCGCACGCGGGGATCGTGGACGGCCGCGGTGACCACCGCGCGGTCGGCCTGCACGGCGCGCGCGTCTTCGAGCCCCTGATGGATCAGGTGCGCGAGACCGGCGGGGGTGACGCCGTCGGCGACGACGGCCTCGCGCGTGATCTCGATGCGCTCCTCGACCTCGGCGACGAGCGCGCCGAGGGCCGCATCGCGCAGGTCGTCGAGCGTGGCGAAGTACTGGGTCGTGGCGCCGAGGGGCACTCCGGCGCGCGCGGCGACCTTGCGGTGCGTGACCGCGTCGACCCCGATCTCGACGATGAGCTCGGCGGCGGCGGTCACGATCTCGCGACGGCGCGCCTCAGGGTCGCGTCTGCGGCGCGTTCCCTCGGTCATCCGAACCCCCTGTACGTGCGTACATGTACGTTTGTACAGTTTCGGATTGTGAGGACCCTGGGAGCCCCGGTCGACAGCACACCCGGTCGTTGAGCGAGGGAGCGCAGCGACCGAGACGAAACGCCCGGGGGCTACGCCACCTGGCCTCGTTCGAAGTAGGCGACGAGGTCGGGATCGAGCGCGGGGACCTCGATGGCCGAACCGTCACCGCGGAGGGACTGCGTGGCGAGGATGCCGGCGGCCACGGCCTCACGGGCCGCGATCGGCGATGTCTCGGTGAGCCCGCCGTCGCGCACGAACCGCAGGAACTCGGCCACGAGCAGCGCATCGGCGCCGTCGTGTCCGGCATCCGGCACCTCGGGGACGATGAACGTCTCGTCGGCGTCAGCGGCACCGCGGTGGCGTCGGTTCCACAGCCTGACCTCGCTGCCCGCGGTGTCGCCGAAGTTCTCGATGCGCCCCTCGGTGCCGATCACCGTGTAGTTGCGCCAGTAGTCGGGCGTGAAGTGGCACTGCTGGTACGAGGCCATGATGCCGCCGGTGAGCCGCATGTTGACCATCGAGATGTCCTCGACGTCGACTACCGGGTGCAGCCCGGTGAGCGAGGCCGGGGGCCAGTTGTCGAGGCTGAACCAGTCCGGCATCCGCTCCCCCGTGCGCTCCCGGCGGTCGGCGATGTCGCCGTACACGCTGAGCTCGCCCATCGCCGCGACCCGCTCGGTGTAGGCGCCGGCGAGCCAGTGGATGATGTCGATGTCGTGCGCGCCCTTCTGCAGGAGAAGGCCCGTGGTGCGCCGACGGTCGGCGTGCCAGTCCTTGAAGTAGTAGTCGCCGCCGTGCCCGACGAAGTGACGCACCCACACGGCCTTGACGTCGCCGATCCGCCCGTCCTGGATGAGGCCGCGCATGAGCGTGATCACGGGCATGTGCCGCATGTTGTGGCCGATGTAGAGGCGGCTGCCGGTGCGGCGGGCGGTCTCCAGCATGGCGTCGGCGTCGGCGAGGTCGATCGCGAGCGGCTTCTCGCAGAACACCGCGACGCCGGCTTCGAGCGCGCGGATGCTGAGCGCCGCATGCGTGTCGTCGGGGGTCAGCACCATCACGGCGTCCACACCCGAGGCGAGGAGCTCGTCGAGGGAGTCGGTCACGAGAGCGTCGGGGACGAGGCGGCGGGCGTCGTCGCGGGCGCGCTCCGACGGGTCGCAGATCGCGGTGATGCGCGAGCCCTCGCCGGGCCGCTGCACCTCCTCGCGGAGTGTGGCGCGCGCGCCGAAGCCGATGATGCCGATCTTGAGATCCACAGTGGTCCTTCTGAGAGTGATGCGGGCTGAGGCGCGACGCCGTCAGCGGGTTGCCGGGGCGTCGAGGTCGGTCGACCCGCCGGGGAAGAGCGACCATTCGAACTCGTGGAGCCGGCCGGGCCGGTCGTCCACGCCGAGAGCACGGTCGATGATGATGCGGGCCTGCCGCTCGTAGAAGTCGGTCGGGCCGACGGTGGTGAGCGTGGGGGCGATCAGACGCGCGTCCGGGGTGTTTCCGACGCCGATCACCGCGACGTCGTGGGGCACGCGCAGGCCCAGCATGTGGGCCGCGTTGATCGCCGCGATCGCCGCGAAGTCGGTGGTGGCGTAGATCGCGTCCGGCCGGTTCTCTCCGGAGAGGAGCCGCACGGCCGCCGCGAAGGCGCTGGCCTGCGTCTCGGCATAGGTCTCGACCCAGCGCGGGTCGACCTCGATGCCCGCCGCGGCCATCTTCTCGACGTACGGCGTGTACCGCGTGACCTGCGTCGGCGCGAGGCGCACGGCGCCCTCCGCCGCGAGGCACCCGATCGCCGTGCGCCGCTCGAGGAGGTGGTCCATGGCGATCTCGCATCCGGGGATCGCGTCGGAGCGCACGACGTCGAACCCCTGCGGCTCGAGGTGCTCCGAGAAGACGACCAGCCGCTGACCGCGGCTCACCAGATCGCGCAGCTTCTGCGTCGCGGCCTCGTCGAGGCCGACGCCGTCCAGGTAGGCGACGTCGCTCTCGACGCGGTCGAGAGCCGCATGCCAGTCGCCGTCCGCGAGGATCAGCGTCGTGAGGCCGTGCCTGTTCGCCTCGACGTTCACGGCATCCGCCACCGCCAGCGACCACGGGTCGCTCAGCATGTGCAGAGACAGCTGCACCATGCCGCTGCGACCGGTGCGGATGGCCCGCGCGGCGCTGTTGGGACGGTAGTTGAGCTCTTCGGCGGCGGCGAGCACCCTGGCGGCGGTCGCCTCGGCGGCGCCTGCCCCCGAGGCGCCCGCACGTCCGGACAGCACGTACGAGACCGTGGCCGTGGAGACCCCAGCGCGCTCCGCCACCATCCGCAACGTGGGGCGGCGGGAGTCGTTCTTCGTGCGCGGCATGCGTCAGCCCTTCGATCCGCTGAACGCGATGCCCTGGATGAACTGCCGCTGCAGGATCATGAAGGTCACGAGCATGGGCAGGGTCGCCAGCAGCGAGCCGGCCATCAGCACGGGGTAGTCGGTGCCGTGGATGCCGACGAGCTGCGAGAGCCCCACCGACAGCGGCATCTTGGCCGGGTCGGTCGTCACGATCAACGGCCAGAGCAGATCGTTCCAGGACCACAGCACAGTGAACACCACGAGAGCGATGATGCCAGGCTTCGCGAGCGGAACCATGATCCGCCAGAAGGTCTGCCACGGATTCGCCCCGTCGATGCGCGCCGCCTCTTCGAGTTCGGCGGGCATCGACATGAAGAACTGGCGCATCAGGAAGGTGCCGAAGGCGCTGAAGATGCCGGGCACGATCAGCGCCTGCAGGGTGTTGAGCCAGCCGAGCGACTGGACGATCTCGTACTGCGGCAGCAGGTAGAGCTGCGAGGGGACCATCAGCACCGACAGGAACACGACGAACAGCGCGTTGCGACCGGGGAAGGGGATGCGGGCGAACGCGTACCCCGCCATGGTGCACAGCACGACCTGTCCGACCGTGCGGCCGACCGTGAGGAGCACCGAGTTCAGGAACATCTGCGCGAACGGCATCGAGTCGAAGACCTCGGCGAAGTTCGTGAAGACCCACTCCCTCGGCAGGAACGACGGCGGAACCTGCACCGAGTCGGACAGCGTCTTGAACGAGGTCAGCAGCTGCCAGATGAACGGGAACACCATCAGCACGGCGCCGACGAGCAGCACGATGTGCACGGCCCAGAGGCCGGGGTTCTTCGGCTTCCCGACGCGGCCGCTCGCACGGCCGGCCGGTGCGCCGATGACGGCGCGGGTGTCGAGCGAGACGTCACTCATAGTGCACCCACCTCTTCTGCAGACGGAACTGGACGACCGTGAGCAGCAGGATGATCACGAGGAGCAGGAAGGCGATCGCCGCGGCGTACCCGCGGTCGTTGTCGAGGAAGCCCGCTTCGTAGAACAGGTAGACCACGGTGCGGGTGTTCGGCATCGCCGGGTTGCTGCGGCCGAGCATCATGTAGATGAGATCGAACACCTGCAGCGCGCCGATCACGCTGATCACGCTGACGAAGAAGATCGACGGCGACAGCAGCGGGATCGTGATGGAGAAGAACTTGCGCACGGGGCCGGCCCCGTCGAGGTCGGCCGCCTCCATGATCGTGTCGGGGATGCCCTGCAGCCCCGCGAGGAAGATCACGATGTTGGTGCCGAGCCCCGCCCAGATGCCGACGACGGCGATCGCGACGAGGGCGGTGTTCGGGTCGGTGAGCCAGCTGCGGCCGTCGATGCCGATCGCTCCGAGCGCCGCGTTGAGCACTCCGTAGTCGCCGTTGTAGATCATGCGCCACACCAGCGCGATCGCGGCGGGCATCGTGACGACGGGGATGAAGTACAGCGTCCGGTAGGCGCTGCGCCCCTTGAGCCCGGTGGTGTTCAGCAGGGCCGCGATCGCGACGGCCAGGGGGATGCCGATGAGGGCGATGACCGTGTAGATCGCGGTGTTGCGGAGGGCCCCGATGAGCTCGGGGTCCTGGAAGAGACGGGCGTAGTTATCGATGCCCACCCACTCCGAGCCCCCGAAGGGTCCCGACTTCGTGAACGAGATGATGAGGGTGCGCACGGTCGGCCACAGGTAGAAGACCGCGATGCCGAGGGCGGTCGGTCCGATGAAGACCAGCGCCCACCAGGGGGAGGCCCCGGGGTTGCGCCGTCGGCGGCGGATGCCGGGGCTGGGGACCGCCGGCATCCGCTCTTCCGACGTGCGCGCGTGGGGCGCGACGACGCTCATGCGCGGCTACTTCTGCTCTGCGTCCAGCGCGGCCTGCATCTTCGCGGCGAGGTCCTTGAGGCCGGCCGCGGGCGTCACGGCGCCCGACCAGACCTGCGACAGGATCTCGCTCTCGATGCTCGTCCACGCCGACGTGTTCTTCGAGACCGGGTAGGGCACCGCGGTGTCGAGGGCGTCGATGTAGACCTGCAGGTCGTACTGCGGCAGGGCGTCGACCCAAGCCTGCTGGGTGCCGTTGAATGCGGGGATCACGGTGCCGGTCTCGGCCTGGATCTTGGCGGCCTTTTCACCGGAGGCGAAGGCGGCGAACTCCTGGGCCTCTGCGAGGTGCGCGCTCTTCGCGTTGGCGACGTTGCCGACGCCGTGGATCACGCTCTGGTTGCCCTCGGGGCCCGCGGGGAGCGGTGCGACGTTCACCTTCGCGCCGATGTCCTTGTTGTCGGCGTAGGCGATCGCCGCCCAGGAGCCGTTCTGGAACATCGCGACCTTGCCGGAGAGGAAGAAGTCCTCGGGGTTCGTGTCGGTCATCTGCTGCGCCGTGGGAGACGACCCGGCCTCGATGAGGTTGGTCCAGAGCTCGATGCCCTTGAGCGCCTCGGCCGAGCCGTAGCCGCTCTTCGTGCCGTCGGCCGAGATGACCTCGCCGCCCGCCTGGGCGATCGAGTTGTAGTAGTTCTCCTGGCCGTACTGGCTGGCGGCGACGCCGTACTGGCCCTTGGACGGGTCGGTGAGCTTCGCGGCGGCGGCCGTGAAGTCGTCCCAGGTCCAGCCTGCGCTCGGGTACGCGACCCCGGCGGCGTCGAAGAGCTCCTTGTTGTACCAGAGGGCGACGGTGTCGAAGTCCTTCGGGGCGCCGTAGAGCTTGCCGTCGTAGGTGTAGAGGTCGATGAGGCCCTGCGGGTAGTCGGAGGCGTCGATGCCCGAGTCGTCGAGGGGGGCGAGCTGGCCGTTGGATGCGTACAGCTGGAAGTTCGGGCCGTTCATCCAGAACACGTCGGCCGCGGATCCGCCGGTCGCCGCGGTCTGGAGCTTGGTGAAGTACTCCTTGTACGGCGTGACCTGGATGTCGATCGTGACGTTCGGGTGCTCCTTGGTGAACGCCTTGGCGATCTCCTCCATCGCGGGCTTCTGGTTCTCGTCCCAGATCCCGTAGCTGAGGGTGATGTCGCCGCCCGACGATCCGGAGTCGCCCCCGGTCGAGGGCGAGCACGCGCTGAGCGCGAGGACGGCGGCCGCTGAAGCGGCGAGGGCGCCGACGGTGCGGCGGGGAAGGCGAGCCATGGTGTCTCCTTTGACGGTGCGTGGGTGCGCGGGGGGTTCGGGTTTCTGGACCCGGGCGAAGAGGTCTGTTAATCGATTAGCAGTTAAACGATTAGCAAGAATGTACCCGGTCACGCGTCACGAGCGCAACCATCAGTTGCAGGGACCCCGCCCTCGGCATCCCCTCCTGCCGCCGACGCCTCACCCGGCAGGCGGGGCATCGAGCAGGAAGAGGAGGGACGGCGGCGCTAGAGGGCGGCGCCGAGGGCGAGTCCGAGAGCGGCGGCCAGGAGGCCGAGCAGCAGCATGCCGATCGCGTTCAGAGCGGATGCCGGGCGCTCGCCGTCGCGCCACAGCGCGACCGTGTCGAGCATCGCCGTGCTGAACGTCGTGTAGCCGCCGAGCAGACCCGCCCCGAGCAGGAACGCCTGGTCGGGGAGAGCCGAGGTCACGAGCCCGAGGGCGAAGGAGCCGCTGAGGTTCACGACGAGGATGCCCCACGGGAACCGGCGTCCGGCGAACCGGGCGACGCCGAGGTCGACGAGGTAGCGCAGCACCGCTCCGACCCCTCCGGCGAGCGCCGCGGCGGTGAACATCAGCGGGTTCATGCGGCGACTCCTGCGCGGGGTCGGCCCAGCCTGAGCCCGAGGGCGACCGCCGCGACGCCGAGCACGAGGGATCCGGCCGCGTACGCGACTGCCGCGAGCGGAGCATCCGTCCAGAGCTGGACCGTGCCCGTCATGAACGCACTGTAGGTCGTGAAGCCGCCGAGCACGCCGGTGCCGAGGAGCAGCCGCAGATCGGTGGCGCGCGGCAGCCGCGCGGTGAGGATGCCGATCAGGAGCGCCCCGACGACGTTCGCGATGAGCACCGGGAGGACACCGGCATCCGTCAGCAGGAGTCCGAGCGCGAGCCGTGCCGCCGTGCCCACGGTGCCGCCGAGGGCGACGAAGAACACACGGCGGAGGTTCACCCGTGCAACTGTAGTCGCGCGGACCAGGGCGCGTTTCGTCTCGTCGCTCAACGACCCGGCAGGGAGACACCCCGCGGGCCGTTGAGCGAGCGCCGCGAGACGAAACGCACCCGGCGCGGGCCCGAGTCGTACGCAGCATGAAACGTTTCGTCTCGTCGCTGCGCTCCTCGCTCAACGACCGGCGGAGCAGCGCGGACTACAGGTTCGCCTCCGCGTAGACGCGCAGCGCGTCGCGGACGAACTCGGCGCCCTGGGTGCCACCGGCCGAGGTGGCGTAGTTGGCGCCGAAGCGCGGGTCGGCGACGTACATCTCACCGAGCCCGATCACGTACGCCTTCACGTCACCGCCGGGAACCGCCGCGGGGGTGCCGGGGATGCCGGTCAGCCACTCGACGTGGCGGCGCGCGACGTCTTGAGCCTCGGCGGATGCCGGGTCGATGCCGCTCTCCGCGGCGGCGATCCAGTCGCGTCCGAGGTCGGACACGCGGCGCTGCCAGTCGGAGCGCTCGGCATCCGTCATCCCCCGCCACCAGCGGTCGCTGTCGGCGTAGGCCTTCTTGCCCCAGCGCTCCTCGACCTCGTCCTTGTACTGCGTGTGGTCGAAGCCGTCGAACATGTTCTCTGCCATCAGTTCTTCACCTCCTCTCAGTGCGTCGATGGTCGATTCGACCGACGCGATCTGCCGCGCCAGCCTGGCCTGCTCCTCGCGCAGCAGCGCGAGGTGGGTCTCGAGTGCGGACGCCTCGGCCCGCTCCTGGGCGAGCACCTGCGCGATCTGCGGCAGGCCGAGGCCGAGCTCGCGCAGCAGCAGGATGCGCTGCAGCCGCACGAGCGCCTGCTCGTCGTAGTGCCGGTACCCGTTGGACGCGATGCGCGACGGCGGCAGCAGCCCGATGTCGTCGTAGTGACGCAGCGTCCTGCTGGTGGTGCCGGCGAGACTCGCGATCTCCTGGATGGACCAGTCACGAGCGGTCATGTCGCCCTCCTTCCGTGTCGACGTCTCCACGATAGAAGTTGACGCAACGTCAATGTCAACCGCACGTCAGAACCGGGATGCCGGGATGTCACGCAGACAACCGAAAAACGTAACGTCTTCGACATGTCCTCGACCCGACGGGGTCGCTACGGTCGAGGAGTGACCACCACGCACCCGCTCGACCTCGCCCCCGCGCACACCCCGGACGCCTTCGCCCACGAGTTCCTGCTGAACCTGAACTTCGACCGGGGCGTGACCCTCGCCGAGTCGAGCGCGAACGACCGCTATCTCGCCCTCGCCCACACCGTGCGCGACTATCTGATGGCCCGATGGCTCGACGATCTCACCCGTCAGAAGCAGACCCAGGCCAAGGGCGTCTGCTACCTCTCGGCCGAGTACCTGCTCGGCCGCCAGCTCGACAACAACCTCCTCGCCGGCGGACTCACCGACATCGCCGCGCAGGCCCTCGACGGACTCGGCCTCAGCCTCGATGAACTCCGCGGCCACGAGGTCGAGCCTGGCCTCGGCAACGGCGGGCTCGGCCGCCTTGCCGCCTGCTTCATCGACTCGCTGGCGACGCTCGGCGTGCCCAACATCGGCTACGGCATCCGCTACGAGTACGGCATCTTCCGGCAGACGTTCGTCGAAGGTCAGCAGGTGGAGCAGCCGGATGCCTGGCTCGCACTGGGCTCGCCGTGGGAGTTCGCCCGCCCTGAGGATGCGCAGACCGTCTCGTTCGGCGGACGCACCGAGAAGTACGACGACGACGGCGTGACCCGCTCCCGCTGGATCCCCGCGTGGAACGTGCAGGCCGTGCCGTACAACTACATGGTCCCCGGCTTCGAGAACGGCCGCGTGAACACCCTCCGCCTGTGGAGCGCGGTCGCGACGAACGCCTTCGACCTGCGCATCTTCAACTCCGGAGACTACGAAGAGGCCGTGCGCGCGCAGACCTACGCCGCGAACATCTCGAAGGTGCTCTACCCCGAGGACTCCACCCCGCAGGGCAAGGAGCTGCGCCTGCAGCAGCAGTACTTCTTCGTGGCGGCATCCATCCACGACTTCCTCGACAACATGCTCGCCGAGGGGTACGACCTGAACCGGCTGCCCGAGCGCGTGATCTTCCAGCTCAACGACACCCACCCGGTGATCGCGGTGCCCGAGTTCATGCGCGTGCTGATCGACGAGAAGAAGCTGGAGTGGGATGCCGCGTGGGCGATCACGCGGCAGTGCTTCGCGTACACGTGCCACACGCTGCTGCCGGAGGCGCTCGAGGTCTGGCCGGTCGAGCTGCTCGGCAGGCTCCTCCCGCGGCATCTGGAGATCATCTACCGCATCAACGAGGAGTTCCTGGATGCCGTGCGCGAGCGCTACGGCGACGACGAGCTCCGCATCCGCAACATGTCGATCATCGCCGAGCATCCGGTCAGGTCGGTGCGGATGGCGTACCTCGCCACGGTCGCCGGAGCACGCGTGAACGGCGTCGCCGAACTGCACTCGCAGCTGCTGCGCGACAAGGTCCTCTCCGACTTCAGCGACTTCTACCCCGAGAAGTTCACGAACGTCACCAACGGCGTCACGCCGCGGCGGTTCCTCCGGCTCGCGAACCCCTCGCTCTCCTCGCTCATCACCGAGACGATCGGCGAAGGCTGGGTGACCGATCTGGAGCGCCTGCGGGAGCTGGAGCCCTTCGCCGACGACGCGTCGTTCCTCGCACGGTTCGCCGAGGTCAAGGCGGCGAACAAGAGGCGCCTGGGCGAGGTGCTGCGTGAGCGCGACGGCGTCGACGTGAGCGACGGGCACATGCTCGACGTGATGGTGAAGCGCCTGCACGAGTACAAGCGGCAGATGCTCAAGGTGCTGCACATCGTGTCGCAGTACGAAGGGGTGATCTCGGGGCGGCTCTCGGCATCCGACCTGCAACCGCGCACCGTGATCTTCGGGGCGAAGGCGGCGCCGGGGTACGCGATGGCGAAGCGCATCATCCACCTGATCAACGCCGTGGGCTCCGTCGTGAACGCCGACCCGCGCCTCGACGGCCGCCTGAAGGTGATCTTCCCGCCGAACTACAACGTCACCCTCGCCGAGCGGGTGATCCCCGCAGCCGACCTGTCGGAGCAGATCTCCCTCGCCGGCAAGGAGGCCTCCGGCACCGGCAACATGAAGTTCGCGCTCAACGGCGCGCTCACGATCGGCACCGACGACGGTGCGAACGTCGAGATCCGCGAGCTGGTGGGCGATGACGACTTCTTCCTGTTCGGCACGAGCGAGCCCGAGGTGTCGGCGCTGTCCGACCGCGGTTACCGTCCGAGCGAGTTCTACCAGGCCGACGAGGGGCTGCGCAGGGCGATCGACCTGATCGCCTCCGGAGCGTTCTCGCGCGGAGACCGCTCGGTGTTCGAGCCCGTCGTCTCCAACCTCCTCTACGAGGACCGCTTCATGGTGCTGGCCGACTACGCCTCCTACATGACGGCGCAGGAGCGGGTGGATGCCGCGTACCGCGACGCCGACGGATGGAACCGCTCCGCCGTGCTCAACGTCGCCCGCACCGGGTTCTTCTCGTCTGACCGCTCGATCCGCGACTACATCGACCGCATCTGGCACACGCCTCCCGTGATCTGACCGCCGTCTTCCCGGTCGTTGAGCGAGGGAGCGCAGCGACCGAGACGAAACGTCCCACTTGACAGACTCGCGTTATATCGTGTTACTCTTCTTAGACGCGATATAACGCGATTCCGAACAAGGAGAAGCACATGACCGAGAAGTGGCTCATCGCCCCTGGCGAGGAACGCGTCATCGACATCGAGAACATCAGCCGACTGAAGATCGGGCTCGTCGGCGGGCAGGTCGACGTGATCGCCCACGACGAACCCGGCATCCGCATCGAGGTGCACGGCGTCACCATCAAGGACCTGCGCATCGAGTCCTCCGACGGCGAGGTCGAGATCGACCACCCGCAGCTCGGCTGGGACAACTTCCTCGAGGTGTTCCGCAACTTCGGCTCCGGCGGCCCCAAGGCCGAGGTCAGCGTGGCGGTCCCCCGTGCGATCGCCCTCAACCTCGGCGTCGTCAGCGCGGGCGCCCTCGTCTCCGGCATCCGCAACGACGCCCGCCTCAACACCGTGTCGGGCGACATCATCGTCGACACCCTGATCGGCGACCTCACCGTGAACTCGGTCTCCGGAGACGTGCAGGTGCGCGGCCTGACCGGCTCGATCAACGCCAACAGCGTCTCGGGCGACGTCGCCGCCACGGGCACGATCCGCAAGGCGACGGTCGACAGCGTCTCCGGCGCGACCCTGATCGACGCCGCGGGAGACGTGAACTCGATCAACGTGAACACCGTGTCGGGCGGCACCACCGTGCGCCTCGACGAGTCGCTCGCCGCGAACTACGTGGTCCGCTCGATGAGCGGTCGGATCCTGATCGACGGCGTCGAGCGCGGATCCTCCGGCCCCAGCAACTACACCGGCTCCACGGGCGAGCTCGCCGGCCGCTTCGTCGACCTCCGCGCCAACTCGGTGTCGGGCGGCGTCACCGTGCTGCGTCGCGCAACCGCGTCGATCGCGAACGACGAGGAGTGGGACTCGTGAGCCCCGCGGTCTTCTCCCACGGCGACCTGCGCCTGTACCTGCTGTCGCTCCTCGCGGAGTCCCCGCAGCACGGCTACGGGGTCATCCAGGCGCTGACGGATCGCACCGGGGGCACGTACACCCCGAGCGCCGGCACCATCTACCCGCGACTCGCGAAGCTCGAGGAGGAGGGCCTGGTCACCAAGACCGTCGACGGCCGCACCACGATCTACGCGATCACGGATGCCGGACGCGCCGAGCTCGCATCGCGCGAGGGCGACCTCGCCGGCATCGAGGCGGGTCTCACCGACTCCGTTCGACTGATCGCGAACGAGGTGCGGCAGAGCGTGAAGGAAGCGATGAAGAGCCTCAGGGCCGACCTCGCCAGCGCCGAGCACGACGACCGCCAGGCGTCCAAGTCGCGCCCCCGCACGCCCGTCGACGACGAGCGCATCCTCAGCCGCGAGGAGATGCACAGGGCGGATGCCGTCATCAACGCGTTCCGCGCACGGGTGCGCACCGACCTCCGCACGCACATCGCGAAGGGCGGGGCCCTTCCGGCATCCGTCGTCTCCGATCTCGAAGACGGCCTGGATGCTGCCGCGAAGGGCGTGACCTCCGCCCTCGCCGGCCTGGGGCGCTGAGCGTCAGCCCCCACACTGGTCGTCGGGCGAGCGCAACGACACGAGACGCGGATCCAGCCGTACGACTGGATCCGCGTTTCGTCTCGGTCGCTCGACGGCCACAGCCGCGGCGGGCTACTCGACCCAGATCTCCTTCTGGTCGTCGGGCACCGGCTCTTCCAGCGGGACGACGAGCACCGAGCGGTGCTGCCGGTGCGCGAGCCGCGCGGCGACGGAACCGGTGAAGAACTCCCTGATCGACTCGCCGATCCCGCGCTTGCGGGTTCCGACGACGATGAGCTGGGCGTCGAGCTTGTTCGCGAGCTGCTTGATCGCGAGAGCCGGGTCGCCGACGAGCTGCCGTGCGGTCCAGGTCAGTCCCGTGCCGTCGAGCGCGGCGGAGGCGGTCGCCTGCACGGCCTCGAACTCGGCGGCTCCCGCCTCGAAGTTGATGTCGATCGGCGCCGAATGCACGTAGCCGTCCGGGTCCTCGTACGTGACGAAACGGGTCACGTCGACGTGCACGACCACGAGCGGAGCACCGAGCAGACGCGAGTACTTGACGGCCTCATCGAGGACGTGCTGTGACTGTCCGGGCTGCAGCCCGACGATCACCGCCTTCTGCAGGGCCGCGTTCTGCACGGCTTCCTCTCGTGGAGCAGAGGTGTTGTCGGTCATGAGGATCGCTCCCTTCACCAGGCTGGCCTCGGCCAGAGGGTCTAACCCGCGTGCTATTCTGAATGCTACTCTTACCGGCTTCAGGCCGGTGTCCTGAAACGCGTCGGGCCCCGTGTAGCCCGCAGCTAACTCGTGAGGGGGTCTCGCGCATGGGCCGTGGCCGTCAAAAGGCGAAGCACACCAAAATCGCCCGCGAACTCAAGTCGTTCAGTCCGTCTGTGAATTACTCGGCACTGGAACGCGAGCTCGGGCACCCGAGCGACGACTCGGAACCCGAGTACGTCGACAAGTGGGCAGACGAGTATGCCGACGAAGACGAGGACGAGCTAGAAAAGGCCTGACCGCCTCAGCTCGTCGTCTCCCCCGTGCGTTGCGCGGGGGTTTCGTCGTGCCCGGATGCCGGAGCGGATGCCGTGATCTGCGGCATCCTTTCGCCTTCCGGCCCCGTTCGACCCCCCCCTCGTCGCCCGGCCCGTTCACGCTCCTCCGTCGCCCGGCCCGTTCGCGCTGCTCCGTCGCCCGGCCCGTTCGCGCTGCTCATCGCTGCACACGCTGTCGACACTTGTGCCGCGCGTACAGACTTCAGCAGCGCAGCCCGCGAAACCTGCCGCGCGTGCAGACTCCCGCAACGCGACCCGCCAACCGACCGCGCGTGCAGACCTCAGCAGCGCGACCTGCGACACCTGCCGAAGGCACGGCATCCGGCGCAATGTCAGCGCTCCCTTCCGTGTCGCGGAGACTGCATGTTTCGATTGCATTTCACAGCTTGTGAACGCAAACATTTTCTGATTTGATGTGCAATGTGATCGACGCCGCCCGCGGCGCCTGGCCCCCGCCCTGGGGCGATCCGCATGAACCTGACCTCAAAGAGGAGAACAGCATGGCACTCACTCCCCGCTTCACTCGCACCGCGGCGATCGTCGCGGTCGGTGCGGTCTCGGCCTTCGGCCTCGCGGCGTGCTCGTCCGGTGACACCGGCGGCGACGCATCCGGCGAGCCGATCACGATCGAGTACGTGCACCGCCTTCCCGACGGCGACGGCATGACCAAGGTCTCCGACATCGTGAAGCGCTGGAACGACGACCACCCCGACATCCAGGTCAAGGCCACGAAGTTCGACGGCAAGTCCAGCGACATGATCCTCAAGCTCGAGACCGACATCAAGGCCGGCAACGGCCCGTGCCTCGCGCAGACCGGCTACTCCGAGGTCCCCCAGCTGTACGTCAAGGGCCTGCTGCAGGACGTCGCATCCGAAGCCAAGAAGTACGAGGACAAGTTCTCCGCCGGCGCGTTCAGCGGCATGAAGGTCGGCGACGCGATCGTCGGACTCCCGCAGGACACCGGACCCCTCGTGTACTTCTACAACGAGACCGCGTTCGCGGCCCTCGGCCTGGAGGCCCCGAAGACCCTGGACGACCTGACCGCCGACTCGGCCACCGCCGCCGCCGCGGGCAAGTACGTCACCGCGTTCACCCCCGACGAGGCGCTGAACTGGCTCGCCGGGCAGTCGGCCGCCGCAGGCGACACCTGGTTCTCCACCTCGGGCGACAAGTGGAAGGTGGATGCCGAGGGCGAAGGCTCGCAGCGCGTCGCCGCGTTCTGGCAGGGCCTGCTCGACAACAAGCAGACCCTCGCGACCGAGCGCTGGGGCGAGGGCTTCACCGCCGCCCTCAACGACGGCAGCCTGATCGGCCACGTCGGCGCGGCCTGGGAGGCCGGCTTCCTGCTCGACTCGCTCGACGGCACCCCGGCCGAGGGACAGTGGCGCGTCGCGCAGCTCCCCGACTTCGGCGCAGGCGCGCTGAGCGGCCCCGACGGCGGCTCCGGCGTCTCGGTCATGAAGGGGTGCAAGAACCCCGCCGAGGCCATGGAGTTCAACGCCTGGCTCAACACCCAGGTCGACGACCTGGCCTCGCAGGGACTCGTCGTCGCCGCCAAGGGCAGCGTGAAGACCCCCGAGAAGATGCTGCGCCAGTTCGGCGGACAGGACGTCCTCGCCGAGCTCGCCACCGCGACCGAGAACCTCAACCCGGACTTCCCCTACGCTCCGGGCTTCTCGACCCTGTCGACGATGAACGAGACCGCGGCCGCGGCCGTCGCCGGCACCGCGAAGGTGGCCGACATCTTCACCACCGCCCAGGAGACGGCCGTCGCCTCACTGAAGGACCTCGGCCTCCCGGTCGCGGAATGACCCTCGGACAAGGCATCATCTGATGATCGACGGCGGAGTGCACACCACCACGGTGCACTCCGCCGTCGTCATGAAGCGAGAGGCGAAAGCATGGTCACCGTGACCGACAGCAGGGTCGTCCCGAAGACCCCGACCCCGGCATCCGCACCCGCACGACGGCGGCGCTCCGGCATCCGACGCGAAGGACTCACCGGCTGGCTGTTCATGCTGCCGTTCGCGATCCTGTTCGTCGTCGTGTTCCTGGTTCCGATCATCGTGTCGGTGCGCTCGGCCTTCTTCGCCCAGGTCCCCACGGGCGACGGACTCTACGGCGGCGGCGAGCTCGTCGACACCTTCGTGGGACTCGACAACCTCGTCATGGCCGCGACGAACAGTGCATTCTGGGCCGGCATGGGCAGGGTCGTGCTGTTCGCGGTGATCCAGATCCCCGTCATGATCATCGGCGCCCTCGCTCTCGCGCTGCTGCTCGACTCGTTCATCGTGCGGCGCCCCGCGCTGTTCCGTCTCTCGTTCTTCCTCCCGTACGCGGTGCCTGGCATCATCGCCGCGATGATGTGGCTGTACCTCTACACGCCCCAGGTCTCGCCGTTCCTGCCCTACCTCCCCGAGGGCACCGACCTGATGTCGCCCCAGACGATCCTGTTCTCGATGGCGAACATGACGACCTGGACCTACATGGGCTACAACATGCTGATCTTCCTGTCGGCGCTGCAGGCCGTGCCACGCGACCTGTACGAGGCGGCCCGTCTCGACGGCGCATCCGGGTTCCAGGTCGCGATGCGCATCAAGGTCCCCCTCGTGCGCGGCGCCGCGCTGCTCGCCGTGCTGCTGTCGATCATCGGCACGATCCAGCTGTTCAACGAGCCCGTCATCATGGAGGCCGCGAACTCGTGGATGGGCAAGGACTTCACGCCGATGATGCTCACCTACAACTCGATGATGGGCGAGATCTCGCCGTCGGGCAGCGGTCCGGCATCCGCCTACTCCCTGCTCATGGCCCTGATCGCGGGCGTGCTCGCGGTCGTCTACGCACTGCTGCAGCGCCGGAAGGGTGACGCCTGATGACCACCACACGACTCCTCACGGTCGCCCCGGCATCCGCTCGCCGAGCGCGCAAGCCGCAGTCGGCGGATGCTCCGCCCCCGTCGATCGCGCCCGGCCCCCTCGCGCGGACCTTCGGCATCATCGCACTCGTCATCGCGACGCTGTACTTTCTGGTGCCGGTGTACTGGCTCATCGTCGCCTCGACCAAGAACAACACCGACCTCACGTCGACCTTCGGCTTCTGGTTCGCCGACTGGAACCTCGGCACGAACTACGACAGCCTCATGGGCTGGACCCAGGGGCTGTTCTGGCGCTGGGTGGGCAACTCGCTGTTCTACTCGGTGAGCGCCGGCGTCATCGGCACCCTGTTCGCGGTGATGGCGGGCTACGCGATCGCGAAGTTCGCGTTCCCCGGCAAGAGGATCGCGGTCGGCGTCATCATGGCGGGGCTGCTGCTGCCTGTCGCCCTGCTGACCGTGCCGCTGTACATCGAGTTCCACTCGCTGGGGCTCACGAACACGGCCTGGGCGATCATCATCCCCTCGGCGGTGTCGCCGTTCGGTGTGTTCCTCGGCATGGTCTACGCGCAGTCGTCGGTGCCGACCGAGCTGCTCGAGGCCGCGCGCATCGACGGCGCAGGAGAGGCGCGCATCTTCTTCACGATCGTGCTGCGCCTGCTCGGGCCCGCGATGGTGACGATCTTCCTGTTCATCTTCGTGGCCACGTGGAACAACTTCCTGCTGCCGCTCATGATGATCTCCAGCGCCGACCTGAAGCCCGTCACCCTCGGCCTCTACGGCATGATGAGCTACTTCTCCCCCGACAAGGGCGCGGTCATGCTCGGCGCCCTGCTCGGCGTCATCCCGCTGATCATCCTGTTCTTCACCCTGCAGCGGTACTGGCGCTCCGGCCTCGCGGCCGGCGCCGTGAAGGGCTGAGCCCCCTCCCCACGTGCGTGGCGGGGAGACCCTCCCCTCATCCCCGCCACGCCGGTTCGGGAGGAGAACGCGCGTTCGGGAGGAGAAAGCACGTTCAGGAGGAGTCTCCGCGCGGGATCCTCCTCCCGAGCGTGAGAACTCCTCCCGAAACAGCGTCCCCTCCCGAGCAGGAGCTCTGCTTCCGAGCAGGAGTTCCCCTCCCGAGCAGGAGTTCTCCTCCCGAGCAGGGGCTCCCCTCCCGACAGGACGGATGCCGCGGCATCCGGCTCCTGTAGAGTCGGGCCGTGGGAACAATATGCTCTGCGCCCGTGACGGGGCGCTTCTTCACCTTCCGCGACCGCCGCGCCTGACGGCGCGCTCGCATCCGCTCGATTGAGCGCGCCGTCCCTCCGAGACGTCATCACGCACCTCGGACGGGCGCTTCCGCATACCCGCGACCCGGCCTCTCCGTGGTGCTCCAGAACCTTTCCTTGGAGCGCTCCCATGCCTCGTTCCCTTCACGGCGGCCGCCATGAACTCGGCCAGAACTTCCTCGTCCACCGACCGACCATCGACACCGTCATCGCCCTCGTCGACGCGACCACCGGGCCCATCCTCGAGCTCGGGGCTGGTGACGGCGCCCTCACGCGCCACCTCGCGTCGACCCGCCGGCCGCTCACGGCGATCGACCTCGACGAGCACCGGGTGCGGCGCCTCGCCCGTGCCCTCCCGCACGTGCGCGTCATGCACGCCGATGCGCTGCGGCATCCGCTCGACGCGCCCGTCGTCGTCGGCAACGTGCCATTCCACCTCACGACGCCGATCCTGCGGCGCCTGCTCTCGGAGCGCCGGTGGGATCACGCCGTGCTCGTCACCCAGTGGGAGGTCGCCCGCAAGCGCGCCGGCGTCGGAGGCGGGACGATGATGACGGCGCAGAGCGCGCCGTGGTTCGAGTTCTCCCTGCGGGGGCGGGTGCCCAGCTGGGGATTCGCGCCGCGCCCCGGCGTCGACGGCGGCATCCTCACGATCACCCGTCGCGGATCGCCCCTCGTGCCGCACGCCGAGAGACGTGCGTACGAGAGGTTCGTCCGTGACGTATTCACCGGGCGCGGCGCCGGCATCGAGAGCATCGTCAGGCGGATCGCGCCGGTGAGCGCCGCGACCGTTCGGCACGCCCTCGCCGCGGCGAAGGCGCCGCCGCGCGCACTGCCCCGCGACCTGACCGCGGCCCACTGGGCCTCGCTGTGGGCGGCGGTGCGCGGCGCACGATGACCGCCTCCTCGGCGCGGAGCGGTGCGGTGCGGTGCGACACGGTGGATCAAAAGTGCATCCGCCGGGCCATCCCCACCGGCATTTCTGATCCATCTTCGCGCGACGCGGGAGCGGGACGGCGCGGGAGCGGGACGGGACGGGACGGGACGGGACGCACGACGCGGCCCGGAGGGCTCATCCTCCGGGCCGCGTCGTGCTGCGGATCTGCGGGTCAGCTCAGCCGACGCCGCCTCGTCCACAGCACCGCACCGAGGGCCAGCAGACCCAGAGCGGATGCCGCCACGGCCGACCACAGCGAACCATCGGCTCCCGTCGTGGCGAGACCCGCCCCGGAGCCCGTGCCCGCACCGGGCGCGGACGTGACCGCCAGCCCGGCCGATGCGAGTTCGACGCCCTCGGCATCCGTCGCGACGAGCGTGTGGGCGCCCGCCGGGGTCGAGGCGGGAACCGTGATCGACAGCACCGCCTCGCCGTCATCGGACACCGTCGCCTCGCCGACCTTGACCGGCTCGGAGTGCAGCCACAGCTGCACGAGCTGACCGGGCTCGAATCCGCCCAGCTGCACGGTCAGCGTGCCGCCGGAGCGCACCGTCCCGACCGACGGGGTGATCTTCGGGTCCTTGGCCGGCTTGGCCTTCTTGACCTTCAGCTCCGCGCTCGCGAGCTCGGCTCCAGAGCCGTCCTTCACGATGACGCGGTGCTTCCCGATCTCGGCATCCGCAGGGATCAGCAGCGGGGTGGTGAGCGCTCCGTCGGCGTCGACCGCGGCATCCGCGATCTTCACGCCGTCGAGCCAGAACGACACGGTCGAAGACGGGACGAAGCCGGTCAGGGCGGCCCCGACCGTCTCTCCCGCCCGCACCGAATCGGCGTCGAGAGCGAGCGCCGGGTCGGTCGCGGGGGTGCACTCGCCCAGGTCGTCGGCCGGACGCACCTTCGGGGCGTGGCCGTCCTTCGACGCGGGCGTGCCGTAGATCGCCATCTCGGCGATCGCGGCGAACTGCGTTCCCGAGATCGACGAGGTCGCGGTGACCCTGACGTACCGTGCCGACACGGAGGCGAAGTCGACGTCCTGCCAGTCGGCGACGTTCTTCCACTCCCCCGCGGCGACGTCGGTGAACGTCGTGCCGTCGGTCGAGACCGCCACCTGGAAGCCCTTGATGGGGCCGTTCTGGTTGGCTCCGCGGCGCAGGTAAGAGATGCCGTCGACCTGCTCGGCGCTGCCGAGGTCGAAGGTCACCACGTGCGGGTACGACGTGGCGTTCGCGCTCCAGCGGCTGTGCCAGAAGGTGCCGGCCTCGCCGTCGAGCATGTTCGCGGCCTTTCCGTCCTCCCCCTCGGTCTCCTCGGAGTTCGCGGATGCCGTGATCTGCGCGTTCGGGATGCGCGCACGAGACGCGACCGAGGTCTGCTGCACGGTCGACACGGTGCGCACGTCGCAGTCGACGAGGTACGTCGCAGAGACGCCGATGTCGACCGTGGAGCCGGCCGCCGCGGCGGGCGCCGTGATCAGCCAGGTCGTCTCGACGCTCGCGCCGGGAGCGACCTCATCGAACAGGTTCGACGAGCCGTCGGCCACCTCGACCGTGTACCCCTCGGGAAGCGCGAGCTGCACGCCGATGTTCTCGGCGGTCAGCGCCTCGCTGTTCGTGAAGGTCGTGGTGAACGTCGCCTGCGCTCCGGGGCTCAGCACCGCGGTGCCGCCGGAGACCGTCGCGCACGGCGTGCCGCCCGCGGTCGGTCCGAGGTCGGTGACCGTGAAGTCGTCGAGCACGAAGTCGACGTCGGGTCCGCCCGTACGCTCGAGTCCGACCCAGGTGTAGTCGCCGCATCCGACGATCACATCCTGGCTGAACGCCGTGGTCTCCAGCGCCTGGGCGATCGGCGTGCGGCTCAGCGTGGTCGAGGCGACCTCGCCGCCCGCGACGACATCCGTGCCGGTGAGCCAGCGGTAGGCGCCGCTCGCTCCCGCCTGGTAGTCGAAGCCGATGCGGTACGAGTGCCCGGCCTGCAGCGGCACGAGCGTGGGGTCGGTCCGGTAGACGATGCCGTTGTTCTCCGAGTGCGACATGAGCGAGTGCTCGCCGGTCAGGGTGGAGTCGACCGCGAGACCCGCGAGCGCGCCGCCGGGGGCGAACGGGGATGCCGTGTTTCGCCAGTCGCTGCTCGTGTACGGGTCGTGACGGCGGGAGATGCTCGTGCGGGGGTCGTCGATGCCGTTGGCGTCGCCCTTCACGAACGGACCCCAGCCGGCCTGGTTGCCCTCGAAGTCGTTCGAGTACACGGTGCCGGCGGCTGCGGGAGCCGTCGTGTCGGCCATGATGCGAGCGTTGTCGATGCGCACCTTCGCCTCGCCGGCGGCCGCGGAGACCGAGACGGTCACCTGCCCGGACGCGGGCGCGAGGAAGGATGCCGTGCCGCGCTGGTAGTGCTGCCCGGCCTTGGAGTCCGCCCGCATGTAGTTGTACGTCGGGGAGAGGTTCCAGGTGCGCTGCACGGCGCCGGCCCCGGTGTCGACCGCCACCGTCACGTCACGCGTGGCCGTCGGGTCGATCTGCACCTGCGCGGAGAACGAGTAGCGCTGGCCGGGGGTGAGCCCGGTCACGGTCTGGCTGATCGACGAGGCCGCCGGACCGAAGACCGCGATGTTGTCGCCGCGCGACTTGTTCTTGCCGGAGCCCTCGTTCGTGCGGGCCAGGGTCACGTCGCCGCTCGGGTGCCAGACGTCGAGCGAACCGGAGTTGAAGCCGGGGTCGTCGAGGCCCGCGTCGTGGTAGGTCACCGCGGCGCGCTGCGCTCCGCCCTGAGGCACGACGACGTAGGCCACGCCCTTGTCGCCGCTGATGGTGAGCTTCCCGCCGACCGCGTTCACGGTGCCGACCTTGACGCGGCCCTGGTCGCCCAGAGTGAAGACGTCGAACGCGGTGTTGCCGCTGAAGGCGTCGGTGAGGCCGAACGTCTTCTCGCCGCCCGATGCGGAGTAGAAGTACATCTTGTCGGCATCCACCGGGGATCCGGCATCCGCGTTGGAGGCCAGCGACTGCCACGGCAGCAGGTAGGAGTCGCCGCGGAGCACCGTGGCGCCGTCCATCGTGATGACGCGCGTGCTGCCGTCCATCGAGATCTTCACGTCGTCGGTCAGCGTCGCGGCCTGCCCGGCCGTGTAGCTGAGCAGATCGAAGTGCTGGATGAACTTCGTCGGCAGGCTCTGGGTCCAGACGTTGTCGATGAAGCCGTCCCAGTTCTGGTTGCCGACCCAGCCCTCGGCGTCGACCAGGCGCTGCTGGCCGAGGAGGGCGTCGTTGTTCCAGATGTCGGCCTGGCCGTTCTGGATGAAGCGCACCATCGTGGAGTTGATGCCCTTGTTGGTCACTCCGCCGTAGCTGAGGTCGTTGGGCCAGTGCGACCAGACCGTGTTGTCGACGAACTTGTCGCCCCACTCGGTCGCGACCTCGAGGCCCATGCCGTGCAGCTCGTCGGCGAGCTCCTCGGCGACCCAGCCGTTGGAGTAGTAGACGTCGATGTAGACGCCGCTGAGGCCGGGGACCTCGTCGCGCAGCTGCTGGAACCGGTCGAGCACGCGGCCCGAGCCGAGGTCGGCCTGCTGGTTGATGTAGTACGACTGGTCGAGCCAGTTCCAGCCCGGCTTGTAGGGGGCGGCGCCGTCGATGATGGCCGAGTCGAAGGCATTCGCCTGCGGGTACATCTCGGTCGCGTTGACGTGCACGCTCATGTCGGCGTTGAGCTTCGCGCCCTCGTCGACGAGGTGGTTGAGGTCGCCCACGCCGCCGGCGCGCTCGTTGAAGTTGTCGCCGTAGTCGGTGTTGGCCGAGTCGTGGCCCTCGCTGCCGAAGCCCTTGTTGAGCACCCACTGCCCCAGGCCGTCGGTCTGGTTCGCGATGCGCTTGGTGTTGTCGAGCGTGAGGTCGAAGTAGTTGGTCGCGCTGGAGGCGAAGTTGAACGGGATGCGGCTGACGACGCGCTCCGCGACCCTGTCGGCCCCGAGACGCGGGGTGTCGACCTCGCGGTAGCGGATGCCGGCATCCTGCCAGTCGACCGCTCCGTCGCCGTTGCGGTCGCCCGCGAACAGCACGGTGACCTTCGGCAGCTCGTACGTGGTGACGCGGCCGTCGACCGCGGTCGTCGGGTGGATCAGCCACGTGTTCGAGCCGATCTCGGCCGTGCGCCCGTCGGCTTCGGTCACGCGGGTGAGGAGGCGGCTGTTCCACGAGGGGGTGCTGCCTGATGCCTGCGTGGTGGCGTTGGTGATGACGCTGCCGACGACCTCGCCGTTGCCGAGGAACGCGAAGGACGCGCCCTTCTGCCCCGTCGCCGTCGTGCCGCTCAGGGCGATGTGCTCGTCGGCGTTCTTCGTGCTGTCGGGGCTGATCACGGTGCGGTCGAGCACCGAGCCGGCATCCGATGCGCTGGTCGACAGGAACGCGTTGTCCGGCAGGCCGAGGGTCGCGACCGGCGCGGTGCCCTCGACGCCCGTGACCGCGAAGGCGACGGTGCCGTCAGCGGCGACGCGGATGCTGCTGCGCACCGTCACGTCGACACCGGTCAGGACCGAGACGTAGTCGATGCCGGATGCCGTCGACGTCGCCGTGGTCGTCGAGGTGTAGGAGGTGCCGTTGACGGCCCATTTGCCGCCCGACGTGCGCTGGCCGCCGATGGACGAGCCGCCGACCGTGTACCCCAGGATCTGCGGGAAGGCCTTCGACACGGTGGCCGTGGTGCCGCCGTTCTCGATCTGCACGGTCTCTCCGGCCGGCGGGGTGCCGGGGTCGGTGACGATCGGCGGAAGAGCCTGGTCGGAGAGGACCTCGATCTCGCCGGCGCCGCCGCCGTTGCCCGCGGGGTCCTGCGCATCGAGCACGACGAGGGCGACGTAGCGCCCGGTCTTCGCCGTCGCGAGCTCGATGCGCTGCTTCTCGGTGTTGGCGGTGGGGGCGTGCAGGGTCGCCGTCCCCACGGCCGCACCCCACCCGCCGTCCTTCGGCGAGGTCGTCGCGACGGACGCGTCGTCTGTGACGTACACCTCGACGTTCTTCGCGTCGATGCGCTGGCCCTTCTTGCCCGAGTAGTCCAGCGCCTTCACGGAGATCGACCGCTGCAGGTCGATCGCCAGCCAGTGCGGAGCAGGGGCCGGGACCGTGTACCGCGAGACCCACTGCGTGGCGTAGTCGCCGTCGAAGGCCCCGAGGGCGGTGCCGTCGAGAGCAGGGGGCGCAGGGTACGCGTCCGACTCGCTGGACACCGCCGCCAGGCGGTAGTCGGTCTTGGGGACGGGGATCAGGTCGGCTGCCTGTGCGGGAATCGCCTGCACGGCGACTCCGCCGAAGACGAGCACGCTGGTCAGCAGTGAGCTGACCGCGCGCGTCGCGCGGGGTGGTCGGGTATGAGTCGACACGTCTTACCTCTCGAACGGGAGGTGCTCGGAGAGAAAGACGCTCCGATGCGCCAGGGTGGAGTCATCGCTCGCACGATGTTTGCGCAATCACTCTATGGGAGCGGGTATTGATATTTCAATACTTTCCGGGGACGCGAGCGCAAACATTTACACGATCGACATCGACCGCCCCGCACGTCGGGGCTCGCACGGCATCCATCGTTCGACGGAGAACGTCGTCAACCGTCCTCGCGATGTCACCGCTCTCCCGCCACTGTGGAGTGGAGGACATGACCGACTCCTCCGCGCGCCAGCGCCTCTCCGACCGTCTGACCTCACGACGAGGGGCCTGGATCTCCCTGGGGCTCGTCATCCTCATCATGACCCTGCTCTTCGGCGCGTTCGGCTCGGCGAAGGCGCCCGGCGGCAACGCCCAGGCGCCCGCCGCATCGGAGTCGTCCGAGGCGGCGGCGCTCCTCGACCGGTTCCCTGACGCCGACCGGCAGTCGGTGCTGGTGGTCGCGTCACGCGACGACGGACGCGCGCTCTCCGACACCGACATCGACGATCTGGAGAACCTCCTCCCGGTGCTCGAGCCGCATGCCGACGCCGAACCGACGGGCCCGATGGTGAGCGACGACGGCAGGGCCGCCGTGATCGCGACACCGATCCTCGTCGGCGACACGAATGCGGAGACGGCGGAGACGATCGACGCCCTGCGCACCGCCATCGCCGGAGAGAGGCTCGAAGGGATGAGCCTGCAGGTCACGGGAGGCCCGGCCTTCGGGGCCGACGTCGCCTCCTCGTTCGAGGGAGCCGACTTCACCCTCCTGCTCGTGACGATCCTCATCGTCGCCGTGCTGCTGATCGTCACCTACCGCTCGCCGGTGCTGTGGCTGATCCCGCTGGTCGTCGTCGCGCTCGCGGACGGCCTGGCCGGACGCATGACCGCGGCGGCGGCATCCCTGTGGGACCTGCAGTTCGACGCCGGCATCATCAGCGTGCTCGTGTTCGGCGCGGGGACGAACTACGCGCTGCTGCTCATCTCGCGCTACCGCGAGGAGCTCCTGCTCTCCGACGACCACCGGCAGGCGCTGAGCACCGCCTGGCGCAAATCCGCCCCGGCGATCGTCGCCTCGAACGCGACCGTCGTGCTGGCGCTGCTGACCCTGGTGCTCGCGGTGATCCCCGGCACGCACGGCCTCGGCATCACCTCGGCGATCGGGCTGCTCATCGCCCTCGGCTCCGTGCTGTTCCTCCTGCCGCCGCTGCTGGCCGTCTGCGGTCGCGGGGTGTTCTGGCCCTTCGTCCCTCGCCCAGGAGCGGCCGTCCGCCACGGCGACGGCTGGCGACGGGCGGCGACACAGGTCGTGCGGCGCCCCGTGGTGAGCCTCCTGTCGGGAGTCGCCCTGCTCGCGGTCATGGCGGCCGGCCTCTTCGGCACGGCGGTCGGGCTCGACCAGCTCGACAGGTTCCGCGTGCAGTCCGAGTCGGCGACGGGACTCGAGGTGCTCTCCGCGCACTTCGCGCCGGGAGAGGCCCAGCCGATCCTCATCGTCTCGCACAGCGACGAGGCCGACGCCGTCATCGCCGCGGCGGAGGACGTCGACGGCGTCGTGCGCGTGAACCCCGCAGGGACCACGGATGACGGCTCACTGACGAAGATCAGGGTCATCAGCGAGTACGGCCCGAGCACCACGCAGAGCCTGGATCAGGTCGCCGCGCTGCGTGACGCGGTGCACGCCGTGGACGGCGCCGACGCGGTGGTCGGCGGTGCCGTAGCCACCGATCTGGACGCCAGAGAGGGCGGTCAGCGCGACCTCCTGCTCATCGCCCCGCTGGTGCTCGCCGTGAGCGTGGTGGTGCTGCTGATCCTCCTCCGCTCCGTCATCGCCCCCGTGCTGCTGCTCCTCGTGAACGTCGCGAGCGCCCTCGCCGCGATCGGCGCCGGAGCCTGGCTGAGCCGGGTGCTCTTCGGGCAGCCCGCGCTCGATCTGCAGGTGCCGCTCCTCGCGTTCCTGTTCCTCGTCGCTCTCGGCATCGACTACACGATCTTCCTCGTGCACCGTGCGCGCGCCGAGGCGTCCGTCCACGGCACCCGCGACGGCATGGTCGAGGCGATCGCCCACACCGGAGGCGTGATCACGAGCGCCGGGATCGTGCTCGCCGCCGTGTTCGCCGCCCTCGGCGTGCTGCCGCTCGTCACCCTCGGTCAGCTCGGGCTCATCGTGGGCGTCGGCGTGGTGGTCGACACGCTCGTCGTGCGGACCGTGATCGTCCCGGCGATCTTCGCCCTCGTGGGCGACCGCATCTGGTGGCCGGGGCGGCCTGCGGTCAGGAGCCGATGAACTCCTCCGGCGGGCCGAACGACGGCCGCTCGCGGATCTCGACGGCCGCACCCAGGCCGTCGAGATCGAGCACCACGACCTCGTTGGCCCCCTCGCGCCAGAGCGGCGCCGGCGCGTACAGCGTCTCCTGCGGACCGATCTTCCAGTAGCGGCCGAGCAGGAAGCCGTTCAGCCACACCATGCCCTTCGAGCCGCCGGGGAAGGCGAGCCACGCGTCGAGAGGTTCGGCGACGTCGAGGCGGGCCACGGCCACTCCGTCGGAGGAGGGGGTTCCGGACGCGGCATCCGGAGCCCCCTGCGGCACGATGCGGTGCGTCCAGCCGTTCACGAATCGGCGTCCGACCATGACAGAGCCCATGATGCCCTTGCCCTCGCCAGTGCGCGGGCCGTAGTTGATGCGGCCGAGGCTCTCCACGATGATCGTGAGCACGCCGCGACCTCCGGAGGCTGGAAGCGCGAGAGACGTCTGCGCATCGCGGTCGAGGGTGCCGAGCCGCGCGTCATCGAGGAAGACCGTGGCGCGGTCGTGCAGCCCGTCGATCGTGAGCGTCGCTTCCGCGGGGAACGACACGGGAGCCTCGTAGACGACCAGGCCGTCTTCGGCGCCGAGCTGTTCGAACGTGCGCGGCATCGGCGTCGAGCCTCCGGTCGTCGGAAGCGCGCGCACGACGTCGAGAAGAGAGCGCACGGGGACGAGCGGGGCGGATGCCGCGGCCTGACGTCGCGGGTCCGCGGGGATCTCGGGCAGCTCGCCGTCGTGGAAGGGGGCGAGCATCGCGCGCAGCGCGTGGAACTTGTCGTTCAGCGTGCCGTCCTCGCCGATCGGAGCGTCGGAGTCGTAGCTGGTGACGGTCGGCTGCAGCACCCGGTCGTGGTTCGCGCCGTTCCACAGCCCGAAGTTCGTGCCGCCGTGGGCCATGTAGAGACTGACCGACCCGCCCTCGGCGAGCAGGTCGCCCACGGTGCCGCCCATGCTGGCCGCGGAGCGGACGTGGTGCCGCTCGCCCCAGTGGTCGAACCAGCCACCCCAGAGCTCGCTGCACATCAGCGCTTCGTCGCCGCGGCGCAGCTCGACCGCCTTCGCCACACCGGTGCCGAAGGTGAAGGTCGTCATGGCTCCAGGGACGCTGCCGTGCTCGATCATGTCGGACGTGATGCCGTCGGCCGTCGTGAGCATCTCGACGATGCCGCGCGCGCGCAGTCCGTCGCGCAGGTGTACGAGGTGGGCCGCGTCGCTGCCGAAGGAGCCGTACTCGTTCTCGATCTGCACCGCGACGATCGGCCCGCCGTGCGCCGCCTGCAGAGGGGCCAGTCGCGGAATGAGCTCGTCGTACCAGGCGTCCACCGCCGCGAGGTACGCGGGGTCGCTGGTGCGCAGGGCGTCCACTCGACCGGAGAGCCAGAACGGGATGCCGCCGTTCGACCACTCGGCGCAGATGTAGGGGCTGGGCCGCACGAACACGTCGAGGCCGACCTCGCCGGCGAGGCGGATGAAGCGCTCGATGTCGCGCCAGCCGTCGAACCGTACATCGCCCTCGGTGCGCTCGTGGAAGTTCCAGGCGACATAGGTGTCGACGGTGTTCGCGCCCATCGCCGCGAGTCGGCGGAGGCGGTCCTCCCACTGGTCGGGGTGGACGCGGAAGTAGTGGATCGCGCCGGACAGGATGCGGTGAGGCGCACCCCGGCGGATGAGCTCACCGGCGCGCCAGGACAGGGCGGGACCGGAGGAGGGTGCCGCGGGCGCCGGGTCGGCGAGAGTCGCGGTCGGGCCGTCGACAGCGGCGGCGAGAAGGTCGGACATAGCGCTCCAAAGACGAGTGTTTGCGTTCACATTATCGCATCATGACCCGCCTGAGTTACTGAGATTCCGCCGATTGATCGCTACCATTGAGACATGTCACCTCGCCGTCACCAGGAAGACAGGGCCCCGAGTCAGGTCGATGTCGCCAAGCTCGCGGGCGTCTCGACGCAGACCGTGTCCCGCGTGATGTCCGGCCAGGACAACGTGCGGGCCGACACCGCCCGACGGGTTCTCGCCGCCGTCGACGAGCTCGGCTACCGCGTGCACGCCGCCGCGGCATCCCTCGCATCCGGGCGCACCCGGGTGCTCGGCGTGATCGTCGTGTCGACCGACCGCTACTCCTCCGCGGCGCTCGGCGTCGGCATCCAGCAGGCCGCCGCCGCCAACGGCTACACCGTGTCGACCGCCGCCGTCGCCGACCACGCGTCGACCGAGGCCTTCCTCGAGGCGTTCGACCGGCTGGAGCGGCAGGGCGCCGAGGGGATCATCCTCGGCGTGCCCGTCGAGCTGGAGACCCCCGCCATGCGGATGCGCATGGAGCGCACTCCGGCCACGCGCAGCGAGCGCACCTCGCTCGACGAGGACGCTCCCCTCGCCGTCGACCAGCGCGCCATCGCCAGGCTCGCCGTCGAGCACCTGCTCGACCTCGGCCACGAGACCGTGTGGCACGTGTCGGGCGACGACTACTGGACCGAGACGCAGCAGCGCAGCGAGGCCTGGGAGCAGACGCTCCGCGACCGCGGCATCGTCCCTCCGCCCGTGATCCCCGCCGACTGGACCCCAGAGTCCGGCTACCGCGCCGGCCGCACGATCGCGGCGATCCCCGAGGTCACCGCGGTCTTCGTGTCCAGCGACGAGATGGCCTTCGGCCTCATCCGCGCCCTGCACGAAGCGGGCCGCAGCGTGCCGGAGGACGTCTCCGTGGTCAGCGTCGACGATATCGCCCTCGCGGCCTACGCCTCCCCCGCCCTCACGACCGTGCGTCAGCCGTTCGAGGACATGGGCCGAGCCGCCGCGCTGCGCCTGATCGCGCAGATCGAGGGGCACGACGCGATCGGCGACATGCCGTCCACCGATCCGCAGCTCGTCGTCAGGTCGTCGACCGCTCCGCCGCGCACCTGACCGGGCGCACCCTCACCAGCGCCCGTACCGGCGCTCCCACTCGTCCTCGATCGTGCGACGACGTCCGGCGATCCAGCCGAAGGGACAAGCGACGACGAGCGCGCCGGCGAGGAGCAGCAGCGGAACCTGCCACCCTCCGGTCGTCTCGTGCAGCAGGCCGATCGTCAGCGGGAACAGCGCGGCCACGCCGTAGCCGAGGCTCTGCACGAAGCCGCTGAGGGCCACGGCGCTCTCGGGGGTGCGGGCGCGGATGCTCAGCAGCACCAGGCTCAGCGGGAACATGATGGCGGTCAGTCCGAAGATCATGACCCACAGCGCGAGGGCCACGGTCGGGAAGAGCAGGAGGCCCGCGAGGCCGACGAGCCCCGCGCCGACCGCGAAGAAGAACAGCGGCCTGGTGGCCTGATAGCGCACCACGAGGATCGGCACGAGCATCGAGCAGGGCAGACCGACGAGCGCGAACGCCGACAGCAGGAAGCCCGCCGTCGCCGGGGTGACGCCGCCGATGTCGACGAGCATCGTCGGCATCCAGGCGAACGACGCGTACGCCATCGACGAGGATGCCGCGAACACGACCGCGAGCGCCCAGGCCAGCGGCAGCCGCCACAGCCTGCCGAAGATCCGCGGGTTCGCCGACGCCGTGGTGATGGGCCCGGTCGCGACGGCCACGGCATCCTGCGCCGACGCCTCGCGGACGATCGCCGGCCGGTCACCAGCGGGCTCCTCCGCCACATCCGGGGTCGTGCGGTTCGTGACGAGCATCGTGATCCACGGGATGAGCGCGACCGCGGCGAAACCGCCCCAGATGCCGAGCGACACGCGCCAGCCGAGCGTGTCGGCGATCGGCACGGCCACCAGCGGCGGCAGGAAGGTCGAGACCGCCATCGTGGTCGAGTAGACCGTCATCATGACGCCGAGACGGTCGGGGAAGTACTTCTTCACCAGTGGCGGGAGCAGCACGTTGCCCGAGCCGACGCCGGCGAACACGACGGCGGTCGCGGCGAGCAGCGTCGTCGAGTCCACCGCGAAACCGCGCAGCAGGAGCCCGGCGGCCATCAGCCCGATCGCGAACACCGCGACCCTCTCCAGCCCGAAGCGGCGCTCGAACAGCGGGGTCACGATGCCGAAGATCGCGAAGCACACCGGAGGCGCGGCGCCGATCAGACCGACGACCACGGGTGACATCGGGAAGTCCCGTGCGATGTGGTCGATCACCGGAGACAGCGACGCGACCGCGGATCGCAGCGAGAACGCGACGAGCACGATCCCGAGCAGGGCCAGTGTCCGACCCTCCCAGAGCGGCCGGCTCGCAGGCGTACCCAGGGATCCGGTCATCAAGAGGTCTGCGACCCCTCCACCCACGCGAGGTACTCGTCCGACACGGTGCCGGTCACGTAGCGTCCGTCGAAGCAGCTCATGTCGAGCTCGGTCACCGCCGAGCCCTCCGTGATCGCGGCCTTGAGGTCGTCGACCTCCTGGTACACGAGGTGGTCGCAGCCGAGCACCTCGGCGATCTCGGGGATCGTGCGGCCGTGCGCGATGAGCTCCTGACGCGACGGCATGTTGATGCCGTAGACGTGCGGATGCCGCACCGGAGGCGCCGCGGAGGCGAAGGTCACCGAGCTCGCGCCGGCATCCCTGGCCATCTGGATGATCTCCTTCGACGTCGTTCCCCGGACGATCGAGTCGTCGATCAGCAGGACGTTCTTGCCCTGGAACTCGGTCGACATGGCGTTCAGCTTCTGCCGCACGCTCTTCTTGCGCACCGCCTGGCCGGGCATGATGAAGGTGCGGCCGACGTAGCGGTTCTTGTAGAAGCCCTCGCGGTACTCGATGCCGAGCTTGCGGGCGACCTCCATCGCGGCGGGGCGCGAGGAGTCGGGGATCGGCATGACGACGTCGATCTTGTCCATCGGAACGTGCTTGGCGATCGTGTCGGCGAGACGGTCGCCCATGCGCAGGCGCGACTCGTAGACCGAGATGCCGTTCATGACCGAGTCCGGACGCGCGAGGTAGACGTACTCGAACGCGCAGGGCGCCAGGGTCGGGTTCTGCGCGCACTGCCGGGAGAACAGCTCGCCGTCGTTCGTGATGAACACGGCCTCGCCGGGCTCGACCTCGCGGACGACCTCGTAGTCGCCGTTCTCGAGCACGAGCGACTCGCTGGCGACGACCCATTCGTCGCGGCCCTCCGCGCCCTCCACGGTGGACGGACGGCGACCGAGGATCAGCGGACGGATGCCGAAGGGATCACGGAACGCGAGCAGGCCGTAGCCGGCGATCACGGCGATCACGGCGTACGCGCCCTCGATGCGCTCGTGGGTGCGCTCGACGGCCTCGAACACGCGCTCCGGGTCGAGGTCGACCGTCGAGGTGGTGTTCTGCAGTTCGCCGGCGAGCACGTTGAGCAGCAGCTCGGTGTCGCTGGAGGAGTTCAGGTGGCGGCGGTCGCGCTGGGCCATGTCGGCCGTCAGCTCGCGCGTGTTGGTGAGGTTGCCGTTGTGGATGAGGATGATGCCGTAGGGCGCGTTCACGTAGAACGGCTGCATCTCCTCCTCGTTCGACGCCGTGCCCTTCGTCGCGTAGCGCACGTGGCCGAGGCCGACGTTGCCGAGGAGCGCGCGCATGTCGCGGGTGCGGAACGCCTCGCGCACCATCCCCTGCGCCTTCGCGTTGTGCATGACGCCGTTCGACTCTGCGGTGGCGATGCCCGTCGCGTCCTGGCCGCGGTGCTGCAGCAGGAGGAGAGCGTCGTAGATGTCCTGGTTGACCGGGGCCGTTCCGACCATTCCGACGATGCCGCACATGGGGTGGTTATTTCATCCGTTTCTTCAGTGGGAGGAGTAGGCGCCCACGAGGCGCACCGCTCCGCCGTCGACGCCCTTGGCGCCCTGTTCGAACTCGCCGGCCGGACGCGCGCCGAAGCCCACGGTCGCGACCTGCCAGGCGGGCATGCCCTCTGCGGCGAGCGCAGCGATGGCGGCATCCTTCTTGTCCTGCGCGATCACCGCGAGGAAGCCGATGCCGAGGTTCCAGGTGCCCTCCGCCGACTCGAGCGTGGAGCCGGCGATGTCGCTGAGCACGCGGAAGACGGGGCTGGGCGACCACGTGCCGCGGTCGACCTCCGCCCAGGTGCCCTGCGGGAGCACGCGCGCGAGGTTCGCCGCGATGCCGCCGCCGGTGACGTGGCTGAGCGCGTGGACGCCGCCGCCGAGCGCGTCGATGAGGCGCAGCAGCGGGAGCGTGTAGAGGCGGGTCGGCTCGAGGAGCGCTTCGCCCCAGGTGGTGCCGAAGTCGGCCGCGGTGTCGGCGTAGCTGATGCCGGCGCCGGTGACGATGTGGCGCACCAGGGAGTAGCCGTTGGAGTGCAGGCCGCTGGACTGCACGGCGAGGACGACATCGCCGTCCTGCACGCGCTCGGCGCCGAGGATGGCGTCGGCCTCGACCACACCGGTCGCAGCGCCCGCGACGTCGTAGTCGCGCGGTCCGAGCAGACCGGGGTGCTCTGCCGTCTCGCCGCCGACGAGCGCGGTGCCCGTGGCGGAGCAGGCCTCGGCGATGCCGCGCACGATGTCGGCGATGCGCTGCGGCACGACCTTGCCGCACGCGATGTAGTCGGTCATGAAGAGCGGCTTGGCGCCCACCACGACGATGTCGTCGACGACCATACCGACCAGGTCCTGCCCGATCGTGTCGTGCTTGTCGATCGCCTGGGCGATCGCGACCTTGGTGCCGACCCCGTCTGTGCTGCTGGCCAGCAGCGGTCGGCGATAGCCGAGCAGCGCACTGGCGTCGAAGAGGCCGGCGAATCCGCCGACACCGCCGAGCACTTCGGGTCCGTGCGTCGCGCGCACGGAGGACTTCATCAGCTCGACGGCGAGATCGCCTGCAGCGGTATCGACGCCGGCTTCGGAATAGGGATTGGTGGGGGAGGCAGCCACCCCTTGATCCTACCGTCAGCCGCGACCCCCGAACTCCGGAAGACGAAGAGCGGATGCCGCGCTCTCCCCATACGATGGGGCCATGTCCGACAAGCCGCAGTGGCTGATCCGCGAAGACGCGAGCGTGCCGGTGCTCGTCGCGCTCGCGCTGCGGCAGTCCCTCGGCATCCGCACGCCCTCCGACCTGCCCAGCCTGCGGGATCTGCCGGTGCGCGCCCCGGATGCCGTCGACGCCGCTCCGCTCGTCGAATCGCAGTGGCGGGACTACTGGGACATGACCGTCGAGCCGCGCGCGCATCACTCCGGCGTCCCGCTCGAGCTCGTCGACGGGTTCGACACGCTCGTCGCGCTCCCCGCGACCGGCGCCGAGGAGCTCACCGCGGCGATCACGCCGTTCGCGGCATCCGCCCTCGACTACGCCAGATCGGCGCACGACCGCTACGTCTCGACGCTGCACGGCCCCTCAGCGGGCAAGCCGGGCACCGGCGGAGACTCCTACCGGGCGTACGCCAGCGCCATCGCCGAGTTCGAGCGCGAGGTGGGGCGCCGCGCGCACTCGTTCGAGCTGAACGTGCAGGTGCTGCCCCTCTCGCAGCGGGGCATCTGGTGGATCGGCGCGCTGTCCGTCGCCGTGACCGACGGCCTGCGGCGCGACGTGGTCGCCTTCGACGGGGCGATCCGGCCGATCATCGCCGAACTCGCCTGAGGCGAGGGTCTCGGGTCAGTCGTTCTCGATGATGGTCTCGCGCTCGACGCGGACCACCCGGTCTCTGCGGCGCGCGACCCGCTCCGCGATGAGACCGGCGACGCCGCCGAGGGCGAGGCCGATCGGCGCGGTCCACAGCAGCAGGAATCCGAAGACCTGGCCGGGAGGGTAGACGACATCGAGGGCCTCCGAGGGCTGGAAGCTGCCCGCGAACGTGAGGATGCCCGCGACGATCACGCCGACGACGACGCCGATGCCCATGAACACGCCGTAGCGCGGCACGCGGCGCACGGTCGCTTCGACGGTCTGCTCGGATTCGCTGGGGGCCATGCATCCATTGTCCCACCGCGGGGCCGTGGTGCTCGCCCCCTTCTCCGTGCCGCCGCGGCGCCTCCGTCGGAGCCGCGCGCGCTGAGGAGCCGGATGCCGACGCGAGTCGCCCTCCCCGCGCGGGCGAGGAGGGCGACTCGTGGCGCTCAGGCGTCGACGGAAGCGTCGACGGCCTCGGTCTCGCCCTTGCCGCGACGGGCGATCAACACGCCGCCTCCGGCGATCAGTGCGACGAGCACCAGACCGCCGACGATCCAGGGCCACACCGGCGCCCCCTGCACATCAGGGACAGCCGTGACCGCGGTCGCCGCCGCACTGCCCTCCGACTCGCTCTTCTCCGGGGCGACGGGCGCGGAGCCGCAGTCGGCGCCCACGGGGATGACGGCGCTCACCGGGTCGAGCTCCTCGCCGGCCGCGTAGGTGCCGAACGCGGCGGCTCCGGCGTCGGTGAGGGTGGTGGGCACGGCGTCGAGCGTGATCACGCCGTCGGCGAGCGCAGCATCGGGCACCGCGAACTCCGCGAGGCGAACGCCCTGCTGATCGACGACCTCGCCGGACTGCGTGGTGCCCGCGATGTCGAACACGAGGTAGCCGGTGGATCCGGCGAGCTCGACCCTGGCGTTCGACAGCGTCGTGTTCAGCGCGCCGTCGTGACCGGTGAAGGCGATGCCGCCGCCGTAGCCGATGAGGCCGGCGCCGCTCTCCCCGTCGAAGGTCCCCGTGCCGTTCGCCCACACGAACTGCGGGTACTCGTACGCCACGTCGGTGAGTGTCCACCCGCCCCTGGCGATGCCCTCGATGTAGGTGCGGAACGACTCCTTGTATCCCCAGTTCAGGGTGGCTCCCTCGACGGTGCACGCGCCGAGCGCCGCCGTCGTCCTGGCCAGGGTGAACGCCAGTCCGCGGTCGACCGAGCCCTGCAGCGTGAGGGTGTGGTCACCGTCGGCGAGGGTGGCCGGGAGGGTTCCGGTCCACGAGGCGGTTCCCGCGGCATCCGCCGTCACGGTGCCGAGCACGACCGGAGTCGAGTACACGACCACCTTGATGCCGGTCTCGCCCGATCGGAACCCGGATGCCGAGATCGTGGCCTCCTCGCCGGCCTGGAGCGCGGCGAGGTCGTCGGCGCTGATGTCGATCCCGGTCGACGCCGGCGGGGTCTGCGGGAGCGGCTTGGCCTTGACCACCGCGGCGGCGGCGACGGTCCCGGTGGTCCCGGCCGGTGCGGCCGCGGCCGATCCGATCGTGAACGTCACGGGGTCGAGAGCTGTCGAGTAGCCGGCGAGCACCTGGTCGCGCCCCGCGGACGTGAGCGCCGCGGGCGCCGCGCTGTACGTGACAGCGCCGTTCGCGGAGATCCGCGCCGCCCGCGAGAGGTCGAGCGTCGCGAAGGCGACCTGCGTGCCTCCGCTGGTCACGTAGAGCGTCGCGGCATCGGCCGAGGTGATCCGGATCTGCGGCTGCGAGACCGTCACGTCGAGCACGCCGTGGTGCCCGGTGAACCGCACGGCGCCGACGTACGAGACCGTGCCGAGGCCGGTGCCCTGGTCGTAGGTGCTGCCCGTCGCCTGACCGAACTGGAACTGGCCGCCGGAGCGGGTGGCTCCACCCGACACCTCGATCGCACCCTGGGCGATCGGACCGGTGACGTAGCTCGTGAAGGAGGAGGAGACGGCCCACTTCAGCGCGCCGCCGGGGACGGTGGTCGGCGGCGTGGTCGGGGTGGTCGGGGTCTCGGGCTCCGGCTGGGTGAGAGCCTTCCACTGCTCGGGACTGATCGCGACCGTGGAGCGCGCGAAGATCGTCGCTGCCGACGGCACCGAGTGCTGCCGCCACACGATCACCTCGTAGGTCTTCGCCGGGTCGAGCTCGGCGGCCTTCGCCGTGAGGTCGACGGAGAAGGCCCCGGCGGTGATCTTCTGCACCCACTGCATCGCGAGGAATCCACCGCCGGCCGTGACCTCGGCCTCGGTGCCCGCCTCGATCAGCGCGGCGTAGGCGCCGGTGACGTCGCCGAGTCGGGATCCGGATGCCCTGACGGTCAGACCGTCAGCCGCCGTCGCGCTCTTCACGCTCGTCGAGAGCGAGGAGGCGAGGCCGTAGTCGAGGGCGACGCTGCGCTCCTGGTCGGCGTTGACGACACCGCCCGCGCCGTACGTGTAGACGCCGTACGAGCCGGGGGTCGCGGGGGTGTCCTTGAGCGTCAGCGTCGCCTGGAACGAACCGTCGGCGGCGATATCGGCCCACTGCGCCCGGATCGTCGGCTGGTACTGGGACGGCACCTGATTCAGCACGCTCTCAGCGAGAGCCCACGCCTGCGTGCCCACCGAACGGGTCGAGGACGCCGCACCCTTCGACGGCTGCCACGTCGCAGCGAAGTTCCCGAACACCACATACGTGCCCTGCGGCAGCGTCGACGGAATCGGCGCCCCACGACCACCCACGTTCGCCGTCGGGTCATACCCCGTACCCTTCACGACGACCCTGTCACCTGCCTTGAGCGCGACACCGGTCGCCGGAGTGACACCGTCGGCGAGGAACACCGAGAGAGACGGAGATGCCGGAGCCGGCTTGATGACGTCCCAATCGGCGTCGCTGATCGCGACGGCCGCCCGCGCGAGCATCGTCGTCGCGTCGGGGTTGGAGTGCTGCTTCCACACGATCACCTCGTAGGTCTTCGCGCGGTCGAGCTTGTCAGCGGGCGCCGTGAGCTCGACGGAGAACGCCCCGCCCGAGACACCGCGGACCCACTGCATCGCGACGTAACCGCCTCCGCCCGTGACGTTCGCCTCGGCGCCCGTCTCGATGATCGCGGCGTAGACGCCGGTCGCGGTGCCGAAGTCCTTTCCCGTGACGGTGGCGGTGATGCCGGGCGAACCCGCGGTCACGGCCGAGGACACGGTGATCTTCGGAGCGATGGAGTAGTTCAGGGCGACGCTGCGCTCCTGGTCGGCGTTGACGACACCGCCGGCGCCGTACGTGTAGACGCCGTACGAGCCGGGGGTCGCGGGCGTGTCCTTGAGCGTCAGCGTCGCCTGGAACGAGCCATCGGCGGCGATGTCCGCCCACTGCGCCCGGATCGTCGGCTGGTACTGGGCAGGCACCTGATTCAGCACGCTCTCAGCGAGAGCCCATACCTGCGTCCCCACCGAACGGGTCGAGGACGCCGCACCCTTCGACGGCTGCCACGTCGCAGCGAAGTTCCCGAACACCACATACGT
>NZ_PCOT01000031.1 GCF_002979415.1 Microbacterium sp. MYb72 | reverse complement strand
GGCCGGCGGAGGAACTGGCCGCACTCGGCATCCGCCCCCTCCCCGAGCCGGACCCCCAGCGCCCGACCGTCTTCGACGATGACCGAGTGCACCTCACGGCCGGTGACGACCGTGAGGCGGTCGGCGATCGGCTGCGCATAGGCCATCCACGTGTTCACGCGGCGCCCGTCGCGCATCGTGACCTGCTCCTGCGAGATGCCGTCGAGGGTGCCGGCGTTGTAGTCCGGGTTGTGCGGCAGGCCCTCCTGCATGGCGGCCTCGATGATCGACGCCTGGATCGGTGACAGCGGGTAGTCGTCGGTCACGGGGAGCAGGTCGTTCTCGATGGCCTCGTAGACCGGCTCCACGTCGGACCAGCCCCAGCCGGTCGCCCCGTCGCGCTCCCATCCGTCGTAGTCGGATGCCGCGCCCCGCACCCAGATCATCGCGTTCAGCGCGTGCGATCCGCCCGTCACCTTGCCCCGAGGCAGATGCAGTCGGCGGCCGGCCGCGTGCTCCTGCGGAACCGTGTAGAAGTCCCAGTCCTCGGCGGAGTGCCACAGCTCCCCCGCACGGGACGGGTCGTGGATCGCGGGGTTGGTGTCGTAGCCGCCCGCCTCGATCAGGGTCACGGCGACGCCCGCATCGGCCAGCCGTCGCGCGACGATGGCGCCCGATGTGCCGGCGCCGACGACGATCGCGGTCCGCACGCCTCAGCCCTTCCGTCCGGGGCCGGAGACGACCTGCGTCACCGCGACCGACTTGAGTCCCTCGACGCCGAACTCGAGGCCGTAGCCCGAGCTCTTCACCCCGCCGAACGGCACCATCGGGTGCAGCCCGCCGTGCGAGTTGATCCACACCGTGCCGGACTGCATGCGCGTCGCCGCCTCGCGGGCGGCATCAGGGTCGCTCGACCACACGGACGCGCCGAGGCCCACGTCGACCGCGTTCGCCCAGGCGAACGCCTCGTCGACATCGGAGTAGCGGATGATCGGCAGGGCCGGTCCGAACTGCTCCTCCTGCACGAGGGCGGCGTCGTTCGAGATGTCGGCGATGATGGTCGGCCGGTAGAACAGCTCGCCCAGCTCCGGGGCGGCCTCGCCGCCCGTGACGACCCGCGCCCCCGACGCCTTCGCGTCGTCGACGAGCCGCGAGACGATGTCGAACTGCGCTCTGTTCTGCAGCGGTCCGAGGACGTTGTCCTCGTCGAGGCCGTTGCCCATCGGGACCGACGCCGCGATCTCGCCCAGCGCGTTCACGACGTCGTCGTACACCGAGTCGTGCACGTACAGGCGCTTCATCGCCGCACAGGTCTGGCCGGTGTTGATGAATGCTCCCCAGAAGAGGTCCTGCGCGATGGCCGCGGCATCCGTGCCCGGCAGCACGATGCCGGCGTCGTTGCCGCCCAGCTCCAGCGTGAGGCGGGCGAGGTTGCCGGCCGAGCTCTCGATGATGCGGCGCCCCGTGGCCGTCGAGCCCGTGAACATGATCTTGGCGACGTCGGGATGCGAGGCGAGACGGGAGCCGACCTCGCGGTCGCCGGAGACGCCGATGAGGACGTCGGCCGGAAGGACCTCGTTCATGACCGAGAGCATCGCGAGCACGCTCAGCGGCGTGTACTCGCTGGGCTTCGCGACGACCGTGTTGCCCATGCGCAGCGACGGCCCGATCTGCCAGATCGTGATCATGAGCGGCCAGTTCCACGGACCGATCGCCCCGACCACCCCGGCCGCCTTGTACACGAGCTCCGCGTGCAGGTTCTCGTCGTCGACCAGCACCTGCGACTCCAGCACCGTGGCGGCGTTCGTGCGCAGCCACGCCGAGCACGCTCCGAGCTCGAACCGGGCGTTCGGTCCGTTCAGCGGCTTGCCCTGCTCGCGCGAGAGGATGTAGGCGAGAGCCTCCGCGTTCGCGTCGATCGCGTCGGCCGCAGCGAGCAGCAGCTCGATCCGCTTCTCGTGGCCGAGCGCCTCCCAGGCGGGCTGTGCCGCCCTGGCACGTTCGATCGCGCCGTCGAGGACGTCGATCGAGTCGACGGGGGCCCGTCCGATGATCTCGCGCGTCGCGGCGTCCGGGATCTCTCGTCCTGCGCCCTCCGGCGCCTGGATGCGGTCGAGCAGCGCGGCGGCTGCGGATGCGGCGGATTCGGACATCAGGACTCTCCTTCGAGCGGGGGCTTCGACCGGTGGACGGCCCCGGTCCCCTTCATTGTCGGATGCCGCGGCCCGCCGGACTTGTCGCGGAGCGCGCCGGTGATGTCCGAGTGCGAAGGGATCGCGGGAACCCTCCCGTGACCCTCAGGCCCTGGTGAAGTCCTCGAAGATCAGCGTGGTCCGCGTCGAGCGGATCGACGGGATCGCCTGGATGTCCTCCAGCACGATGCGGCGGAGGTCTCGCGCATCACTCGCGCGCACCAGGAGGATGACGTCGAAGTCCCCGCCGACCAGCGCCATGTGCTCGATCTCGGGGATCGCGCGCAGCCGTGCGCTCACGTCCTGCCAGGTGGCCTGCTCGATCGCGAGCATGACGTAGGCGCTGGCGTGGTGACCGAGCAGCACGGGGTCGGTCCGCACGGCGTATCCCGTGATGACGCCGGCCTCGGTGAGCCTCTTGATGCGGGCGTGGGCGCCGGCGCGGGAGATGTGCACGGCATCCGCGATCGCCGTCATCGAGGCGCGGGCGTCCTGACGCAGCTCTCGGAGGATCGCGTGATCGGTGTCGTCGAGCGTGATCATGGCACCCCTTCGTTCTGTCGATGAATTCTGACACTTCGATGCCTGAATCAACAATCATCATCCATTCGTCCAGGATTCGCGGATAGATCTTGGACGAGTGCGCGGAGCGACGCATGCTGGACCCATCGAGTTCGGCAAGGAGGGCGGACGGATGCAGGACACGGACATGCTCCCGCGTGAAGAAGCGGTGCAGCTGATCGACCAGGACGGCGCTGTCGTCGCCGACGACCACTACGCGCTGCCGGACACCGCCAGCCTGCTGCGCGCGTACCGCGGTCTCGTCGAGGGCCGCCGGATCAACGACCAGGCCAGCGCCCTCGTCCGGCAGGGGCGACTCGCGGTGTACCCGTCGTCGCACGGGCAGGAGGCCTGCCAGATCGGGGTCGCGCTCGCCCTCGCCGAGACGGACTGGCTGTTCCCGACCTACCGCGACTCCGTCGCCGTGATCGCGCGCGGTGTCAGCGCCGCCGACGCCCTGGTGCTGCTCAAGGGCGACTGGCACTCCGGCTACGACGTGAAGACCCATCGGGTCGCCCCGCAGGCGACCCCGCTCGCCACGCAGCTCCTGCACGCCGTCGGCTTCGCCTATGCGGCGAAGCAGCGGGGCGAGGACACGGTCGTCGTCGCACTCTGCGGCGACGGCGCCACGAGCGAGGGCGACTTCCACGAGGCGATGAACTTCGCCGCGGTCTTCCATGTGCCCGTCGTGTTCTTCGTCCAGAACAACGGGTTCGCGATCTCGGTGCCGCTCTCGCGCCAGACCGCCGCCCCCTCCCTCGCGCACAAGGCCATCGGCTACGGCATGCCGGGGCAGCGCGTCGACGGCAACGACGTCGCCGCGGTCCTCGCGGTGCTCGGAGAGGCCGTGGAACGGGCACGCACCGGCGGAGGGCCGGCTCTCATCGAGGCCCACACGTATCGGATGCAGGCGCACACCAACGCCGACGACGACACCCGCTACCGCGAGCGCGCCGAGGTGCAGGCCTGGGTGGCCAGGGATCCGCTCACGCGCCTCCGCGCGCACCTGACGGCCTCCGGCGTCCTCGACGAGGCGCTCGACGCCGAATACGCGGCCGGGGCCGAGACGATCGCCCAGGCGATGCGCGACGCGCTGAACGCGGATGCCGAGCTCGACCCCGAAGACCTCTTCCGCTTCGTGACCGCGGCCCGCTCGCCGCAGCTCGAGGAGCAGTGGCAGCTGCTCCGCGGAGAGATCGATCGGACCCCCGCCGAGACCTCAGGAGGCGCACGATGACCATCGCCGAGCACGACGTCCGGACAGAGGCGTCGACACCCGCCGTGGCCACGATGAGCATGGCGGCCGCACTCAACCTCGCCCTCGCCGATGCGATCCAGGCGGATCCGGAGGTCGTCGTCTTCGGGGAGGACGTCGGCGCCCTCGGAGGCGTGTTCCGCATCACCGACGGCCTCACGGCCCGGTTCGGCGAGGACCGATGCTTCGACACACCGCTCGCGGAGTCGGGCATCGTCGGCACGGCGGTCGGCATGGCGATGAACGGCATGCGCCCCGTGGTCGAGCTGCAGTTCGACGCCTTCGCGCTTCCTGCGTTCGAGCAGGTCGTCAGCCACGTCGCCAAGCTCGGCAACCGCACGCGGGGCGGGGTGCGGATGCCGTTGGTCATCCGCATCCCGTTCGGCGGCGGCATCGGCGGGGTCGAGCACCACTGCGACTCGTCGGAGGCGTACTACGCGCACACCCCCGGCCTCACGGTCGTCAGCCCATCGACTCCGCAGGACGCGTACTCGCTGCTGCGCGCCGCGATCGCCTCCCCCGATCCCGTGATCTTCCTCGAGCCGAAGAAGCTCTACTGGGCCAAGGGCGAGGTCGACACCTCGGTCACCGCCGAGATCGGCACCGCACGCGTCGCCCGCGAGGGCACGGATGTGACCCTGCTCGCCTACGGGTCCTCGGTGCCGCTGGCTCTGGAGGTCGCCGAGGTCGCCGCCGCCGAGGGGCGCAGCGTGCAGGTCGTCGACGTGCGCTCGCTGTCGCCCTTCGACGACGAGACGGTCACCGCCGCCGTGCGTTCGACGGGCCGCGCGGTCGTGATCGCCGAGGCTCCGGGCTATGTGAGCGTCGCGTCGGAGATCCAGGCGCGGGTGTTCGAGCGCTGCTTCGAGTATCTGGAGGCCCCCGTGCGCAGGGTCACCGGTTTCGACACCCCGTACGCGCCGCCCAAGCTGGAGCACTGGTACCTGCCCGACGTCGACCGCGTGCTCGACGCGATCGACTCGCTGCACTGGGAGGACGAGAAGTGAGCGCCCTCACCGCGCGCGTCTTCCGCCTCCCCGATCTCGGCGAGGGGCTCACCGAGGCCGGTCTCGTGCAGTGGCTCGTGGCCGTGGGCGACACGATCACGACGGATCAGCCCATCGCGGAGGTCGAGACGGCGAAGAGCGTCGTCGAGCTGCCGTCCCCGTTCGCCGGCGTGGTCATCGCGCTGCACGGCTCCCCCGGCGACACGATCGATGTCGGAGCACCCGTGCTCGAGGTCGCGGATGCCGCGGCATCCGACGTCCACGAGGCCTACCGCACCGAGGAGCGCGCAGGCTCGGGCAACGTCCTCATCGGCTACGGCACCTCGGAGCGCGAGGTCAAGGGGCGGCGCCGGCGCCCCGCCGCGCGTCCGGGTGCTCCGACCGTGACTCCGGATCTCTCGTCTGCCGCTCCGGACACCCCGATCACGACTCCTGAAATCGGAGACCCGCGCATTTCTCGGACGATTCCGCCGACGGCATCCGAGAATCGTACGATCATCCGAAATTCGGATGCAGAGGCGGCCGCCCGTCGACCGGTCGCCGTGCGCTCACCCCTCGTCCGCCGGCTCGCGCGAGACCTCGGCCTCGACGTGCGCCTCATCGCGCCGACCGGGGCGGACGGAGCGATCACCAGGGCCGACGTGCTCCGCGCGGCCGTCGATCACGCCGTGGACGGCGTGACGGCCGCGGCATCCGCTCCCGTGGAGGGCGGTCCGGCGGCGTCCGCTCTCGAGAGCGACGCACGGATCGACGGCCTGGCCGTGCGGTCCCGCACCCGCATGTCGCCCCTGCGCAAGGCCGCGAATGCGACGCTGAGCCGCAGCAGGGCCGAGATCCCCGAGGCGACCGTGTGGGTCGACGTCGACGCCACCGCGCTCTGGAACGCCCGCGCCGAGATGGCGCCGGAGGGCGGACGTGCGCCCTCGATCACCGCGCTGATCGCCCGCTTCGTGCTGATCGCGCTGGAGGACCATCCGCTGCTCGCCTCGCGTCTCTCCCCCGACGCGTCGGAGGTCATCGAGTTCGAGGGAGTGAACCTCGGCATCGCCGCCGACACTCCCCGTGGCCTCATGGTCCCCGTCATCCCGCACGCCGATGCCCTCAGCGCCGCCGACCTCGACGCCGCTCTCCGCGAGCTCGCCGGCACCGCGCGCGGCGGAACGATGCCGCCGGAGCGCCTGCGGGGCTCGACCTTCACCCTGAACAACTACGGCGGCTTCGGCGTCGACGGGTCCGCCGCGATCATCAACCACCCCGACGTGGCGATTCTCGGCCTCGGTCGCATCCTGGAGCGCCCGTGGGTGGTGGAGGGCGAGATCGTCGCCCGACGCATCGCCCAGCTGTCGCTCGTCTTCGACCACCGCGTCTGCGACGGCGGGTACGCCGCCTCGTTCCTGCGACGCGTGGTCGAGCTCATCGAGCATCCCCTCCGCGCCTTCGGGAGGGTGTGACCGGGGGCGCGTGCTGTCGCCAGCGCCCCCGGTGCGCGTCAGTCGCCCAGCTGCGGAAGGGGCGTCATCGTGGCGTCCCTCGCCGTGATGCCGACGATCAGTGCCTCCGGATCCACGGCGTCCCGATCGGTGTGGAACCGGAGCAGCCTCCCGCTGCGGGTGGCGACGTCGTACCAGTCGTCACCCGAGGAGGCGACGGTCACGATCGTCCCTCCGGGGAAGGCCGAGATGGCCTCTGCCACCGGCGAGCCCACGCGAATCTCCCCGGCTGCCGGAAGAGCCTGCCCCTCCTGCAACGGCCGCTCGAGCGAGGCCCTGGTGCCGACGGTCAGCGCCGCGACCTTCGACCCGTCTCCGGACGCCTCGATCAGGATCGAGCCGTCCGCCCCGGGGGCCGTCGCCTTCCACTCTCCACCCGGAAACTCGGGCTCCGCCACGGAACCGTCGGGAAAGACGGACTTCGCAATGTCGAGAGTGTCGCCGAGAAGGATGGGCCCCACGCCGGCGGTCGAGATCTTCCACTCGCTCCAGGGTGCGGAGGCGTCGCCGGTCGGCGCTTCCTCTTCGGTCGGCGGGGTGGCCGTCAGCTTCTCGATGAGCGCGTCACGCGCGTCCTCCGTGCGTGCGTTCATCGCCTCGGCGATGTCCCCGTTGTCGACCTCAGTGCCGTCGGGGAGAGGGGCTTCGAGCACGGTCACGACGTTGCCCGTCGCGGCATAGCCCCGCACCGTGCGCATGGCCGTCCCGCTCCAGTTATCCGTGAGGGTTCCCGCGAGCGCCCTGACCTCGCCGTCGCCTTCGGTGGCCACACCGTCGAAGGTCACGGCCGCCTCCTTCGTGAACGCGCTGCACTGCTCTGCCCCCTGGACGACCTGGTCCATCAGAGACCGGGCATGCTCCTCATCGGCGAACTGCAGAACCTGCAGGACCCCTGGCACGTCCTGCGCTGCACCCGGCATGCTCCACGTGACGACGCGAGCACCGACGGCGTGCAGAGCGTGCTCTGTGTAGAACACCTCGCAGATCCTCGGGTCAGCGCTCGGTCCGCTTCCGTCTGAGACCTGCATGAGCACCGACGAGGATGCCGTCACCCCCGTCGCCCCGGGAAGGATCTCCGCGATCTCCTCGGGTTCCAGCACAAGGAGATCCAGTTCATCGCCGACGAACGCCACCGGTCCGTCATACGGTTCCGGTGTCTCGGGGGCCGTCGACGGCGTCCCCCCGGGTTCGGACGCCGGCGCGCAGGCCGCGAGGCCCAGCAGAACGACTCCGGCCGCGGCGACGACGATCGAGGACCTTCTCCACACACGCAGATGAGACATGAGAACCCTCCAGTTCATTGATCGCACCGTTCTTCGGTGCCCCCTGGTGTCGAGGATAGAGGCGAGGAGAATCTGTGCTCACCTCTGCGTCCATGTCGAGACGGGAATGATATGAATCACATGCCGAGATGAGCATGTGACGACGCCGGCGCCGTCCTACCGCTGTCGCCCCCGACCCGCCGCATCCCGGGTCTGCTGCACGTCCGACGCCGTCGACACGGCCTCGGCCATCCGTCTGCACTGCGATTCGTCGACACCGGCCAGGGACGCCCCGACCCGTCCGAGGGCGCGAGGCGTCATCGACAGGCTGGTCGCTCCGAGTCCGACGAGCACCGGTGCGAGCACAGGGTCTCCCCCCGCTTCACCGCAGACGCCGACGGGCTTGCCTGCCGCCCGCCCCGCGGCGCCGACGGTGCCGATCAGGCGGAGCACCGCGGGCTGCCACGGGTCGTTGAGGTCGCCGAGATCGCTGAGGAGGCGGTCGGCGGCGAGCGTGTACTGGGCGAGGTCGTTCGTGCCGATGCTGACGAAGTCGACGACCTCCAGCATCTCCGCGGCCAGCAGCGCGGCCGACGGCGTCTCGATCATGATGCCGACGCGCGTGAGCCCCGCTGCGCGCGCCCGCTCGGCGAACTCCCGCGCCTCCTCGACCGTGGCCACCATGGGCGCCATGACCTCGACCAGCGCGTCCTCCGAGGCGGCCGCGGCGGCGAGGGCGCGCAGCTGATCGTCGAGCAGAGCCGGCGAACGGCGGGCGATGCGGAGCCCGCGCACACCGAGCGCGGGGTTCTCCTCGTCGTCGGCGTTCGCGAACGGCAGCGGCTTGTCGCTGCCCGCGTCGAGCGTGCGCACCACGACCTTGCGTCCGGGGAACGCCGCGAGGACTCCCCGATAGGCCTCGATCTGCTCCTCGACCGACGGAGCCTCCGTGCGGTCCAGGAAGCAGAACTCGGTGCGGAAGAGACCGACGCCCTCCGCGCCGGCCGCTGCGGCGGCCACGGCATCCGCCGCTCCGCCGACGTTGGCGAGCAGCGGCACCTCGTGGCCGTCCGCCAGCCTGCCCGCGCCGTCGAACGGCACGATGACGGCGGCGGCGACCGCCGCGTCGATCCTGGCGCGTGACGGCTCCACTTCGACGGTGCCTCGGTCCCCGTCGACCAGGACGGTCGCGCCCGAGGCGATCCCCGTCGCCCCCGCGACGCCCACGACGGCCGGCAGTCCGAGGGAGCGCGCGATGATCGCCGTGTGCGAGGTCGGTCCGCCCTGCTCCGTGACCAGGGCGACGCAGCGCCCTCCGTCCAGCGCTGCGGTGTCTGCGGGGGCGAGATCGGTCGCCACGAGCACGAACGGCTCGTCCCGCTGGGGCACCCCCGGCATCTCCACCTCGAGGATCTCGGCGATGATCCGGTCGCGGACGTCGCGGATGTCGGCGGCCCGCTCGGCCATCCGACCGCCGAGAGCGGCCAGCCCCTTCTCGTGCGCTGATGCGGTCTCCCAGACGGCGCGCGCGGCGGTGCGTCCCTTCGTCCGCACGAGCGCGGACGCCTCGGAGACGAGTTCGGGGTCGGAGGCCAGCAGCCGAGAGGCGTCGAGGATGTCGCGAGCCTCGCCCGACGCCTCCGCCGTGCGGCCGCGCAGTTCGTCGGCGACCGCGACCGCTGCCCACTCGATCGACGAGACCTCCGCATCGCGGTCGGCCTCGTCGATCACGATGTCGCTCGCGGGTTCCGGCAGCGGCGGCGCGAGACGCACGACGACCGCAGCGGCGGCCCCCGCGCTCACGCCACGGCCCCGCAGCACCGCGCCGGCCGCGACGGTCGCGGGGGGCGCCTCGACGGGAGCGGAAGCAGGCGCCGCCGCCTCGACGCCCTCGCCGAAACCGTCGTGGAAGAGGGCGGCGAGACGCGTGAGCGCCTCCTCGGCGGCGTCCCCGGACGCCGACAGCTCGATCTCATCGCCCTGACGTGCGCCGAGGATCAGCAGGCGCGACAGGCTGGCCGCGGCCGCCTCCGGCCCATCGGGCAGGAGGCGCAGCCGCACCTCGGCTCCCGTCGAGGCCTTGGCGATGAGCGCGGCGGGGCGTGCGTGGATGCCGAGCGGATTGCGCACCCGCACGGTGCGAGTGATCCGCTCCCCCTGCGCCTCTCCGCGCTCGTCCGCGGGTTCCCGCTCGGGCTCGGCCGTGTGCTCCCCCAGCTGCCCGGTCTTCGCCCCCAGAGCAGCGGAGGCCTCGTCGGCGACGACGTCCAGCGACGCCCCGGCCGCCGCCGACACGACGGCGGCGAGGAGTCCCTCGACGAACGGCGCGGGAACGAGCCGCACGGGAACCTCGCTGGTCCGGAACTCCAGGGCGAGCTCGGCGCTCATCACCGCAGACCCCAGATCCATGAGCACGAGCACGCCGCCGCACTCGGGGGCGAGCTCGTCGATGGCCGCGGCCACCGCGGTCGCGTCTGTTCCGAGGATCGGCCTGCCCTCGGCATCCGTTCCCGCCCCTGCCGCGACGCGCACCTGCACGCCGCCGCCCTGCACCATCTGGAGGGCGAGCTCGAGTGCCGCCTCCCCGAGCCGAGCGCTGTGGGAGACGGCGACGATGCCGATCATCAGGAGGCGGCCGCGATCGCGGCGTCCAGCGTCTCGAACAGCAGAGCGGTCGACGCGGCGCCGGGGTCGAGGTGACCGGCGCTGCGCTCCCCGAGATAGCTGGCGCGACCCTTGCGCGCCACGAGCGGGAGCGTCGCATCCCGACCCGTCGCCGCCGCGACCGCGGCCGCGTGGGCCGCCTCGCTCACGGAGGCGCCGCCCGCGAGGGCCCCGTCGAACGCGTCGACGGCCGGAGACATCGCGTCGAACATGGTCTTGTCCCCCGCTTCGGGCTTGCCCCGGGCGACGATGCCGTCGAGACCTGCGCGCAGAGCGCCGGCGAGCGACGCGCCGTCGAGGGAGTCGACCGCTCCCGCGCTCATCCCCATGCGCAGGAAGAACGTGCCGTAGAGAGGGCCGCTGGCGCCGCCCACCGAGCTGACCAGGGTCATCCCCACCGTCTTGAGCAGCTCATCCGCCGTGGCCGGCGCGCCTCCGCTCAGCTTCTCGACGACGGCGCCCATGCCCCGCGACATGTTCGCTCCGTGGTCGGCGTCGCCGATGGCCGAGTCGAGCTCGGTGAGCCAGTCCTTCTTCTCGGCGACGGCCGCGCTGAATCGCGCGATCCAGTCCTGCAGCGCCGCGACTCCCACGTTCCCCATCAGGCGCCCCACCGCAGACCGGGGGTGACGACCGGCGCATCCCACAGCCGCAGGACCTCGTCGTCGGCCTTGAGCACGGTGACCGAGCATCCGGCCATGTCGAGCGAGGTGATGTAGTTGCCGACGAGGTTGCGCACGATCTGCACGCCGGCCTTCTCCAGCAGAGCAGCCACCTCGGCGTACATCAGGTACAGCTCGATCTGCGGGGTGGCGCCCATGCCGTTGAGCATCACGATCACGGGTCCCGTGAAGTCGAGGTCGGCGAGGATCGGCTCCACCAGCTGCCGGGCGATGTCGGATGCCGGGGCGAGGGGCTCGCGGTGGCGACCGGGTTCGCCGTGGATGCCGATGCCGATCTCCATCTGGTCCTCGGGGAGATCGAAGGTCGGCTTGCCGGCGGCCGGCACCGTGCAGCTCGTGAGCGCCATGCCCATCGACCGGCCCTGGGCGTTGACGCGCTGGGCGAGTGCGACGACGGAGGCGAGGTCCTGCCCCTCCTCCGCGGCGGCGCCGACGATCTTCTCGAGCAGCACGGTGAGTCCGACGCCGCGTCGACCGGCGGTGTACAGCGAGTCCTGCACGGCGACGTCGTCGTCGACGACGACCGTGCCGACCTCGATGCCCTCCATCTCGGCGAGCTCGGCGGCCATCTCGAAGTTCAGCACGTCTCCGGTGTAGTTCTTGACGATGTGCAGCACCCCGGCGCCGCGGTCGACGGCCTTCGTGGCGGCCTGCACCCGGTCGGGGGTCGGCGAGGTGAAGACCTCACCGGCCACGGCGGCATCGAGCATCCCGATGCCGACGAATCCGCCGTGCAGCGGCTCGTGTCCTGAGCCTCCACCGGACACCACGGCGACCTTGCCCTGCGCCTTGGGCGTCGCGCGCGTGATGACGCTGGTGTCGAGGTCCACCGACAGCTCGGGGTGCGCCGCGGCGACTCCCCTGAGCGACTCGATGAGCACGTCCGCAGGGTTGTTGATGAGCTTCTTCATCGTCCGATCTCCCTTGATCACTGCCTGGCTGAAAGTCGTCGAAATCCGAAAGGAATTCGTTAATGTCGAATATGCTCGGAGTCGGACGGGATGTCAAGACCCCGTCGAGTCGCCGATTCGAGGAAGAATCGTCTGAGAGGGAGGGCCGCATGATCCAGGCCATCGACCGCGCCGCGAAGGTGCTCGAGCTGCTGCAGGGCGCCCGGCATCTGGGCATCACCGACCTCGCCCTCGCGCTGGACCTCCCCCCGTCGACCGTGCACGGCATCGTCAAGTCGCTCAGGGAGCACGGCCTCGTCGCCAAAGAGCGCGGCGGGCAGCGCTACATGCTCGGCCCCACGCTGCTGCGGCTGAGCAACGTCTACCTCGACACCCTCGACGTCCGCGCCCGCGCGATGCGCTGGACGCAGGATCTCGCCCGCCGCACCGGCCTGTCCGTGCGGCTCGGCGCTCCGCACTTCACCGACGTGCTGGTGATCCACCACAACCTGCGCCCGGACGACAGCCAGCAGATGCTCGAGACCGGGGTCGCGATCCCGGCGCACGCGTCTGCGATGGGCAAGGTGCTGCTCGCCTACGATCAGGGGTTCCAGCGGAACGTGTTCGCGCAGCCGCTGCGCAGTCTGACCGGCGACACGGTGACCGACGTCGCGAGGCTCACCCTCGAGCTGCCGGCGATCGTCGAACGGGGAAGCGCCTCTGAGACCGACGAGGCCGTGCTCGGCGAGACGTCGATCGCGGCGCCCGTGGCCGACGCGCGGGGCGACATCGTCGCGGCGCTCGCGGTCGTGATGCCGACCGCGCAGGCCCCGGCATCCGACGCGGTGCTCGCGGCCCTGCGGGAGACGGCCCGCAACATCTCCCGCGAGCTCGGCTCGACGACGTGGCCCCCGCGAGTCGCGCCGGCCGAGGACTGAACAGTCCGGGCCTCGATGCGCACCTCCTCCGCGGAGGCGATCGCCCACCACCCCGCACGAAGTGTCGAGACGGCCGCTGACGCTCCATGCCCGGGTGGACGCGCGCGGCGCATCCACCCGGGCACTCGACGTGTCCCGCGGGCTCGGGTTCTCCCGTGGCTACTCCGCGAGCAGGAAGCCCGCCGCCCGCTCGCCGATCATGATCGAGGGCGCGTTGGTGTTGGCGCTCGGCACGAAGGGCATGACCGAGGCATCGGCCACGCGGAGTCCCGCCACTCCGCGAACCCGCAGCTGCGGGTCGACGACGGCGAGCTCGTCGCTCCCCATCCGGCAGGTGCCTGCCTGGTGGTGATAGGTGCCGACCGTGCGGCGGGCGAAGTCGCGCAGCTGATCACGGGTGGTCACGTCGTCGCCGGGGGCGAACTCCGCAGCGCGGAACGGCGCGAACGCGTCCTGGGCGCCGACCCGGCGCACGAGCTCGATCGCATCGACCATCGCCTCCAGATCACGGTCGTCGGCGAAGACGTTCGGGTCGACGAGGGGAGCATCGGATGCCGCCGCAGAAGCCAGGCGCAGCGTGCCGCGCGAGTACGGGCGGACGATGCCCGCGACGATCGTGTACCCCTGCTCCGGCACGGCTCCGCCGTCGGTCGGATACGGCACGTGGATGAACAGCGGCTGCAGATCGGGGGCCGCATCATCGGCCGCGACGGAGGATCGGGCGTAGAACTGGCTCTCCAGGATGTTCCACTGCGGCGGGGCGACCGGGTCCTTCGCCTCGTACAGCACGCTCACCAGGAGGTGGTCGTGCAGGTTCTCGCCGACACCGGGCAGATCGGCCACGACATCGATGCCGAGGGCGCTCAGGTCATCCTTCGGGCCCACGCCCGAGCGCAGCAGCACCGCGGGTGAGCCGATCGCCCCGCCGGACAGCACGACCTCGCGCGTTGCCCGCGCCACTCGCGTCACGCCGTCGACCGAGTACTCGACGCCGACGGCCCTGCCGTCTTCGATCACGACCCGGTCGACGAGCGCATCCGTGGTCACGGCGAGCCGTGCGTCGCCGAGGATGGGGGCGACGAACGACTGCCAGGCCGACGCGCGTCTGCCGTCCTTCGTCGTCGTGTGGTTGAAGCCCGCGCCGTCGAGCGTCTCGCGGTTGAAGTCGTCGGTCGCGGGGATGCCTTCGGCCACCGCCGCATCCACGAACGCCGAGGCCAGGGGGTGCCGCTTGTCCACGGGCACCCGTTCGACGTGCAGCGGTCCGCCTGCGCCGTGGAACTCGTCGGCGCCGTCGGCGTGGTCCTCGGACGCGGTGAAGAAGGGGAAGACCTCGTCCCACGACCAGCCGGCCGCGCCCCGCTCAGCCCAGCCGTCGTAGTCGCTGCGGTCGCCGCGCATGTAGATCATGCCGTTCAGCGAGCTGGAGCCGCCGAGCGTCCTGCCGCGCGGCCAGTAGAGGACCCGCCCGCCCAGATGCTCCTGCGGAGTGGTCATGACCGCCCAGTCGCTGGGCGACATCAGCAGGCCCGGCCAGCCCTGCGGTGAGTGGATGTTCGGGTCGCTGTCCACCGGCCCCGCCTCCAGCACGTGGACGGTGCGCCCCGCGTCGACCAGGCGGCGCGCGATGGCGCTGCCCGCCGATCCCGCGCCGACCACGATGTAGTCGGCGACTTCTGTGAGCTCGGTCATCGCTCGTTCCTCTCTGAACGCCGGGCGGTCTTCGCCCGCTGTCAGATCAGAATCGCCCGGATGCGGCGGAACCGACCGGCCACCGGCGAACACCGATGTGCCGGACGCGCACGATCGCCGGGGTCAGTGCTGCAGCGCCTCGGCGCGGTACTCGCTCGGCGTGACGCCGAACCGCGTGCGGAACGCCCGGGAGAAGGCCGTGGCGTCGGTGAAGCCCCATCGCGCTCCGATCGACGCGATCTGCTGCCCGACCTGGGTCGGATTGCTCAGGTCTCTACGGGTGGCGTCGAGGCGGCGATGCCGGATCCACGAGCTCACGGTGTCGTTCCTGCCCTCGAACAGCTTCTGCAGATACCGCACCGAGACGTGGTGGGCGGCGGCGATCTGAGCGACCGTCAGCTCGGCGTCGCCGAGATGCGCGGCGATGTACATCTCGATCCTGGTCAGGAGCGCCCTCCGGTCGGCATCCCCTCCGCTGTCCAGCACGAGCTCCAGTCGTTCCCCGAGGGCAGCGGTCAGCATGTCGAGCACGGCGTCGGACAGCGGCATCCGGTTGCGGAGCGTGCCGTCTTCGAGGGCGCTGTCGAACGCGCGCAGCAGCGAGGAGGCGATCGCGCTCACGCCCTCGTGTCCGGAGAACCGCGAGGCCGTCAGCGCTCTCAGGCGCGCCCGATCGATGCGGAGGGTCTCGAGCGGGAACATCACGACCAGCATGCGGAACGAGTCGTCGAAGTCGACGGAGTAGGGGCGCGTCGTGTCGTAGACGGCGAAGTCCCCCGGCAGCAGGATGGCATCGCGTCCGTCCTGGCTGATCACGCTCCGGCCCTGCAGCTGCACGCCGAGCTTGATGTGGCCGGGGTCGTCACGGGCGATCTCGCTCCTGGTGCGGCTCACGCGAACGGGCGATCCCGACACGCTGCTCACCGACAACGGCCCGAGCTCCTGCGCCACGAGCTTGCCCGCGAAGCCCGCCCTGGTCGCAGGATCCGCAGACCAGGCCCGGAGGGGCACGAAGCTGCGATTCACGGCATCCGTCCACATGTCGAAGCGCTCAGCGGAGGCCACGTCGCCGCAGTCGAGCACGACCCTGCCCGGGTTCTCCTCGCGTTCGCGATCGCCCATCCATCACTCCTCGCCTCGTCGCGTGACGGACAGCATACGCGCAGTTCGTCGGCGCGCGCCGCGCGAGGTCGACCCGAGGTCAGCGCGACTGGAGCCCGTCCAGACTCACGCGCAGGATGTCCTCGCCGAGCTCTTCGGGGTCTACGGGGCCGCCTGGTCGGTACCACTCGACGACCGAGTTGATCATGCCGAAGATGAGCCTGGTCGCGACCGCCGCATCGACGTCATCGCGGATCAGCCCCTCGCGCTGCGCCTCGGCGACGATCGCCGTGACCCGCTGGTCGAAGTCGCGCCGGCGCCGCAGCGCCGTCGTCTCGACCTCGCTGTTGCCCCGCACCCGCAGCAGCAGGGTCACGGAGGGGAGCTTCTCGGTGAGCACGCGAACGGCTCCTCGGACGATCGAGCGCAGACGGTCGGCGGCGAGCGGATGCTGCGCCACGGCGTCGTCCACGACCTGCTCCAGTCCGTCGAGCGCGTCGTTCAGCGCGAGTTCGAGGATCGCGGACTTGGAGTCGAAGTGGTGGTAGAGCGCCGACTTCGTCAGCCCGAGCGCGGCGGTGAGGTCGGCGACGCTGGTCGCGTCGTAGCCGTGGTCGTTGAACACCTTCACCGCGACGGCGAGCACCTGCTCGCGGTCGTAGCCCGGCCTGCCCCGCTTCGGCGTCGGATCTGCGGGATCGGTGCGGGGCATGCGACCAGTCTGTCATCTCGGAGTTGCCAACCGCCGGTTCATCTGAGAATGTATTCCTGACCGATCGGTCTGAAATTATCTGCCAGTGGCGGCAGACAGGAGGATGACGATGTCCGAGGCCTACCTCGTCGGCGGTGCGCGCACCCCGGTCGGCCGCTACGGCGGCGCGCTCTCCAGCATCCGCCCGGACGACCTCGCCGCCCTCGTCGTCGGCGAAGCGGTGAGCAGGTCGACGGCGCCGGTCGATGCGATCGACGAGGTGATCCTGGGCGCGGCGAACCAGGCGGGCGAGGACAACCGCAACGTGGCCCGCATGGCCGTGCTGCTCGCCGGCCTCCCCGATTCGGTCCCCGGGCTGACCGTGAACCGGCTGTGCGCGTCGGGGATGTCGGCCATCGCCCTCGCGGCGAACGCCGTGCGCGCGGACGACGCCGACCTCATCGTCGCCGGCGGCGTCGAATCCATGACCAGGGCGCCCTGGGTGCAGGCGAAGCCGGAGCGGGCATGGGGCAAGCCGGGCGCGGCCTTCGACACGTCGATCGGCTGGCGATTCACGAACCCTCGGCTGAGCGCACGCGACAAGGCGACCTTCTCGATGCCGGAGACCGCAGAGGAGGTGGCGCGCGTCGACGGGATCTCGAGGGCGGATGCCGACGCGTTCGCGCTCCTGAGCCATCAGCGCGCCCTCGCGGCGATCGACGCCGGACGGTTCGCCCCCGAGATCGTGGGGGTCGAGACGCCCCGCGGACTCGTCGACACCGACGAGGGCCCTCGACGCGAGACCTCGCCCGAGGCGCTCGCTGCGCTGCGTCCTGTCGTGGTCGGCGGATCGGTCGTCACGGCCGGCAACTCCAGCTCGCTGAACGACGGCGCCTCCGCGATCCTCGTCGCGAGTGCACAGGCCGTCGCCGCGCACGGACTGCGCCCCCGCGCGCGCATCGTCGCCTCGGCCTCGGCGGCCCTCGCCCCCGAGATCATGGGGCTCGGCCCGGTGCCGGCGACCGAAAAGGCGCTGCGCAAGGCCGGACTGAGCATCGCGGACATCGGCGCGGTCGAGCTGAACGAGGCGTTCGCCTCGCAGTCGCTGGCCTGCATCCGCCGCCTGGGACTCGACCCCGCGATCGTGAACGCCGACGGCGGCGCGATCGCCCTCGGACACCCGCTGGGATCGAGCGGATCGCGATTGATCGTCACGCTGCTCGGCCGTATGGAGCGCGAGGGCGTGCGCTACGGCCTCGCCACCATGTGCGTCGGCGTCGGCCAGGGCACAGCCATGATCGTGGAGCTCGTGTCATGACGCTGCGCATCGAGGAGCGCGCCGACCGCGTGATCGCGACCCTGGACCGCCCGGAGAAGCGGAACGCGATCGATCAGGAGACGATCGATGCCCTGCACGAGCTGTGCGCAGGGCTCGAGGCCGCGCCGCGCACGCTGATCCTCACTGGCTCCGGAGGAACCTTCGCGGCGGGGGCCGACATCGCCCAGCTGCGGGAGCGCACGGCCGAGGACGCGCGGAAGGGCATCAACGCGACCGCGTTCATCCGGATCCGCGAACTCCCGATGCCCGTGATCGCGGCGATCGACGGCTATGCGCTCGGCGGTGGCGCCGAGCTCGCCTACGCGGCGGACATCCGCATCGCCACCCCCGCCCTGAAGATCGGCAACCCCGAGACCGGGCTCGGCATCATCGCCGCGGCGGGCGCCGCCTGGCGACTGCCCGAGATCGTCGGGGAGGCGAGAGCGAGCGAGCTCCTCCTCACCGGTCGGGCGCTGGATGCCGAGGAGGCGCTGGCCTGGGGGCTGATCTCCGCTGTGCACGCCGCGGACGACCTCCTGCCCGCCGCCCACGCGATCGCAGATCGGATCGCCGCGAACGACCCCCTCGCGACGCGGCACACCAAGCGCGCCCTGCGCACGCCGAGGGCCCAGCATCCGGCCATCGAGCTCGAGCTGCAGGCCGAGCTGTTCGAGTCCCCCGAGAAGCACCGCAGGATGACCGCGTTCCTGGAGCGCCGCACTGAGCGAGCGCAGCGAGACGAAGCGAGGAACAAGCTATGAGCGACCCCGCTCCCACCCCCCGGTCGTTGAGCGAGCGCAGCGAGACGAAACGCCCGCCGGCACGCGTCGGCGTCCTGGGCGGCGGACGCATGGGCGCCGGCATCGCGCACGCGTTCCTGCTGGCGGGGTCGCACGTGACCGTGGTCGAGCGCGACGACGCCAGCGCGGATGCCGCGGCCGACCGCATCGACGACAGCATCCGTCGCTCGGCCGAACGCGACGCCTCCCTCGACGGGACCGCGCTGCGCTCACGCCTCACGACCGGCACGGACATCTCAGCCTTCGGCGAGTGCGACCTCGTGATCGAGGCGGTGCCGGAGGACCGCGACCTCAAGGAGCAGTCTCTCGCCCGCGCGGAGGCCGCCATGCCCGCGCACGCGACGCTGGCGAGCAACACGTCGTCGATCTCGATCGACGACCTCGCCGCCACGCGCCTGCGCCCGGAGCGCTTCCTGGGCCTGCACTTCTTCAATCCCGTCCCCGCTTCGGCGCTGGTCGAGATCGTGCACGGCACGGCGACCGCGCCCGATGTCACCGAGAGCGCCCGCGACTGGGTCGCGGCCCTCGGCAAGACGCCGATCGTCGTGCGCGACTCCCCCGGCTTCGCGTCTTCGCGCCTGGGCGTCATGCTCGGCCTCGAAGCGATCCGGATGCTGGAGGAGGGCGTCGCATCGGCCGCCGACATCGACGCCGCGATGACCCTCGGGTACCGGCATCCCACCGGCCCGCTGCGCACCTCGGACATCGTGGGCCTCGATGTGCGCCTCGGGATCGCGGAGGAGCTGGAGCGCGCGTTCGGCGAGCGCTTCGCCCCGCCGGAGCTGCTGCGCCGGATGGTGGCCGAGGGGCGGCTGGGCCGCAAGTCCGGCCGCGGATTCTACGAATGGAACGAGGAGAGATGACCGAGTACCTGTCGAGCTACGTCAACGGCGAGTGGTGGACGCCCTCCTCCCCCGACCGGGCGACGGACGTCCGCGACGCCTCCACCGGCGAGCTGATCACCCGGGTGTCCACCGAGGGACTCGACCTCGCTGGCGCGCTCGAGTTCGCCAGGACGACCGGGCAGCGGAGCCTCGCCGCGCTCACCTTCCACCAGCGGGCGGTGCTGCTCAAGCAGTTCGCGCTCGCCCTCACCGCGCGCAAGGACGAGCTGTACGCGCTGTCCTCGCGCACAGGCGCCACGAAGGTCGACTCGTGGGTGGACATCGACGGCGGGATCGGCGTGCTCTTCTCCTACTCGGGCAAGGGCCGGCGCGAGCTGCCGAATGGCACCGTGCACGTCGACGGACCCGTGGAGCCGCTCTCCAAGGACGGATCCTTCCTCGGCCGCCACGTCTACACGACCCTCCCCGGTGTGGCGGTGCAGATCAACGCCTTCAACTTCCCGGTGTGGGGTTCTCTGGAGAAGTTCGCCCCCGCGTTCCTCGCGGGCATGCCGACGCTCGTCAAGCCCGCGACGCCGACCGGATACCTGGCCGAGGCGATGGTGCGGATCCTCGTCGAGTCGGGGCTGCTGCCCGAAGGATCGCTGCAGCTGGTGAGCGGCAGCGTGCCCGAGCTGTTCGAGAACCTGCGACTCGGCGACCTCGTCGGCTTCACCGGCAGCGCATCCACCGCGGAGAGCCTGAAGGCGCACCCGGCCGTGCAGACGGGCGGCGTGCGGTTCACCGCCGAGACCGACTCGATCAACGCCTCCGTGCTCGGCACCGACGCGGTGGAGGGCACCCCCGAGTTCGACGCGTACGTCCGCCAGCTCGTGACGGAGATGACGACCAAGGCCGGACAGAAGTGCACCGCGATCCGCAGGGCGATCGTGCCCGCCGCATCCGCGGACGCCGTGATCGCCGCCGTGCGGTTGCGCATCACCGAGAAGACCGTGCTGGGTGACCCCCGCGCGGAGGGCGTGACCATGGGTCCGCTCGCCTCGACAGCTCAGCGCGACGAGGTGCGGCGCCAGGTGCGGGTCCTGCAGGACGCCGGCGGCCGGGTCGTCGTCGGATCGACCGACGCCCCCGAGGTGCGCCTCGCCGACGGCACGGTGGGCGACGCCCCCGACGGCGCCTTCGTCTCGCCCGTGCTGCTGCGCTTCGACGACGCGCAGTCGGATGCCGTGCACTCCGTCGAGGCGTTCGGCCCCGTCTCCTCGCTGCTCACGTACGACACCACCGCCGAGGCCGCGGCGCTCGTCGCCCGCGGCGGCGGCTCGCTCGTCACCAGCATCGCGACGCACGACCCCGCACAGGCCGTCGAGCTCGCCACGCGCATCGCGCCCTTCAACGGACGCATGCTGCTGCTCGACCGCGACGATGCCCGATCCTCCACCGGCCACGGCTCCCCGCTGCCGAACCTCGTGCACGGCGGTCCCGGGCGGGCCGGCGGCGGCGAGGAGCTCGGCGGCATCCGCGCCGTGCTGCACCACATGCAGCGCACGGCCGTGCAGGGATCGCCCGAGATGCTGACGGCGCTGACCGGCGTGTGGCATGCCGGCGCCGCGGCGCACAGCGGCGGACGGCATCCGTTCCGCAAGTCGCTGGCAGAGCTGCGGATCGGCGATCAGATCGTGTCGGCTTCGCGCGAGGTGACCCTCGACGACATCGAGACCTTCGCGCACTTCACCGGCGACACCTTCTACGCGCACATGGACGAGGAGGCCGCCGCGGCCAACCCGTTCTTCCCCGGGCGCGTGGCGCACGGCTACCTGCTCGTCTCGTGGGCGGCCGGGCTGTTCGTCGACCCGGAGCCCGGACCGGTGCTCGCGAACTACGGACTCGAGAACCTGCGCTTCCTCACGCCGGTCTCCCCCGGAGACGAGATCCGCGTCGAGCTCACCGCCAAGCAGATCACGCCGCGCGAGACCGACGAGTACGGCGAGGTGCGGTGGGATGCCGTCATCCGCAATCAGGAGGACGAGACCGTCGCCACCTACGACGTGCTGACGCTGGTGAGCAAGTCATGAGGCCGATGATGCAGCGTGACAGCGCCTCGGCGATGCTCGGGATGGTCGTCGAACTCGACGAGCCGGGGCACGCGATCGTGTCGATGCCCGTGCGGGAGGACATGCTGAACGGCTTCGCGATCACCCACGGAGGACTCGTGTTCGCCCTGGCGGACACGGCGTTCGCGATCGCGTGCAACGAAGACGAGCGGGTGACCGTGGCCGCAGGAGCCGACATCACCTTCCTGAAGTCGACGCGGGCGGGGCAGACCCTCACCGCGACCGCCGTTCGGCGCGTGGTCAGCGGCCGCACCGGGCTGTACGACGTCACGGTCACCGACGAGATCGGCGATGCCGTCGCCGAGTTCCGCGGACGCTCGATCACCACGAACCGGCCGGCATCGCGCTGAGGCGCGGGCCGTCACGGATGCCGCCGCCATGCGCACCTCTGACGCAGAGAAGGGCCGGGGTCGTCACGACCCCGGCCCTTCCGCGCGTTCGAGAGGTTCAGCGCTGGATCACCTGGGGAGCGGCGACGGCCTTGAGACCGGCGACGCCGAACTCCTGCCCGTAGCCGCTGGCCTTGATGCCGCCGAACGGCACGTTCGGGTTGATCGCACCGTGCTGGTTGATCCACACCGTCCCGGCCTGCACCCGACGGGCGACCTCGGTCGCGGCATCCGCATCCGACGACCACACCGACGCACCCAGTCCCTGCGACGACGCATTCGCCCGGCGCACCGCATCATCGATCTCCGAGTAGCGGATCACTGGGATCACGGGGCCGAACTGCTCCTCGTCGACCAGCGGGGCGCCGTCGTCGATGTCGGCGACGACGGTCGTCTGGTAGAACAGCGGTCCGTGCTCGGGCGCGGCCGCTCCGCCCGTCACGATGCGGGCGCCGCGCGCCCTCGCGTCATCCACGAGCCGGCGCACGACGTCGAACTGCTTCTCGTTCTGCAGGGGGCCGAGCACGTTCGCCTCGTCGAGCCCGTTGCCGCTCGGCATCGCCGCGGCGAGGTTCGCGAGCGTCTCCACGACCTGCTCGTACTGCGAGTCGTGCACGTACAGCCGCTTGAGGGCCGCGCAGGTCTGACCCGTGTTGAGGAAGATGCCCCAGAACAGGTTCTCGGCGATGGCGGCGATGTCGGTGCCCGGCAGGATGATGCCCGGATCGTTCCCGCCCAGCTCGAGCGTGAGCCGCGCGAGGTTGTGCGCCGAGGCCTCCACGATGCGGCGCCCCGTCTCCGTCGATCCGGTGAACATGATCTTGTCCAGCCCCGGGTGCGCCGCGATCGACGCGCCCACCTCGCGGTCGCCCGAGACCACGGTCAGCACGCCCTCGGGCAGGTGCCGGTTGAACACCGCGGCGAGCGCGAGCACCGAGAGCGGCGTGTACTCGCTCGGCTTCACGACCACGGTGTTGCCCATGCGCAGCGAGGGCGCGATCTGCCAGACCGAGATCATCATGGGCCAGTTCCACGGACCGATCGCGCCGACGACGCCGAGCGGCTCGTAGTGCACCTCTGCCCTCGACTCGCCGGCCTCGAAGACGACCTCGGGTTCGAGCGGGGTATCCGCGGCGCTGCGGGTCCAGAGCGCGCACGCGCCGACCTCGAAGCGCGCGTTGGGTCCGTTGAGCGGCTTGCCCTGCTCGCGCGAGAGCAGCACCGCGAGCTCCTCCGCGTTCGCCTCGATCTCGTCGGCGATCGCGTGCAGGATGCGGCTGCGCTCGGCGTGACCGAGTGCGGCCCACCCCGGCTGCGCCGCACGGGCGTCGGCGATGGCCCTGTCCAGGTCCTCCGTGGTGTGCACCGGCGCGTACGCGATCACCTCGCGGGTCGCGGCGTCGGGGATCGGCCGACCGATCCCCTCGGGCACGCTGATCTCCTCCAGGAGCGTCGTCGTCGTGGTCACAGCATCCTCCTTCTCCGCGGACGGCTCCGTCCGATTGCGGCGAGCCTACGAGCCGGCCGCTGCCCGCGACAGGGGCTTCACCCGTTCATGCATCCGCGGCACAGCGGCGTACGTGTACGGCAGATCGCACCCGACCGACACCCGCTGAAATGAAGATGCCGCCCCTGCGACGAAGGAGTCGACCATGACCTCAGAACTTCCCGAGATCGGGACCGAGACCGAGCTGCACTCGCGCGATGCGCTCGCCGAGCTGCAGCTGCGCCGCCTGCAGTGGACCGTGCGCCACGCGTACGACAACGTGCCGCTGTACCGGCGCACCTTCGACGAGCACGGCGTTCATCCCGACGACATCCGCGAGCTCGCCGATGTCCAGAGGCTCCCGTTCACGACCAAGGCCGATCTGCGCGAGACCTACCCGTTCGGCATGTTCGCCGTGCCGATGGCCGATGTGCGCCGCATCCACGCCTCGTCGGGGACCACCGGCCGGCCGACCGTCGTGGGCTACACGGCGGGCGACCTGGAGCGCTGGAGCGACCTGGTCGCGCGGTCACTGCACGCCGCGGGCATCCGCGCGGGCATGAAGGTGCACAACGCGTACGGCTACGGGCTGTTCACCGGCGGCCTCGGCGCGCACGCCGGCATCGAACGGCTCGGCGCCACGGTCATCCCGATCTCCGGAGGCCAGACCGCCCGGCAGGTGCAGTTGATCACCGACTTCGAGCCCGATGCGATCCTGTGCACGCCGAGCTACCTGCTCACGATCGCGGATGCTCTGGAGGCCGCCGGCCTCGACCCTGCCGCGACCTCGCTGAAGGTCGCCGTGCTGGGCGCGGAGCCCTGGACGAACGAGATGCGCCGGGAGATCGAGCGGCGCCTGAACATCGACGCCGTGGACATCTACGGCCTGAGCGAGGTCATGGGCCCCGGCGTCGCGAGCGAGAGCGTGCTCACGAAAGACGGTCCGCACATCTGGGAGGACCACTTCCTGCCGGAGACCATCGACGGCGACACCGGAGTCACTGTGCCGGATGGCGAGCTCGGAGAGCTCGTGTTCACGTCGCTCACCAAAGAGGCGTTCCCGGTGATCCGATACCGCACGCGCGACCTCACGAGACTGCTGCCCGGCACGACCTACCCTGCGGTGCGTCGGATCGAGAAGATCACGGGCCGCAACGACGACATGATCATCCTGCGCGGCGTGAACCTGTTCCCCACCCAGATCGAGGAGATCGTGCTCGGCATCGAGACCCTGACCCCGCACTTCATCCTCGAGCTGCACCGGGCGGGGCGGATGGACTCCCTGACCGTGCGGATCGAGCGGCATCCCTCGCTGAGCGCCGAGGAGTGCGAGGGCGCAGCCGCCGTGCTCAGGCACCGCATCAAGATGCACATCGGCACGAGCGTCGAGGTGCAGGTCGAGGAGCCGGGGGTGCTCCCCCGCAGCGAGGGCAAGTACAAGCGCGTGTACGACCTGCGCTGATAAGCCGGGCATGAATCGCGCGGAGCAATCTATGCCAAGATTTGGAACAGGCCCCGAGAGGGACGAACCCTCCGCTCTATGTTGACTCGGACACGCTACTGTCGATTCAACCAACCGTCAGGAGTCGAACTTGAGCAAGTTTCATGTAAGCCAAATCGAGACCCACGTTCGCGGCCTCTACGAAAGCGAACACTGGAACGCAAAACTAGACGACGTAGCGAACCTTTCGCGGCTCCTCGGCCTTCACGCAGTACATTTGGTCCTCGGCAACCTCGCAGACGGATCTCAAATTATTGAGATTACCGATGGCGGCGAAGATCGAGGGATCGATGCCATTGGTGTCGATCCCTCTGCCAAGCTCGTGGTACTGGTGCAATCGAAGTGGCGCCAGGATGGAACCGGGTCGATTGATCTGGGTGGCGTCTTGAAGTTCCTCGCCGGCGTGAGATCCCTTCTCGGAATGAAATCTGACGAAGAGCCAATACACGCGTCAGAAACCACCAAGACAGCCGTCCGTGAACTACTCAAGACGCCCGGAGCTCGAATTAGACTAGTCACAGTTTCAACGGCAAGCGAGGAGCCGTCGGAAGAAGTCGAGCTACCGATTCAAGAGATTCTTGAGCAGCTCAACGACCTCCAGGACGTCGAGCCGCTGGCAGGTCACAACCATTTCGGCCAGGCCGCACTTTTCAACTCGATCTCCGAGAAAATTCGCCCCTCTGTTGATATCGACCTTCAGATGCTCGATTGGGGCAAGGCTTCCGATCCTCAGCGGATCTTTTACGGACGCGTCAGCGCAGCCGAGATCGCATCATGGTTCAAGGAACACGGGACAGACCTTTTTGCGGAGAATATTCGCGTAGTGATCCCCCGCTCCGACATAAATGAGGGAATCCTCTCGACCATCGCGACGAAACCAGATCGCTTTGTCTATTACAACAACGGGATAACCATCCTCGCAGATACGATTGAGACTGGCCCTGGCGGTTTGCTGAACAGGGACGTCGGCTATTTCAAGTTGACCAGCGCGAGCATAGTGAACGGCGCACAGACTGTTTCCACTCTTGGTTCAGCAATTGGGACTGAGCGAGAGGAAAACCTTGGCAAGGCTTTCGTTCTTGTCCGCTGCATTGAGGTACCACTCGCCGAGGAAGATCTCGGGCGGAGCATCACGCGCTACGCGAATACGCAGAATGAGGTCTCAAGTCAAGACTTCGCTTTTCTGGATCCAGAGCAGCACCGACTCGTACGTGAACTTCAAGTTCTAGGATACGAGTACCTGCTTCGTTCGGCGGAAGTGCCAAAAAGCAAGGACCCGACAAAAGTCATCGAGTTGCGGCAGGCGGCAATTGCCCTCGCATGCGCGTCACCGAATGCGTCCCACAGCGTCGTAGCAAAGAGAGAAGTGTCACGACTCTTCACTGATTCGTACTCAGCGCTATTCAATCCATCAACTGACCCGCTACGACTCTCGCGAGCTGTCGTAATCACGGACGCGGTCGATGAAATCCTCGACGACATTGAGCGCGAGTCGGATGGAGTGAAAGGCGGCGTCGCCGTTCACGGTCGAAGAGTTATCGCTCATCTCGTCATGAAGAAGATTGGCCAGAAAGCACTGGCAGACCCAGATCACGACTTGACCGCAAACCTAAATAACCTCAGAGGCGATGTCAGCAACATGGTTGATTCTCTTGTTGAGATCTTTCCAACTAACGCTTACCCTGGCAATGTCTTTAAGAATGGATCACGGGTCTCGAAGCTGTTGAGCGACGCCGACCTCTGACCCCTACCCACTTCAGGCATGCGTGAGCTCCAGCGCGGCCGGAGCTGCACAGAGAATTCAGGTGCGTCGGGCGGCGCTTCCCGAACTTGCAGCGATTGCTGGGATGCTGAGTCGGTGTTCAGCGAGGACACATTTCAGGCCGATCAGCCCCGCAGGGCCAGCACGAACGGCAGCACCTCGGCAGCACCGGCCTGGCGGAGCACGCGGGCGGCGATCGTGAGGGTCCAGCGGCTGTCGGCCTGATCGTCGACGAGCAGCACCGGCCCGTCCGGCACGTCGAGCCCCTCGGCGCTGAACCGCTCCCAGAGCCCCGCGACGCGGAAGGCGCTGTTGCCGCCGGGCTGACCGGTCGGCCCTCCGCCGACCAGCCCCAGTTCGCCGAGGTACGGCAGCCGGCCGATCTCCGCGATGCCGCGGGCGAGGGAGTCCACCAGCTGGGGGCGGGAGCGCGACGGCATCGCGATGACGGCGACCGGCCGCTGCTCCCATCCCCACCCGGCGAGCACGCGCACGCACCCGGCGAGGAGCTGCGGCGGGACCACGGCATCCGCGGCCCCCGCGCCGAACAGGTCTCGCAGCGCTCCTCCCCAGCCGAGATCGGTGAGCCGCGCCAGCGCGCGCCCCTCGGCCGCCTGCTCGGCCGGTGCGATGCGCCCCTTCACGGGAACGCCCAGCCGGTCGGCGCCGGTCGGCCAGGCTCGTCGTGGCTCGATCGGCACGCCGACCCGATCGAGGGACTCGGATGCCGCGGCCGTCGCCCGCTCCTCGATGTCGCGGGGGAACCACGCCCCGGCGCAGTTGTCGCAGCGTCCGCACGGGACCGCGGTGTCATCGTCGAGCGCACTCTGGAGGAACTCCATGCGGCAGCCTGCCGTCGTCTCGTAGTCGAGCATGCTGCGCTGCTCGGCGACACGCTCCGCCGCGATCCGCTCGTACCGTTCGGCGTCGTAGATCCACGGCTCGCCCGTGGCCACCCATCCGCCCTGCACCCGCCGCACCGCACCGTCGACGTCGAGCACCTTGAGCAGGAGCTCCAGAGGTGTGCGCCGGATGTCGACCATCGCCTCGAGCACCGGGGTCGAGACCGGGCTGTCGCCGAGAGCGGAGATCACCCGTTCGGCGCGCTCCCGATCGGGCATCGACGCGGTGGCGAAGTAGTGCCAGATGTCGCGGTCCTCGACGCCGGGCAGCAGCAGCACGTCAGCGCTCTCGCTCGCACGGCCGGCGCGACCGACCTGCTGGTAGTACGCCACGGGAGAGGACGGGGCTCCGAGGTGCAGCACGAAGCCGAGGTCGGGCTTGTCGAAGCCCATCCCGAGGGCGCTCGTGGCGACGAGCGCCTTGACCTCGTTGCGCTTGAGCATGCCCTCCGACTCCTCGCGCTCGTCGGCGTCGGTCTGCCCCGTGTAGGCGCGCACCTCGTGACCGCGCTCGCGCAGCAGTCGAGCGGTGTCGACGGCCGCCGCGACGGTGAGCGTGTAGATGATGCCGGAGCCGGGCAGATCGTCGAGGTGGCTGAGCAGCCAGGCGAGACGACTGGCCGAATCGGGCAGCCGCAGCACGCCCAGCCGCAGCGACGTGCGTGCGAGGGCGCCGCGGATGGTCAGCACCTCGGCATCCGATTCGCCGGTGCCGAGCTGCTCGGCCACATCGGCGACGACGCGGCTGTTCGCCGTCGCCGTCGTCGCGAGCACCGGCACGTCGGCGGGCATCTGCGCGATGAGGTCGCGCAGGCGCCGGTAGTCGGGGCGGAAGTCGTGACCCCAGTCGCTGATGCAGTGCGCCTCGTCGACCACGAGCATGCCGATGCGGCGCACCAGCGCGGGCAGCCGCTCCTCACGGAAGGACGGGTTGTTCAGCCGCTCCGGCGACACCAGCAGCACGTCGACCTCGTCGCGGTCGAGCTGCGCGAGCACATCGGACCACTCGTGCGCGTTCGTGGAGTTGATCGCGACCGCGCGCACGCCCGCCCGCTCGGCGGCCGCGATCTGGTCGCGCATGAGCGCCAGCAGCGGCGACACCAGCACGGTCGGCCCCGCGCCCTGCCGGCGCAGCAGCAGGGTCGCCACGAAGTACACCGCCGACTTGCCCCACCCCGTCCGCTGCACGACGAGCGCGCGACGACGACGTTCGACCAGAGCTTCGATGGCCTCGTACTGCCCGTCGTGGAACTCGGCGTCCGGCCTCCCGACCAGTTCGCGCAGTGCGGAGAGGGCGGCGGTGCGGGTGTCGCCGGAGAGCGGAGAGGTCATGTCCCCACTCTGCCTCACGTCGCGGACATCGTCGGCGACGCGTAGATGTCGATGCTCTACCGTTGACCCATGATCGCCCGTGAGCTCGCCGTCGCCCTGCGCGAGGCCGGGCTGATGTGGCACCCCGCCGAGGGAGACCGCTTCCAGCTCGATCTGCCCGATGAGGTGGAGCTCGAGGCGGAGGCCGACATCTTCACCGTGAGCGAGATGACGATCGAGGCGCGTCAGACCCCGAGCGGCACCGACCTCGCGTTCAACGGCACGACGGAGTGGGCGCTCGACGCCGTGACCCTCGCAGACGCCGTGTGGCTGCCCCGAGAGGATCAGCTGCGCGACCTCCTCCGCGGCACCTTCCGTCGACTGACCCGCCTCGGCGACGCCTTCCTCGTCGAGATCGAGATCGCCGGGGAGACGCTGGCGTTCGAGCATCCGGATCCCGCGGAGGCGTACGGCCTTGCGCTTCTGGAGCTGATCTCCCGCTCGCACTGACCCTCCCCTCCCGCTCCGGAACTCCGGAGATCGGGCGGCGCCGGCCATCCGGATACCGCTCGACTCACGCGTGCGCGAAAGGGGCAGCTCCCGCATCTCCGGTTTCTCCGGAGTTCTGGAGCGCCGGCCCCGAGCACGGCGGAGGGCACTGTCTTGCGTGCGACGACGCGCCGTGTCAGAATTACCTAACGAACGGTCAGTAAAGAAGGCCGGACCCTGAGGAGTCGATGATGACCAGCCCCGCAGACCTCTCCCTCGTGAACGAGGAGCTCTCCGACGAGGAGCGCCTGTTCGACGAGCTCATCGCGAACGAGCAGCGCATCGAGCCCCGGGACTGGATGCCCGACGCCTACCGCAAGACGCTGATCCGTCAGATCTCGCAGCACGCGCACTCCGAGATCATCGGCATGCAGCCGGAGGGCAACTGGATCACCCGCGCGCCGAGCCTCAAGCGCAAGGCGATCCTCATGGCGAAGGTGCAGGACGAGGCCGGCCACGGACTCTACCTCTACTCCGCCGCGCAGACCCTCGGCATCACCCGCGACGAGATGATGGACCAGCTCATCAGCGGCAGAGCCAAGTACTCCTCGATCTTCAACTACCCCACCCCGACCTGGGCCGACATGGGCGCGATCGGCTGGCTCGTCGACGGCGCCGCGATCTGCAATCAGGTGCCGCTGTGCCGCGCCTCCTACGGCCCGTACGGACGCGCGATGGTGCGCGTCTGCAAGGAGGAGTCCTTCCACCAGCGGCAGGGCTTCGAGATCCTGCTGACGCTCATGCAGGGCACCGAGGAGCAGCGGCAGATGGCGCAGGATGCCGTGAACCGCTGGTACTGGCCGAGCCTGGCGATGTTCGGACCGCCCGACGACCAGTCCCCCAACTCCGCGCAGTCGATGAAGTGGAAGATCAAGCGCTTCTCCAACGACGAGCTGCGCCAGCGCTTCGTGGGGATGCTCGTGCCGCAGGCCGAGATCCTCGGCATCACCCTGCCCGACCCCGATCTGCGCTGGAACGACGAGACCGGGCAGTACGACATCGGCGAGATCGACTGGGACGAGTTCTTCGAGGTGCTCCGGGGCAACGGACCCTGCAACGCCGAGCGTCTCGAACGGCGCCGCACGGCGCACGCGGAGGGCGCGTGGGTGCGCGAGGCCGCGGCCGAGTACGCGCGCAAGCAGCGTTTCGGCTCGCCTGCGGCTCGCTCGACGACCGGTCGGGGAGCGGCGTGATGGCGACCCCCGGCGCCGACGAGCGCGAACCCTGGCCCCTCTGGGAGATCTTCGTGCGCGCGAACCGCGGACTCAGCCACGTGCACGTGGGCTCGCTGCATGCTCCGGATGCCGACATGGCGATCCGCAACGCCCGCGACCTGTACACGCGGCGCGGTGAGGGCGTGTCGATCTGGGCGGTGCCCGCCGAGGCGATCACGACGAGCGACCCAGACGCGAAGGGCGCGTACTTCGAGAGCCCCGCGGGCAAGAACTACCGCCACGCCGTGTACTACACGGCGTCCGAGGGGGTGCCGCACCTGTGAGCGACGACATCCACGGCGACGTCCACGGCGACGTCTCCGTCGACGAGCTCCGGCTGAGCGACGAGCTCGCCGGCGCGGGGGCGATCGCGGCATCCGCCGACATCGCCGAGTACGCCCTGTGGCTCGGGGATGACGCGCTAATCCTCTCGCAGCAGCTGGGCGCCTGGATCTCGAACGCCCCCGAGCTGGAGGAGGACGTGGCCCTCGGCAACATCGCCCTCGATCTGCTCGGCCACGCCCGCTCGCTGCTGCGCTACGCCGGATCCGTCGACGGCCGCAGCGAAGACGACCTGGCCTACTTCCGCGACGAGCCGGAGTTCCGCTGCGCCTGGATCGTCGAGCAGCCGAACGGCGACTTCGCACAGACCATCGCGAGGCAGTTCATCGTCGCGACCTACATGTTCGAGCTCTACTCCGCGCTGCGCGGAAGCACCGACGAGACCTTCGCCGCGATCGCCGAGAAGGCGCTCAAGGAGGTCGACTACCACCGCGACCACGCCGTGCAGTGGGTGCTGCGTCTGGCCGGTGGCACGGAGGAGTCGCGGACCAGGATCGTCCGCGCGTTCGGCGACGTCTGGCCCTACGTCGAGGAGCTGTTCCGCGACGAGCCCCTGATCGACCGCCTCGGAGACGCCGCGGTGCGTCCATCGTCGCTGCGCGCCGGTGTCGACGGGGTCATCGACACCGTCTTCGCCGAGGCGGAGCTGTCGACGCCCGCCGTCGCCGCATCGTCTGCCGGCGGCAGGCACGGAGCCCACGCGACCCCGCTCGGCCACCTCCTCGCGGAGATGCAGGTGCTCGCCCGCCGGCACCCGGGGGCGACATGGTGACCGCGGGCGAGGCCCGGACACAGGCGCCCTCGCTCGACGGCCGGGAGCACGACGCGTGGCGGATCGCGGCATCCGTCGCCGACCCGGAGGTGCCGGTGCTCACCATCGAGGACCTCGGCGTGCTGCGTGCCGTCGAGGTCGACGGAGGCGTCGTGCGCGTCGACATCACGCCCACCTACAGCGGCTGCCCCGCGATGGACGCGATCCGCGACGACGTGATCCTCGCTCTCACCGCCGCGGGGTACGCGGAGGTCGACGTGCGGCTCGTGCTCTCCCCCGCCTGGACCACGGACTGGATGTCGGATGCCGGCAAGCGGAAGCTGACGGAGTACGGCATCGCCCCGCCCTCCGGCCGCGCCGCCGTGTCGACCGGTCCCATCCGGCTCGCCCTCAGCGTCCGCTGCCCGCGATGCGGATCGCTGGACACGCGTGAAGTCTCCCACTTCGGCTCGACCTCCTGCAAGGCGCTGTTCGAGTGCCGTGCGTGCCTCGAGCCCTTCGACCATTTCAAGGTGCACTGATGTCGCTGTTCGCCTCCGCTCACACCGCTCCGGCATCCGCCCCCTCGCGCGGCGTCTCCGGCGAGCGCACGCGCGCTCGCTTTCACACGCTCACCGTGGAGGACGTGCGTCCCCTCACCGACGATGCGGTCGAGGTCACGTTCGCCGTGCCCGCCGAGCTCGCCGACGACTATGACCACCTGCCCGGCCAGTACGTGGCGCTCAGGACGACCCTCGACGGCGTCGAGGTGCGGCGCTCGTACTCGCTGTGCCGCGCGCCGGAGCACAGGGGCGCAGGGCAGCCCACGCGCCTCAGCGTCGCCGTCAAGCGCGACGAGGGCGGGCTGTTCTCGACCTGGGCGCAGACCGGGCTGCATCCGGGGTTCCGCATCGACGTGATGAGCCCGCAGGGGACCTTCACCTCGGGTCTCGATGACCTCGACCACCGCCACATCGTCGGGATCGCGGCTGGCTCCGGCATCACGCCCCTCATGGCCCTCGCGCACACCGTGCTCACGCGCTCGGAGACCTCGCGCTTCACGCTGCTCTACACGAACCGGTCGACGCTCGACGTGATGTTCCTGGAGGACCTGGCCGACCTCAAGGACCGCTACCCCACCCGGCTCACGCTGCACCACGTGCTCTCGCGCGAGCAGCGCACGGCGCCGGTGCTGTCCGGCCGCATCGACGAGGAGAAGCTGCGGACGATCCTGCGGGTGCTCATCGATCCGACCGATGTGGACGAGTGGTTCCTGTGCGGCCCGCTGTCTCTCGTCGACCTGTGCCGCGAGGTGCTCGCGGATGTCGGGGTGGCCCGCGAGCACATCCGCTTCGAGCTGTTCACGACCGGCGACGAGCCGCTGCGCACCGCGCGCCCTGTCGAGGTGCGCAAGGGTGAGAAGACGTTCCGCATCGAGGTGAACCTCGACGGCGTCTCGTCGACGGTGGAGAGCCCCGTCGACGCGCACGAGTCCGTGCTGAACGCCGCGCTCCGGGTGCGCCCCGACGCCCCGTTCGCGTGTGCGGGCGGCGTCTGCGGCACGTGCCGCGCGCGGGTCATCGAGGGCAGTGTGACCATGACCGAGAACTACGCCCTGGAGCCGGACGAGCTCGAACGCGGCTACGTCCTCACCTGCCAGTCCCACCCCACGAGCGACCGCGTCGTGGTCGACTACGACGTGTGAAGCGGAGCATCCGATGATCGACCTGAGCATCCACGACGACGTCGCCACCATCGTGCTGAACGCGCCGTCGCGCCTCAACGCGCTCGACGAGCAGGCGCTGCACGGCCTGGGCATGGCCTACGACGAGGCGGAGGCCGCAGGCGTGCGCGCCCTGGTGCTCCGCGGCGAGGGCCGGGCGTTCTGCGCCGGCCGCGACATCTCCGGCGTGGATCCGAGGGATGACGACGTCATCGGCTACCTCGACGGCCTCGTGACCCCGCTCCTGCAGCGGATGTCGCGGTTCCCCGCGCCGACCTTCGCCACCGCCCACGGAGCATGCCTCGGTGTGGGGCTCGGGCTCCTCATCGCCACCGATGTCGTGTACGTGGCGGAGTCCGCGAAGATCGGCTCGCCGTTCGCGGCTCTCGGCGCCACACTCGACTCGGGCGGCCACGCGCTCTTCCTCGACCGCCTCGGCGCCCACAAGACGCTCGATCTCATCTACACCGGGCGTCTGATGAGCGGCACGGAGGCGGTGCAGTCCGGCCTCTTCTCCCGGGTGCTCCCCGACGACGAGGTGGCGCAGGCGACGACGGATGCCGCGACCGCCGCGGCCCGTGGAGCCACGGCCGCGTTCCTCGCGAGCAAGCGGCTCGTCGCACGGATCCGCGACGAGCGCCTCGCGCTGTGGGATGCGGTGGGCATCGAGAACGCCGCCCAGGCCGCGCTCTGCGACACCGACGACTACCGCGAGGGCTTCGCGGCGTTCCAGGAGAAGCGGAAGCCGGAGTTCCGCGGCCGCTGACACGACGGGAGGACCGCGGCGCCTGTGGGGCCTCGCGACTCAGCGCACAAGCTGGCTCACGATCGTCGGATCCTTGATCTTGTCGTCGCTCGCCAGCATCACCACCTTGGAGACGACCTCGGCGGTGCGCGGGTCGTCGTCGACGAAGGGCAGGAAGACTCGTCCCCTGTGCTGCCCCCCGACCGGGATGATGAACAGGGTGTTCCCGGGGATGCGGTGCACGATCCCCGACCCCAGATGCACGGAGTACACGCCCAGTGCCCCCTTCACCCGGACGTGATGCCCGGAGACCTCGATGTTCTCGAGTCCGAGCAGGAGACAGGTCTCCTCGACGATCCGCCGCCTCGCCTCGATAGTCGACTCTGAACTCTGGGGATCGACGCCGCTCGAGTGGGCGACCGACACCACGAGGTCCAGATCCCGCATGGTCTCGGAGTACACGCGCGGCGGCACCTCGTCCAGCGGGATCGCGCGGTGGCTTCCCGCCGGACCGAACCGCACATCGCTCACCGTTGCGTCTTCGGCCCCCGCTGCTGTGTCCCACCCGTCGTCGACGTTGCAGAACACGTGGATCTTCTCGTTGTGGAAGGTGCGCTCATAACCGATCCCGTAGTCTCGCATCCACCCCCTGGCGGTGAACAGCCCGGAGGCGCGACGGGCGTCGATCTGGTGGCCCGCGTAACGGCGAGACGATACTCCGCCCTCGCCCTTCTCGTTCTCCGTCGGCACATAGAGTTCGCGGAACACCTGCTTGAACGGCTGCGGCCGGCCCCGCGTCATGACCTCATGCTGCAGGTCGGGCCAGTCTCCACTCGCCAGCAGATCGAGAGGGTGAGCGATCCGCAGTCCGCCGACCGGCTCGAACGCGGTGCCGTCGGCACGAACGAGCTCGTCCCCGGCTCCGCTGAGGAACCCGACGCGTCCCTCGCCGTCGACCAGCACGAGGTCGGCCAGCATCCTGCTGAGCTGCGGATGAGAGGTCAGGAGCGCGATCTCCCCTGCCTCGAACACGTCGCCGAGGACGCAGGCGGCCTCGAGCGAAGACCGCATACGCTGCGCCTGCTTCTTGAGTTCTGCGGCGCGGTTTCGGAGAGCCTCGATGCGCTCGACCTTCCGGCTCGCGGCCGGCACCGACGCGAGGGGCTTCCCGGCGCGGTCCACCGCGATCGTCGGCATCCCCTGCGCGTCGATCGACAGGCTCACCGTCAGGTCTCCGTCCGTGGCGGCGACGGGGCCGTGCAGGAGGTCTGTCGCCGTGCGCGCTTCCATGGCCCAGGTCAGCCGCAGCGGGTCACGATATCCCGCGGAGCGGGCGAGGTTCTCGAGCGCGGTGTGCACAGCTGCGGTCTCGGTGGCGCGACGCTGCGCGCCGTTGGTCTTGCCGGTGCTCACGAACGCGCGCAGCACCTCGTACCGCTGCAGCAGCACCTCGGGCTCGTCGGCGAGCGGCAGCAGCCCATACGCGCGCACGGCATCCTGGTGGCGTTTCTCGTGCATCCGAGCGAGCAGCTCCTCCTCGCCGACGCGGCCTCGGAGGACGTTTGCGAACAGCTCCGCCTGTTTGTGCTCGCCTGCCACCGAGGCGTACTTCGCGGCCTTGAGCACACGGTCGAGGCGATCGTCGCCGAGCTCGGCGTGGAACCGGTGGAACCACTCGGCGTCCGCGCAGCCGCGCTCCCGATCGTCCGACGGCACCGCGGTCCGCCTCGCGATCTCCCGCCCCCGATAAGCGCGGATATCTCGGTTGATCTCATGGGTGTCGACCGGAGTGTGCGCGTGGAGCCACCAGACAGCCGAAGCGAACCCCGGCCAGCCCAGGTGCTCCTCGAAGACCTCGGCCCACTGCGGCGAGTACACGGCAGTCTCGATCACCCTGCTCTCGGGGATCTTTGCGGTGGCGAACGCCTTCGCCACGGATTCCGCCGTCTCGTCACTCGCCGGGTGGTGCACGCGGATCAGGTGGGCGAAGACCTCCTCCCTGTCCTCCGCGTACAGGTGTCGCCGCGGAATCGGACGGCGCCCCAGGGCTTTCACCGTCGCGACGAGCGTCTCCGCTCCAGTGACCCTCTGCAACGACATCGCCATCCGGGAGTACTTCGTCATCTGGTCGCCGCGCGGGAGCTCCAGTTCGACGACGGCACGCTGCACGTCATCGACCACGCTCTGCGTGGCGGCGGCGGCCCCGGTGATGCCGCTGAGCCTGGCGAGCGGATTGGTCTCGAGACCACGCAGCTCGCTCTGCCGCAGGGGCCGCACGAACGCCCAGTCGACCAGATCGGCACGGGTCGCGATGCCACGCTCGAACGCGGTGCGCACCACCTCGAGCGGCGGCCGGAACCGGAACGGCTGATCGACCGACACGTCGACCTCGTTGCGATACCAAGGGTCGCTCCACTCGACTTTCGGACCGTCCCATTGGTCGACGGCTCCCTCTGGTTCGTCGACGAAGCGGAGGATGCCCCAGAGTCGGCGGAGCCGTTGGTCGTCGAGGGACGTCGGGTCCAGGTAGCCGGACACGCGGCCGAACATGCCACCCTCGCGGGGGTCGCTGCCGATGCGTCTCCGGTCTTCGCCGAAGCGGACGTTCCTGGGCCCGAGGAACCGGCCGGTCGGCAGTTCTGCGGCCAGGAGCGCCAGCAGATCGATCATCGGGTCCGCCCACGTCGCACGCCGCTCCCTGCGGGCGAGGTGGTCGATCAGAGCGACCCGCAACGATCCCTGTGCATCGCCGCGGTCACGTCCGATGTCGCCGAGGATCCGCAGGCCCATCGCGTCCTGATCCGCGTTCAGGATGGAGAGCAGAGCCAGCTCCACACCGCCGTCGATCAGGTCGCCGCGCACCCGCTCCCACCAGGGATCGACCAGTTCGGCGAGAGGCATGGTCCCGTCATCGCCCGTGCGGAGCTCGTGCCCCTGCACGTTGGCGAGCAGCTGGACGCCGTGATTCGACTGCACCTCGACGTCGGAGTGCTCGTCCATCCATGCCTCGAAAGACAGCCAGATTCGGCGCGCTCCGGGGTGGTAGCCGTCCCATCGCGACCTCGATGGCGCCTGAGGACGCACGGCCGGCGTGCGCTCCTCGACTCCGAATCGGAGCGCGGCCGGACGATCGGAGAACGCGCCAGCGCTGTCCTGAGGCGCCACGGGGTCGGTCTTCCTCCCGAGTCCTGCCATCTGCGCGAGATCCTCCGCGGCCCGCCGCTGATCCGGCGTACCGGCGCGAAGCCGCTCCACCGACGCGATGACGCCCTCCTGCCCCTGCAGCTGCAGGAGCCGCAGCGCGCACTTTCGGATGTCGTCGGCCTTGCGGGTGAGCGCGCGCTCCAGCTCCCTCGCCTCGTCGTCCGTGATCGACTCGACGGCGAAGCCCCGATGCGCGACGCTCCTCACCTGGGACGACGGGTCGAGAAGGAGCCTGAAGAGGTCGGCCCGATGGCCTTCGAGGTTCTTCGCGTACCTCGCCGCCGCTCCTCGACGCACGTCAGGCGACGCGGTCGCGATGTCGATCTCGTCGGTGTCGGAGTACACCGCGACGACGTCGATGATGTCGGTCTTCTTCAGCGTCACCATGCGCGGCGCCATGATCCCGATGTCGACCGCGAGCGGGGAGGTCAGCCGGCCGCTGCGCTCACGCAGTCCACGGGCCGCGGCGGCCGTCAACGTGCACTCCCGGTGCGCTGCGGCGTGGTGCGCGGGCCAGGCGGCGAGCGCCACCGCGAACACCGCCGGGTCGTCGTCTTCGAGGCCGCGGGCCAGTGCGTCGACGATCGACGGGTGCCCGAGCCTGACCAGCATCCGCGACGCAGCGAGCCGCAGCCCCGCATCGTCGTCGTCCATGAGTTCCGCCGCCGCACCGATCGCCACGCCGATGTCGCGCACCGCGAGGGTCCACAGACCGAGATAGGCCTCGATGCGACTCCCCGCGCGGAGGTCGTCGGACGTCGGCGGAGTGCGCAGGAATCGGACGATCGTCGCGACGGCCGCGTCTGCGCGCACCGCATCGCGCACGGTCAGCTCCTCGTCGACCCACCGCGACAGCGCGCGGATCGAGCTCGAGAAGCGGATGAGCCCCTCGTCGGCCACGGTGCCGAGCACACGTTCGATCGCTCCGGGGTGCGCGACGTCGAGCGCGTCGAGGATCGTCTGCCGAAGGCCCTCCGCACGTCCGGCGTCGAGCAGCTGGCCGACCACGAGGTCCCAGGCGCCGGCGTCGTCTGCCGCGAGCAGGGCGACGTAGGCATGAGCCGATGGACCGGCGACCGCATGCGATCCCGAGATGCCCTCGACGAGGATGCGGCGGACTGCGGCGTTGCCCGCGTCGACAGCGGATGCGACGAAGTCTCCGAGTCGCGGATGCTCGGGGAGGTGCAGCAGCCAGGTCGCGTGCCACTCGATCGGCTGCGGATAGTGGGTGACATGACGGATCAGCGAGACGAGTCTCTCCCACCTCGATGGCAGGGTGAACCGGAGGTCCGTGGAACGATACGGTGCGCTACTCCAGGACCCCTGCACGTAGGGCCGTGATCGCGACCACACCCACCAGGACGAGAGCTCGGCGCCGACCGACGGACACAGCGCCTTGAGCGCCTTCGTGCGCGCACGGTCGTCGAGCGCGTCGAGCTCGTCTGCGAGGGCCCGCGCCGTGGCCCGCACCGCCTCTGCAGCTTCGGGGTCGTGGGCCCCGCTGCTGACGTTCAGGTGGTCGGCGATGCGGCGGGCGAGACGCGGAGCGCCCCATCCGTGCACGTCGACCGGGCGCGGCACGCCCTCCTTGTCGCACGAGCAGAACCTGCTCAGTTCCTCGGTCGCCTGCTCGGCAGTCAGCACGGTGCTCCTATCCGGTGAGCGCGACGAGCCGCACGAGCCGGAGGCGCGAGTGCGGCTCGACCACGATGATGTCGTCGAGTGCGTGGATCCGGACGTCGTCGAGGAAGACGAAGTACAGCTCGTCGTCGAAGGCCTCCACGGCACGGGCATAGGCCCCGTCGATGACGGGGGACGCCGGGAGCGCACGCGGCTCGTGGCCGTAGCGTCCTGTCTCCACACCCTTGACGAGGTCTGCGGGAGTGAGGATCTGCAGGGTCGCTGAGCGCTCCCGATGGGCGACGTAGAGACCCACCTCGTGCTCGACGAGGAAGCGCAACAGCGATCTCAGGGAGTGCTCGCCGCTGATTCCAAGGAGCGTGACGGGCTCGCCGAACGCTCCTCGGCCCGGCGCGGTGCTCTCGACGATCATGGAGCCAGTCTGGCATGGGGCTCCGACAGCGGATGCGCAGGTCGATCCCGCTGGTCGGATGTCGGAGGCCGGTGCCAGACTGCAGTGATGAAGCTCGCGGACGTCGTCGACAAGACCCGGACGATCTCAGCCACGCGGTCGCGGCTCGCGAAGATCGACACGCTCGCCGCGCTTCTCGCCGAGACAGAAGCGGAGGAGCTCCCGGTTCTCGTCGGCCTGCTGCTCGCCGCACCGCGACAGGGACGACTGGGGGTCGGCTGGCGAGGGATCGTCACGCTCGAGGTCACGCACGCGGCGGCATCCACGCTCACCATCTTGGAGGTCGACGGTGCGCTCGATGCGCTCGCGAGCGCCTCCGGCCCCGGATCCGCAACCGCGCGCAACGAGCTTCTCACGGCTCTCGCCGCCCGGGCCACGCCCGACGAGTGGGACTTCCTCGCCCGCTCCATGCTCGGCGAGCTGCGCACCGGCGCACTCGCGGGCGTCCTGCTCGACGCGATCGCTCGGGCATCCGACCGCCCTCCCGCCGCCGTCCGCCGCGCGGCGATGCTGTCGGGCGACCTCGGCGTCACCGCGGTGATCGCCCTCACCGGCACCCCCGACGAGCTCGACGACGTCGGTCTCGTCCTGGGCCGCCCCGTGCTGCCGATGCTGGCCTCGACCGCCGCGACGCCGACGGCGGCGCTGGAGCTGACGGGAGAGTCGTCGGTCGAGTACAAGCTCGACGGCGCGCGCATCCAAGTGCATCGGCACGGAGACGAGGTCGGCGTGTTCACGCGCAGTCTCGCCGACATCACTCACCGCGTGCCCGAGATCGTGGAGATCGTGCGCGGCCTCCCGGCGCACGACCTCATCCTCGACGGCGAGACCCTGGCGCTCGATGAAGACGGAGGCCCGCGCCCGTTCCAGGAGACCATGTCGCGGTTCGGCGCCGAGGCCTCGCGCGATCTCGCGCTGCGACCCTGGTTCTTCGACCTGCTCCACGTCGACGGACGCGACCTCATCGACGAGCCGCTCTCGGTGCGACTGGCCGAACTCGATCGGGTCGCCGAACGCTGGCGGATGCCCGGCATCGTCACGGGCGACGCCGACGCCGCAGAGCGGCTCTCCCGCGATGCTCTCGCCGCCGGCCACGAGGGCGTCGTGGTCAAGAGCATCGACTCGCCCTACGCCGCCGGCCGGCGCGGGAAGTCCTGGGTCAAGGTCAAGCCGGTGCTCACGTACGACCTCGTGGTGCTCGCCGCCGAATGGGGGTCGGGGCGCCGCCGCGGCTGGCTGTCGAACCTGCACCTCGGCGCACGCGATCCCGACGGGGAGTTCGGCGAGCCAGGGGGCTTCGTGATGGTCGGCAAGACCTTCAAAGGACTCACCGACGAACTGCTCCGCTGGCAGACGGAGACCTTCCCGCAGCACGAGGAGAGGCGCACGGCATCCGCTGTCTTCCTGCGCCCCGAACTGGTCGTCGAGATCGCGATCGACGGCGTGCAGCGCTCACCGCGGTATCCGGGCGGCCTCGCCCTGCGCTTCGCGCGCGTCAAGGGCTACCGACCTGATAAGACCCCCGAGGGCGCCGACACGATCCAGACCCTGCGCGCTCTGCTGCGCGGGTGAGTCCCGCGCAGTCTGAGCGCGACGTCCCACGTCAGGCGGAGGGAGCGAGCCCCAGGTCCTCTTCGCGCACCGTGCCCTGGAACGACCACGGGAAGTTGATCCAGAGATCGGTGTCCTTCCAGGCGTAGTCGGGCTGGATGATCGTCGACGGCTTCGTGTAGATGGTGACGGAGCGCACGTCGGCGCCCTTCTCCTTCAGCAGCTCGACGGCGAGCGCGAGGGTGCGTCCGGAGTCGGCGACATCGTCGACGAGGAGCACGCGACGTCCGTCGAGGTAGGCCATGTCGAGCTCTGGGGGCAGCACCTCCGGAGCGTCGAGCACCGTGCCGATACCCGTGTAGAACTCGACGTTGATCGCGCCGCAGTTCTTCGCGCCGAGCCCGTACGCGATCGCGCCGGCCGGGAGCAGCCCGCCCCGAGCGATCGCCACGACGACCTCCGGCTCGAAGCCGCTGTCGAGGATCTTGCGCGCGAGGTCGCGCGTCGCGGATCCGAAGCCGTCCCAGGTGAGCGTCTCGCGCTCGTTCGATGCATCAGTCACCGGTACATTCTCGCTCATGCACGGGCGTCACGCCGCCGGGTCGGAGGATGCGCTACAAACGAAGGACCATGTGCCGCCTCTTCGCCTTCGTCTCCCCCACCCCGTCGTCGGTGCGCCGCGAGCTCGGCGACACCGGTATGGAGCGCCTGATCTCCCTCGCCCGCCTGCACGGAGACGGCTGGGGCTGGGCCGGGGTCGAGCGCCGGGGCGAGGCGCCCGGGGTGCGCAAGTCCGCTCTCTCGGCGGTCTCCGACCCCGATTTCGAGGATGCGGCGACCACGATGGCCCGCGCTGCGATGGTGCACCTGCGGTGGGCGACAGCGGGCATCGAGATCGCCGACCGCAACGCTCACCCTTTCCTCCGCGGCGCCGTGGCCTTCGAGCACAACGGCTCGCTGAAGCCGATCGAGAGCGCCCGCGCCCTGCTCTCCCCCGAGAGCCTCGCCGAGATGACCGGGGAGACCGACAGCGAGATGTACTTCGCCCTCATCCGCGAACGGCTCGCGCTCGGCATCCCGCTCTCCGCGGCGACGGCCGATGCGGCCCGCATGCTGCGCGAGGTCTTCCCTCTCGCGAGTCTCAATGCGATCATGCTCGACCGGGAGCAGATGGTCGTGGTGCGCGCGAGCGCACGCAGCGTGCTCTCCGACGACGACCTCGACGAGATCGCGCAGCATCCGCTGCTGCCCGAGGAGCACAACGAGGACTACTTCGCTCTGCGTTGGACGCGCACGGACGACGGCGCCCTGCTGATCGGCTCCACGGGGGTCTCCGGGTACGACTGGGAGGCTCTGCCGCCCGAGTCGGTCACGACGATCCGCCTCGACGACCTCACCGCATCGACGGTGCTCCTGCACCGCGCCGAGTCGGACGTCACTCGAGCCGGGTGATCTCGACGGAGACGAAGAGCTCCGAGGCGCTCGGCCCCGCGTAGACCCCGCGCAGCGGAGCCACGTCGCCGTAGTCGCGACCGTGCCCCACGTACACGTGAGACTCCCCGATCTCGACGAGGTTGGTCGGGTCGTATCCGCGCCACCGTCCCGAGTACCACTCCACCCAGGCGTGCGACTCGCCGATCACCGGCTGCCCGATCCCCGCTGAGGGGTCGGGGTGCAGGTACCCGGACACGTACCGCGCGGGGATGCCGGCCGCTCGCAGCACCCCGAGTGCGACGTGGGCGATGTCCTGGCACACCCCCGAACGCGTCGGCCAGGCGTCGCGCGCCGTGGAGGTCACCCCGGTCACCCCTCGCCGGTACTCCATCGCCTCCCCGACCGTCCGGCAGATCTCGAAGGCCGTCTCGTCGACGTCGCCGCCCTCCGCCTCGATGCGCAGGGCCAGGTCGCGCATCTCGTCATCGGGTTCGGTCGCCGGCGTCTGCGCCACGCACTCGGCGAGCGCGAGCGACAGCGGGATGCGGGCGGACAGCTCGTCCCAGTCGATCGAGGCCGCCGCAGCCGGAGCGGGCCGCACGTCTACCACGCTCGTCGCAGTGACCGACAGCAGCTGGTGAGGCGTGAGCACCTCGAACGTGGAGACCCTCGTGTCCCAGTAGTCCGCGTAGGAGTGCTGGGTGGCGGTCGGCGTGATCTCCAGGTTCGCCTGCAGCACGAACTGCCCGTCGCGCGAATGCGGGAGCATCCGCGCCTCGTTGTACGACGCGGTGGCCGGCTTCTCGTAACGGAACCCGGTCCTGTGCACGATCCGCAGCCGGCTCACAGCGCTTCTCCGATCCACACCGGCATCGCGATCGACGGGAAGTAGCGCTCCCTGATCGCGTCGCTCGCCATCGACATCCCCACCTGCACCTCTTCCATGCTCTCCGACAGGCGATGCACGATGTCGCCGATCGGCCGGTACTCCAGCTCCGACCGCATCCGTCCGAGCACGCGGTGCGCGCGGTCGGGTGCTCCGAACGCGCCGGCCGGGTCGATGCCGCGCAGACAGTCCTCGGCCTGCAGGATGCTCGACAGCACCGAACGAGGGAACAGCCGATCCACCAGCAGGAACTCGAGGGCGGACGCCGCGGTCGGCATCGCCCTGTGACTCCGGAGGTGCGCCTCGTACGCCCCGCAGCTGCGCAGCAGGGTCGTCCAGCTGGGTCCGGCGGCGTCCGTGAGCGACCGGGTGGCGAGGAGCCGTGCGGTCATGTCGGCGCGTTCGATCGACCGTCCGAGCACGAAGAAGTGCCAGGCCTCGTCGCGGCTGGTCGAGGAGTCCACCACCCCGAACGCGAGGGCGGAGCGGTCGCGCACCCAGCGGAAGAACGGGTGGGTCTTGTCGGAGGCGATGCGCCGCGGCATCCGCGCGTTGGACTCGTTGAGCGTCTCCCACAGGTCGGTGGAGATGATCTCCCTGGCGCGCCGCGCGTTCTCCCGAGCGGAGGCGATCGAGTGCGCGATGGATGCGGTGTGCTCCCTGTCGAGGGCGAGCAGGCGCACGACGTCGTCGCGGCTCAGCACGACGTCCGGCTCGGCGCTGGTGCCCATGACCGACAGGAGCGCACGGCACGCCGTGTCTTCCTCGACCCAGGGATCCTCCAGCAGCAGCTGCAGGTGCACGTCCAGGATGCGGGCGGTGCCGTCGGCGCGCTCGACGTAGCGGCCGATCCAGAACAGCGCCTCGGCGATGCGGCTCAGCACGACGCACCTCCCTGCTGTTGCTGTTGTTGTTGCTGCTGCTGCTGGTGGTGCCGCGCCTCGACGTCCTCGTCCTGCGGGGACGAGAGGAACGGAGGGTGCGGGTCCTCGCGGGGAGGCGCGACCACGGCGATCGCTCCGGTGGCGAGCGAGACCTCGTCGGATGCCGGGTCCGGTGCCCCGGCGAGCGTCGTCGGCCCGGTGAACAGCGAGGGGTCGAGCACCCACGTGTCCTTGGAGCCGCCGCCCTGACTGGAGTTCACCACGAGCTGCCCCTCCGGCAGGGCGACCCTCGTCAGTCCGCCGGGGAGCACCCACACATCGTCGCCGTCGTTCACCGCGAAGGGGCGCAGATCGACGTGCCGCGGACGGAACCCGTCTTCGACGAGCGTCGGGATCGTGGAGAGCTGCACCACCGGCTGAGCGATCCACCCGCGGGGGTCCGCGAGGAGGGTGCGGCGCAGCTCCTCCAGCGTGGCGCGGGAGGCATCAGGCCCGACGACGAGCCCCTTGCCCCCTGACCCGTCGACCGGCTTCACCACGAGCTCGTCGAGCCGATCCAGCACCTCCTCCAGAGCGGCGGGCTCCTCCAGCCGCCAGGTGTCGACGTTGGGGATGATGGGGTCCTCACCCAGGTAGTACCGGATCAGGGCCGGGACGTACGTGTAGACGAGCTTGTCGTCGGCGACGCCGTTGCCCACCGCGTTCGCGATGGTGACGGTGCCGAGCCGCGACGCCAGCATGAGCCCCGGGGCGCCGAGCACCGAATCGGGGCGGAAGTGCTGCGGATCGAGATACTCGTCATCCACGCGTCGGTAGATCACGTCGACACGCGTGGGGCCTGCGGTCGTGTGCATCCAGACCCGTCCGCCAGAGCAGAAGAGGTCACGCCCCTCGACGAGCTCGACGCCCATCATCCGCGCGAGAAGGGTGTGCTCGTAGTAGGCCGAGTTGTGCACTCCCGGGGTCAGCACCACGACGTTCGGGTGATCGACGCCCTCGGGCGCGGCCGCACGCAGCGCCTGCAGCAGGCGCCCCGGGTAGTCGACGACGGGCCGCACGCGGAGGCTGGTGAACAGCTCGGGCAGGGTCTGCGCCATGACCCGCCGGTTCGCGAGGACGTAGCTGACGCCGCTCGGCACGCGGACGTTGTCCTCGAGCACCCTCCACGCCCCGGCCTCATCGCGGATGACGTCGATCCCGGCGACGTGGATGCGCACGCCGTTCGCCCCGACGATGCCCGCCGCCTGACGGTGGAAGTGCGAGGAGGAGCTGATGAGGGATGCCGGGATGACCCCGTCCTGCACGGCGAGCTGCGGGCCGTAGACGTCGGCGAGGAACGCCTCCAGCGCCCTGACCCGCTGCTTCACACCGGATTCGACGTAGAGCCAGTCGTCCGCCGCGACCACGCGCGGCACCACGTCGAGCGGGAACGGGCGTTCCTCCCCCGCGAAGTCGAAGGTCACGCCCTGGGCGAGGTAGCTGCTGGCGAGCGCATCCGTGCGGGCCCGCAGCTCGTTGTCATCCATACCGGCCAGAGCCGGGTACAGATCCCGATAGGGGCCGCGCACCTCTCCGTCCGGCGCAGCCGGGAACATCTCGTCCCAGGGTCCAGGCCCGGTCCGCACCGCGCTCCGTCGTGAGGTGTATCCGTTGAACAGCGACTCCATGACCGCATGCTTCCGCGTCGCGGTTTCCGCGATGTTACGGTCGCGAGACGGCGCCGAGTCGGGCCCTCTCGCGCTAGAATCGACGGGTCCGGCTCTGACGAGGCCGGTGCCTGAAAAAGAGGCACGAAGCACCCCGCATCGCAGCGGGGGCGAGACACATACGGAACAGCATCCTCCGTCCCTGTCTCGAAAGGCTTTCGCATGCCCACCGTCTCCGCGCACGTCGCCCTCACCCTCGCCCAGCACATCGACGCCGTCTTCGGCGTGATGGGCAACGGCAACGCCTACTTCCTCGACGCCATCGAGACCCAGACGGATGCCGTCTTCACAGCCGTCCGCCACGAGCAGGGCGCCGTCGTGGCCGCCGACGCGCACTTCCGCGCCTCGGGGCGCATCGCCGCCGGCACCTCGACGTACGGCGCCGGCTTCACCAACACGCTGACCGCTCTGGCTGAGGCCGTGCAGGCGCACGTGCCGCTCGTGCTCGTCGTCGGCGACGAGCCCACCTCCGGCCCTCGTCCGTGGGACGTCGACCAGATCGCGCTCGCCTCTGCCGTTGGCGCCCGCACCTATACGGTCGGACGGGCGGATGCCGCCGCCACCACCGTCATCGCGATCGAGCACGCCCTGACCTACCGCGTGCCCGTGGTGCTCGCGATCCCCTACGACGTCGCCGCCCTCGAGGCCGGCGATGTGCCGCCGGCACCGTCTCCGCGCATCCCCGCGCCGCTCGCTCCGCGCGGTGAGTTCGCCGAGGGGATGCTCGATGAGATCGCGCACGCCCTGCGCGGCGCCGAGCGCCCGTTCCTGCTCGCGGGGCGCGGCGCCTGGCTGGCCGGCGCCGGTTCAGCGCTCGGCGAGCTCGCCGCCCTCACCGGAGCGCTGACCGCCTCGTCGGCGCTCGGCCGCGGCGTCTTCCCCGAGACGCAGTACGACCTGGGCGTGACCGGCGGCTTCGGCGCCGACGGAGCCATGGAGCTCGTCCGCACCGCCGACGTCGCCGTGGTCTTCGGCGCGTCGCTGAACCAGTTCACGATGCGCTTCGGCGAGCTGTTCGCGCCCGGAACCCGCGTCTTCCAGATCGACACCGCCCCCGCGGCCACCCACCCGCACGTCGGCGGCTTCGTGCGGGCCGACGCCCGCGTCGCGGCGGAGGAGCTCGTGACGCGCGTGGCCGCGGCATCCGCCACGTCTGCCGGGCACAGCGTCGGAGAAGAGGCCGCCGGGCCTGCCGGGCCTGCCGGGCACAGCGTCGGAGAAGAGGCCGCCGTGCCTGCCGAGCACAGCGTCGGAGCAGAGGCAGGACACGCCGGGCGAGCCCTCGATGCGCGCGGCGTGTCAGTGCCGACATCCGAAGCCATGCCCGGTGTTGCATCCGAAGCCGCGCCCGATGCCGAGCTCGGTGTCACATCCGAAGCCGTGCCCAGCGCCGCATCCGAAGCCGTGCCTAGTGTCGTGCCCGCCCGTCCCTGGCGGGAGACGGTCGACGTGGCCGGCTCGCGCGCATACGAGACCGGCGACGACCTCGCCCCGGACGGACGGCTCGACCCCCGCTCGGCGGCACGACGCATCGCCGAGCTGCTGCCGGAGGACCGCGTGGTCGTGTCCGACGGCGGCCACTTCATCGGATGGGCGAACATGTACTGGCCTGTCGCTGCTCCCGACCGCATGATGATGGTCGGCACCGCCTTCCAGTCGATCGGTCAGGGCTGGCCGAGCGTCGTCGGCGCCGCGCTCGCGCGCCGGGAGTCGACCGTCGTGCTCACGAGCGGTGACGGCGGTGGCCTCATGGCGATCGCCGACCTCGAGTCCGCTGTGCGCGCGGCGGCCGGACGGGGCATCGCCGTGATCTGGAACGATGCCGCCTACGGCGCCGAGGTGAACCTCTACGGGCTGAAGGGCCTCGCCGAGGGGCCGATGCGCATCCCGGAGGTCGACTTCGCGGCGTTCGGCGCGGCCGTCGGCGCCGAGGGCGTCGTGGTGCGCACCCTCGCCGACCTCGACCGTCTCGGCGAGTGGGCGCGGGAGGATGCGGCCAGCCGCCGCTTCCTGCTCCTCGACCTGCGGATCTCGGGCGACGTCATCGCGCCGTACCAGCAGGAGATCATCCGCGTAAACTCCTGAGGTCGCCGACTCAGGTCGCGTTCCGCATGGTGATCATCCGTGAACTCCCGAGGTCGCCGACGCAGGTCGCGGTCCGCATGGTGAGATGAAGCATGCGCTACGTGTTCCGCCCCAGCGTCCTGAGCACGCTCATCACCACGATGAAGGCGATCGAGGTCCGCACGGAGACCGGCGCCCTCGTCGGGACGATCAGCCGAGGCACGATCAACGGAGCCGAGACGGCAGGGACGTTCTGTTTCGAGCCGGAGGGCGCGACGCCGACGACAGTGGGGATCGGCAGCTTCAGCCGGTCCTGGCTCAAGCGGCTCGTACGTCCTGACTACCTGGTGCGCCGAGACGATCGCGAGGACCGGCTGAGCGACCGGCTCGGCGAGAACCTGCTCTACTTCGCGGTGGACGGAAGGATCGACGGCCGCGACTACCTCGCCCGACAGGACTGGGACGACTCGGTCGAGGTCAAGGTCGATGGCGCCCTCGCCGCACGCTGGAACATCGACGACCTGAGCGGAACGGTCACGATCGACGCAGATCCGGAGGGCATGATCGCGGACCCGGCCTCCACGCTCTTCGCCGTGACCGTGCTCCTGCCCTTCATGCAGATGATCCACTCCGATGAGTCCGAGCTGCTCGAGTCAATTCTCGACTGAGATCGACGCGCGGTTGAGTCGGTCCTCGGTTGAGTCGGTCCTCGGCTGAGTCAGTCCCCGACTGAGTCAGTCCTCGACTGAATCGGTCCTCGGCCGCGATCGGTCCTCGACTGAGCTCCATCCTCGACTGAGGTCGGCCTTCGACTGAGGTCGAGCCTCGGCTTCGATCCATCATCGACTGAATCGGCCCTCGACTGAGGTCGAGCCTCGGCTGAGTCGGTCGGATGACCTCTGCAGTCCGGAACTGCTCACTGGACCGCAGAGGTCAACCGGTTCGAACACCCCTTCAACAGGGGACGAACCGCATCGGGCCGCCGCGGCTGCGCTCAGGCCTGCTGGTTCGCCGCCGCGTAGTCGGGCAGCTCCTGCAGGGTCCACGTGTTGCCGTCGGGGTCGTCGAACCAGACGAAGCGACCCCAGCCGAGGTCTTCGACGCCGCGCGTCGCGACGCCGACGGCTTCTAGCTGCGCCTTCGCCTCGTCGGCGTTCGGGACGACCACCTGGATCGTCTTCTGCTGCCCCGGCTCGAGCGGGATGTCGAGACCGGTGCCGAAGGCGATCGAGCAGGCCGACCCCGGAGGGGTCATCTGCACGAACCGAAGCCCCTCGTAGGGCACCTGATCGTGGTCGGGATTGAAGCCGATCTTCGTGTAGAAGTCCTTCGCGCGGTCGACATCGGTCACCGGCACGAAGATGAGCTCGATCTTCCAGGTCATCGCACACACCCTCCATCGCGGGCATCTCCCGCCTGCGACCAAGGTACGCGGGGCCTCCGACATAGCGACACCCCCTTCCGCGCGCCTCCACTGACCGTGCATCCGACGCCGCATCGCCCCTCCAACACTCAGCCCTCAGCCCTCAGCCCTCGGCCCTCAGCTCTCCGGCACTCGGCCCTCAGGCCCTCAGGCCCTTAGCGCCCCGGTCGCAGGCCGCGCCCG